>NZ_CP147518.1:6528496-7142412 GCF_037201965.1 Spirosoma sp. SC4-14 | reverse complement strand
ACTGAAATTATATAAACGGTTGGTGAAATGTTAGTCGTTCAATACCGGCACGAACCAGTTGTTCGAGTTGGTTTTCCGAAGCACCGTCGGCAACGATCTTGACTCCCAGTGATTTAGGGGTTTGTTGCCGAAACTGGAGAGCATTGTCGAATGAAAAGGGTGTTTTTAATGCGCCGGTTGCATTTTTCAGGAAATCGGCTCCCGCATCGGCCGACAGTTTAATTATGTGCAGGCGTTGTTCTTCTGTTAGCAGGCTTGTTTCCAGAATAACCGTGAAAAATTTTTCCTGGGCGTGTACTTGTGCTACCAGCTTTGCCAGCTCGATTTTTAGCCAGACGGATGAGGGAGAAAAGAGGGCCGATGTGTTCAGCACTACTTCAATTTCGGTAGCACCGTCGCGTAGGGCCAGGTCAATTTCGGTTTGTTTAGCTTCGGTGCGTTGGTAGCCAAACGGATACCCAATAACGGTGGAAAGAACCGTAGGATACGTGTCGCCCAGTTCGCGCCGGAATTTCTTTACCCAGAATGGCGCAACCGTAAGGCCAGCCATACCCAACTGAGCCACCTCGTCCAGAGCCTCATATTGCTCATTGATCGTTACGCCCGGATGGAGCAACGCACGCTCAACGTAAGGGAAGAGGTGGTTCATAGGAGAATTGTTAAATGATTGAATTGTTGAATTTTAACTGAAAGTATTCAACAATTCAATCATTTAACAATTCAATCATTTATGAGTTAAAATACTTCAACTTTACAACCTCCTTCGGCTCCAGGAAGCGCCATTTGCCACGGGGCAGGTCTTTCTTGGTCAGGCCCGCGTAGGTGGTGCGGTCGAGTTTTGTTACTTCGTAGCCCAGATGTTCAAAAATACGGCGGACAATCCGATTGCGCCCCGAATGAATTTCAATACCAATCACCTGCGCATCGGGTGTAACGATACTCAACGCATCGGGTTTTATTGGTCCATCTTCCAGCGTAAGGCCATCCCGAATGGCTTCGAAATGTTCGTCGGTAATCGGCTTGTCGATTTCGACCTGGTAGATTTTACGGATGTCGTTGGACGGATGAGTCAGCTTATCGGCCAGTTCGCCATCGTTGGTCAGCAGCAACAGCCCCGTTGTGTTACGATCGAGACGACCCACCGGATACATCCTGAAATTACCCGCATCGGCAACCAGCTCCATCACGGTTTTGCGCTCTTCGGGGTCCTCAGTTGTTGTAATATAATCCTTAGGCTTGTTGAGCAGAACGTACACAAAACGCTCAGGGTTTAGAACTTTAGTGCCGTATTTTACCGTATCGCCTTCTTTTACTTTGAAACCCATTTCAGTAATGATCTTGCCATTGACCGAAATGTCGCCCCGCGCAATAAGTTCGTCGGCTTCCCGGCGTGAGCACACGCCCGAATTGGCAATGTACCGGTTAAGACGCATCAGTCCATCATCGACTGCTTTCCGTTTGGGCTGCTCATTATTATCGTACTGACGAGGCTTCCGGGGTTTATCAAACCGATCGGTGAACGAGTCTGCACGGGAGTAGTCGGGTGCTTTCTTGTACTTGCCCGCCCGGCGTTCGCTCGATTGTTTGCGTTGTTCGTGCGAAAACCGCGATGGTTCGTCCTGATCATTGCGCTCCTGGAAGCTACGGCGATCATTAGTGCGGTCGAACCGATTCCGTTCGTCAGCTTCCCTATTGAAGCCGCCTACGCGCTTAAAGGCAGGTTTTTCTGAATCTGATTCTCCCTCGCGTGAGAACCGGTTTTTTTTGTCGGCATACCGATCTTTCTTCTCATCGCGGTTGAAAGCAGGTTTGTCGTCGCGACTGAAACGAGGCCTTTCGTCGTTGTTGCGGTTGAAACGGGGCCGGTCATTCTCCGAAAACCGTTCAGACTCATTGCCAAATCGATTGCTTCCCCGGTCCGTGCGCGACCGTGGCCGATCATCGGCTCGGTCGTTGAATCGGCGCTCGTTGCCAAATCGATCGTTATTTCGCTCAAAACGTGGTTTATCGTCACGGTCGAAGCGTGGCCGTTCATTGCGTTCAAAACGTGGTTTATCATCGCGCTCGAAGCGTGGCCGTTCATTGCGTTCAAAATTGGGCTTGTCGTCCCGGCTGAACCGAGGGCGGTCGTTGTTGCGGTCGCGGTTATAGCTGGGTTTATCGTCGCGGTCGAACCGGCGGTTACCGTAATTATCGGAGCGGTTATCGTTACGATCTCGGTTGAAACGTGGGCGGTCGTTTTGATTATCGTTGCGCTCCCGGCTAAAGCGCGGGCGGTCGTTTTGATTATCATTGCGCTCCCGGCTAAAGCGCGGGCGGTCGTTTTGATTAGCATCGCGCTCCCGGTTGAAGCGTGGTCTGTCGTTATCGGGTCGGTCGTTGTTCCGGCTAAAGCGCGGACGATCACCATTATTGTCCCGCGAGTCGTCGTTGCGGTTTCTGTTGAAGCGAGGGCCGTCGTCACGACGACCGAAGGAACGAGACTCACCATCACGGCGGCCGTTCTGATCTGAATCCTGATTCATGGAAAAATACAGTAAATTGTACTGCTGTGTGTAATTGGAGTGCTGATTATCAGTCTAATTGCTGAAGCTTACCTTAAAAGGGATGCAAAGTTACGGCTTTTCCTGGTAACCTTACTATCCAACTTTCATCCACAACGCATTTTATACAAAAAACAATCCATCAGAACGATTAATCGTTAGTGGGTAGTTGAGGGTTGTTCGCAACGCTCGAACGCTGACGATTAAAGCCCTGCAACCAGCGACTGAAGACTAACCACTAATTCTATGTCCCGACCAACATTGACTCCGCTATACTTGCCCAGCCGCCGTACGATTGAACAGTCGATTCTGAAAAAATACATGGATTGGCTTTTTATAAAGAAAGGGTTGTATTTCCGTGATTATGACGATCTGTGGGATTGGTCGGTAACGGATCTGGAGGATTTTTGGGAAAGTATATGGCAATTTTTTGATGTTCAGAGCCATTCGCCCTACTATCAGGTGGTTTTTGAAACGGGGCAGCAGCGTATGATTGGCACCGAGTGGTTTCGGGGGGCTACGCTGAATTATGCTGAACATATTTTTCGGCACCGAACTAGCCAGCGCCCAGCGCTTGTTTTTGCTTCGGAACAACGGCCGCGACCAGCAATGATCAGTTGGGAAACACTGGAGCGCCGGGTTAATGCTGTGGCCACATATTTGCGCCAGCAGGGCGTTGGCGTTGGCGACCGGGTAGTGTCGGTGTTGCCCAATATACCCGAAGCAGTAATCGCTTTTCTGGCTACCAATGCCATTGGGGCTGTGTGGTCGAGCTGTTCGCCCGATTTCGGTACTGCTAGTATTGTCGACCGTTTTCAGCAGATTGAACCGAAAGTCCTGATTGCTGCCGATGGCTATACCTATAACGGAAAACCCGTTGATAAGACCGAGGCCCTGCGTGAACTGCGGATTAGTTTGCCAACGCTACAACGGGTAATCTGGCTACCGTATCTTGATCCTGATAGCCGACTCGAACGGGCTATTCTCTGGCAGGAAGTGCTCGAAACACCAACCCCCGAGGAGTTGATATTTGAGCCTGTGCCCTTTGAACATCCTATCTGGGTGTTGTATTCGTCGGGGACTACCGGCAAACCCAAGGCCATTACGCATAGTGTTGGCGGTTGTTTGCTCGAACATCTCAAAGTATTAGCGTTGCATCAGGATGTTCGGCTGGGCGAGCGATACTTCTGGTACTCGACAACCGGCTGGATGATGTGGAATTTTGCCCTGGGATCGATGCTGGTGGGTGCAACACTGGTATTATACGATGGCGCAGCCGGTTATCCCGACCTGAATATTCTCTGGAATCTGGCCGACGAAGCCCGAATTAATCACTTTGGTGGGGGAGCTGCCTATTATCTGGCCTGTATGCGGGCTGGTCTAAAGCCAATGAATACGACCAGGCTGGCCTACCTGCGAACGATTGGCTCGACAGGATCGCCCTTACCACCCGAAGGATTTCGGTGGATTTACGAAAATGTGAAATCCGATGTCTGGTTGATTTCGTTTAGTGGAGGAACGGATGTGTGTAGTGGCTTTGTGGGCGGAAATCCGTTATTACCCGTTTATGAAGGCGAAATCCAGTGCCGGTTGCTAGGCTGTAAGGTCGACGCATTCGATGAAAATGCCAGACCTGTACGCGGAGAACTGGGCGAAATGGTAATTCTGAAACCCATGCCATCGATGCCCATTTATTTCTGGAACGATCCGGGCAATGAACGATACCAAAAAAGTTACTTCGATACTTACCCCGGCATCTGGCGGCATGGCGACTATATTCGGATTACGGAGCGAAATGGCATAATTATTTATGGCCGCTCCGATGCTACACTCAATCGCGATGGTGTGCGCATTGGAACAAGTGAAATTTATAGCGCTGTGGAAAGCCTGCCCGAAATTGCCGATAGCCTGGTTGTAGGTCTGGAGCAGCCGGGAGGGCGCTATTTTATGCCGCTGTTTGTGGTATTACAGAATGGGTTTGCGCTTACCGACGAGCTGGTAGCGCGAATAAAGAAAACACTTCGGAGCCAGTTTAGCCCGCGACACGTGCCCGATGCGATCTATGCCATCAGCGAAGTGCCCTATACCATCAGCGGCAAAAAACTGGAAACTCCTGTAAAGAAAATCCTGTCTGGGGTCGATGTGTCGCTGGCCGCCAGTAAAGATACCCTCCGGAATCCGGCTGCTCTGGAGCCATTTATCACATTTACAGTAGAACGATAATGTTGTACAGAACGGTGTCATCAGCAATCGACACCGTTCTGTAAGCAACTTATAACCCCAAACCAACGGTCATTGCCCGTACCAGCATTGGGAAGTCGGCCAGTGGGATAGCCTGGCCAGTCATCAGGTTAATTTGATAAACCTTCGTGACTGGCGCCCCATTCTCATTCGCTGTTCTTAATAAGGCGTAGGCATTGTTTGTTGTGCCTCCAATGTCGAATCCAGTAGCTCCGTCAATATTTACTCCCAGCGACCCTACCGTAACCAGACCGCCTGCATTGGGTGGGTCCTGCCGAACCAGCCGGTCGAGCTGCGCATCCAGATCATAGAGCACGGTTGTGGTGGCCCCGGCAAAGCTGTTTGTGTAGGCTGCTCCCGTAATAGCCCCCTTCGATTGATCGCTATAGGCCAGATTACCGTCGATAGCTACTACCGCTCCCGTTTCGGGATGAAGCCGCAGATTTTGCCCCGTTGCGGTTACAACCCGGATACGGTCGACAGTTGGGTTGAAATCAAAACCCAGATCAAGGCTCGTAATGGCCGGTGATGTGGGGCCGTTGCCTACCATGGTTGCGGCTCCGTTCGATGTATTGATGGTGTAAAGCCGGCTGGAACTGCTGATGGCATACAACTGTCCGTTGACTGGCCGGAAATCGATGCCATAGATCATGTCGTTTGGTGGCAGACCCGTCAACGCTTTGGTGATCGGAGTACCGGGGGCGAAGGGGTTGAAAATAACCAGATTGTTGAATCGGTCGATGGCATAGGCAACGGGTTCGGCCGGAATGGCCAGCCCAACGATGCTAAATCCAGGCAAATCGCCCAGGCGTTCAGCCTGACCTGTGGTCAGATTTATCTGGTAAAGTCCCTGGGTAATGCCATTGATCAACATGGCTACTGCGTTGCCATCCGGCGAAATGTCGAAACTACCTCGTCCGGCAATATCGATCCCAAGCGATCCAACTTCTACCAGCGTGCCATTGTTAGGCGGGTCCTGCCGGTAAAGCTTATCCGTAATAGGATCGATGTCATACAGCGTGGTTGTAGTAACGCCAGCACGACTGTTGGTGTAGGCCACGCCCGAGATGGCCACGTTTGGAACACCATTGATAGCCCCATCGATAGCCGCCGTTGCCCCGGTTTCGGGATGAAGCCGCAGGTTTTGTCCCTGGTTGGTAACCAGCCGGATTCGGTCGACGGTGGGATTGAAATCAAAACCCACTACATCGCCATTGATAGCGGGTGAGAAAGGGGCCGACCCAATAACCGTAGCCATGCCGTTTGCCAGATTAATGGCATAAATACGGCTGTCATTACTGACAGCATATAGCTGACCCGTGGCGGGGCGGAAGTCGATTCCAATTAACCGTTCGTTATTCTGAATGCCCGTAACCGTAAGGGTCGACAGAATAACACCTGGGTTCTGCGTATTCAATTTGAGCAGTTGGTTGTTGTCTGTCAACGCATATACGACGAAGTCGGATGATAAGCGGGAGCTTGCATGGCCCGGATCTGCCTGAGGATCAGGTTGCGTGTTCTGGCAGGCATTGATAGTCATCAGTAAGCCGATGACCAGTAGACTGACTAGCAGGCGAAGTGGTTTTTTAGAAAACATAGAAGTTGAGAGTAGAAATAATTTTTCATAAATGAGCTCATTACCACCTTATACGGGCGGGCTTACCGAATAGATTGTCTGAGATTAAAAAAAGATTAAAATTCTATTAAGCGTGTGCTTTATGTAACTATTTTGCGAGTTGAGGCTGGCCAGGAAGAACTTCTCTACGGACCAACGGTTATAGGGCTGCTTTAATGAATGTAGTGATACACAGGGTTACTAACCAGAGCATGATTATTCCAACAGTTACACTTTCGAATGGTATCCAAATGCCTGTTTTGGGGCTTGGAGTTTATGCTCCCCAGCATATCAGCGAAACTCAACAGGCAGTTGAGTGGGCAATTGAAGCCGGGTGTCGATTAATTGATACGGCTGCTGCTTATCATAATGAACGAGAGGTAGCCTGTGCGTTGAAAGCAGCAAATCTGCCTCGTGAGGACATATTTGTTACGACCAAAGTCTGGAATGACGATCAGGGCTATGACCAAACCCTGCGCGCTTTCGATAAAAGTCTGGCGAAGCTTCAGCTCGATGTACTGGATCTTTACCTGATACACTGGCCAGTGAAAGAACTTCGGCGGGAAACCTGGAAGGCGATGGAACGATTGTATGCCGAGGGGCGTGTGCGGGCCATTGGTGTGTCGAACTATTACCCAGCGCACCTTGACGAACTTTTTGAGTTTGCAGCAGTCGCTCCGGCTGTCAATCAGTTTGAATTAAGCCCGTATTGCTATTTGCCCGATGTTCTGGAGTATTGCCGCGCCAGGAATATTCAGCCCGAAGGGTATGCACCACTCGTGCGTGGTCTAAAAAAAGATGACCCACGTTTATTGAAACTAGCCGCGAATTATGGAAAAAGTACGTTTCAATTACTGATTCGCTGGTCGTTGCAGCATAATGTTGTTACGATTCCTAAATCGGTGAAACGCGACCGTATTCGGGAGAATTTTGATGTATTCGATTTTACAATTACGGCCGACGATATGGCCTACATAAACACATTCTACGACAATACGCGCATTGCCGACGATCCAAGAACGTATCGCTGAAAAGAAAAAAGCGGCTTTCAGAGCACCTGAAAGCCGCTTTTCGTATATGAGAGCCTACCGGCGGTAGCGGCTGCGGTATTCGGGGCCAACGCCGAAGCTATAGCCCAGCGTTAGTGTAATGGTTGAATTATACACATTAGGACCACCTGGGCCTCCGGCAATTGGCTGACTTGTTATGTCGGCCAGGCCATAGGTGTAGCGGCCATCGATCAGGAAGTGCTGGCGATCGCCCCAGCCACGAAAGTTCAACTGAAAACCGGCGAATAGGCCAAGATCCAGATTTTTGAATGCTTCCGAATTGGTTACGTCTGGTTGTGAGGCACCGCCTATTTTTTGGTTGACCCGTTTGGCGCTGAGCGGAACCGCCAGCGAGGGACCAAAGAAGATGTTAGGGCGGAAATTGCCGTTGAGCGTCAGAAAATAACGGAGAGCTACGGGAATTTCGAGGTAATTGATTTTCTGAGTAAACTCAACCGGAATATTGCCCGGATCAGTGCCCGTATATTTGCCACCCCGTTGCGAATACAGCAGATCGGCCGATATACCGAAGTGATTTAGAGAGCTATACATTACAAACGCTCCGGCAACAAGGCCTGGAGTCATTTTATAGTTGGCAACATCGCCCCGTAATGTGGATAAATTTAAGCCAATACGCGGCCCTGCACTAAAGCGTTGTTGGGCGTAAGTGGTTGATAGGCAGAGAGCAAGGGCTACGCAGAGAGTGGTGAGCGATCGTAGCGAAATTGAGCGAAACATAGACTAATTGGTAGAGTTGATATGCCCCGTAAACGTTTGGGGTTTCACAAATGTTTTATTCTGCCCGATTAGTTTTACTGTTTAGGGATATTTTTTTTGCTCAAAATAGACCGACACACTGGTTTATTGGTTAGTTCAGTTCGGCTTATGCCCGCAAAAAGCCAGCCGTCAGGACTGGGTATATAATCTCTACCGTTGCCTTGGGAGAGTTAGCCGGTCGGGGTTTCTGAGCGTGTTTGGGTGCGAAGAAAATAAAATAAATAGCCATTGCCAGCATAAACAGAATGGCAGCAGTTGTGGTGGCAATCCACAGCGGCCAAAGTCGTTTTTTAGTAGCTGAAGCATGAATACGCTCCTGTAATGCATTGCGCAGACTGGCCAATTGCTCGGAGGTGGGTGTGGCGGTTTGCTGCATAGCCTCCAGCCCAGCCAGAGCATCGGCATAGAACGGGTCTTCGAGCAGTAGCCGCTCAACCCGGTGCCGTGCTGGGCCGCTCAAACGGCCTGCCTGATAAGCCCGCAAATCGTCGAATGTCAATTGGTCGTTCATGTCTATATTGCAAACAAAGCTCGGAATTAACTGGTTATCTGCGCTATTTACTCATGCAAATTTTCAGCATTCGGCGGCCGTTTTGCAAATAACTTTTCACTTGCTTTAACTCATAACCGGTCAGTTCGGCTACTTCGAGGTAGCTTTTCTGTTCCAGATAAAATAATTTCAGACAGGTTTGCTGTTCAGTTGGCAGGGTTTGCAAACACGCTTCCATGTGGTTCAGGTCTTCTTCCCGGTCGAGCATCGAATTCTCTGATTCATCGCTTCGCAGCGAGGTAAGCTGGTGCTCGTCGGCTTCATATTCGGCTGTTCCATTAAGCTGAACGGCTTTCGGGTGTGCCTGATTTTTGCGTAACAGCATCAGGCAATGATTGCGGGCTACACTGTGTAGCCAGGCCTGAAACTGCTGTACGTCATGTTTTCGGAGGTCGGTTACCAACTGTTCAAAAAGATGCATCACTGCATCTTTGGCCTCGTCTTCATCGCGCAGGTAGTTGTAGCATACTGCATACACCAACTCCATGTGCCGCTCATAAAGCTCACCCAATATGGCCAGATCGCCCGTGGCACGATAGGCTGAGACATACTCAGCATCAGTTGTGGGTTTGGATTTGCGAAACCGTTTCAGAAACATGCGCAGCCTGACATCTTATCTGTTAGATGCAAAGACAAAACAAATTCCATACGGAATTAGTATACGGGGCAAACTTGATTTTTAATCAATTGGGGACCAGAGCCTGATTTCTATTCGAAACAAGTCTGAATTTGGCGTCGTCTGATAACCTTCTGCTTTGCCATTGGTTGAATAAGAATACAAAAACTCAAGGTTATGAAACGGATCTTATTGCTCGCCAGCCTGTTGATTGCGGGTTTTGCAACAGGTGCAGCAGCACAAAGTAACCAGGCTCCGGTTTTGCAGCAGGCTACGTCTACCGAAGATAACCGTCGGGCTAATCCTCCTAAACCCATGCTTGAGAATAACTCCATGCAACAACGGATGGAGCTTGAGCGGGGATTAGATACAACGCTGCCTAAACAGAAACCAAAACGTGATCGGAAACAACGTCGGTTACGACCCGATTCGCTCCGTCGGGGAGGGGCTACCCGGATCGATACGGTCCGTTAAACAAACGATTCGCACCAGCCCAAACAAATTGCCAGGACTGGTTGTCTTGTTATAGACTAACTCACAAACGTTATGATAAAGCTAATGATCGGTGCCTTACTGATGACCACTACGGCTCTGGCACAAAATCCTCAATCGACAAAAAATACCGCCAGTCGGCCAAAATCGACCACAGAAGCGGCTACCAGCTACAAAAGTAATCGTGCTACGCAAGCGGCTGCCCGCTCGGATAAACCAATACCGAAACCATCGAAGAGCGATAATCTGGAAAGTAAAGACAATGCTATTCCCAGTTATAGACAGGCTAAAAGTGGTGCAGGCAAACATCGGGCCGACATCCGGTTTAAGCCACGGCGAAACGATGCGGGAGAACGCCTGGATACAATGACGAAAAAACAGCCTTAAGCAGTTCACGATTCGGCAAACAGGCCACTGCCAGCATGATTAGTGCCTGTTTGCCGAATCGTGAACCGGTTTTAAACAGACTGTTAGTTGATTTACAGTCAAAGGGTTAGTATCCAGTTGCTTACCTCTGTAAGTGTTCCGGAATGGGATTGAGTTTCGTTGCTGGCCGAACCATAATTGGCCGATGGAGTGAGCCGTACCCGACAGGCAACCCGGCCCGGATATTTGCGTAGATACATTTCGACCGTTTCGTTGTCGACCCAATGGACATTCGAGGCCGACCAGGGGTCGCTTTCCAGGCTAAACACGACCTCATCGTTGCCGACCCGAACCAGATAGGGCTTTTCGATCCAGTGACTCATGCGCATTTCATAAACACTGAACTCCACTTTGTAGGATTGATCGGGAGAGAATATGGCTTCTATCATCGTTTTGGAGGATTGCTGATAAATTACTGGCGAACAAACTTTCCGGCTGAGGTTAGCTGATAAGTGACTTCGTCGATTTTGTACTGACCTTCGTCGTCGTATGTCCCTGTCTGAACAATAGCCCTGCGAGCGGCCGGTACCCATTTGGTTTCGGTTTGCATCATGCCTTCGGCATTGTCGTAATAAACCTGTACTTTATCGAGCAGACGCTTGTTGGTTCGGTCAACTATGGCCAGCCAGCCAATACTCTCATTCGAATAAAGACGACTAATCAGAATAGCCTCTAATGAACCAGTTGTTGCCAGGGTATCAATTCGATAGTCAGGGCGTTCGCTGTTGACAAAGTTTTTGGCATCGTCGCGGGTAATTGGATTCGTGGCTGGGTTTAGCGGTACTCCCTGTTTAAGTACCAACTGCGTAATGGTAATGGTATCGGTAGTTGTTTGGGGAGAGCTGATATGGCTGGTGCTTTGAGGGCTTGTCTGACAGCCGCTGACCAATAGCCCTGTGGCTATCAGGTATTTAATTATATCTGTGTTCATGGTTTTGTATGGCTGGTAAAGGTCGAATCGGTTTTGGCAATTGCCTCACTTCCAGCCGGAGAATTCGATTCATTAGATTGCCTTCATCAAGTTGTTGTTCTGGAAGGTAGTATATACGCATCCACAGACCATTGCGTATGGGAAAATAAGCCGTTTCCTCATTGTGGAAGCCTGCCATTTCAATGAATCGGTGATAGCCGAACTGTATATTGCCTACCTGAAAAGCTTCGTAGCTATAGTTGGTGCGGTCGCTGGGGTCATACCAGTCTTTTCGCCAATAACCCGTTAGGAGTCCTTCTGCAACCTCATATTCGGCGGTAGTTAGCTTTTTCGCTAATCGAAAGTGATCCCAGTAAGGAATAACTATAGAAAACACGATGAACAGCAGGCTGAAGACCAGAAAGATATACCGGACAAGGGTAGAGGCTGAGAAGATAAAGCAGAGGATGGTACTTATAGCCAGCACAGAGCTAACAAGCAGAAACGTACGATTCGTGGCTGGCTGGTTCGAAATGTCGAAAATAGTAGTGTATTGCATGCGTTCATGGCAGGAAGTTGTGTAGCCTATGAAAGCAAAGATTCCGCAAATCGTATACGAAGACAAGCGTTAGTAAACGACTCGTAGCAGGTGCTGAATAAGTGGTATAAAAATGGCAATAAGCTGTTGGTCTGCTTTGGCGAATGGATGACCGAAATTTGGCTAATCGCCACTGCCCGCTGAACTTTGTTTGCGTTCGGCGGGCAGTGGCGATTAATTGGCTTTCTCTTTTTTACGTTCTTCGCGCTTTTGTTTGCGTTCGGCCCTGCGTTCTTCGCGTTTTTCCTTTCGCTCCGCTTTGCGTTCTGCTCGCTTCGCTTTATAATCTTCTTTTACGCTTTTAAGGGCATCCTGTAGTGTAATGTTATTATCGAATTCGTTTTTGAACGCCTTAATGTAGGCATTCCGCAAGACACCAAAAACAGTTGGCCAAATGGCTGTTTTAACGTCTTCGACAGTGCCGTTGAGTGGAATTCGGGTTGCTACCTGATCGTGTTTCTGGTTTTTGAGAACGGCTGTTCCGGCCTGGGCAATCAGTTCGGTAAAAAACTGCCCAACTGATCGGTGATCGTGCTCATTCAGATCGAAAATTTTCATTCCCTTGGTGAGCGGTTTCAGATAGCCATTCAGTTTGCTGTCGTACATAGCCATCTCGCTATAAATACTCACCGTGCCCCGTTCAAAGTCTAAGTTGGCATATTCGCGGGCCAGCGGATTGAGCTTGACCAGTTGCATATCGTTGAAGCGGAGATTGTAGTCGAAGTCGGGTACTAGTTTCAGTAAGTTCATATTGGCGCTGAAGGCCATAGTGCCCCCATAGCCCGGAACATTGCCCGTAGCGACTACCGGCGAAGGCAATTTCTGGTTCTTATCTTCAACGTTCCGAATGTTGCGAATTTCGCCCTGAAACTGTTTGAGCGACAAATCGGCACGAGGCTGTGTGATGAGACTTGTTAAATTGACCGTTCCGTCGATAACGGCAAAGCGGTTAATGTTGATTGGAAGCAGTTTTTTCAGATAGGCTGTCCAGTCGACCTCGGCACCGGTTTGGTTATTGGCTTCGTTTTCGCTGAACGCAAAATTGATAATCGGGTCGTAGCACTCGACCTCGCTCACCAGTCGGCCCCGAAACAAGGATTTCCATTCGACCGAAAGGTCGGTTTTAGGAATGTACAGGAAAGGCTCTTTAATGTTGCCATTGATTTTCCGAATGCGCATATCATCTATTTGATAAGCTCCCCGGATTAGTTGAATGTCAATATCATCGACATGGCCCGTGTAGTCGCCCATATCGGCCAGCGTTTTGTTGACATATCGTAACACAAAGTAAGGCAGCAACAGGCGGGCAGTAACCAGCAGGACGGCCAGAACGATCAGAATTTTTGATGTGCGTTTCAAAACGTTGCGTAATTGGTGTACTGTTTTGATAAACGCACAATTGCCTGAATTGGTTAAGCAGGCCGAAGGGGTAGCCGAGGTCTGCCCTGTTTCCTCAACTACCCCTTCGGCCTACTTATGTAGGTATTGTTTAGCGACTGCCGGGCGAAAAACGGCGACCGTCGAGGGTGGTATATTTGAAATCGGTTGACCCTTCAAAACGGGCATCATCGAAGCTGGTACCACGAGGCAGGTGCGTATATTTGAAATCGGCATTACCATTGAAACGCGCTTTGCTGAAATCGACACGCTCGTCAAATTTTGTGTATTTGAAGTCGGCGTAGCGCTCGAAAGCTACTTTCTGAAAAGCCGACGATTCGTTGAATTTTGTGTATTTGAAATCGGCATAGCCTCTGAAAGTCGAACCGCTGAAATCGGCATCGTTCTGGAACCTGGTATATTTGAACAGAGCCGTTTCGCGGAAAGTATTATTGGTGAAAATGGCTCGCTGGTCAAAGTGAGAATACTTGAAAGCAGCATCATCATCAAAGGTACAGTCTTCGAACGTTACGGCTTCGTTGAAATCGGCATTATAAACCGTATTGCTGGTTTTGAGGAGTTTGCGTTCCTGATCTTCGGTATAGTAGGCCAGGACTTTGCCTTTAAACTGGCAGTTTTTGAAGGAAATCGGTGCTTCGACGGTGCTTCGGAATTCGCGCGAGTCGCCTTTCCAGCTTCCTTCTTTTACTTCCCGACGGTTGGCCAGATCGGTCAGGTCGAGGTCGCCGTTGATCGTAACGTTCTGATAGGAGACGGATTCTTTACGATTGATTTTTGCGATGATTTCTTTGGCATCTACAGTTTTCTGAGCCAGCGTAGGTGCCAGCGCAACAACTGTTAGCAGAAGAGCGGTAATGAGTGTTTTCATGATGCGTAGAAAGCCCCCCAACCCCAAAGGGGCGTTTAGAAACAGCGTGTTCATGCCTTGGAGGTGCTTGTGCGAGCATGAACGTTTCATGATATGCTTTTGAAACTGGTTTTGGGTAAAGATGCAAACCGGGCCAACTTAGTTGCATGACTTCATTAAATAAGTCTCCTCACGGCTTGCCGATTTGCCACGTAATGGATGGATCAGTGATTTTGTCGTCGTCGGCCAGCAAAAACGCTTTACTCAGAATGATTGACAGCATCGTATCACCCTCAAATGGTAAAAAAACGTTTGTTGTTGCCTTATCAGAACTCCGGTCGGGAACAATGCAGAGATACTGATCATTAGGCTCCATCAGAATATTACCGCTACCGAGGTGAATTTTATAGGTGCGAAGCTTACCCCTTACCACTAAAAATTTGTCACGAACGGTTGCTACCCGCGCAATTTTCAGCCGTGGTAGCAACCGTTCAACGGCTTGTTTTCGTGTTTTGGCCAGTTCGCCCAAATCGCCAAATGAGTACGATTCCCAGTAGGTTCGATACTGCGCCAATCCTTCATCGCGCCAGTTCGGATCGTTGCCAACACTGGCTACACCCACAAACAGGTCGACATCGCGCATGATTTCAGAAAACACGAGGGGTGGAATGTCGATGAGAGAGAGGGGGTCGTTATTGTTTGGCCGGGTGAAACGAACCTGATCGGTTGACACGTAGAGGTAAATGCCGGTGTCGTTCCAGGCACCGTCGGCATACACTTCGCTGACCCAGAATTCGGCCTTTAAATCATACGCTGGCAGATCGATAACCGCTTTTTCGCTTTCATACCCTTTGTCGTAAGCCCCCAGCAGACTATACCGCCAGCCTCTCCCTTTGGCCAGTGTATTGAACTGATGTTGCTTCAGAATATGAGCCGCCATGCGGTTGCTATACATGCGTGTTTTGAGTTCGGCTTCGGTGAGCAGATATACTTCTCGGAATGCCTGTTTTAGCGGTTGCCGAATTTCTTTACTGGTGAAAAAATCGCGCCAGGCCAGCACGTTTTCGACCGACTGGCCAACCGGATGCCATAGGCGAATTGTTGTGTTAGTATCGAGCCCATCAATTTCTGCACCCTGCTGATCGGTCCAGGTGCCATTCTGGTACACCATATCGACACTTTGCCCGTCTTTCTCCGCTATCCAGATCAATTGTCTGGTTAGAAAACTCATTAGGCCGTGCTCAGCATAATACGTCTTGAATTGGCTCCATGTCCATCTACGGTTCAGAATCAGCGATCGGTCCAGCCGGTTGCGCTGGGCGGTTGTATTTTTAGCAATGTCGGCAACCGTGCTTTTCAGGGCTTTCAGTTCGGCAGTAAAGTCTTTCTTAACAGCGGCTGGTTCCGATTTTAACGGCGTTCCACCGGTTTTCTGCCACTGTATGTCGATTTTACCAACGCCAACGATTGTGATCATTGCCTTATAATCGCCGAACGACTTGGTTAAGGTGCCATCGACAAGGCCATAATCAGAAACGGCCATGTCTTCGATCTCGTCTGGGCTTACACCTAGTTGTGCGGAAACATTCTGGATGTATTTTTCAATGAGGTCCTGCGTGCTGGCCTGTTTGATGCGCAGTTTCAATCGCGACAGTTGGCCTACACCTGCTATCCCCGATTGTGCCAACACGTATAAGCAGGCATTGCCAACGCTGGCCGCTGCCGGACCCTGGCCAGGAATCTTCTGATAGCTTTTCTCAGCAATTGTTCCCATCAGCTTTACCAGTTCAGGATCATGTTCTGTGAGATTCGTTAGCGACCAGACGATTCCCTTGGCAATGATTGTATTCAGTTCATGCAGAAATGTGTTGGTCGTGTAGGTATATTCTGTGTTGTTGTAGGTGCTGGTATGCGTTTCGGTGCGGGTCTCCGTTTGTTTAAAACCATCCAGCCAATGCTTTGCAATGTTGATATAGGTTGCCGGTTCGCCCAGTTGTATGTAAAGCTTACAGGCTTCGTCAATGAACTTGCCCGATGGTTTGGCGCCTGATGCCTTTTTGCAATGAGCTAGTAAGCCGTAGAGAATATTGCGCTGCGCTGCTGTGGTTTGCTGAACGATCTGGTTGATAATCAGTCCGAAATGGTCGCTATCATCCAGAATCACCGGTGGATTTGCGCCTGTACCTGTCCCCTGATAGACTAGCTCCTGAAGAGCCATTTTGATCTTGTCTGCGTCTTTCGTCAGGTAATCGGGAACTGTTGTGAACTCATTGGTATTGAGCAGTTGCCTGAGGTAGTCGGTAGTTGCTGGCGCTAATGGCTGCTTAGTCGAAAATCGCTGAAATTGTTTTAGAATGAGCAGAATAGGGATATTGCCAATATTGGCTCTGCCTTGTTGAAGTGCCTTATGGATAACCGTGAGCAGATCAATAAACTCCTGTTCTGATTGAACGACAGTAGATCGGTGGAGAGCGGTTAGCAATTCGCTGATTTCCCAGACGCTGGTGAGTTTGCCGAAGTCGTAATCGCGAATAAGCGTATACGTAAAATCATATTTGAATTGAGCATCCTTTGCTTTGATCGAATCCGTGAGTTCTTTTTTCTGTTCCGTTCGGGCTTTCCAGTCAAGCGTATTGATGTGTTTAAACTGATCAAGTATTGGCTGGACAATAGTCGATTTGTCGTCGGATTTAGTAAACAACGACGAAAGTTTATTGATAAGGCTCATGGTGGAATCGAAGAAATCAGCCGCCAATCAGTGGCGTCAGCTTTATGAAACTTATGGTAGTGTTGTTGGTAAGAGAAACTAACTCGTCCAGAGTTTCGGCCTGATGATTGCCAATCAGAATAAAGAAGCCATTTTTCTGAAAGGCATCCAGCGCAATATACACCTGTTTTTCTGAGTCAATTAATCGCTTGCTGCGGATTTGGTAGCCATTTAGCACGCGCTCAGCACCAGTAGGCTGCACAAGTGCCTGGAACGTTTCGGGTAGTCGTTGGTTGTAGTCGGCTACTTCGTGTTCAACGCGCAGGCGAATAAGCTCGGCAACGGTTAGGACCTCCTGCAGTATCGGTAGCTGATATGAATTGAGGACTTTGCCCAGCGCAGTTTCGTCGTGGATGGTTAAGGTTCTGACCATATTTATGGAGAAGTGTAGACGTGTTAGAGGTAAAGATAGACTTATTGGTACAAATAGAGCCGGTTTTTAGTATCCGGCTCTATTGATGAGGAATCTGAATAGCTTATTGAAAGAAAAAAAGCGACTAATCAAGCCACATTACTTTCTCATAAGCCAGTTCGTAATCCAGCTCTTCGAGGGGAATGAGTTCAGCAAAATGCCCTGTTTCGTCGGTTCTGACGGCATTCCAGCGGCCCGATGCATCGCGCAGCAGGAGCCGGTAGCCATAGAGTGGATGCAATGTATCGCTATCGGTTCGGTGGTCCCAGCCGGTTTGCAGTTCGATGGCAAATGCAATTCGGTCCATAACTTCATCCATCTGCCCCGACAGGCTGTCGGTACTGTCGAGTTCTTCAATCCACAGCACAAGTCCATCGGTACCCCAGTCGAAGCGGAGCGGTGTAGGACTTAGGTTTATTATTGACGCGTTCATAGCGGCTGTTGGTTTATCGGGTGTTTCAGGCACTCAGGCTCCAGCCAGCCATAGGTTTAGCTGGCATTTCGTGTTCTTCACGCCATTTGCGGAGCCAGAAGCGGTATTTTTTCCGGCCGTAGTCAACAAATCCGGGAATCGACGTAGCATCTACCGCAAAAAGTCGGTGTGGACGTTGTTTCATGATGCCGATAAAAACAAACCGAAAGTGTTGGGTAGTGCCCCATTCGGCTGGCTCGCCATGGCGCGTGTCGGCATACCGTAGACTATCGAGATAAAAAGCGGCCTGCCGATCGTAATCGTAGGTGTAGCACGATTCCAGAAACTGCGACTGCGTACGCGCCGACGTGGTTTTAATGTCGATAATCAGCGCATTTCGGCGTTTAGGACTAGTATAGACCATATCGAGCCGGGCCTTACAGGCTACTCCCGTATTGGGTTCTGTAAACAAAACTACCCGCTCCCGTTCGGACATCCGCAGATACCGACGGCAAAAAGCGTCCTGCCGAATCGTACGCATAAGCGTATGAAGTTGTTCGGCCTGAGCAGGAGCCAGTTCGTCGGTTGTTGCATTGGTCAGGCCGGGTGTCAGATCGGGAAGTAATTGCTCCAGCACCGTTCCTACCGACTCCGGTTCGAGTAAATGCTGATGAAAAGCCCGGCCAAATACTTTGGTTTTTTCGGAAATAAACCGAGCCGATGGCACCGACCAATAGCCCAGATGCTCTTCTTTCAGGCGAGTCAGATCTGAATTTGATACGCGGGGAAGCATCCGATAATCGTCGCCAGAGGTCAGCAGTGGCTGGCGTGTGGTTATAATTGGTTGTGAGAGCATTCAACAGAATAGATTGCATAAGCTGAACAGGCGGGCCGAATGTTTTTCGATCGCCTGTTCAGCTTACTGGTGTGTATTGACTGACTACAACTGGCCTGCCGACAGCAATTCGGGTTCATCGGCAAGATTAGCGAACGGATTGTAGTAGTTCATTGCCGTTTTGATGTTAGCAATGTCGGTGAGCGTTTCCTGCCGAAATATTTTTACCTCGTGCGCAAACTGCTTCAGTTCGTTGGTCTGCTCAACGTCGCCCATTTTATAGGAGAATGTAGCGATGTAATACACCCCTTTAGGCTGGATTTTGGCGTTTTCCTTTTTCTCCGCAACAGCCGTAATCACCACGTCGGCCAGCGTCAGATCGTCGTAATACAGAGGTTCGATCAGCCGGAAAATATTATCGACTGAATAGCCGTGGAAAAGCACCGCCGACACGCAGTTTTTATCGTCGATAAAGAAAATTTCCGCCCAGTTTTTAGTACCCATATTCAGGATGTTGTCGGTGAATATGCGCCAGGCAATGGGTTGGAAGGTAAGCGTCCGTCCTAACTTCTCGGTACCGTTGATATTGAACACACCTTCTTTGGCATCAAAGCGATACTGACGAGGGTGACCTTCCAGATATTTGTACCGCCGGGCGGCCCCGCTACTGACGACTTCTCCAGTAAGTTCGTGAATCTTTTCATACGGTTTAGGGGGGGTACCGCTTTGAATTGTCTCGATTTGGTTTTTGTTTTGTGTGTTCATTAGTATTTGTTGTTTACTGTTCAAGCAGGGGGCCCATATTGCGGTCCCTTTTGCCTTTTCTCAGGGGGTGTTTACTGACTTAAAATTACACAGTTTTGCGTAAAAAGCAAACCCGTTTCGTCAATATTGGGTGTCAATTTTACACATTATACTGTAAAATTGGGGACGTTAAGCGATTTGAGAAGGCAATAAGCGCCTGGTGAATAGATTCCTGACCTGCTGGTTATTTTCCGACTTTCTTTTCGCGGCTTAGTCTCTTTTTCTTTTTTCTTTCTTTGCCCATGATCCATATTCGTTTGCAGCAATTAATTGATTCGCTCAATGTTAGCGTGCTGGAGTTTGCCCGTCAATTGGGTGAACGTCGTGGCGAAAAAGTGTATCATATTTTGCACGGACGGCTGAAGCCCCGCTACGATACGCTGGAAAAAATCTTGCTGGCTTATCCGCAGGTCAATGGCGATTGGTTGTTGCGGGGAGAAGGTATGATGTTTAAAACCCTTAATTCGCCGTCGGCCGCTATCACCACAGAAGAGCGTTTGCGGAACGTGGAGTTTTTGCTGTTTCAGCTAAACGAACGTATGGCCCTCTTGCAGCAAACAAACGATCAACTGGTGGCGGAACTGGTAAAAAGCAGGGGATAGCGGGGGGAGCAGGGATTGCCTGGTAGCGTTTTCTAGCCCTGCTCTCCCCGCCATCCCCCGCAACCCCCGCGCGAAGCCCCCGCCCTAAACAACTCGCTCTATTTTTGGGTTATATCGGAAACAACACTTAACGTTATGGCTACGACATCACCATTCGATCCAGATAAAGTTGATGCTGAGTTTTATTCGAAAGACCCTAACCAACACGGCGACTCTGATTTTGGCCGTGAGTCGGAAGGTGTCGGAACGAATTCATACGATAATGCAACATCGGGTATGGACATGGACACCGAAAACATGCAGATGACACACGATACGCGTGAGGCCAACCTGGGCGTTGGGCGTACGGGCGAACCGAAAGGCGAGCACTTGGGTACAGACGAAGAGTGGGATGTAGAACCTGAATCGTTTACCGACTATAATCAGCCTAAAGGAAAAATGATGAGCGATGAGGCCGCTGGTAAGCTGAGTGAGGTGGCCGAAAACCCATCTGACGATGCGCTATTTCACCGGGCCGATGCAACCTACCTTGAAGAGGGCGATAACCCAAATGAGGGGTATGATCCGCACCATATAGGATACGAAGGCAAAGACAAGAATTCGGCGCAGTAACTTCTAGTTGGTTCATATTCAGATAAGGGAGCGATTGGTAAATAACCGATCGCTCTTTTTATTACTGGCCGAAACGGTTATATAGCGGTTATGAACGGAATTCTTTCGTAAACTTGCTTTTCAATCAACTCAGCCACCGGACAAGAAGTCCGTAGTTAACGTTTTGCTTATCGAAACCCGTGCCTATGCCCGGGCGGGCCTGTTTGGCAACCCGTCTGATGGCTTTTATGGTAAAACCATTGCCATTTCTGTTCGCAACTTCGGAGCGTCCGTTACGCTTTATCAATCGCCGGAATTGACTATTGAAGCGCAACCGCAGGATACGAATATATTCCGAAGCCTGCATCATTTGCGCGATGCCGTTAGTACGCTTGGCTATCATGGCGGTGTGCCGCTCCTGAAAGCAGCCATCAAGAAATTCGCTGAATATTGTGAACAGGAGCAGATCCGGTTACCTAATCAGAATTTTTCGATCCGGTATAGCACATCCATTCCGCGTCAGGTGGGGCTGTCGGGGTCTAGTGCTATCATTGTTGCTACGTTTCGGGCACTGATGCAATTCTATAGTGTGGAGATTCCGCAGCCAATTTTGCCCAATCTGGTGCTTGCTACCGAAACCGATGAGCTAGGTATTACGGCTGGTTTGCAGGACCGTGTTATTCAGTGCTACGAAGGTTGCGTATATATGGACTTCGATCGGGAAACCATGGCCCGGCAGGGATATGGGCAGTATGAGCCAATAGATTCTCAGCTACTTCCGAAACTGTATATTGCCTACAACACCGATCTGGGAAAGCAGTCGGGGCGGGTGCATAACGATATACGGTCGCGCTGGCTGAAAGGCGAACCTCTCGTTGTCGACACAATGGCTGCTATTGCCAATGTAGCCCGCGAAGGCCGCGATGCCTTGCAAAGGCAGGATACCAAACTCCTGAACGAACTTGTTAACCGAAATTTCGATCTGCGGGCACAAATCTATAGCATCAGCGACCGGAACCGTAGTCTGATCGAAACGGCACGGGTCTGTGGTGCATCGGCGTCGTTTACGGGTTCGGGTGGGTCAATCATCGGGTTATATCGCGACGATGCCATGCTGAACCGGCTCTTTGTTGAACTCAGAAAAATTAATGCCCGCGTTATAAAGCCATATGTTGTATAGCGAAGGGCTTAGGGCATGGGGTATCTCCTGCCCTAAGCCCTTCGCCCCTTGCCCCTTGCAAAAAATGATCAAAAAAGCCGTTATTCCCGCTGCCGGACTAGGAACCCGGTTTCTGCCTGCCACCAAGGCTCAACCTAAAGAAATGCTGCCTATCATTGACCGGCCTACGATTCAATATGTCGTTCAGGAAGCGGTTGATTCAGGTATTGAAGACATTCTGATTATTACAGGCAAAGGCAAACGAGCCATCGAAGATCACTTCGACCGGAACTTCGAACTCGAAAATCGACTCGAAGAAAAGGAAGATCAGTTGTTGCTGGATGAAATGCGTCGACTGTCGGATATGGCCAATTTGCACTACGTTCGCCAGCGCGAACTGAACGGACTGGGCGATGCTATCCGGTATGCCAGGCAGCACGTTGGTAATGAGGCTTTTGCGGTATTGCTGGGCGATACCATTATGGATTCGGTAATTCCAGTTACGCAGCAATTGGTCGACACCTATGAGCAATATGGCTGTTCGGTGATTGCAGTTGAAGAAGTGCCGCACGACAAAGTTAATCGGTACGGAATTGTGGGGGGGAACTCGCTGAGCGACCGGATTCTTGAACTCGATACATTAGTAGAAAAACCGGCTATCAGCGAAGCACCGTCGAATCTGGCCATTGCCGGACGCTATGTGCTGACGCCCGAAATTTTTACGATGCTCGATCAAACACCGGTGGGTAAAAACAACGAAATTCAGCTTACCGATGCCTTGCTGCTCCTGCTCAAGCGCGAAAACCTGTATGCACACCGGATCGAAGGCAAACGTCATGACATTGGCAATAAACTCGATTTTCTGAAAACGACGGTCGAGTTTGCGCTGAAGCGTCCGGAGTTTGCTGATAAGTTTCGGGCTTTTCTGGAAGAGATTGTTCGCAACGGTTGAGGTATTTTTGGGCTTAGTATGCCTTTGTGTATTGCAGACTACAAATCTCAATATGGAGCCAAAGACTTGAGACAGTAGACGTTGGACAAAAGATAGTAGATGCTGCTGTAGCATAAATAATGATCTAGCGTCTTAGAGCCAACAGCCACTGGCTGGTACTGAGCTAATAACTTGCTTTTTTCTCGTTAGTAGTGTGTTTTTAAAATTCTAACAACTTGTTTATCATGAACTATCTGCGCTTATCTGTAGCCGGTTTACTGGCCCTTGCGCTAACTCTCAACGGACAGGCCGAACATCTTCCTAAACCTAAAAAAGGAAAATGGGAAAGCCTTTTCGATGGCAAAGACCTGAAAGGCTGGCATATTTACCTGAAATCTGGCGAGCCGGTTTCGGATAAGTGGACCGTTGACGATGGAGCTATTCATCTGAAGCAGGGTGGCGCTGGCGACCTCGTCACGGATAAAGAATACGGCGACTTTGAACTGGAACTGGAATGGAAAATTGCCGAAGGGGGCAACAGTGGTATCATTTACCACGTTCACGAAGATCCACAATTTAAAGCGACCTATCAGACAGGCCCCGAAATGCAGGTGCTCGACAACGAACGCCACCCCGATGCTAAACAGGGACGCGATGGGAACCGTACGGCAGGTGCGCTTTACGATTTGCAAAAGCCCGTTACACCAAACGCGGCCAAACCCGCTGGCGAATGGAATAAAGCTCGTTTAATTATTCGCAACGGTAAGGCAGAACAGTACCTGAATGGTAAAAAAACCGCCGAATATCCAACCAGTGGCCCCGAATGGGACAAAATGGTATCCGAGAGCAAGTTTAAGGGCTGGGAAGGCTTTGGTAAATATACTACCGGCCATATTGCGTTACAGGATCATGGCAATAAAGTGTGGTTTCGCAACATCCGAATCCGCGAATTGTAAGAAGGTTTATGGTATTCGGTTTACGGTAGCTCCGCAGCAGTATAGCTCTATCCGGCGAAGCAACCGTAAACCATAAACCGTAAACCGATATAACCCTAAACCGAAAACTGACTATGTCTTCCCGCCGGAAAGCCCTAAAAACCTTAACTGGCAGTGCATTGGCGCTGTCGTTAACTGATTCGTTAGCTGGTTCTATGACTCAGACCAATGTTGCCGCTCCTCAACTGAAGGGGCGTATTAATCACTCGGTATGCCGGTGGTGTTACAGCAAAATTCCGCTCGACGATCTCTGCAAGGCCGCTAAAGAAATGGGTATCGCGTCAATTGATCTGACCAACCCCGATGAGTGGCCCGTGTTGAAAAAATACGGCCTGACATCAGCTCTGCCGCAGGGAGCCGGAAAAGGGATTCCCGATGGCTTTAACAACCCGAAATTTCATGATGAACTGGTTGCCAGCTACGAAGCTATTTTCCCGAAACTGAAAGCGGCTGGCCTCAACACCGTGATTTGTTTTTCGGGCAACCGCCGTGGCATGAGCAATGAGGAGGGGTTAGAAAACTGTGCCGTTGGCCTGAAACGATTGATGCCCAGTGCCGAAAAACACGGCATTACCATGATCATGGAGTTGCTCAATAGCAAAGTCGATCATAAAGACTATATGTGCGACCATACAGCCTGGGGTGTAGAACTCTGCAAACGCGTAGGTTCAGACAATTTCAAACTGCTCTACGATATCTATCATATGCAGATCATGGAAGGCGACATTATTCGCACCATCCGGGAAAACAGTAAATACATTGGTCATTACCACACGGGCGGTAATCCTGGCCGTAATGAGATCGACGAAACTCAGGAGCTAAATTACCCGGCTATTATGAAAGCTATTGTCGATACGGGCTTCAAAGGATACGTAGCGCAGGAATTTATTCCCAAACGCGATCCGCTAACGAGCCTCAAAGAAGCCGTTCTGCTGTGCGATGTATAGAAAAAAGATTTCCGTTTTCAGTACTCCATTTGCTGGGGCCTTGCTTTGACGAAGCACCGCAACGGCGGACCGTTGAAAACGGAAAACTCTAACCCGAAAACTAGTTGGAACCTGTTAATAGCCACCTATTTCTGATTGTTGGTGCGGCCTTGTTTGCCATTGGTCTGGCAGTGGTGTTGCTTAAGCGACATGCCATTGTGGTACTTATGGGTATCGAACTGATGTTCAATGCTGTCAATATCAATCTGGTGGCGTTTAGTCAGTATGACCCCGACCGATTGCAGGGGCAGGTAATGAGCCTGTTTGTGATGGTGGTGGCGGCTGCCGAGTCGGCGGTGGCATTGGCTATCGTGTTGCAGGTATATCGCCATTTTCGTACCGTACAACTCGATGAGTTGAATGAAATGAAACATTAAGATAGAGCGAGTCTGGATACTGGAAATTAGGCAATGAATAACGCTAACCTCCAGTATCCACTAACTCGTATCTGAATGCTACAAACGACTTAGTTGAAAACAGCTTAGCTACAGTTTGTTTACCTTCTTTAGAATCGGGATATTTGCGGCCAATTCAGACCGTTTCTAAATGCCCGACACAACTTCCCCACTGTTTTCTGGACTGATTGCTACCTTGCTGATTCTGCCGTTTGTTGGATTTGTGGGGGTGGCAGGCATAAACCGGCAGTTTGCAGGAAAAGTGGCAGTGGCATTAACGGGCATTGGGTTAGCCTTGTCGATAGCGTTAGTTATGCAACTGCCCGAACAACCCGTTGCGTTGCGGACTGCCTGGGCAACCCTATCGGGTGTGTCATTCGGGGCCAGTTTTCGGATTGACACGCTGGCCGGGCTTATGCTGGTGCTGGTTCATTTTGTGGCCTTACTGGTGCAGATTTATTCGCTCTCCTATCTGCACAACGAACCGAAGTTATCCCGTTATTTTTCGTATCTGCAACTGTTCGTTGGGGCCATGCTGGGCATTGTGCTGGCGGGTAATTTGCTGGTGATGTACGCTTTCTGGGAGTTGGTGGGGCTGGCGTCGTTTCTGCTGATTGGCTTTTACGCTGAGCGACCTGCTGCCTCGAAGGCTGCTCAAAAGGCCTTCCTTATGAACCGCGTTGGCGACATTGGCTTTCTGCTCGGTATTTTTCTGACATATTATTACTTCGATACTCTCGAATTTGATCAGTTGACCACGAGTAGTGCTCCGGTCGCTTTACCAACCACACTGGGTTTATGCCTCTTTATGGGATGCGTAGGCAAATCGGCGCAGTTCCCATTGCTAACCTGGCTGCCCGATGCCATGGAAGGGCCTACCCCCGTGTCGGCACTACTTCATGCCGCTACCATGGTGGCGGCTGGCATTTTCCTGCTGGCTCGAATCCATCCATTGCTATCGCCTGATGCCTTAGTTGTCATTGCGTTAACGGGGGCCATTACAACTATTTGGGGCGGTTATTCTGCCGTTTTTCAGACCGACATCAAAAAAGTACTGGCATTCTCGACCATATCGCAACTGGGGCTTATGGTTGTCGGCATGGGAACCGGAAATGTTGGTGGGGCTATGTTTCATCTGTTTACACACGCTTTCTTTAAGGCAGGGCTTTTTTTAAGTGCCGGAGCCGTCATTCATGCCGTCGATACGCAGGATATGCGCCACATGGGGGGGCTACGGAAAGTGCTGCCTGCTACCTTCATCGGATATACTATTTGTGCGGCTGCGTTGGCGGGCGTTCCATTTCTGTCGGGGTTTTTATCGAAAGAAACCATTATTGGTGGAGCCTTCAACTGGTCGGCCGAACAGGGCGGTGGCTTATCGTACCTGATACCAGTAGTTCTGTTGCTGTCGTCGGTGTTGACGGCTTTGTATATGGCCCGGCAATGGCGATTGGTTTTTTGGGGTCGTTACCGCAACGAAAATGTACTGGCCTATCAGGTACATGAAGCGGACTGGCTTATGCGTGGTCCTATTCTTGTGCTGGCGGTCCTGTCGTTCTGGTTCTGGTTTTCACTAAATCCATTTTCGGCGCAGGAGGGCTGGTTTTTTAGCCTGATTCCCATTACTGACGAACCGGCTCACTGGTGGCTGGCGCCGGTTTCTGTTGGGCTGGTGCTGGCGGGCGGCTGGTATGGATTTCGTATGCATGAACCAAACCAAACCAGTAGCTATGTTCGGCTATCGCAGGAATACGGCTACCTCGATACACTTTATCACCATTTGATCATTAATCCAACGCTTAAACTGACTTCGCTGCTTAACCGGGCCGATCAGCGCATAGTCGATGGCGCTGTGAATGGCGCAGGTATTTCGACGGTTGTACTGGCGCAATTAACATCCGCCTTCGATCGGTTTGGTGTCGATGGTCTTGTGAATGGCCTGGCCTGGTTAACCGGGCAGGTAGGTAATCTGAGCCGTTCGGTGCAAAACGGTCGTGTGCAGTCGTATATCACAGCTGCCGTTGTTGGCTTATTGGTGGTACTTTGGTGGCTTTTATGAGGCAGGTATACCCCCTGTCATCAGAAATATAAATCGTGGCCAGTGGCCTCGTCAGGTATGATTCTTTCGTTACTTATTTTTCTTCCGTTGCTGGGCTCGCTGGTAGTGGCGCTGCTGCCAGATAGCCTGAAATCTCAAATTCGACTATTTGCGTTAGTGATAACGCTGATTGAGCTGATTCTGGCAGGTGCAGCCTATGTGTCGTTCGACAAAACGATTTCGGGGTATCAACTACTCGAACAGGCCGACTGGATTACATTGTCGCTGGGCAATCTGGGCGTTGCTTCGATCGATTACCTGGTAGGCGTCGATGGGTTTAGCCTGCCATTGGTTGTGTTGTCGGCGGTGGTTATGCTCATTGGGGTTATCTCATCGTGGACGATGACCCACCGGCTGAAAGCCTATTATTCGCTCTACCTGCTGCTGACGGGGACTATTATGGGGTGTTTCGTAGCGCTCGATTTCTTCCTGTTTTTCCTGTTTTTCGAGTTCATGCTCCTACCCATGTATTTTCTCATTGGGTTGTGGGGCGGGCCGCGCCGGGAGTATGCATCTATTAAGTTTTTTCTGTATACGCTGCTGGGCTCTTTGCTGATTTTGCTGGTAATGATTGGGTTATATCTATCCGTTATGGACCCCGTCAGTACGGCAGTGGTGGCGGGTCTGGTTCCCGATGTGTCGGATATGACCGACGATATGGTTCGGGTGGTGCAGACTTACCTCCAGAACGGTCAATTGAATTCGGCTCAGATTGTACATACCTTCGACATGCGCTACCTGGCCGATGGTGGCAACTACCTGCCCGATGCTTTTCTGAATCCATCGGCCGAACCAATCATTATGGGGCTTCCGGCTCGTATGCTGGCGTTTTGGGCCGTATTCATTGGGTTTGCCATTAAATTGCCAATAGTGCCTTTGCATACCTGGCTGCCCGATGCCCACGTTGAAGCGCCAACGCCCGTTTCGGTGGTACTGGCGGGAGTGTTGCTGAAAATTGGCGGCTATGGTTTCCTGCGGATTGTCTGGAATTTTTTTCCTGATGGGGCCGCTGAGTATGCACAAACCCTGGCCGCGCTGGGCACGCTATCAATTGTGTATGGTGGGCTGAATGCGCTGGCTCAGACCGATGTGAAAAAGCTGATCGCTTATTCGTCCGTATCGCACATGGGATTTGTGCTGCTGGGCGTGGCCTCACTAACGGCCGAAGGTGTTAATGGTGCTATTTATCAGATGGTTAGCCACGGCGTTTTATCGGCTATGTTGTTTCTCCTGGTTGGGGTTCTGTACGATCGCACCCACGACCGTCGGATCGATTCGTATCGGGGACTTTTGCAGCCGATGCCGCAGTATACTCTGTTGACGGCTGTAGCCTTTTTTGGGTCGCTTGGGCTGCCCGGGTTTTCGGGCTTTGTGGGCGAGTTGTTTACACTAATGGGTAGTTTTCAGTCGCAATGGATACCCGGCTGGCTGACGGCTGTTTCAACAACGGGTATCCTGCTGGCGGCCGGTTATTTTCTCTGGACACTTCAGCGCATGTTTTTTGGCCCAACCTGGATACGTCCTTTCGAGAACCATTCAGGCCCGGCCACCATATTGGATGATCTGACAGCCCGCGAAAAACTCATGCTGATTCCATTGGGGCTGATGACCCTGGCATTGGGAATTTTTCCTAATCTGGTACTGAATCTGAGCGGGGCTACCGTAGCCGAATGGCTTATTAAGTTTTCGGTCGAATAAGGGGTTTAGCGGGCAAACTTCCGGCGTCGGGCTAGTTGCCAGACAACACCAATCAGACCAATCAGGACCAGTGGCCCAATCAGATTGAGTATTTGCCAGCCTGTTCGGTTCTCGTTAATCCGAATTTTGTCGAGCGGGCGAAGCGTAACCGTACGGGCGCGGGCCGCAATTACGCCGTTTGGATCAACCAGATAATCAATCGCGTTTAGGACAAAATCCTTATTGGCATACATCGTACCTGTAAATCGGTCATAGCCAAGCGGATAAGGTACACCGCGCTTGAAATCGACATCGTTAAGCACCAGGTCGCCATCGGAGCAGACCAGCACCCGCGATGGCTCGCCTTCGGTTCGGAAACCACTGGCACGAGGGTCGTTGGGTAGAATGCGGTTGGCAAACAGCGATTTGAATGTTCCTTCCAACAGGCAGCCAACCATTCGGGAGCCGTCATTATAGGTTTTAGGATCGGGCTGCTGACGCGCTTCGTTATAGGAAATCAGGGCTGGCACCTGCACAATTTTGGTATAAGCCGATGTAAGCAGGAGTGGCGTTTTCTGAATACCTGTCGACCGAACCGTGTCGAGTGTACTGACAAATCGCCCCAGAATCCCATCCAGATTACGGACAATTGGGTTCCCCGACGTGCCAAAGTTGTTCAGGATCGGGAAAAAACGCCAGGGAATTGGTTGAATGTTGGGCTTGTCGCCGAGGTTACCGACATTGAGCGGAATAGGAGCACAATACAGATCCTTTACCACATCGCGATTGATGCGAACACCCCAGCGGAAAAACAGATCGTCGAGGCCGAGGTTGAGTGGTTGCGCATAGGTACCCTCATTGCTGACACTATCGATCCGTTGGCCATCTACAAAAAACAGGGCACGCCCACCGTTAACAACAAACTGATCGAGTTTAAAAATGTCGTCTTCCGAAAAAGGCTGATCGGGTTTCATAACCAACACGGCATCGAGACCCGTAATTGGGCCTGGTTTGGTCATGTCGATAAAAAACAGATCATAATTTTCCTGTACTGATGCCAACAGATCGGCAAAACGGGAAGGGGGCACCTGTGTATGCATAAGCAACCCCACACGGCGACGATTCTCTTTGGTCTGGGTCAGTTTTCGAATGGCCGAAGCCAGTTGAAATTCAACTCCTTCATAAGACTGATTCAACTGTTCTTCTTTTGAGGCTGCTTTATTTCCTTTCAGAAGCAACACACCGGTGTCTTTGCCCTTATATGAAACGACAACGCCCGGAAAAACCAGTTTTTCGGTTCGTTTTCCGCCTTCACTGGCAACCAGGTTGGTTGGTAGGAGGCCCTTTTGCTGAAGTTTATCGATGAGTTTATTTTTCTCGTCAACGTTCGTAATCCGATCGGGGTCAATTGTTCGGTAAGTAATCTTTCGACCCGCAACCGCCTGAAATTCATCGAGTGTTTCGCGGGTAGCATTTTCGAGCCGTTTGAAAGCAGGAGGGAGGTCGCCGGTCAGGTATACATCAACGTGAACATCGTCGGGTAAGTCGGCGAGTAGATTTTGGGTAGCTTCTGATAACGTATAGCGTTTTTCCTGGGTCAGATCGAGCCGGAAAAAGACGAATGCAGATAAGATATTGATGGCCACCAGGGCCGCAATGATACCAAGTGTACGCAAGGAAGCGGATTTCATATGGGACTATAACGTGCAACCGAGCCGGTAAAGTCTATGTGCCATCGATGGCTTGTCTTTATCGGACTAATTTAAGCGCTGGACAGGAATTGTCCGCAAAAGCTCCTGGGCATCGGCCTGAGCTATAGCTGGCGTTTCGAGCGATGTTGGTTCAATACCCAGTTCTTTCAGGATTCGGTATTGCCGGGCTTCCAGAAAGGTTAGCCGCGATACCACCTGATTGAGTCGGATTGTTTGTTCTTCCTGCTTTGCCTGCAGGAGGGCAACCTTACGTTCTAATTCATCGATGCGCTCGTGATCAGTCATAGTGGGTGTTATTTACGGTCAATTTTACAGGAATTCGCTCAGAAAATGAAGCGTTTGCATTTATTTTTCCTTGCAGACGCAACCCTTTTTTCTCCCCGGCCGTATTGGCGGCTGAACCGGTTCAACTGTTCTTTTTTTTACATTTAAAAACACAGTTGACAGAATGAAACCTTCCTTTTACAGTGTTCGTCTGCTTTCAGTAATGGCTTTACTTGGGATAATACTGCTTAGTTGTAAAGATGAGGAAAATCCGACTACGGTACCCGATGTTTCGTTGGGCACAACCGCTTTGGGGAACGTATTAACCGGTAGTGGCGGAAAAACGCTCTATTTTTTCGCTTCTGATGTTGATGGTACGTCCAATTGTTCAGGCACCTGCAAGGAAACATGGCCTGTTTACTACGAAGAAAACCTAACGCTCGGAACAGGGCTAAAGGCCAGCGATTTTGCCACCATTACCCGGGCCGATGGTGATAAACAAACTACCTACAAAGGTTGGCCGCTCTATTATTTCAAAAACGATACGAAAGCGGGCGACGTAGCGGGCGAAAACGTGGGTAATGTCTGGATGGTGGCCAAATCGAACTATACCGTCATGCTGGCGTCTCGTCAACTTGTTGGTAATGATGGCAAAAGCTATACATTTGATACGAAAGAAGGGAGTGGAAAATCATTATTTCTGACCGATAGTCTGGGCCGGACACTCTACGCCTTTGCCAACGATAAAAACAATGTAAACAAGTACACAAAAGCCGACTTAAGCAACAATGCTACCTGGCCGATTTATGAAGTGTCGTCTACGATTGGTGAAATACCATCGGCGCTGGCCAGAACCGATTTCACCACCATAACCGCAGTTGGTAAAACGCAGCTTACCTACAAAGGCTGGCCACTTTATTATTTCGGGGCCGACCAGGGGCAGCGGGGAAGTACAAAAGGGGTAAGTGTGCCACGGCCGGGTGTTTGGCCAGTTGTTAATAGTTCTTCGCCGGTAGCGCCCAACAGCTAAATGCCGCAAGCCCCCAAACGAAAGGCTGTAAACTAAAAAAACTACATCAATAGCCGTTGTCGAACGCATCGAATATACCCGCTCTACCTGAACTGCTCGCCGGTTGTCTTCGAAACAGCCGCCGTAGTCAGGAGCTGCTATACCGGCAGTTTTATGGGTATGCCATGAGCATTTGCCTGCGTTATGCACCAACGCGGGAAGGGGCGCTGGAAGTGCTGAACGACGGTTTCCTGAAGGTTTTTACCCGATTGGAACAGTACGAACAAACCCAGCCCTTTAAGGGGTGGTTACGACGAATCCTGATCAATACAGCTGTTGATCACTATCGGCAGGAGGTTCGGCATTTTTACCATGAAGATGTTGAACAGGCCGATCAGGCGGCAGTAGCGGAATCGACAGACGCTTATAGCCAACTAGCCTATGAAGAGTTGATGGGGCTGATTCAACGGCTGTCGCCCGCTTATCGATTGGTGTTTAACTTATACGTCATTGACGGATTTACACACGACGAAATTGCGTCGCAACTTGGTATTTCGGTTGGAGCGTCGAAGTCGAATCTGGCTCGCGCCCGCGAAAACTTGCGTCAGTTATTAAAACATTTGAACTACGACGAGTATGCAAGAGCTAACCGATGATCAATTGGACGGACTCTTCAGAAAGTCGGCTGAAGAGTTTGAGCCACCCTACGAACCGGCAGCCTGGGAAGCCATGACGGCTCAACTGGACGATCGCGATCGTGCCGCTTTCTGGAAAAAATGGCTGCCCCGAAGCCTGCCTGTTCTGCTGTTGCTTTTGATGGGAAGTGTTTGGTATATCTATCAGCAAACCCGCCCTGATGCCGCTGTTCGGGCAAACGGGCAATTACTAACAGCCACGGAGGCCAGGCCGCCAAAAGCCGCCCAGTCGGTGTCATTACAACAGGAGGAAGCCCCTAAAGCCATGCCAGAACCGAAACGTCTGGCTGGCTCGGTGGGCAAGGAAACCGATGAACAACCCGATAGAACGCTTGAACGCAATGCTACGGAAACAAAACCGGAGCAGCGTATCCCGGCAGAAGATCGGCATCTGAGGCCAGATGGGCAGCGGGATCAGTTCCGCCTGCCATCCAATCGGACGAAAACACACCAGCCTGCGGTAACAACTGCAGTTCCCCGCATCGGCAACGATCGGACGCAGATTGCCCAACAGGCTGGCTTAGCAACCAGCGAACAGGCTCAGTTGGCGGCAACTGATCGGGTTGATTACCGAAAGCCAGTAGTGTCTGGCCGGAAGAGCAACCGGTATGTAGTTTCCCAACCGGTCGATGTGATGGAAACTGCCAATGCAACAAGCCGGGCAAAACGCTGGTCAGCGGCTAGCGAACCAGTTATTGCTAATCCGTCGATTACCGATGGGAGGTTGTTGGTAGACCCGATCATAGCGCCGACAGAAGCAAAAGAGTTGATGGCGTTTACCCTATTCCCGGAGTTGCCTGTTCGTCCTGGTAAATGGATGAAAATGCCCAAAGAAATCAATCGGGAGATTTCGGGGCCGGAAAAACAAGCACCCGTTGTTGTAGCTACAACAACACCGCAGTCTGGCCTTAGTGTTCGGCTGGCCGTATCGCCCGATTTGAGTGCGATTGGTTTGCATAATTTTTCGCGACCGGGAACCAGTCTGGGCGCATTGCTGGAGTATCGAATGTCGTCGCGGTGGAGTGTTCAGGCTGGCGTAATCTGGAGCCTGAAAATTTATAGGGCCGACTCTTCAGAATACCGTGGTAATGACAGCTATTGGGCGAAATTTTCAACAAGGCCCAACGAAGTGAGTGGCCAATGTAACATGCTCGATATTCCGATCAATGTGCGCTACGATGTGCTGCTGCGCCCACGGCTGGATACGCGCCTGCCACCCAGCCGTTGGTTTGTAAGCGGTGGCATAACGTCGTATATCACCTTGAAGGAAGATTATTCGTACGAATATCCACCCCATACCTACAATGTTCCGTATAGTTGGCGCGCTCCTTCGGGTAGCTATGGCTTTAGTCAACTGAATCTGTCGGCAGGTTATGAGCGGGCAGTGAGCCGCCGATTGTCGTGGCAGGTGGAGCCGTTTATGAAAGTACCTCTAAAAGGCGTAGGTTATTTTAAGGTCGATCTGTTGAGTACTGGCGCCTTTTTGTCTGTGCGGTACAAGCTTTAATTCTCATTTCCACATCCTGCAAAACAAGTTCAATTTATTTAGTAAGGGTCATTAAGTGTAGCTACATTAAATTAATTTAAATCACATGAATCCAACGACTGAACCAATGAAACGGGGCGAATTTTTGCGTAGCCTTGGTATGAGTAGTGCAGCCCTGATGGCTTTTTATTGCATGGGCACGGGTCTAACGGCCTGTTCGAGCAAAAGTAACGACCCTTCGCCTTCGACTGGAGGAACGGGCACCACTACGCCCAGCACTGGCTTTACGGGCAATGCTACCGAATCGGCGGGAGCAATTAATTTTACACTCGATTTGACCGACTCAAATTTCAGTAAACTGAAAACAGCGGGGCAGTATGCAATCGTTGGCAGTATAATCGTGGCTAAAATAAAAAATGGTTCCCTGATCGCTCTGTCGAAAACCTGCACGCATGAGGGGACCGAAGTACAGTATCGATCGGCGCAGGACGATATTTACTGCAACAATCACGGCTCTGAATACAGCACCACGGGTGCTGTAGAAGTAGGCCCCGCCACTCGGGCCCTGACGCAGTACAAAACCGCGCTCAGTACAGACGGAAACACACTGACCGTTACGGCCTAATTACTTCCGATAATAGCTGCTCCATGAAACATATTCTTTTGGGCATATGCCTGTGGTGGGGAATTTCCTCACTACAGGCCCAGGATTCGACCCGTGCTGGAAAACCGGTATCGGCAGATACACTACAGAATGAGGCCGATGCGTTATTGGCCGGCCTCATCGATTCGACCGAAGCGCAGCCATTGCTGCCACACAAAATGATCTTTACGCAGCGGGTGCTGTGGGGAAAAAAAGGATTGATGCGAAGCCTGAATATTGCTCCTTTAACACCCGAGGGGCGGGCGCATGAACTGAAAGTTCGGCGGACGATGCTGGTGGCACATCAGGTGGGTGGCTTTGTAACGCTGGCCGGATTTATTGCACAGGGATTACTGGGGGCCAAGCTCTATAATGCCAAAGGCCAGGAGTATGTCGATACCAAACGCTGGCACGAACGGTCGGCCACGTTGATCAACATTACCTATGGCACCACGCTGGCATTGGCCCTGACATCTCCACCTCCAGTTGTTGGCCCAAAGCGGGGCTTCACAACCATCAAACTCCATAAATATCTGGCCATTGTTCACCTGACAGGCATGGTAGCAACAAACATTCTGGCGCATATGATCGACGATCATCCCGATCTGAAGCCCTACCATCGGGCCGTGGCCTATACTACATTCGGAGCCTATGCGGCTTCAATTGTATCGCTCACTTTTTGATAATCTGGTGATTGGGAAAGTGTAAGAAATGAAAAGCCAGAAGGAAGAATAGACGACTGATTCCCCTTCGTATTCAGCAATTCATCGCTCCTTACTCCCAATTACCTATCTACATACAACGATGAACCATCCAACTTTTCGTAGCTATGGGTTAGCTACCCTGCTGTTGTGCGCCTTTGTAAGCCCACTGGCAAAACGTAAACTGGTAGCCGATAAAAGCGTATCGACCGTAACCTATGCCGCTAAACACCCACTTCATAACTGGGAGGGCGTTAGTCACGATGTGAATTGTGCAGTGATGTATAATGATGAAACAAAAATGCCCGAAAATGTGGCTGTTTCTATTAAAGTAGCATCGTTCGACAGCCACAATAATAACCGCGATTCGCACGCCATCGAAGTACTCGACGGCCTGAAATATCCGAATGTTACGTTTGTAAGTTCCGATATTAGGCCTGACGAAAATGGTATGCTGGTCGCTAAAGGAAATCTGACGTTTCATGGAGTAACAAAACCAGTAACACTACAGACTATTCGGAAAGAGGCCGGGGGAAAATTAACATTGACCGGTGAATTTCCTGTTAACATGAGTGAGTATAATATTGAGCGCCCGTCGCTAATGGGCTTAAAGACGGAAGATGGCATGATTCTTCGTTTTTATGCCGTGTTTAATTTGTGAATATATTGCAAAGTTGCCGGCTTGCCCCATAAATTGCTGGTATATTGACCTCGCTGCAATATAACCTGCCTTTATGAACAAGCCGATTTTATTCCTCTTTTGGATTCTTACAGTTTCTGTCTTTGCTCAAAAGCCAGTCTCGCCCAAACAACTTCAGGAATTCGATGCGTATGTAGAGACCGTTCGAAAACAATGGCAGGTGCCTGGGTTATCGATTGCCGTTGTTAAAGATAATCAGGTGATTTTTAAAAAAGGGTATGGCGTACGCGAACTGGGCAAACCGGAGCCTGTTGATACGCAAACTCTGTTTGCCTGCGCGTCGACTACGAAAGCCATGACTACAACCCTGATGGGAATGCTGGTTGATGAAGGCAGGTTGTCGTGGGACGACCCCGTTTCGAAATACATTCCTGAGCTGCAACTCTATGACCCTTATGTGACACGCGAATTGAAAGTTCGCGATCTGCTCATTCATGATACGGGCCTTGGTAGTACCGACTTTCTGACGGGAGCCATGACGATTTCGGCTACTGAAATGTTCCGGAAATTAGAGCTGGTGAAACCGAGCTATTCGTTCCGGGCGGGGTTTGCCTACCAGAATACATTCTACTCGGCTGCGGGACGCGTTATTGAACGGATTGTTGGTAAAACCTGGGCTGAATACCTGAAGGAGCGGATTTTTATGCCCTTAGGCATGACCCGTACGGCTCCTAAACGTAGCTACATTAATGATTCCAACGTAACCCGTCCGCACTACAACATCAACGATACCATTCGCGTAATCGACTACGGAACCGATAGCGAAATTGGGTCGGCGGGGGCTGTCTGGTCATCGGCCGACGACATCAGCAAGTGGGTAATCTGTATGCTCGACAGTAGTAAGTATAGTGGTGGGCGTTTACTGAAACCCGAAACCTGGGCCGAGCTGTTTAAACCCCAGACGTTTTTCCCGGAAGACGAATATCCAACCATGCAGATCCTGAAGCCCAACTGGCGGACATACGGACTTGGCTGGTACCAGCATGATTATAAGGGCCACCGAGTTAATTTTCATACGGGGAGTTTGTCGGGCCTGACGGCCATTATTGGGCAGCTACCCGACGCTAAACTGGGCGTGTATGTGTTTGGAAATTACGACCATGCCGAAGTCCGTCATGCCCTGATGTATAAAACCTTCGATTGGTTTGCCTTGGGCGGTAACCGCGACTGGAGTGCCGAATTTAAAGAGCTGTATGATGGCATTCGGCAACAGAATAGAAACGCGGAACGGGCATTTGTAGCCAAACGCGTTGGCGGCACGAAACCGTCATTGCCATTGTCGGCTTATGCCGGAACCTATAAAAGCCCTTTGTATGGAGAAGCCATCGTACGTGTGGTGGACAATCAGTTGGTGTTTGCTATCAACAATACGGTAAATGCAACTCTGGCGCACTGGCATTTTGATACGTTCTATGGGCCATACCAAAAGGCCTGGTATGGCAAAGCCAAAGCGCAGTTTATTCTGGATCTTTCGGGTAAGGCCAGTACGCTCGTGTTTGCCGGAATGGATTTTAAAAAAGAATCGTAATGGGCTGCTGTAGAGAAAAATACAGGTTTATCGGCTGCGAAATATAGGTTTTCCCAGATAGGATGCCGTGGCTCATTGCCAGATCTTTGTTGTGTTCTTTCTTGTCTCGCATCCATGAACACACAAAGCAAACTCGCTACAGCTTATTCGAACTACCGAACTACGGTGCTGTTACTTGGCGTAGGCCACGGCTTGTCAGACGCGGCAGCGGGTTACCTAATTGGAAGTCTATCGCAAAACAGTAGCTTTGTTCAGATCGGTAGCGCTGTGCTGCTCTATAATGCGCTCGCTTTTGGTGGACAATTACCGGCGGGTATCTGGCTAGATCGCATTGGACATTACCGTAAACCTGCTGTGTTGTCGTTACTGGGGATGGTTATTGCCCTGGGGTTATTGTCTGTTCAGGTCATGTGGGTTGCAATCGCGCTGGCAGGGCTAAGTTCGGCTGTTTTCCACGTGGCAGGCGGTGCTACTACACTCGTTTGTTTTCCCGATAAATCGCGATTTGTCGGTTTGTTTTCGGCCTTTGGGGTTATGGGACTGGCCATGGGAGGGTGGGCTGGTGCTATGCAGTATGCCTGGGTGAGTTATGCCCTGATTGTGAGTATGAGTGCCTTAGTGCTATTGATAATTCGCGCTAAATTTCCGCTTGCTCGTCGGAAAGTGCCCGAAACCGTTAATTCAGCGCTCGATCGGCACGACTATCTGATGATTGTGTTGCTGATGGCTATAGCGCTTCGGTCTGCCATCTGGAATAGTCTGCAACTGCTATACGATCAGCAATATGACTGGCTGTTGTATATGGCACTGGCTGCCATGGTTGGTAAACTGATTGGCGGTTGGATTGCCGACCGGGTTCCCTGGAAAACCTATGCAATAATGGCGCTGACGATTGCGATTCCTGCGCTCAGTTGGGGGTATCGACAGTTGTTCTGGCTGATGCTTGGAACCGGACTGCTGCAATCGCTTACTCCGCTCAGTGTGATTGCCTTACAGCGCATTGTGCCCGATAGACCGGCTGCGGTTAGCGGGGTTGCGTTTGGCTTGGCAATTGCCGTCGGTGGGCTTTTTTTATTCGCTCCGTTTGTTGCTGATGGCTTTTTGGGGTCGCAATTTTTGCTGGCTGGAGTGCTTACTGTCGGGCTTTATTATGCCAGCCTGCGCCGATTTAAACTACCCTCAAATCATTAATCAATCCCGGTTAAAATCGTAAAACTATGAAACCAGATCTATGCCTTTTCCTGGCAATCAACTCATTTTCGGCTCCTTTTGCTGATATTGTCCGTAGTCGGCCAACTGGGGAACCCACGCTGGATTACGCGCTTTTAGCTGGGGGGCTTGCTATTGTGATACTATTGGTTGTACGCATGATTCGGAAGCGCAAACAGATGTAATTCCTTGTTTATGAGCCGATACGAATTTTTTCTCGCAGGGTGCCTGCTCTGTTCGGTAGGTTGCGCAAAAGCCGATATGATACGGCCCGGTAGCCATAGCGTACACTACTGCTTTCGGATTGCGAATAGCGACCAATATCCCGACTACGTGTTTTTAGCTTACTATACCTTTCCGTCGTATAGTTACAGCGTTATCCAACCTGGTCAATGTGTTGAGTTTTATCGGCTGAGTCGGCCAGTTCTTTGCGCAATTGCCAGGGCAGATTTTGATGAGAATATGCTCATAAACAGAAACCATGAAGAGCAGGAAGAAACTCAAAAGAGACGTCAACGCTATTTCGAAAATAATCCGGCAATGCTCCGGTCAACGATTACGATTAGCTCGGTTTCTTCCGTTGAGGAAACAGACCCCCTTAGTTCTATTGAAGATGTGTTAACGGTCAGGCGATTAACGAAGAAGAATTTTGCCATTGCTTACGAAAGTGTTCGCTATACGTTTGCCGATGGCAGTAAGGAGCGAAAAATATATATTAGACAAGACAAAAGGCCGGAGCCATCTGTAAAAGCCATCAGGCAAAAACTGGCGTTTTCGCTTAATACGGATGCGTTATGGGGAGTTGGATTCGTGTCGATTGCCGGACTTTTGTTTGTTCGATATATCCGTAACCGCAGAAAATAATGTGGGCCGACTTGATAAAAACGTGGCTGGTCGAAATCCCACTGCTCTTACTGTTCTTGTGGCGCTACGACCAGCCCGTTCGAATTGTACTGCTGGGGATGTTAATCAGTGCGTCGACATGGCCGTTTCTACTTTATTTCTACTCCCGATTTGGAGGAAACATCTACCTGCTCGAAGGGCTGGTGTCTTTTGCCGAAAGCAGTTGGATACGCTATTTATGGAAAACATCCTGGCCGTATAGTTTGCTGGTCGGTTTTACGTGCAATGCCGTGAGTTTTAGCCTGGGCTGGTTTGGGCTGGTTTAAGGTCGGTCACCACAAGGTTGCGTTTCAGGCCCCGTCGGGCCAGAATGGCACTAATCAGAATCAGAACCGAGCCCAGAAAAAACGGGGCACCGGGTAAATAGGTTGGTGCGTTGGGGGAGGTAAAAAACGAGAACAGATTGGTCATGATGAGTGGACCAAAAATAGACGTAGTACTCGTCAGGCTCGTTAGGGCTCCCTGCAATTCGCCCTGTTCGTTTGCGGGTACCTGATTAGAAATAATGCCCTGAATAGATGGCTGCGCAATGCCACCCATAGCATAAACAGCCATGAACGCGAACATCATCCAGCTTTGATTGGCAAAGCCAAACAGAGCAAACCCAATGGCACTAAACGTTAGGCCCACATATACCGATCGTAGCTGACCAAGTTTGGGAATAATAACCCGGCTTAGTCCGCCCTGTACAATGGCAAACGAAACCCCGATAGTGGCCAGCGACAGGCCAACCGTTTTTTCGTCCCATTTGAATTTCTCCATCGTGTAGAACGTCCAGGTTCCCTGTACGGCAAACCCGGCAATATAAATCAAAACCAGCGACGCTATCAGCCCCAGAATAACCGGGTATTTGCCTAATCGGAGCAGCGACCCAACCGGATTGGCACGACGCCAGTCGAACGGGCGCCGGTTTTCGGCCGGAAGCGATTCGGGCAGAATGAACAAACCGTATAGAAAATTGACCATGGTCAGACCGGCCGCTACGAAAAACGGGACTCGGGGGCCATATTGACCCAGATAGCCGCCAATGACTGGCCCCAGAATGAAGCCTACCCCAAAAGCAGCACCGACCAACCCAAAATTTTGGGCTCGTTTTTCGGGGGGACTCACATCTGCGATGTAGGCTGTGGCTGTTGTAAAGCTGGCACCAGTAACACCTGCCAGAACGCGCCCTATAAACAACCACTCAATGGTTGGAGCAAATCCCTGAAGAATATAGTCGAGGCCGAACCCAAACAGTGAGAATAGCAATACGGGCCGACGACCAAACCGATCGCTTAATCCACCCAGAATGGGCGAAAAAATAAATTGCATCAACGCGTAGGAAAACGTCAGCCATCCGCCATAACTGGCTGCCTGACTGATGTTACCATGAATAAGCTGCTCAATCAGTTTCGGAAATACCGGAATAATAATCCCGAGTCCTGTAACATCGATCAGGAGCGTAATAAAGATGAAGATAAGAGCGGGAGCCGTACGTTTGGAGGCCATAAAAAGAGGAATGAAGCATGAAGCGTGAAGAATAAATGATATAGCTAATTATTCTTCACGCTTCATGCTTCACTAACTATGCGTAAGTATTCAGCATTACTGGCATTACCAGCATCAGAATGTCTTCGTTTTCTTCTTTGTCGGCCGGAATCAGCAAACCAGCCCGGTTAGGAGCCGACAGTTCGAGTGAAATCATTTTTGCGCTGAGGTTACTCAGCATTTCAGCCATTAATTTAGCATTGAAACCAATTTCCATCGTGTCGCCATCGTAGTCGCACAACAGTTTTTCGTTCGCTTCATTGGAGTAGTCCAGATCTTCGGCCGAAATGGTCAGCGAGTTCGTTTTAAGCGATAGCCGAATCTGGTGCGTTGTCCGATTGGCGTAGATCATGATCCGCTTGAGCGAGTTGAGCAGATCGGTCCGGCCAATGGTCATTACATTCGGATTGTTGGTCGGAATGGCGTTTTCGTAGTCGGGGAATCGCTCATCGATCAGGCGGCAGATCAGTTGCGTTGGGCCAAAGGCAAACGACGCATTCGCCTGGCTAAATTCGGCCGTAACCGGTACATTATCGGGCAGCGATGCTTTGAGCAGTTGCAATGCCTTGCGCGGAATAATAATCGACGAGCTGGCCGATGCACCAAGATCGGTTCGGCGATAGCGGATAAGCCGGTGGCCGTCGGTGGCAACAAAGGTGGCATTGTCGGGACTCAGTTGCAGATAAACTCCCGTCATAGCAGGGCGCAGATCGTCGGTGCTCGTTGCAAAAACGGTATTGTTGATAGCGCCCAGCAACACTTCCGACGGAATATCGACCGACATATTTTTGTTGACGATTGGCAGTTTTGGGAAATCAATCGGGTTTTCGCCCGAGAGTTTATAGCGGCCATTGTCGGTCAGGATTTCGGTGCCAAACGTCTCCGTATCAATGTTTACCGTTACGGGCTGTTCGGGCAGGCTCCGCAGGGTGTCGAGCAATAATTTGGCTGGAATAGCTATAGCGCCGTTTTCCGATGCGTCGACCGGAATCTGCGTTGTCATGGTGGTTTGCAGATCCGATGCGGTAACGGTCAACGTTCCATCTTCGATACGAAACAGGAAATTTTCGAGAATCGGCACAATCGGGTTAGTCGCCACGACGCCGTTAATATTTTGGAGGTTTTTTAGCAGTACTGACGAGGAAACGATGAATTTCATGAGCCAATCGTTTAGGGCAATTGTAATTAGATATAAAAACAAAAGTAGCAAAAATTTACAGACTATAGGGTCGATTTTTGCCAGCGGTGACAAAGAACCTTTCGGCGGTAAAGGGTTGTTGGATAGAAAGGAACAGGCGGTTGGAGCGGTGCCTTTGGGACCATTAAATCATAGGCCGCTAACGAAACGAATGGAAACAGAAATTATCAACCGAGTTGCCAGCAGTGGCCTTATTACTCTTGATCTGGAAGAATACTATCATTCGGGCCAACGAGTTGTCTATGATTTGAAAGATAACCTCTATATGGGCCTGATTCTGAAAGAAAAAGAGTTTCGGGTCTTTCTTAAAGAACATGACTGGAGCCAGTATGCCGGCAAAAATGTGGCTATCACCTGTACCGAGGATGCCATTGTGCCAACCTGGGCCTATATGTTGCTGACCTTGCAGCTACAGCCTTATGCCAACACCGTTGTTTTTGGAACGCTGACCGACCTGGAGGAAAAACTCTATTTTGACGCCATCAGCCGTATTAATCCCGACAATTACCGCGATGCGCGTGTAGTGGTCAAAGGGTGTTCGAAAGTGCCGGTACCAACAGCCGCTTATGTTGAGCTGACGCGGGTGTTACGCCCCGTTGTGCAAAGTTTGTTATTTGGAGAGCCTTGTAGCACTGTGCCGTTATATAAGCGGCCTAAAACTAACTAATGAAAACGAAATGCATAACCAGCAAGACGTTTCGCTTTATGCATTGGGTATATATAAATTAGTTCGGTATTTCGATTATAAAGTTACTTAACGGCTTGTGTGGCTAAGTCACTCATTTATCTTTGTCGGTTGAATAGCAGCGGGCTATTGCTGCTCTGACTCACCGACTTGTAACGATAAATGAACCTGAATGAAGCAGTTATTGTCTGCGAAGGTTGCCAATCATTTTGCCCCGCGTTTGCTGGTTCTATTGCTCGATCTGACAATAACTATACTGGCTTTTATTTGTGCGTGGGCCTTACGATTTAATGTTACCATTGAGCCTGCCAACTGGCACTGGAATCATTTTTTTGGGCTCCTGGGATGTCGATTAGTGCTGTTTCTGTGGATTCGACCGTTTGCAGGGGTTATTCGGCATACGGGCGTTGAAGATGCCCTATTGGTTGGCCGGGCTGTTTCACTTAGCAGCCTGCTGGCGGCTGTGGGATCTTATGCCCTCAAGGTGGCCTATAAGAATCCATTAGTATATATCCCAATTTCTATTCTGGTGATCGAGTACTTTATCAGTATGGTACTGCTGGTTAGTATTCGATTTACCATAAAATACCTCTATCAGCTTTTAATTGCAAAACCGGTCAGTCAGGCCCGGCCCGTGCTCATCTATGGTGCCGGAGCATTAGGTATCCATACGAAGGAGGTTATCAATCGTGACCCCGATTATCGAATTCTGGGATTTATCGACGATAACTCCTCTAAAACACAGAAAACCGTACATGGTATTCAGGTTTTTAGTCCGCATGAAGCTGCCGGGCTGTTTTTAACAACGGCTATCCGGCCCGAAGTCATTCTGGCGATAAATAATCTGCCGGTCGATCGACGCAACAAAATTGCTGATTTTTTGCTTCAGCATCAGGTGGTTGTTAAAGTGGTGCCGTCCATGCAGGATTGGATAAACGGGCAACTGAGCAGCGGCCAAATCCGGGATATTCGCATCGACGATTTGCTGGGCCGACCAGCGATCCAGTTGAATAATAAAGCGATTATCCAGTTTGTGCGCGGCCGGGTTGCGATGGTAACGGGAGCGGCTGGCTCTATTGGGAGCGAACTGGTTTGCCAGCTATTGCATCATCAGCCTAAACACATAATCGTACTCGACCAGGCAGAATCGGCACTGTATGATCTGGTTTTTAAACTAAAAACGGAGTTTCGGGAGCTTGTTGCGGCCACTACACTAACTGGTCTGGTGGCCGATGTGACCGATACCATTCGGCTACGTAGTATCTTTGAACAATACCGACCCGAATTTGTCTTTCACGCGGCTGCTTACAAACACGTTCCGCTGATGGAAGAACAACCCTACGAAGCCGTCAAAGTAAACGTGTTGGGTACTAAGGCCGTAGCTGATGCGTCTGTACTGTTCGATGTCGAGAAATTTATACTGATATCGACGGACAAGGCTGTGAATCCGACCAATGTGATGGGAGCAACCAAACGCTTTGCCGAAATGTATGTGCAGAGCCTGAACGGGAGCGCAACGACCGATTTTATTATTACCCGATTCGGTAATGTGCTAGGCTCCAATGGGTCGGTTGTGCCGACTTTTAAGCGGCAGATTGAGATGAACGGACCCGTAACGGTAACGCACCCCGATATTATTCGCTATTTTATGACAATTCCTGAAGCCTGCCAGCTCGTACTCGAAGCCGCAGCAATGGGCAATAGCGGAGAGGTGTTTGTGTTCGATATGGGGCAACCTATTCGAATTGCGGATCTGGCCCGGCAAATGATTCGGCTGTCGGGTTATGAAGTCGACAAACAGATTAAACTGGAGTTTACGGGTTTACGACCGGGCGAAAAGCTATACGAAGAACTGCTGCATACCGATGAGTCAGTTTTGCCGACTCATCATCCAAAAATCAGGATAGCCCGGTTGCTACCACCCGATAAGCTACTGATCCAGCAGGCCTTCCTGCAATTTACTCCTGCTCTTCTCGACATAGATCAGCTCCAACTGGTTCGTATTCTAAAGGAAGCAGTGCCCGAATATATCAGCAACAACTCGCCCTATTCGAGCCTGGATGTGCCAACCGCTAAAGTCGATTCGAACTAGCTCCGCCGAGAAACCCGCTGTTTTTGCCTTGCTGATACACAGTTGCCGAACAATTGCTTTCCCGCCGTCGTATCGACCGTCTGCGAAAGTTTGGCTATTTGTTTTAATTATGTGTCAGAAATTTGTTTTCTTCCCAGTCAAACCGAATCATTTTTTCTTTCCGATATGAAGCTCGAAATAAACCATCTTTCCAAAACATACGCCAATGGTGTTCATGCCCTAAAAGATGTGTCACTCACAATTCCGCAGGGGATGTTCGGTTTGCTGGGCCCTAACGGAGCCGGGAAATCATCGCTGATGCGCACAATTGCCACCTTGCAGGAAGCCGATAGCGGAAATATTCGGCTAACCGGACTACCAGATGGCGATCTGGATGTGTTGATGCAGAAGGATTCGGTTCGGCGCGTACTTGGCTATCTGCCTCAGGAGTTTGGTGTTTATCCGCGAGTATCGGCCGAGGCTATGCTCGATCATATTGCAACGTTAAAGGGAATTGCCAACAGCCGCGAGCGAAAGGAAATTGTTAGCGGGCTCTTGCAGAAAGTGAATCTTTATTCGGTTCGGAAGAAAAATCTGGGTACGTATTCGGGGGGAATGAAACAGCGATTTGGCATTGCACAGGCGCTCATTGGTAGTCCACGACTGATTATCGTGGATGAACCTACGGCTGGTCTTGATCCGGCTGAGCGTAACCGGTTTCATAATTTGCTGTCGGAAATTGGCGAAAATACGATTGTGATTCTTTCGACACATATTGTTGAAGATGTAACGAACCTATGTTCGGAGATGGCGATCATTTGTCTGGGCGAAGTGGTGGCCACGGGCGATCCCAACGATCTGGTGACCGAACTAAACGGTAAAATCTGGCAGAAGTTTGTCGAAAAATCAGAAATTGAAACCTACCGGCAGAATGTGCGGGTCATTTCTACCCAGCTGAAGGGGGGTAAAACTCGTCTTCATGCTTACAGTGACTTGCCCCTGTCGGGTTTCGATCCGATTTCGCCCGACCTGGAGGATGTATACTTTGCGAAGATTACCGAGAAGATGGATGTAATAACGGTGTGAGGATAGATGCTGTTGACGCAAACCGATGTTTTTCTCCAATTGTCTTTTCTAACACCCCTTCTCCTATGTTTTTCGAATTATTCCGCTTCGAACTGGCCTACCGACTTAAGCGACCGGCTACCTACCTCTATGCCCTGATTCTGTTTCTATTTACGTTTCTGTTTGTGATTTATGGCAATGGGCCGGCTTCCGAAAAAACAAACATCAACTCGCCGTATGCCATCAGCCAGTTTGTGGTTGTGCTAACCATTTTTGGGATGCTGATTGCATCGGCTATTATGGGCGTGCCGATTTACCGCGATATAGAACACAATACAAAAAACTACTTTTTTAGCTTTCCCATCACCGAACGGGGTTATGTGTTGGGTCGTTTTTTCGGATCGTTTGTGACCTTGCTAGGCATCATGGCCATTGGCATGTTAGGTATTGTGATTGGCTCGTTACTGGGTCCCGTTTTTAACCTGGCCGACAATGTCGACCGATTTGGGCCGATTCGTTTTCGTGATTATGCCTACCCGTTTCTGCTATTTGTAGTGCCCAATATGTTTCTGGTCGGGAGTATTTTTTTCGGGCTGGTTGCGTTCTCCAGGCAGGTATTCACGACATATGCCGGTAGTATTTTGCTGTTTATTGCCTATTTGCTGGGCGCTACTCTGTCGCAGGATCTGGAAAATAAACATCTCGTCAATTTGCTCGATCCGTTTGGATCATATGCCTACGATGCGGCTACCAAATACTGGTCGCCGGTCGAACAAAATTCCTTGTTGGCACCAGTGGAAGGCGATCTGTTAACCAATCGGATAATCTGGTCGGTGGTTGGCTTGTTCGTATTTGCACTGACCCTGCTGCGTTTTGATTTTTCGCGGTTTCTGGCGGTTAAATTAGGTCGGAAGAGCAAGGCCGAAAGCATCCACGAAACAGCACCCACGCTGGCAAGTTTACCAACTCCCAAACCGATTTTTCGGACGGGAGTGTATGTTCGGCAGATGTTCCGGCAGGCCTGGCTTGAGTTTGGGAATATTGTTCGAGACCCGTATTTCATTGCTATTCTGATCGGGGCAATTTTATTTCTGTTTTTAGATGGCTGGTTTGGAAATCAGATTTACGGTACGCCCTCATTGCCAACGACCTACGCCATGCTCGAAGCTCGCAACGGTACATTTTTCTTCTTCGTTCTGATTGTTCTCATTTTCTATACCGGCGAAGTGGTTCATCGCGATAAGGTGGTTCATTACGATAGCATTGCCGATGCATTGCCCGTGCCCGACTGGATGAACTACGGTTCGAAACTGCTGTCGATGATCTATGTTTGCCTGCTGCTCTGTACACTTATTATGGTATCGGGGGTAGTTAATCAGACCGTAAAAGGCTATTTCAATTACGAGTTTCCGCTCTACATCAAAGACGTTTACGGCATTGCTTTTACACAGTATTTTCAGTTGATCATGCTGGCGTTTTTCATCCACACACTGGTCAACCAGAAGTTTGTAGGGCATATTGTTACACTGGCGACCTATATTGTTATCTGGGCTGTTCCGCAGTTTGCCGAGTTCAATTACCGACTGGCGTTGCCTTTTTCGGGAGGAGGAGTTCAGATTTCAGATATGAACGGGTTCGGGCATTACCTGACAGCTTTGTTCTCCTTCCGGCTCTATTGGTATGCCTTTGGTGGATTGCTGCTGGTGCTGGCGCTTTGGTTCTGGAACCGTGGTGCCAACACGAGTCTGAAAGCCCGCTGGCAGCTAGCCCGTCAGCGCATGGGCCGTATGTCGATGATATTGTTTGCACTATGCCTCGTCGCATTTGTGAGTATGGGCGCCTGGATCTATACCAATGTGAGCGTGAAAAACCGGTATCTATCGGCTGATGAACGACGTGAATTACAGGCTACTTTCGAAAAAACATACCATAAATACGCCAATAGATTGCAGCCTAAAATCACCAGCGCCAATGTCAATGTCGATGTCTTTCCCGATGAGTTTAAGGCCGTCGCTTCGGGGAGTTTTACGATAGTGAACAAGGGCAATCACCCGCTCGATTCGCTGCATCTGACCCTGCCTGCCGACAACTTTCATCGTAAACTCACCTCCTTTACGATCAATGGGCAGGCCCCCCGGTTAATTCTGGACGATAACGATCTGGGGTATTACATCTATCGGTTGCCTCAGCAACTAAATCCGGGCGATACGGCCCGCATGGAAATGGTCGTGACGGGTCAGTATGTCGGCTTTAGCAACAGTGGCGACAGTCGGGATGTGCTGGCGAATGGTACCTTTTTCAATGTAGGCATTTTCCCTTCGTTCGGCTACGACGAAAGCCTGGAACTGACCAGCGATAAGTACCGAAAAAAATATGATCTGCCGATAAAACAATGGGCATTGCCTGCCCAGAACGACCCGGCGGGGCTGCGCGATTTTCTGTTCACCGACGATGCCGATTGGGTAACGTTTCAGGGAACTATTTCGACCACGCCCGATCAGGTAGCTGTTATGCCGGGGCAACTCCAGAAAACCTGGGTGCAGAAAGGACCAGACGGAAAACCACGAAAGTATTTCAGGTACAAACTACCGGGCTTTTCTGATTATTTTTTCAGTATGTGTTCGGCTAAATATGGCATTAAGCGCGACACCTGGACGGGGTCTGATGGGCAAACTGTAGCGCTGGAAGTCTACCACCATCCTGGTCATGACCGCAATCTCGATCGGTTCATCGCGAGTATGAAAGCGTCGTTGAGCTATTATACTAAAAACTATGCTCCCTATCCGTATCCGGTGTTGCGGGTGCTTGAGTTCCCTCGGTATGCGTCGTTTGCACAGTCGTTTCCAACTACAGTACCTTATTCGGAGGAGTTTGGCTGGGTTGGCGATTTTCGTGATCCCGACAAGACCGACTATGCCTACTATGTAACAGCTCACGAAGTTGCCCACCAGTGGTGGGGGCATCAGATTATGCCAAGCCGAACACGCGGGGCGAATCAGATTTCGGAAACAATGGCCGAATACTCGGCGCTGATGGTGCTTAAGCAACGCTACAGTGCCGATGCGATGCCGAAATTTTTGAAGTATAGCCTGGATCGGTATCTGAGCGGACGAGCGAATGAAGACAAATTTGAAGCTACAATGCTCAACAACGATACACGATCGTATGTATGGTATCAGAAAGGGTCGATGCTGATGTATGCCCTGCAGGATTATATTGGCGAAGAACGGGTTAACCAGGCGATGAACAACTACATGAAAGCGGCCCGGTTTCGGCAAAAAGCTCCTTTTACAACCTCGCTGGAATGGTATAGCTTCCTGAAAGCCGCCACGCCCGATTCGCTAAAACCCTGGTTGACCGATAATTTCGAAAAGCTCACCCTGTATGACAATCGCATCACCAAAGCCGAGGCAAAATCAGTCGGAAACGGGCAATATAAGGTGAAATTATATGTTCGCTCGGCAACCGAATATTACGACAAAGCGGGTAAGGAAATAGCCAAAGGCAAAGCGCCGGTTATTGCCGACATTGCCGTTTTGGCCGACGATAGCAAAAACAAAGATGGGCTGACGATGAAAGTACCGCTATTTATGCAGAAGCGTAGCCTGACACCTGGCGAGCACGTTATCGAAGTAACCGTGAAAGGAAAACCCAGTAAAGCCGGTATCGACCCATACAACAAACTGATCGACCGCGTTTCCGACGATAATGTGGTAAAGGTTGATTTACTTTAAGTTATGAAAACCAACTTCCTCAAACGACAACTTAATCGACCGCTGAAAATACGCTACCGATTCGCCGGAATCGTGGTGCCCGTTTGCGGGCTTCTGGCGCTAACGCCCCCCGATTATTGGCGTCCACCCCCCGATAGCCGGATTCCGGCTGGTGAGTTGGGCAAACAAATTCGTTACGGTCGTGAGCTGGTTGCACACACCGCTAAGTATCTAGGTCCGACAGGATCGGTAAAGCACTTGTCGAATGGTATGAACTGCCAGAATTGCCATCTCGATGCCGGAACCAAAGTGCTGGGTAATAATTACTCGGCGGTGTTTTCGACTTATCCGAGGTTTCGCGAACGCTCGGGTGCAGTCGAAACCATTGTGAAGCGCATATCCGACTGTTTCGAACGGAGTTTGGGCGGAAAAGCCCCCGATAGCACCAGCCGCGAAATGAAAGCAATGGTGGCGTATATGCAATGGCTTGGTACGGATGTTCCTAAAGGAAAGCGCCCGGATGGAGTAGGACTGGTAAAATTGGCTTATCTGGATCGGGCAGCCGATTCTACCAAAGGCCGGGCAATTTATGTCGCAAAGTGCCAGGTTTGCCATGGGGCCAAGGGCGAAGGAATGAAAGTGGCAGGTGCGTCGGAGTATGTTTATCCGCCCATGTGGGGCCCACATAGCTACAACGATGCGGCTGGTTTATATCGCCTGTCGAATTTTGCGGGTTATGTTAAGAACAATATGCCGTTTGGGGCCAGTTATGCTAGCCCACAACTTAGTGATGAGGAAGCCTGGGATGTGGCGGCTTTTGTGAATTCGATGCCCCGGCCGCATAAAGACCAGAGCCACGACTGGCCTCGGCTAGCCAGTAAGCCAATCGATTTCCCAACTGGCCCCTATGCCGATCAGTTCAGTGAGCATCAGCATAAGTTTGGGCCGTTTCAGCCCATTGCCGATGCGCGAAAAGTGAAGTAGCTTTACTAAAATCAAAAACTAAAACTCATGAAGAAATTTTCCTGCTTATTCGCTCTCTTTTTTGCCTGTACCACCACCGCATCAGTACTGGCTCAATCCGATGACGCCAGTCCGTTTCATGGCGCTCAGCCAACAAAATCGCATTATCGGGCGGTTTATCAGCTCAATACAGCCGATACATCGGTTATTCGTCATGCACTGGCCAATATTCAGAATGCCCTGAACGACCCACGACTGAAGGGCAAACTGGAGGTTGAGCTGGTGGTATATGGTGGTGCTGTAGCTGCCTATAAAAAGGATAAACCTTATTTTGAGAAGGATATCAGAAAGCTGAAAGATCAGGGTGTAATTATGGCCATGTGCGAGAACACCATGCGGATGCGGAAAATAAGCCGCGACGAATTGTTTCCCTTTGTCAGCTACGTCCCGAGCGCCAATGGCGAGCTAATCATCCGTGATCAGGAAGGATGGTCTATTATTCGGCCGTAAGAGCGTAAATACTTGAATCGAAAATGTCCATTGCTGAAACCTATCGGCAATGGACATTTTTGCTTTATAGGGAGATTCCTGCGTATTTTGATAAATAACTCGTTCGGGAAATCATCTCTTAACCAACCTATTCAACGTTTAACCATACTATGCTCGATTTTCGCCTGAATGTCTTTTATACGGTGGCCAAGCGGCTTAGCTTCACCAAAGCAGCCGCCGAATTATACGTAACCCAACCCGCCGTAACGAAGCATATTCAGGAACTCGAACATCAGTTTGGAACGGCCCTCTTCGATAGGCGAGGCAACCAGATTAGTCTGACAACTGCCGGACAGTTGCTATTGCGTCATGCCGAAACCATTATGGCAACCTACCGGCAACTGGAGTTCGATATGAATGCTCTGAAGGGCCAACCCGGTGGCACGCTTCGCCTGGGAGCCAGCTCAACAGTGGCGCAATATGTGATTCCGCCCGTGCTGGCTCGCTATCATGAACATTCGGCCGATGTTACGGTCTCGCTGCTGAGTGGAAATACTGAACAGATTGAACAGCAATTGCTGAATAAAGATATCGATCTTGGGCTGGTTGAAGGCCGAACGCATCATAGCGACATTCGCTATACTCCTTTTGTGAAAGACGAACTGGTACTAGTCTGTCAGGCCGATCATCCACTGGCCGACCGCGACGAGATTACCATCGAAGAGTTAAAAGCAATACCAATTCTCTTGCGCGAACGTGGTTCCGGGTCGCTTGAGGTGATTGAACATGCATTGCGGGGTATTGGTGTTCGGCTTACTGATCTGACCATTGAGATGCAACTTGGAAGTACGGAGAGCATTAAGTCCTATCTGGGCAGCTCGCGCTGTATGGCCTTTGTTTCCATTTTTGCCGTACAGGATAAACTACGGGCGGGCATTCTGAAAGTGCTCGACGTGCAGGGGCTTTCTATTCATCGGGATTTTTATTCGATTCAGTTACAGGGCATAACCGAAGGATTGGCCGATACCTTCATGCGGTTTGCTCGCCAGCACTATAAGCGTAATTAGCAGCCGGTTGATCAGGAGATGCGATGGCCGCCGGGTTTTTTGTATTTTTACCCCGAAACCCAATCATCATGCAAACGTACTCTTTTGTAGCTGTGCTGGCGGGCCTGGCTTTGATTACCGCGTCGGTACAGGCACAGCCCCGGACGACACGCTCAACTACTGCCCGTTCGGGGGCAACCGCATCGAAACTTCCCGAATTTTCTATTACGAAAGCCGAAGTTGAAGCACAAACCCGTTTTCTGGCTTCCGACGAATTACAAGGTCGTCGGACTGGCGAAATTGGCAATCAGATTGCAGCTCGATACATTGCGGAACAATTCCGTCAATTAGGTCTGAAAACTCCTCCGGGGCAAAACGATTATTTGCAGACCATCGCTTTAGAGCGCGTCAAAGCGGCTTCGAAGGCTACATTGATAGTGGGTACAGATACGTTACGACTTGGCAAAGACCTGGTTGTGATGGCGGGTGAGCCAACCCGGATTTCGGGCGAAGTGGTTTATGCCGGTTATGGCCTGACCGATGGCGACGATGGCTACAAAGGCCGCGATGTGAAAGGGCGTATTGTGGTTCTACAGGGTGGTTCGCCGGAAGCCAAAGGGCCGGGCGAAATTTTTCGGGCCTCGGCCGAAAAACGGAAGCTGGCAGCCCAAAAAGGAGCCGCGGCAGTGCTTGAACTCTATAGCGAATCAATTCCCTGGGGGTTTGTAAATCAGTATTTTAGTCGCGAACAGATTGCCCTGCCTGTTACGGATGGTAATAGCGCTCCTGTAGCGCATTTGTGGGTCAATAATACCAATAATCAGTATAAGCAACTGAAAGAAGCCGGGCAAACAGTATCGCTTCAAACATCCGGGCGGCCCCGAACTCCGGCACCATCGGCCAATGTTGCCGGTATTATTGAAGGAACTGATCCGAAGTTGAAAGAAGAATATGTGATGCTGTCGGCTCATTTCGATCATGTTGGTGTTGGCAAACAGGGCGGTAGCCAGTATCAGCCCAGCGATAGCATTTTTAATGGAGCGCGGGATAATGCGTTCGGAACGGTAGCCATTCTGGAAGCGGCCAAAGCCCTGTCGCAGCAACGCCCGAAGCGGTCGATACTGGTGCTGGCGCTAACAGGCGAAGAAGTAGGTCTGCTGGGAAGTCGGTACTATGCCGAACACCCCTTAATTCCACTGAAACAAACCATTTTTGACCTTAACTCCGACGGCGCTGGCTATAACGATACAACTATTGTTTCGGTGATTGGGCTGGAGCGGACCGGGGCCAGGGCTGAAATTGAAGCCGGTGCCCAATCGGCAGGCTTAAGCGTATTTGCCGAACCAGCGCCCGAACAGGGGCTTTTCGACCGTTCGGATAATGTCAGCTTTGCGGCTAAAGGCGTTCCTGCACCTACATTTTCGGCTGGCTTTAAGTCCTTTGATGCCGCAATTGGTAAATATTACCATCAGGCAATCGACAATCCTGAATCGCTGGATTTTAATTACGTTCAGCGGTTCTGTCAGGCATTTGCCCATGCAGCCCGACTAATTGCTGATCGACCTACACGTCCACAATGGTCGGCCGGCGATAAGTATGAGGCTGCCGGAAAAGCCTTATATGGACAATAGCCGGTTTTTATCAGAGCAGAAAACCGGTTAACATTCCTACAAACCGTTTGCCGGATTAGAAAACTAAACGACCAGCCCCGGCGTTAATTAAATACTAACGACACCCGACATGCTGTTAAAATATCTGTTTATCATCACTTTAATCATTCTGTTCGTGCCGCCTGTCCGCCGGTTTGTGTTTTATCTGTTGGTAGGTCGGCAGCTAGTGAAAGAACAGAAACGGCCGGGAGAAGGCCGTGGAAACCGCCGGGAGGGCGAAATCCGGGTTGAAAGCCGCCCTAAAAAAGATAGCGGTTCCCGTTTTACGGGTGGTGAATACGTCGATTACGAAGAGGTTAACTAATAACCAGCATAATCAACATGGCTGGTAATGGTTGGAGTACTGTGCCTGCTATTATTAGCCATGTCGTTTAGTATATTGCCCTCTTTCTGCCTGTAAGCGGCTGAATTTAAGTGTCTTTTAATTCATTTTGCCGCTATCATAATATTCCGGTCATAATTGATTCTTCTGAAAAAGAGATCTTTGTCAGAAGAATCACGTCAACAGCGAAGGCGTTATTGGTCTTATGTTGTTGCCTATACTTGACTTATCAATTATGGCGGGGTATCCCACTCCCAGATCCATCAGCCGAGCCGCTTTTTTACGTAGCCTGGGTTTAAGTGCCGCTACCTTATCAACTCTTTATTTTTCAGGCTGTTCTAAATCGGCCGATGTATCGCCATCGCCCGTAGATGGTACTAATTCGCAGGCCGTGGCGACAGGAAACACCGATCCGGTTGCCGGTAAGATTAACTTTTCGCTCGATCTGACCCAACCCGAAAATGCCAAACTGAAAAGCAAAGGACAGTTTCTAACGGCCGGAGCGGTGGTGGTGGCCAATACCGTCAAGGGCACGTTTGTGGCGCTCCTGAACGATTGCACACACGATGGCGGGCCACTTTCGTACCGGGCCAGTCAGAATGACTTTGTATGTCAGTGGCACGGCGGAGAATTCAATATCGATGGCAGTGTAAAAATGGCACCTCCATCCCGACCCGAACAGACGTTTAACACTACGCTGAGCGCCGATGGCAATACACTACAGGTAGTGGAAGTGTAGTTGTTGATTTCCAATGACCTACAGGGCTTTTTGATAAAAATGCCTACGTGGTTATAAAGCCCTGCAATGACAAATGACTGGCGTTAGTTCTCCACTGCATATTCTTTCTTGTACTTAACGGCCAGCCCTGTCATCACATAGCCGTTTTCGGTGGCCGATGTGTAGTAAGTGTACTTAACAGCAACTAAGGCATCGGCACCAAGTTTCTTGGCCTGTACGGTTAGCCGCGACAGCATCAGTTCTTTTTGTTGCATATCGTTGCCCCGGCTGAGCATTCGGCCATTACCTGATTGGCGACCCGTGAGCGGCACTTCATCTTTGATCGTCAGATCCTCCAACGGATCAAACGGCCGTTCGGGGCGTTGGTTTTCGTAGAATACGTCGACCGGATAGTGGGTTTTGTTTTGCAGATACAGCACTGGCTTAAAACATCCGGCCATAACTACCAGCATAAAGGATAGAACAACGATCTGTTTCATGGCTTTGGTTGATCAAGGGTTGCCAGCACTTCGGCAACTATTCTTGGGTAGTGAGCGTGTTCGAGAACCTGTACACTACGCGCTACGTCGTCTGGCGAATCGGTTGGCAAAACTGCGCACGAAGCCTGAAAAATAATCTGTCCTTCGTCGTATTGCTCATTTACATAGTGGATCGTAATGCCTGATTCGGCTTCGCCTGCTTCCACAACAGCTTCGTGAACAAAATGACCGTACATACCTTTGCCCCCAAATTTTGGTAACAGAGCCGGATGAATGTTGATAATCCGATTCGGAAAAGACCGTACGATCGCTTCGGGCATTAACCACATAAAACCAGCCAGCACAATGAGGTCGATTGACTGCTTTTGTAGTAATTCATTAATACGATCAGTATCATAAAATGTTTTCCGATCAAAGAGTAATACCGGAATATGCAGACGCCGGGCCCGATCAATAACGCCTGCTTTGGAATTGTTGGAAACAATCAAAGAAATTTCCACATCAACATTAGCAGCAAAGTAGGTAGCAATTTGTTCGGCATTGGAGCCCGAACCCGAAGCAAACAGGGCGATACGTTTCAAGAGAATAGTGATTAGTAGTTAGGGACTGATGGCAACATAGCCATGCTCAAGTGGGTTCATAAGCTCCGAACCATTAATTGCCAGCCGCTAAAACACCCAAAATTACAACTTTTGCCTATTTTTGTGAGTACTCGCCCGAATCTCATGCTGGCAACTAATCAACTCACGTTCGAATACGACCCCGCGAAACAGTTCGCTTTTCCGGATGTATCCTGCGCTAATCGCGAAGCTCTTCTGATTCTGGGACGCTCTGGTACCGGAAAAACAACGTTTCTTCACCTGCTGGCTTTGCTGCTTCGCCCCAAAAGTGGTTCGGTCGTTATCGACCAAACCGATCTGACGAAACTGAGCCCGGCCGAAACCGCAGCCTTTCGTGCCAAACACCTGGGCATCGTGTATCAGAAACCACATTTTGTGAGCGCTTTGTCTGTGATGGATAACCTGTTGCTGGCGAACTATCTGGCCGGTAAGCCGCAGGACAAAAATCGCGCGCGCGATCTGGCCGGGCAACTTGGCTTTGCCGATCACCTGAACAAAAAAACGCATCAGCTTAGCCAGGGCGAACAACAGCGGGTAAGCATTGCCCGAGCTGTAATGAATCAGCCCGACACAATTCTGGCCGATGAGCCAACTTCCAGCCTTGATGATGAAAATACGAACCGCGTTATAAAACTGTTGCACGAACAGTCGGAGCAAATAGGGGCAAGTTTGGTGGTGGTTACCCACGATCAGCGGCTGAAAGATGTTTTCCAGAATCGGGTATTCCTCTAAGCTGCCATTTTACCACCGTTTTTTTGTTAGTCATGCGTAAACTTCTGCTTGTTTTTTTATTGATACCTGCGTTGGCACTGGCGCAAAACCGCAAGAAAAAAGATTACCTCGTATCGCTTATGACACCCTATGGTACTATGCACCTGGTACTGTATGATCAGACGCCCAAACACAAAGAGAACTTTATCAAACTGGTCGATCAGAAATTCTACGACAGTCTGCTTTTTCACCGGGTCATTCCTTTATTTATGATTCAGGGGGGCGACCCTAATTCACGGAAAGCGCAACCGGGCGAACCACTCGGCCGGGGCGATGTGGGCTATAAGGTTCCGGCCGAATTTGTGCCAACACTTTTTCACAAAAAAGGCGCATTAGCGGCTGCCCGTGACAATAACCCCGAGAAAGCATCGAGCGGTTGCCAGTTCTACGTGGTGCAGGGCCGTGTCTGGACCGATGAAGAACTACAAAAGCAAATTGAGCGGATCGAACGAATAAAAGGGCATCTGCCAACCGACCAACAAAAACAGGTTTATAAAACCCTCGGCGGAGCGCCCCATCTCGATGGTAATTACACTGTATTTGGCGAGGTTATTGATGGCCTTGCCGTAGTGGATAGTATTGCCAAACAGCCTCGTAATGAAATGGATCGCCCCAGTAAGGATGTCCGTATGACTATGAAGGGCGATTGGATAAAGAAAAAAAAGATTACTAAACTGTATAACTACCAGTATTAAGCATACTCATTCGCTTATGAAACGCATTCTTCTTACCGGTGCCAATGGGTTGTTGGGCCAGAAACTGGTTGGGTTGCTGGCCGATAAACCAGAAGTCGAACTCGTCGCTACAGCCAGAGGAGACAATCGTCTGCCGTTTTCGGGAGGCTATACGTACCGGTCAATGGATATTACGGACCGCCAGCAGGTTCTTGACGTCATTGCCGACGTACGACCCGACGTAGTTATCCACGGGGCTGCCATGACGGATGTGGATAAGTGCGAAACGCAGAAAGATAACTGCTGGGCGCAGAACGTTCATGCTGTCGAATACATTATCGAAGCCTGCCAGGCAACGAATGCTTTCCTGGTGCATGTATCGACCGATTTTATTTTCGATGGTGCGGCTGGCCCTTACGACGAAACCGCCGAAGGTAATCCCATTAGCTTCTATGGCTGGAGCAAACTGGCTGGCGAGTTTGCCGTTCGGCACTCTAATTTGCGCTGGGCCATTGCCCGTACTGTGCTGGTGTATGGTATTGCACACGACATGAGTCGTAGCAACATTATTTTGTGGGTAAAGAAATCGCTGGAAGATGGTAAAAACATTAAGGTTGTAACCGACCAGTGGCGTAGCCCAACCCTGGCCGAAGACCTGGCAATGGGCTGCTATCTGATTGCCGACCAGGAAGCCGAAGGGATTTTTAACATCTCGGGAAAAGAAGTGTTGACGCCTTACGAAATGGCCATCAAAACGGCCGACTATTTCGGGCTCGACAAATCGCTGATTGCCAGGGCCGATGCCTCAACGTTTACGCAGGTTGCCCGGCGGCCGCCCCGTACAGGCTTTATTCTGGACAAATCGCGTGCCGTTCTGGGCTACGATCCGCATAGTTTTGAAGAAGGCATTGCAATCCTGGCCAGCCAACTAAAACAACCCGCATGAGCCAGGTGAAACTATACGGTGTGCGGGCGCATTTGCAGCCCATCCGCGATCGCTTATCGGAGGTGGTTCATTCGTGTGTGGTCGATGCGCTTCAGTTTCCGCAGAACAAGCGGGCACATCGTTTTTTTTACCTGGAGCCAGAAGACTTTTTTCGACCGGAAACGGCTTCGGAGCGTTATGTGATTCTGGAATTTATGATGATGGAAGGCCGAACGGTCGAGACTAAAAAGAAACTGATTCATCTGCTCTACGAACGTATTTGCCCGGCGTTCAATCTGGCCGTAACGGATCTGGAAATCTGCATTCTGGAAAGCCCGGCCCCTAACTGGGGGTTTCGCGGTATGACGGGCGATGAAATTCAACTGAATTATAAGGTGACGATTTAACCCTTGACACTCCACCTGAAAGTAAAACCCGGCAGCAAAGTTGATCAGTTATTTTATGATGCTGCCGGGCAACTGACTATAAAAATCAAGGCTCCCGCTCAAGACGGTAAAGCCAATGCCTATCTGGTCGATTTTCTGGCCAAACAGCTTGGTATTGCCAAATCGGCCGTAACAATTGTAGCGGGCTTCACAAATCCGCATAAACGCATCGAGATTGATATAGACCAGGAACAACTGAAGCAGTTTCTGGCTCAGATTTCTGGTTAGCCCATTGTTATTTTGAGCGATTACGATAGTTCCGGCGTGTTGTTGAAATACTGATTAACAATCTTTTGCAGGTTTTCCAGAGTAAGCGGTTTCGGAAGATACCCTTTCAGGTTAGGCACCTGAGCTACCCGTTTCGAATCGGCAGGATTTACGGATGTTGTTAACATCAATAAAACCAGGCTGCTGCGCAGCGATTCGTCTAACTGGCCGTATTGTTCCAGAAATTCGAAACCGTTCAGGCCAGGCATATTAATATCCAGCAAAATTAAATCGGGACGGATATAGTCGGGGTCATTGGTTTGACGTAGATACGCCAACCCTTTTACACCGGTTTCAGCCACCTTCACCACCTCACAGAGGCCAGACTCTTCTATAACGAGCTGATGCAGGTAATTGTCGTCGGGGTCATCGTCAATTAAAAGAATACAATGAATCGGCCTGGGCATACTGATGTACCGTTTTGATTACTTTAGGAATGGTAAAATAAAACGTAGTACCAACACCAACGGTACTTTCCAGCCAGATATTGCCACCATAAATCTCAACTACTTTTTTGCAGGTAGCCAGTCCGATTCCGGTACCCGAATATTCATTACGGCCGTGTAGCCGCTGAAAAATGTGAAACACCCGATCGTAATATTGCTTGTCGATGCCAATACCGTTGTCGCTGATTGAAAACGTAAACTGATGCCCATCTTCCGTTGCGGCAATATGAATGATGGGCGTCGTATCCCGACGCCGGTATTTGAGGCTATTCGAGATCAGGTTCTGAAACAACTGCTTAATATCAGTCTGATGCCCCATAATGATAGGAAGCGGAGCGATTTCAATGAGGGCACCCGTTTGCTGAATTTCAACCTGTTGTTCTTCCAGAACTTCGTTGACTAACTCCGAAAGGTTAATCTGGCTAAAGGCAATTTCGGTACCAACGCGCGAAAAGTCGAGCAAATCGTTGATTAAACCACGCATTCGCTCAGCCGCAGCCGTGGTTACGCCAATGAGTCGGCGGGCGTCGGTGTCTAACTGGGAGCTATGTTTAGCTTCCAGCAGGGAGAGGTAGTTCGAAATGGTTTTCAGGGGCGATTGCAAATCGTGCGAAGCTATATACGCAAATTGCTGTAGTTCCTGATTAGAGCGGGTTAGTTCCTGCATGGCCAATTGGCGAAAGGCCAATTCGCGTTCATATTCGCGGGATGTTCGTAGACCAACAGCTTCATGGAAATAGCGAATCAGCGCAATAACGGTAGCAATTGATACAATACCCGTCATAAACCGAATCAGCGCATTAACGCGGTAGGCTGGTATCCAGAACATCATTACATCCATCAGATGCGTAAGCCCACAGAGGAGAATAAAGGCGCCGAAAAGCCAGAAAACACCCGATAGAGGCACTCCTTTTTTTATGAGAATGAAACGGACCAGAATCAGCGGAATGGCCATGTAGGCCAGCCAGATAGTTAAATCGGAAACTATATAGAGCCAGCCGTGGAAATCGGTCCAGGTGCCGCAAAACCAACGGGGAGGCCAATCGCTAGTATCGGTCAGTCGTTGGAAAAAGTCGTATAGTTCCTGCATAACACGAAACGTATCGAATGGATTGAGTAAGTAGTGGGTTGTAAAAATTGGGCCAATAGCCAGACAATATACAATAGACTTGCTTTCCCACAGCCTTAAGTCTGGTTTTTATTCAGTTTTGGCGGGTGGGATTGCACTATGACAGGACGATTAGCTTGCTTTAAAAGGCAAATTAATCATTTGTGTTTACAAAAAATACAAAACTACTATCTGTTATACTGTCGGAAAAGCAATTATCAGGCCATCTTTAGAAAAGATTATGGGATAAGTGCTTTTTCAATAGCCTGGTTTAGAAGCAGTGGCTGAAGAAATTGTTGTTGACACTACTTATGCGGCTTTGTTACTGGTTATGAGTTGATTATGGGCTATGGCTCTGGGAGTTGCTGGACGCCTTTGGCCGTTGGGCGATCAAAACTGCAATGGCTGGCGTGTTGTGAGCAGATTGGTTTATCCAGAACGCTCAGGCGGCAATGGGGACTTTTACGTTTATACAGGTGCCGCCTAATTCAGGATTCGAAATCAAATAGGTACCGCCCAAGCGTTCGAGTCGCGATTTAATGTTTTGGAGCCCCATTCCATCCTGATTCCTGTTGATTTTAATTCCCTGTCCATCATCCTGAACCGTAAGATCCAGAAAGCCATTTTGCCGCTGTAGGGTAATATCGGCCTGGCGCGCTTTGGCGTGCTTGAGGATGTTATTGACCAGTTCGAGCGTAATGGCATAAAGCTCGTAAGCTGTTTTGCCCCGCAGATCGTCGCCCGATTGCTCTACTTCGAGCAGAAAACGGGTTCTATTTTGCACATTCAGCGTTTCGGTTAACTTAATCAGGGCGGCCTGTAAGCCCTGTTTTTCAAGAATTTCGGGCATCAGATTATGAGAAATTGCCCGAATATCGTCGTACACTTCGCCCGTATGATCGAGCAGGCGCTCGTGTTCGCGCTTTTGGGCATCATCGAACTGAGACGTATCGAGTGCTTCCAGCCGCCATTTCAGGGCCGACACTTTAGCGGCTACGCTGTCGTGCAGTTCACTGGCAACTCGTTTGCGTTCAATTGTCTGACCACGATATAAAGCAGCTTCTATTTCGGCGTTCTTCTGCGAAAGCTCCTCATTTTTAGCCTTTAGCTGACGGTTGCTCCAGAACACGTAACCCAGTGCACCCGCAACACCCGCCAGCAATACAATCAGAAAGTTTCGGGTTTGCGCCAGTTGGTCATTCTCCAGCGATTGAATTCGGGCTTCCTGCTGAGCCTGTTTCAGCCGGGTTGTCTGCTGTTTCTTTTCAAAGTCGTAGGTCATACTGGCAATAGTCGCTTTCTGAATGGCTGCTTCATTTAGCATGGTATCGGCTTCGGCCTTATACCATTTGTAGTAATACAGTGCTTTGGCAGGTTGCCCCATATGGTCGTATGCTTCGGCCAGTTGCCGAAGGTATTCGGTGCGTTCGGGACGCATTTCTTTCACGTCTTTGGTCCATTCCAGACCAACCTGAGCCGAAGCTGCGGCTTTGTTATACTGTTTCAGGGCCAGATAGATTTTTCCGAAGTTTCCTTGCGCATTATGCTCTAAAGCTTCCTGCTCTTTTTCAACAGTTTTTCGGTAGATCTGCTGCGATAACTGGCTGTATTCGAGGGCTTTATTGTATTGTTTTAGTTCAATGTATATTCGGCCGGCACTTCCATATGCTCTGGCGAGCGAACCCGGCTGATATGGGTCGGAATAGGCTTTTATTAGTTCTTCATAAATAGGCAATGCCTGCGCATACAATCCCTTTTTTTCCAGTATTTCACCCTGTCTGGCTTTCAGAAACAGCTTCACCATGTTATCGTGCAGCCGATCGGCAACTTTTTCGGCTTCTTTAAAATAGCTCATGGCTTCGTCATACTTATTCAATTTTAAGTAAACGGCTCCCAGATTGGGTAGCGTAGCGCGCAGGCTTTTCCAGTCGTGCATCGACTCCTGAATCCGCCGTGCATCGAGCCAGAAATTAATTGCCGCCACATGATTGCCCTCGCCCATTTTCATAATGGCCATTTCGTTATAGGTCTGCGCTTCCCAGCGTGGGTCGGGCGCTTCCTTAAATTTCTGTAGTGCTTTTTCGAGCAGGACTCTGGCCTTGGGTAACTGATTCACTAAGTGCTCGTAGAGTTGTGCTCTGCGCAGAAACACCTGTCCCTGTAAGGATAAATCATGAATGGCAATGGCTTGCTGCTGGGCCGTGTCGAGTTGAGCGTGGGCCGATTTAGTGTCCGACAGGTAGTCGGCCTCGATTCGGGCCAGCGCCAGCCTTGCCCGAATTTCGCCGGGCCGGTAGTTGATTTGCCGGGCGAGTTTCATGCCTTCGCGAAGGGTTTCGCGGGCAACCGAATCATAGCCGTTCCACCAATAGTTGGTTGCCAGCTCGTGTAGTGTTTTTACGCGATTGCTATCGGCAGTGGAGTGGCTTAATTGATTCTTTAACGAATCGATGGTCGCGTTCTGACCAATAGCCATTGTATGGATGAGAAGTAGAGCAAAGAGGTAGCGCATAACACAGAGATCGGTACGATTGGCTTATGAATTCCTGAGAAACAGGCTTAAAGTACTTACTTAAGGCTCTCAATGACAAGCTTCTAGTTGAAAATATAGGTTTTCCTATAGAGACAAAATATAGGTTTTTGTGGGTCGAAATGGGGGCATTCCCCGATTTTCTGCCGACGTGCCACCTGCCAACTTTGTATCAGTCAAACGACGCAACTTTTTCACCGAAAGACATATAGAAATCATGGCTACCTCTATCAATCGCTACGTTATCCGTCACCTAACCGGTACCAAAGCAAACCAGGTCGAAGAGTTCGACTACAAAAAGTATTCAGAGCTAACATTTGGCCGGGCTGCCACAAACGCTATCCGGTTCGATCCTGAGCGTGAGTTCGCCGTTTCGCGCGAGCATGGCAAAATTGTACGGGAACCCGGTAAATCATTGTCGTTTAGCGTGGTCGATAATAACTCGCGCAATGGAATTTTTGTGAACAAAAGCCGCATTGCCGGATCGGCACTCATTCAACCCGGCGATGAAATTCAGTTAGGCCAGGGTGGGCCAGTATTTCAGTTCGACCTGAACCCGCGTCCGGCCGAACTGATGATGAGTACACGAGTAGTGGATATTCCGGTTTCGATTAAGCCAACCACCGAACTAAGCCTGACCGAAGCCATAGGCGACTCTGGCGACAGTGATGTGATGGTGCCGCAGAAAGTGGGACTGGGCAAACAAACCGTAGAGCGGATGATGATGACCGAACGGCGGCAAACCAAAAAATCGATGTTGCTGAGTGGAGCCGCTTTGCTGGTCGTATTGTCGGGGCTGGCGTATGCTTTCAAGGATCAGATCAGACCGCAAGAAAAAACGGTTCATGTTCATCATCATGATTCCGTTAAGGTTATTCAGCCTATTGACAATAGCTTAACAGCCGAGCAAATTGCAACCGCCAATACGAGCAAAGTCGTATTCATTGAGTTCGGTTATAAACTGATCAATACAACCACCGGCGACGATATTTATCATGAGTATATGCCCATTAAACTTGCCAATGGGCAGGTGGTTAATAAGGCGGTATATATAGAAACGGCACCCGGCAAAATTGAACCGTTGCTGGGGCTGAAGCGCAACGTATCGGTTGGCAAGCCAATTGCAATGGCTGGAGCGAGCGGATCGGGTTTTGTGGTGTCGCCACAGGGTCATATCATGACCAACCGGCACGTTGCTGCGGCCTGGAACTCATACTATAGCTTTCCGCAGGACGCGTTTCCGGGCGTATTGCTGGTGCAGGGCGCAAAAGGCTGGGAAATAAGCCCACAACCCGTGCAGGAATTCCGCTGGGTACCCTCCGAAACACAGTTCTTTGGCAAAAAACCAATGTCGGGCAAAGTGATTGAAGGCGTAAATACGTATATGGACGTAACGTTCAATAAAAATGAACAGCGTTTCCCGGCCGAGGGTAAGCCGATTGTTTCGCCCAAGCACGACGTAGCGATCATTAAAATTGACATTGCCGAAACCCTGACGCCGGTTAAACTTCGTGATGCCGATAAAACAATTGCTCCGGGTCAGGCCATTACGGTTATGGGGTATCCTGGTATTTCTCCCGATGTGTTTGTTGGTGAATACTCATCTGATTTTGCCAACCGTAATTCGCAGGTCGTAAAAGTGCCCGACGCAACGGTTACGCCCGGAAGTATCGGGAAGGTACTTCGTGGGCAGGCTACGGGCAAAGCTGCTGCGTATTATAGTGAATTTGGCGACTATTATCAGCTTACCGTCAACGCAACCGGGGCCGGAAACAGCGGTGGGCCGGTGTTCGATAAAGACGGGAATGTGATTGGCATCTTCTCGGCCAGCAGTAGTTGGCAGGATGCTACCCGGATCACCTTCGCGGTACCCATTAAATATGGTCTGGAATTAATGGGGCGTCGGCAGGTAGTTGACTAATCATTCATCTACCCCCACAAATCAGAAAATCAGAAGTTGTAAACCTCATTCCTCTTCTATCCATGCTACTCTCTCATCCGCTTCTGCACCGTGTTGTTGCTGGCTATTGCCTGACCGAATATGTAGGTGCAGGAGGGATGGGCGAGGTTTTTAAAGCCGTTCATCTGGAAATGGGTCGGACGGCCGCCGTAAAAGTCCTCTATCGGCCCGAGTTTGCCGCCCGTTTCCGTAATGAAGCCCACATTCAGGCATCGCTATCGCACCCGAATATTGCTACGCTTTACGAATATGGCCTGCTCGACAACCGCCCGGCTTTAGTGATGGAATGGGTTGATGGGCAATCGCTGGACGAACTGATTCGGCACCGCTCAAAACTAACGAACGACGAACTGCTACGGATTGCGAAACAGATTGTTGCTGCCGTTGGGCACCTCCATCAGAAAGGTATTATCCACCGCGATCTGAAACCATCCAACGTTCGGGTGCGGCCAGATGGTCAGGTTAAGTTACTCGATTTTGGTATTGCTAAAGGACGGTATACACCGCAACTTACGCAGGTTGGCCATGTAGTTGGAACAACGGAATTTATGGCCCCCGAGCAGTTTCGGGCTCAGGTGGAGCTAAAATCGGATAGTTGGGCACTGGGCGTGTTGCTCTATGAAATGGCAACGGGCTATCTGCCATTCGATGAAGCTAATCCACTTCTGCTTCGGAAAGCTATTGAACGGGGGCAGTATACTAGCCCGCTGTTGCTCAATCCAACATTGTCGCCAACAATAGTGAGTCTGATTGCAAACTGCTTACAGACCAATCCTGCCCGACGACCAGATGCTCTGGAAGTTCAGCAGATGCTTCAGGAGCAGAAAACCGGCAAGGTAGCAACGAATCTCATGCATATTGGTTCGTTCCAGATACTATCAGCCATACAATGGCCGGTAGCGTTGCGATACGGATTGCTTACGCTGGCTATTGGGCTGATTGCCATTAGTCTGTTCAAAACCGAACCGAAAAAGGAAGAAATTACTGGCGACATACCCGTTAAGCCCGTAGCGCCCTTCGAGCAGATTCGGATTGAAGTGCTCAATGCCGACTATGATCTCGAATTGGTTTTGCCCGATGGCACGGTTCAGTCGAAGGAGCCTTTTGTTGTAAAACGAACGCCCGGAAAAGCATTCCCCATTATTATTCGGCATCAGGGGGCCGAACAACAGTTCGTCATCGATCCAGACGTACGAGACTTATACCAATGTTATTTCGACCGGTAGCGACCGCACACATATGAAAAAATTCTTGAAACGTCTGTTTGGATCAACCGCGCCGGAAGCGCTGACCGACACGGCAGAATCTGTAATTCCTCAACCGACCGATACGCTGCCGGAAAACACATTGCCGATCAGCGACATCAACGCCATTGTTAGGTCGGATTTAGGGAATATTCGCCAAAATAACGAAGATACGGGCCTGTTTGTCCGATTGGCCGACGAAGGTATCCGCCGAATGAAAGGCTATCTGTTACTGGTTGCCGATGGCATGGGCGGGCATCTGGCGGGCGAAGTTGCCAGTCAGATGGCTGCCGAAATTGTTAACCGCGAATATGTTGCCCATCGGGACACGATTGAGAAAAGCCTGATGCGTGCATTTCAGGTTGCCAACCGGCAGATTTTCGATGAAGCACAGCAACACGATGCGTTTCGGGGTATGGGCACAACCTGTACTGTAATTGTTGTGCATGAACAGCAGCTTTATTTTGCGCACATAGGCGACAGCCGGGCTTATCTCTTTAAGGCCGGACAGCTTGTTCAACTTACTGAAGATCATACCTATATTCAGGAGTTGCTGCGAAATGGCGAAATAACCCCCGAAGCGGCAGCCAACCACCCCAACCGCAATGTGCTGACCCAGGCAATGGGTACCAAAGCTACCGTTCAGATCGACGTTGGCCGGTGCCTGCTCCCCTTCGATATGGGCGACCGGTTGCTGCTTTGTTCGGATGGACTGTATGAATACTGCACCGAAACAGACCTGATTCAGCTTCTAAGTCTGGAAAATCTGCCTGATGTAGCCGACAAACTAATTGAAATGGCCAAAACGCGGGGTGGCCACGACAATATTACGGTTGTGCTGGCCGAGCGGATCAGTGCCGATCAGGAGCAGACAGCGAAAGAAACCCGCGAAATTGATTTGCCCTTTACTCGTGAAATTATGCTGGAGCAGGATACCGATAGCCCTGTGCATAGTTCAGAAACGGCAGGAAAAAAAAGCGTTACTAAAAAGCCGTAATTACCATGAAAGGCCGACTCATTCATCATTACCGGATCGAATCGCTACTGGGCGAAGGCGGAATGGGTACCGTTTATCGGGCTATTGACACCCATCTCGAACGACCTGTTGCCGTCAAAATGCTACATACGCATCTGGTTAATCAGGTTTCGTTTATGGAACGATTCCGAAACGAAGCGTTGATTCTGGCCCGGCTCAACCACCCCAATATTGCCGTAGTTTATAATTTCCTGCAAGATAGCTCCGACTATTTCATGGCAATGGAATATGTAGAGGGCGACAGTCTGGAAACGCTGATTCGGAAAGGAGGGGCGTTACCTCCGGCCATAGCCGCCGAAATTACCCGGCAGGGGCTGGAAGGGTTAGCACATGCTCATCGGAAAGGTATTCTGCACCGCGACATCAAACCCGCCAACCTGATGATAACGCCCGAAGGGGCTATTAAACTGATGGATTTTGGCATTGCCCGCGTAACGGGCGAACAACGTCTGACGCAGGCAAACCGCATTGTCGGAACACTCGAATACATGGCTCCTGAGCTAGTGCAGGGGGAGTCGCCTTCGCCTGCTTCTGATATTTATGCAATGGGCATTCTGCTCTATGAGTTACTGTCGGGGAAGTTACCGTTTGCCAGCCGAACCGACTATGCCTTGATGCAGGCAATCATCCGCGAAAAACCGATTCCGCTCCGGAAACTGAATACCCAGATTCCAAAAGAACTCGAAGCCATTGTGCTAAAAGCCCTCGACAAGAATCCGGCAAAACGCTTTGCCGATGCAAAAGAGTTTCAGAAAGCCTTGTTGCCGTTTTCGTCGCAGGCACCGGCGCTCGATCTGGCAAAATTAAGTGCATCACCTCCCACTACCGACATTCTGGAGATGCAACCCATTCGTTGGTCGGTGATGCCCGAAACAAAACTGGCTGTGTCGTCGCAAAAAGCAGCAGCTACCAAACCTGTCGCCGACTGGTTAACCAACAACTGGCAAACGGCGTTAGCGGCCACTCTACTCGTTGTGGCCTTGCTATTTATTGGTTTGATCATTTTTGATCGAACAACCGAACCTACTGGGCTGGTTGCCAATCAGCTAATGCCGATAAAACCGAAGCAAAAAAGTAAGCAGGAATCTGTTTCTGAAATTCAGCAAACAGTTGCGGTTTCAGAACCCCGGCAGGCCCATATCGAGCCACCCACAGAAAAGCAAATTCCTTCGGAAGGCGATACGCCTACGCCAGCACCTACCGAAAAAAAACCAAAGGCGACAACACCCCGACGGGTTGTTGAGACTCCTGTAAGCCCAAAAACGAATGTGCCCGTTGATAAGCCGTCGCAGCCCAGGTTAGTAGAAACACCAACGGAGCAGAAAACCGAACCCGAACGTTCGGAACCCGTAACAAATCCACCTAAACCTGTTACGCACAAGTCCATTGCCATACGTCGGTTGGCGGTCAATCTGGCACTAATCGACGGTCTTTCTTCGGCAGTGGCTCGTGAAGGACAATCGATACGATTTCGGGTTACCGAGCCGGTCATAAGCAACGGCGAGGTTGTCGTAGCCGCCGGAGCTTTTGCCTATGGCGAAGTGAGCCGGGTGAAGCAGGCCGAAAATGACGTATTTCGAAAAAAGAATTTGCTGGAATTTCGAATCCACAGTGTCGAAGCCGTAAATGGGCAGCGGCTACCGCTCCGGTCGGCCACCATCAGCGACGAAGCCAAGGGCCAACCCGTTGTGTTTCGTTCGGGGCAAACTTTCGAAGTGCGTACGGGCGATGGCGTTATTACGCTATAAGCCGGTACCTGGTCATTTGTCATTTGTCCCTTGTCCCTGCTCATTAGGCATTGGCAAACAAATGACCGATGACTATTAACCAATCACTAACTACTTAAACAGTGTTATCATGAACCTACACCGATTTGCCATTCTGTTTCCCCTCGTATTGCTGACAATTACGCCGTTGGTGGGCCAGACCATTCGACAGCGATCGACTACTGAGGGCATTAGCATTACCCTGCAAGGGCATGTTCTGGGCTGGTCGTCGGATTATTTTCAGTATCTCGACGAAAATGCGGGGAGCGGTCTGGGTTATGGTGGTCGAATTGGCTATGGATTCAATCAGCGTCTTGAATTATTTGCCCAGTATGATCACACAGGCATGAAAAAAGATAATATCGATGCAAAGTCTTTTACCTTCGCTAACGCGACGGGAGGAGTTCGCTTTAACTTTTCGGCAACAACCCATGCACTTCGGCCATTTGCCGAACTGGGCTATGCGTATCGATCGGGAAAAGTGGAACAGACCTTTGTCTTTACGGCCAACGACAATCTTCAGTTTAAAGCCGGGGCGTTGCATATAGGCGCCGGGCTCAACTATTTTGTGGCTTTACCTGTAGCCATAACGCTCAATGGAGCATTGCAGGTAGGCGGAAAATCGGCAATTGCCGTTAATGGGAGCGACCTGACAGACAAAGCTGATGTGACAACATTCCGAATTTCGGCCGGTGTTGTGTTTTACTTAAGCGAATTATAGAGGAGCGCTGGGCAATTGATTCGATCCCGGTCTTATGATAGTACCCGACACTAGTGCCGGGTACTATCTTTTCAATTATACCGCTATTGTTTTACCCGGTACCGCAATCTGGTAGTATCCGTTTTCGTCGGGCAGGCTTTTCGGCATGGCATCCCAGGCCAGTTTGGCCGGAAAGAGATCGATCTGCGAATTAAGGGCTTCGTCCCATTTCACAACTTTACCCGAATAGGTCGCCATGCGGCCCATAATGGCCGTCATGGTACTTTTAGCCCCATTCTCGGCATCCGCAAATTTGTATACGCCTTTAGCGATGGCGTCGAACAATTCGTCGTGTTCGATCTGGTATGGATTACCGTCCGATTTGCCATTATGGGTATAAATTGGTTGACCGTTGTAGGCCATCAGCACGCTTTTCTGCCCAAACGAATCGACCCGTCCTTTCGTACCGAGGAACATCTCATCGACCTTGCTATAGGTACCTTCGTAGTGTCGGCATTGGCTATTGATGGTGGTGCCGTCGGCATACGTAAAATCGACAATGTGGTGGTCAAAGATTTCGCCATCGTCTTTTCCATTGCGGACCTGACGGCCACCCGTACCCTGGCAGGAAACCGGATAGCCTTTTTTGACCCAGTTCGCTACGTCGATGTTGTGGATGTGTTGTTCGTTGATATGGTCGCCACAGAGCCAATTGAAGTAATACCAGTTCCGCATCTGATAGTCCATTTCGGTCTGGTTCGGTTTGCGGGGTTTGTGCCATACGCCACCACTAATCCAGTAAACCTGTCCGCCTACAATATCGCCCAGCGCACCGTCGTGAATACGGCTAATCATTTCACGATAGTTGGGCTGGTAGTGGCGCTGTAAGCCAACCACTACATTCAGTTTTTTCTTCTTGGCTTCTTCGGCCGCAGCCAACACTCGCCGAACGCCCGGTGCATCGGTCGCCACCGGTTTCTCCATGAATATCTGCTTGCTTTGCCGAACTGCTTCTTCAAAATGGCTGGGCCGGAAACCGGGAGGAGTTGCCAGAATGACTACATCGGCCAGTGCCATAGCCTGTTTGTAGGCATCGAAGCCAACGAACTTGTGATCTTCCGGAACATCGAGCTTCGACGAACCATCGGGCGATTTTAGATTTTTCGCCGTCAGAAAATTTGTAATATTCTGATAGGATTCGTCCAGCCGGTCGCGGAAGGCATCGGCCATTGCCACAATTTTCACGTTCTGTTTGGTGCTGAGAGCTTGCTGAGCCGCACCCGTACCCCGTCCGCCACAGCCAATTAGGGCCACTTTGATGGTGTCATTTACGGAAAAATGATAGCCCGTAGCCGCTTTTGAGGCAAAAGGCAGGCTGCTAAGCAGCGCACTGCCTGTTAGCAGGCTGGATGTTTTAAGAAAGTCGCGCCGGTTCGATTCGTTCGTCATAGTCTTAAAGAGTATGGTTGAGAAACTGAATGCAAAGAAGATATTGGAGGAAAAGACACCGTACATTCAGATTTACTATTTGTTTATCATTTCCTTTCAGTGGGTTATAGCCGAAGAGGCTATTTTGTGGGAGAATTTTGTGCCGACAATTCGCTACATACGAGATGGTTAGCTTTCGCTGGAGAAACTGAGTGATTTTGCAGGGCATAGCATTGCCAAATGTGATTCATACCGAGCGACAATGACTTGATTAATTGATGGTTAACCGGGGTTTGTCTGCCTGGTAAAGTAACTTTTAGCAGACAAAAGCGTCAAAGGATTTTAGATAATTTATTAATCTGAAGATTTTTTTGTACAAAAAGCAGACTTATCCGTATGTTAGCAGCAAACTAGATGGATACACGAATCAACCATTTTTTACCAAGCCACCTATGCAAAAATCTATTACTTATTTATTGCTGTTTCTGGGCCTTTTTTGTCTGTTAAGTGCGGGTGCTATGGCACAAACGCATATTTCAGGGAAAGTTTCTGCCGAAGGCTCCAATGATGATCTGGTCGGTATTGCCATTGCTGTTAAAGGCAAGGTTATAGGCACAATCACCGATCAGAAAGGCAACTTTTCATTGACAACCAGTACGCCAACACCGTTCACTATTGCCGTTTCGTCGGTTGGATTTCAGACGCAGGAATTTGAGATTACCGGCGACCGGACCAATATGGCTATTTCGCTAAAAGAGCAGGTTACTCTTGGCCAGGAAGTTGTTGTGGCAGCATCGAGGGTCGAAGAAAGTGTGCTTAAATCGCCGGTATCAGTTGAGCGGTTAGACATACGTTCGTTTCAGTCGACTCCCTCGGCATCGTTCTACGACGCCATGCAGAACATTAAGGGCGTTGATATGAGCACGCAAAGCCTAACGTTTAAGTCGGTTAACGTACGCGGTTTTGGTGCGAATGGTAACACGCGCGTGGTGCAACTGCTCGACGGTATGGATAATCAGGCACCAGGCTTGAACTTCTCGGTCGGTAACATTGCCGGTGTTTCGGAACTGGATCTGGAAAGTGTTGAACTTCTGCCGGGTGCGGCTTCGGCCTTGTATGGTCCTAACGCGATCAATGGGCTATTGCTGATGACCTCAAAAAGCCCATTCCAATATCAGGGGCTTAGTGCCTACGTAAAAGGTGGCGTTATGAATGCCAGCAACCGAACAACCGCAACTACACCGTTCTACGATGCGGCCTTCCGGTATGCCAAAGCGTTCAATAACCGATTTGCTTTTAAGGTTGGTGTTTCCTACCTGTCGGCGAAAGACTGGCAGGCAACCGACTATCGGGACCAGAGCTTTACGAATGGGTATAATTTAGCAACCGGTAATCAAACGAATAATCCAGGGTATGATGGCGTAAATGTATACGGCGATGCCAGTGCCAACCTGTATTCGAATCTATTCGGCAACGGTCAACCCGGAACGGGTGCAAATGGTACCTCGCAAGTATTGGGGCTGATTGCTTCTACGCCCATTCCGCAGGCTGGTAATATGACACTGCCACAACTTACGGGTCTTACGCCCCAGCAGATTTTTAACTCTATTATCCCGAATCTGAATATTGCACGGACGGGGTATAAAGAAAGTGATCTGGTCAACTACGATGCTACGAACCTAAAACTGAATGGTGCCCTTCACTATCGTTTGAACGATAATGTAGAAGCCATTTTTCAGGCAAACTGGGGAACTGGAACTACGGTCTATACGGGTGCCGATCGGTATTATATCAAAGGCTTTAAACTAGGCCAGTATAAGCTCGAACTCCGTGGTTCTAATTTCTTTGTGCGGGCCTACACCACGCAGGAACGGTCGGGTGATGCGTATGCCACCGGAACACTGGGGCAGGGTATCAACGAAGCCTGGAGTGGTAGTGCCGCCAAGTGGTTCCCTACTTTCTTTGGGACCTATGCACAAACTGCTTTTACGGGCTATGCAGGAGCCTTTTTGCAGGCACTAGCTTCGGGCCAAACACCGGCAACGGCCGCAACCGCAGCACAAACCTATGCTGCAAGCCAGCAGAATACGTGGTTGAACGTAGCACGTGGCACAGCCGACCAGGGACGGTTGATACCCGGAACGGCTGCTTTCCAGCAGGCATTTGATGCGGTAGCGGGTAAACCTATTCCGGGCGATGCAACGGGCGTAGGGGCGCGGTTTCTGGATAAAACCAACCTCTATCATGGCGAAGCCATGTATAATTTCAATAAGCTGATTGATCCAAAAGTTGTTGAATTGATCGTTGGTGGCAACGTTCGGCGGTATGCGCTCAATTCGGAAGGGACGCTTTTTGCCCGCGACGAAAATGGGAAAGAGTTTACCATTGATGAATACGGTGCGTATGCCCAAGCGTCGAAAACGCTGGCCGATGTGCTGAAACTGACGGGCTCGCTTCGCTACGATAAGAACCAGAACTTTAAAGCCCAGGTTAGCCCCCGTTTGTCGGCGGTGTTGACTGTTGCCAAAGTGCATAACTTCCGGGCGTCGTTCCAGCGGGGTTTCCGTATTCCAACTACCCAGGATCAGTACATCGACCTTAACACGCCCAGTGCACACCTGATTGGTGGCCTGCCATTCCTGAAACAGCGGTATAACTTCAGCACCAACCCGGTCTATACGCTCCAGTCGGTGCAGACATTTGGCGCAACGTTGCAGCAGGGTGGAGCAGCCGCACTGCCACAGGCACTCGGGCAATTGAAGACCGCCGTTGATCCTGGTTATGATCCTGAGCGGGTCGAAACCTATGAAGTGGGGTATAAAGGATTGCTTGGCAATAAACTCTTCATCGATGCCTATTACTACTACAACCGTTTCCTGAATTTCCTCGGAACCCAAACGGTAGTGCAGGGCAAGCAACCCGTTTCCCTTACTGATCCAACCTCGGCTCTGCAACTAACCAGCTCGTCGACACGGAATGTTTACTTCTATCCGGTCAATTCGACAACGCAGTTGAAAAATGCAGGCTGGGCTATTGGTTTAGACTATGTGCTGCCGGGTAACTACATGGTTGGTGCCAACGTGTCGTCGAATTACCTGATCGATCAGAATCAGATTCCCGATGGTTTTGTGACGTTCTTCAACACACCAAAGTACCGTTACAATATTTCGTTCGGTAACCGGAACCTGGCCGGAAGTGGTTTTGGCTTCAATGTTGTATGGCGTCATCAGGATTCGTTCCTGTGGGAATCGAGCTTTGCCAATACGCTGGCCACGGCTCAGAAGCAAACAATCATTCCGGCCTATGGTACGCTCGATGCGCAGATTAGCAAGAAGGTTACATCGATCAAATCAATTCTGAAAGTGGGTGGTACAAACCTGACCAATAAACTCTATACGCAATCGTGGGGTAATCCAAGCATTGGTTCGATGTACTATATCAGCCTGACGTTCGACCAATTGCTGAATTAATTGGTCAATAGCCATTGGTCATTTGAATGGAGTTGCTAATGACCAATCACTAATTAACCAATAAGTTTACCATCGCGGCCAGCATTGATGCTGGCCGCGACTTTTTTATGAGAAAAACCCGAATGAGTTGTTACATAAATAAGACAATGGAAAAAGGGCTTGTAGAAACCGAACTTTTACGTTTGGTCAAACCGTTGCCTGTTCGTTAGGTAGATTATTATTCCTGTACGCCATTGATTGATTCTACCCCCTCCAATTCCTCGTCAGGATCGTCGGGAGCGCATGGTGTTGAGCCAGTGTTGCCGCGACGTCTGAATTTGCTTCAGGGAACGGCTCTGAACATGATCGACATGGTCGGTATTGGGCCGTTTGTGGTATTGCCGCTGGTAATTAAAACTCTGGGTGGACCACAATTCTTATGGGCATGGATACTGGGCGCACTCGTGTCGGTTATCGATGCTTTTGTTTGGGCTGAGCTGGGAGCGGCTTTCCCGCAGGCGGGAGGAAGCTATAATTTTCTGAAAATTTCGTATGGTGAACGCCGTTGGGGAAAGCTCCTGTCGTTTCTGTATGTTTGGCAAACGCTGATTCAGGCACCGTTGGTGGTGGCTTCGGGGGCAATCGGTTTTTCGCAGTATGCATCGTATCTGGTGCCGCTCGATGACTGGCAGCGTCGGGCCGTTTCGGGCGGTATTGTTGTGTTGATTATTATCCTCTTATATCGGAAAATCGACTCTATCGGCAAGATTGGCCTGGTAATGTGGGGAGCTGTGTTGATCACACTCGGCTGGATAATTGTGGGTGGACTCAGCAATTCGCGCATTCCGCTGGCAGAAACACTACAATCGATGGGCTCGGTTAGTGGCGGATTGATTGCGGCTGGTTTGGGGCAGGCTTCCGTGAAAACAATCTATTGTTATTTAGGCTACTACAATGTTTGCCATCTGGGTAGCGAAATTCAGAAGCCAACCCGCAATATTCCGGCCAGCATGTTTATCTCCATTGCTGGCATTGCTGCCCTGTATTTGCTCATGAACCTAAGCGTGGTCAGTGTGGTGCCGTGGCAAATTGCGCAAAACAGCGATTTCATTGTCAGCACATTCGTAGAAACGCTCTATGGGCCATCAGCCGCTAAACTAGCCACGGTGCTGGTATTGCTGGTTGCCTTTTCGTCTTTATTTGCCGTCTTGCTGGGTTATTCGAGAGTGCCGTACGCGGCTGCCGCCGACGGACAATTCTTCCCAATTTTTGCCCGGCTTCATCCAACCCGTCAGTTTCCCTATATTTCGCTGCTTTTTCTGGGCGGGTTGGGGTTTGTGTTCAGTCTCTTATTCCGACTGGGCGATGTCATTACGGCTATTCTGGCTATGCGGATTGTAGTTCAGTTTGTTGGGCAGGCCATTGGTCTGTTGTTGTTGCACCGTCGACGGAAAGCATCGGAATTTCCGTTTCGTATGCCGTTATATCCAGTTCCCGTGTTATTGGCCATTGGTGTCTGGCTCTTTATTTTCTTCTCAACGGGCCTTACGTTTATGCTTTCGGGCTTGCTCGTAATTAGTGCGGGCGTTGTTGCATTTCTTGTTTCGGCGGTTGTGCGTAAGCAATGGCCATTTGGGGCATAGATACGGCGTCGGTTATGAACCCACTCGCAGATCAATTGAAGCGGTGTCGTCTTCGCCGTTCAGATTATTGGCTGTTGGCGTTGCCGAACCTGGCGTTGAGTCGGGGTCTGATGGGGTCGACGACCATATCTGAGCCGAATTGATACTATGGCCCGTTGACGTTGGGGTAGCCGTAAAGACTAATCGAGCCGAGCTACCAGCGGCAATCGAAGCAATTGTAGCCTGAACAATGCTGTAGCCATTCCCACTACCTACTACGCTTACACCAGATGGCGAACCTACAAACGTCATTCCCCACAATGTATCCCGAACCACAACCGTACTGGCCGTCGAGCCGCCCGCATTGCTGACTATGACCGAAAACGTTACGGGTTGCCCTGATTTCGGTGTTCTCGTATCGACGCTTAGGGCCAGCGACAAATCGGCTTTTGTGGGGTCGGGAGCAGGCTGGTTTGACGATACAGCCGGAAGCGGTGTCTGATTCGGATTAGGAGAGGCATAAATAGCCGTACTGCTGTCGGGTGTTCGAATGTCCAGGGTTGCAGTATCATCCTGGCCGTCGCCCGTACCCGAGCCCGGTTGTGAGTCTGGATCGGTTTGGTTGCTGGTTATGATCTGAGCGGCATTCAGGTAAGTACCCGCTTGGGTAGGTTTTACCTGATAGGAAAACGTGGCCGAAGCCCCGCTGTTAATTGCAATACCACTACCACCAATTGCGGTGCCTGAGCTAACAACGCCCGCACTGCCACTAACGAAACTAAGAGTAGACGGCAGACGGTTTTGCCAACTGATTCCTGTTGCATTGTTGGGCCCATTGTTCTGAATTGTTACGGATACACTCATCGTCTGATTCACTAATGGCGTGCGGTTACTAGCCTGAATACTCAAACTCAGATCGGCCGATGGCGGGTTCACTACCAGGAGTTGATAATCTTCCGTTTCTCCGTAAGTGTAAATGCCACAGGGGTCTGATGGAACCAGGTTATAGGCTACAACCACACGTATAGCTATTGGGCCCGCCGTAAGGCTGGCCGGAAACGATAAGCTTCCCGAAAAAGGTGCCGTTGTGCTGCTGGGCGTTTGGTATAAAAGCTCGTTCTGGCTGGTTTCAAACAGGCCATTCCGGTTCAGATCGGCCCAGATCGCAACGCCTTCTGAATAGGTTGAGTTGAGTAATGTGCCCGTAAACGTAACCGACTGACCGCTGGTAACGGTGCCCGAAACCACCGTGCTGGAACTATATCCCCCCAGCGAGCAACCCGAATTTTGACTTAGTACGGTGCCATTAACAACCAGGCTTTTCAGGCCGTCGCCATCGGCACAGTTGTAATAATAAAAAGGATGGCAGGCTGGGGTTGCAATACTAACAACAGGGCTTATTCCCTGTGTTGTACTATTGGATGGGCGAACACGGTAGTAATAGGTAGTTAGTGGCGCGGCCTTCGTATCTGTATAGGTAGTCGCATCGGTAGCAACGCCACCTACCGGAACAAATCCAGTTGTTCCTGAGGTAGATCGTTCGATGAAATAGCCCATTTCATTGGTTCCATTATCCTGCCAGGTGAGTACGACATTGCCGCTGTTGATTACGGCTGAAACATTGGTGGGAGCCGCCACCACTGTCGGTGGATAATTGAGGGAATAGGAGGTATGGGTCTGGCGGAGGGCCAGTCCGGCCTGTATGCGTTCATACTGCCCTGGTGTGAAATCGTGCGTACAGGGAAAGTAATACGACATAATGTTAGTCATGGAAGGCGAATAAGGTTTGCCCTGCGCATCCTTGGCAATGCCGTTGTACGTTTCGCAACCATTGATGTAAACCGTAGTGGCTCCGGTTTTGCCGTAGGGGTCTGCTGGCGTGTCGCAGAGTTCATCGCCCGCTGTGGCACAATTGGCTCCGGTTCCGCGTGTTACCAGTTCATCGGTGCCCGAACTCAGGTTGCCGAATGTATGATACAAACTGAAGCTGTGACCAAGTTCGTGCGGTATCAGCCGATTGCCCAGATCGTTCTCGTCACTTTCATTCAGGATAAATGAGCGCGTCGATTGAATGTTATCAATGTTTGGAAAATGCGCATAACCACCCAGATTATTCTGATCGAATGCATTCACATAATATTGGTTCATGGCATTGAGCGCATCGCGACCCTCAACGGATGTCTCATTATAAGCCGGAAAACTAGTATAGAGAGCATCGTTGTCGATATAGTCGGGGGTAGTACCGGCTAAATAGAATTGAATGCCACTACCGTTGAGCAGGTAATAGCTATTTGTAAGGGCAATGATGTTGTTCAGTTTTGCCAGTGCCATGCCACCCGTTCCGTCGCTACGCCGAAAAATATGCGGACGGATTGGCACGTATTTAATTCCGGTCTGGCCAACTCCCGACGCTTGTTTAATCTTTAAGGCAAACGCTGCCTGATTATTCAACGCCTGTAGTTGAGCTGTTGTCAGATCGGGCGTAGCGCATTTGAGTTGCGTGCTGTTGGGAACACGTTGCGCCGATGCCGAAAACCAGAACAAAATACAGCTACTTATAAAAATTAGCCGTATAGAGTTTATCATTACAGAATATAAGTTTCTTTAATATGATTTTTGTTTTCTGAAATTTACAAGACGTATATTAATTATCAATGGGCAATATCACTTTTCCTCCTTTGTGGAGTCAACAGTTATATAATGGTAGCAGTGGTGGAGGAAGAAGAAAAGTAAGCGAGTGCCAGAATAGTGCCATTGTACAACGTAATTTTAACTACGCTGTACAATGGTTAAAAGAAACCCTTGAAACCTAGTTTAGGGCTTCGAATAAGATTTCGGCCGGATGTTTGGCTTTTCGTGCTGTGCCATCTTTGATCTGATGGCGGCATGAAGTGCCAGGAGCGGCAATAATCACCTCATCGGGTTGCTGGCGAACAGTCGGAAACAGGACGAGTTCACCAATTTGCATCGAAACATCATAATGTTCGGCTTCGTAGCCAAATGAACCGGCCATACCACAACAACCCGAAGGAATCAACTGTGTCGTATAATTGGCGGGTAACGACAACGCTTTTTTGCCCGGTACTAACGACGATACTGCTTTCTGCTGGCAATGGCCATGAAGTTTAATCAGCCGTTTTTCGGTCGTAAACTGTTCTGGCTTGATTCGCCCCGCATCCGATTCACGGGCAATGAATTCTTCGAAGGTCAGCGTGTTTTCGGCCAGTCGTTTGGCATCGGCCATCAGCGATTCATCGACCAGATCGGGATATTCGTCGCGGAAGGTAAGAATGGCCGATGGCTCAAGACCGACCAGCGGTGTTTCGGTCGTAACTACATCTTTTAATAAGTGAATATTCCGTTCGGCCAGCTTTTTAGCATATTTCAGCATTCCTTTCGACAAAGCCGCTCGGCCACTTTCGCCATGTTCCGGAATAATAACCGTATAGCCAAGTTGCTCGAATAGCTGAATGGCCTTCTGCCCAACCTCTACATCGTTGTAATTCGTAAACTCATCGCAGAAGAGCAAAAGGCTTCGTGCGGAGAGTGGTGGGGTGTGGCGGTCCTCTGCCCACTTTTTCAACGTCACATTGCTGAGCAAAGGCATGGTTCGGTCGGGGTGGAAACCAACCATACGGTTTGCAATGCGCCGGAGCGAAGGCGTACCCAACACGCCATTCCAGGCCCAGGGGACAACCGATGCCAGACTCGACAGGCGGGCAAAATTGGCGATCAACTGCGACCGAACCGGAACACCGTTGGTGTCGTAGTAGTGTTGCAGAAATTCGGCTTTTAGCTTGGCTACATCAACGTTTGATGGGCATTCGCTCTTACAACCTTTGCACGACAGGCAGAGGTCATACACCTCTTTGATTTCTTCATGATCGAACCGGTTTTCCTTCGGCGACCGCGTCAGCATCTCGCGCAGGATGTTGGCCCGTGCCCGGGTTGTGTCTTTCTCATTGCGGGTGGCCATGTAGCTGGGGCACATGGTTCCGCCCGATAATTGCGTTTTCCGGCAATCGCCCGACCCGTTGCACTGTTCGGCATGTTGCAGTACGTTCTGGTCCTTATAGCGAAAATAGCTCTTAAACTCTGGTGTTTGCTGGCCCGCTTCATACCGCAGGAATGTGTCCATGGGGGGCGTTTCAACAATTTTGCCGGGGTTGAAAATACCTTCCGGGTCCCACGTATGCTTGATTTGCCGCATCAACTCATAGTTGTGCGGTCCAACCATTTGCGGAATAAATTCGCCCCGCAAGCGTCCGTCGCCATGTTCACCCGACAGCGACCCGTCGTATTTTTTGACAAGGGTTGCAATTTCTTCGGCAATCATCCGATACTGCCGATGGCCTTCTTCGGTTTTTAGATTGATAATTGGTCGCAGATGCAATTCACCCGAACCGGCATGGGCATAATGTACCGAATGCATATTATGCTTGTGTAGAATCTCATTGAAGTCGCGGATATAATTGGGCAGGTCACGAACATCGACGGCCGTATCTTCAATTACGGCTACCGCTTTTTCGTCGCCGGGGAGATTTCCCAGCAGCCCCAGTCCAGCTTTCCTGAGTGTCCATATTTTCTTGGTGTCTTCGCCAAACAGGAGCGGATAGTGGTAGCCCAACCCTTCGGTTCGCAGCTCGGCCTCCATGGCACCGGCCAGGGCTTTTATTTCGGCCTGCGTATCGCGGGAAAGGTCGACAACCAGAATGATCGGAAAATGATCACTAGGCGTTTTTTGAACAAAAAAGCTGTTTTTTCGCTGCTCAGGATTTGAATCGGCCCGTTCCAGAATAATATCGTCGATCAGTTCGACGGCATAGGGCTTATAGTTGAGAGCCACCAGGGTAGCCCGTAAGGCTTCGTCGATAGAGTGGCAGTGAATACAAACCAGGCCCCCTTCTTTAGGCGGCAACGGAACCAGATTCAGCTTTATTTCGGTCAGAAAGCAAAGTGTTCCTTCGGAGCCTGCAATCAACTTTGCCAGATTGAACGGTTCTCCGCCCGATGTAAATGGCTCCATATCCAGCAGCACATCCAGGGCATAGCCCGTATTCCGTCGCTCAATGGATTTTTTTGGGAAATTTTTCCGAATTTCTCTCTGATTGACAGAATCGGCTAAAATGGCATTGGTTGTCGATAGAATTTTATCGGCCAGCGCTGCTGAACTCCGGGTTACTTCTGTCGTTTTTTGACTGGCTTCGGCAAGCTGTTTTGTGAACTCCCACCTAGTTAACGCGCCAAATTCGGCTTCTGAACCGTCGGAGAGCAAGGCTTTTACCGACAGCGTGTGTTCGCGGGTTGCCCGGTAAACAACGGAGTTAGAACCGCACGAGTTGTTGCCCACCATTCCGCCAATCATAGCCCGGTTTGCCGTAGAGGTTTCGGGGCCAAAATAGAGACCGTAGGGTTTCAGAAAGATATTCAGTTCGTCGCGTACAACACCTGGCTGCACCCGTACCCATCGTTCTTCGGGGTTAACTTCCAGAATATTGGTGAAGTGTCTGGAAACGTCAACAACAATACCATTGCCTACAACCTGCCCAGCCAGCGAAGTTCCGGCTGTGCGCGGAATAAGCGAGGTTTTATGCTCACGGGCAAAGGCAATTAATGCCTTTAAGTCATCAATAGTTTTAGGGAAAGCTACGGCAGTGGGTACTTCACGGTATGCTGATGCATCCGTTGCATAAAGAGTACGATAGGTGGGGCTGTCGTAGATATCGCCCGAGAGTTGATCAGCCAGACGGCGTATAACTTCAGAATCCATAAGTATAGAACGAGTGGCGCACGGCTCGTGGCGCATGACTAGTGGCTCAATGCCAGAATTTAGGCAAAATTAGCTGTAAATCTTTCAAAATTCTCAGACTTATTTAAGGAAATTGAGAAATAGTAGCCACCTTAAATAATTATAAAAATTAGGGGATAAGAATGTGTTTATTTGATTAATAATCAGCTTGTTGTAGTATTATACGCAGAAGCTCAAGTAAGAGAAATCGTGCTTTTGTACAAGGTTTTAAGAAATTTTATGACACAATTTTGATTCTGGTTAAGCCGATTTTAACATGGCAGATTTGTATTTTAAGGATGACATTTAGTAATTTGCCGACTGGTTCGGGTATATGTTCTATAAAATCAAGCTTAGTTACCAATTAATGTGCTAGCCCTATGAAACAGAGAGGGATAGTAGGTTTTTTCGATAAGAGCAGACCATTGTAGAGCATACCAACTTTAACCTTAACACATACCATATTATAAACTTTTTACTGCAAACCTATGATGGACAAATCCTACACAATTAACCACACTCGTGGTTACGTAGGTCTGGTTGAGCTTACTCAACCCCAGTCATTAAAACAGAAAACAATACTAGGTTTTCTGGTAATGCTGGTAATGCTGCTATTAAGCAATTCGGTTGCATGGGCACAGGGCCGCACTGTAACGGGGACTGTAACTGACCCAGCAGGAGCAAGTCTGCCTGGAGTAAGTGTACAGATTAAAGGCACACAGCGAGGAACCAACACCGATGCCGATGGTAAATATTCGATCAACAATGTTCCTGATAATGCCACACTCGTTTTCAGTTTTATCGGGTATACATCTCAGGAAGTTGCTGTCGGTAATCGGTCAACGGCTGACGTGAAATTAGCTGATGACGCTAAAGCACTCGAAGAGGTTGTTGTGGTTGGTTATGGTACAGCCAAGCGGAAAGACCTGACCGGTTCGGTAGTGCAGGTTTCTTCTAAAGACTTTAACGCTGGAGTAAACCCTAACCCGCTCCAGGCTATTCAGGGTAAAGTTGCTGGTCTGGTTATTACCGCTCCTTCAGGCGACCCGAACCAATCTCCAACTGTTCGCCTACGTGGATACACCTCATTGGCTGGTGGTTCAGATCCTCTGTATGTGGTGGATGGTATGATTGGTGTTCCAATTAATACGATATCTCCTCAGGATATTGAGTCAATGGATGTATTGAAAGATGCTTCGGCAGCCGCCATCTATGGTTCGCGTGCTGCGAATGGGGTTATTCTGGTTACCACCAAACGGGGTAAATCGGGCAAGGCAACCGTTACCTTTAATAACTATGTAGGGGTATCGGTTATTTCGAATCGGCTGAAGATGCTGGACGCAAATGGATATCGTTCAGCAGTACAATCAATCAAAGGAGATTCTGCCCTAATGGATGCCCAGCGTTTCCCTGCTGGTAACTATAATACTGACTGGATCAAAGAGATTACGCGTACCGCTGTTACGAATAACCACGATTTAGCTGTTGCTGGTGGTTCGCCTACATTTAGTTATCGTGGTTCGTTAAACTACATCAATAACCAGGGTATTATTAAGCGCACAGGTTTTGATCGTGTTACGGGTCGTATCAACCTTGATCAGAAAGCGTTTGATAACCGCTTGAATATTCAGTATAATCTGTCTTATTCTGAAACGAACCGGAATTTCCCTGATAACAATGCCAATGGTGCTCCGAATATTAGTGGCTCTGGTGGATCGAATGGCATTCTGAACCGCGCCTTAACGTTTTTGCCAACATTACCTATTCGTAATGCCGACGGTTCGTATGCTGAAGTAGGAGGTAGCTTCGATCTGTTTAACCCGGTGGCTATGCTGGAAACATCGACCAATACCGCTACCCAGCATTATTTACAGGCGGGCGCTACACTGCGCTACGAAATTATTGATGGTTTAATTTTCGGCGTAAGTGGCCAATTGCAACGCGATAATACGGTTGCCGCTTTTTCGACCGACCCGAATGTAAAAGCCTATTCCGCTAACAACGGACGTGCTGGTCGTAGCTATACCGAAAGCAACACAAAGCTGATGGAAACTACTCTGAGCTATACGAAAGGCTTTGGCGAGGGGCAAAGCAGTAATTTCAATGTGCTTGGTGGTTACTCGTATCAACAGTTCGATAACGATGGCTTTACAGCTGCTAACTCAGGGTTTATTACAACTGATGTTACCTACAACAACCTGGGCTTAGGTTCTGGTACATTGGTTAACCCTTCTAATAACTACGCCGTTTCGAACCGGAATCAGTCTAAGCTGATTTCGTTCTTTGGTCGTGCAACTGTAAACGTAAACGATCGTTATAATCTTACGGCCACCTTGCGTCGGGATGGTAGCTCTAAATTTGGTGCTAACAACAAATGGGGGATGTTCCCTTCGGTTGGTTTAGGCTGGACGATCACTAACGAATCGTTCTTCCCGAAAGGAAATGCACTTAACTATCTGAAACTACGTGCGGGCTGGGGACAAACGGGTAACTCCGAAGGTATAGCTCCTTATAACTCTGTTCAGTTGTATGGTCAGAAAGGTACCTACTACGATGGATCACTGGGTGACTTCCTGCCAGGCTACGGTATTACGCAGAATGCGAATCCAAACCTGAAATGGGAAGTACTGACAACAGCGAACGTAGGATTAGATTTCCAATTGGTTGGTGGTCGTTTCTCAGGTACGCTGGAGTACTATAATAAGCTGACGAAAGACATGCTGTATCCGTATAACGTACCTGCCGATGGTGTAACGTACTTTACCAACGTTATTCTGGCAAATGTAGGGTCGATGCGGAACTCAGGGGTTGAGTTTTCGTTTGGTGGTGATGTCATTCAGAAAGGGGCTTTTTCCTGGAATGCCAAGTTAGTAGCAGCGTATAACAAAAACACGATTGTTTCGTTATCGAACGATCAGTTTAACACAGGCTTAGTCCGGTTTAACCCATTTGGCGGTCGTGGTCTATCTGACGTTTACGGCTCTTACTTGACACCTGGTCAGCCATTAGGTGAGTTTAACAACGTTCCAACTTTCGTTGGCTATAACTCATCGGGACAGGTATTATTGAAGCCAGGTTCTGGTGACACGCCTACAACGGATGTTTCTAAAGCAGATGCTGCTGCGGCTATTGCTGCTGGATCGCCCCTAAAACAAGGTAACCCACAGCCATTTTTAAATGCTTCGTTTATTAACACATTCCGTTACAAAGGGTTTGATTTGTATTTTCAGTTGCGCGGTACATTTGGTAATAAAATCCTGAATAACCTGCGTTCTAACCTGATGATTCCAGGTTCGATTCTGGAAACGAATATGTTGCAGGACGTAACGACGATGCCCAAAAACTACGGTATTAACGTGCTGTCTACAAACTGGATCGAAAGTGGCTCATTTGTTCGCTTTGACAACTGGCAAATCGGATATAATATCCCACTGCCAGAAAGTAAATACATTTCAAATGCCCGTGTTTATCTAGGTGGTAACAACCTCTTCATCATTACCAAATATAAAGGTATTGACCCTGAATTACAGGTAAAAGGTGATTTGCCAAATAGTACAACACAGGCTCCTAACAACGTTGGCTTAGATGCTTATGGGGTTTATCCGAAAACACGCACATTCCAGCTAGGTCTCAATCTGACGTTCTAATCACTTATTGAGTATTAAGACATGAAAAGCACTAATTATAAACTAGTTCTGAGTTGTCTGGCGATGGTGTTTGCAGGACAGGCCTGTACAGATCTGACGGAGACAACCTACGACGTTATTCCAACCAGTGGTAACTTTGGTAGTACAGCTGCACAGCAGGCTGCCTTGATTGGTCCACTTTATAACGGTCTGGGCGATTACTATGGCAATTTGACCAACCTGAATACTACCACTGATGAGCAAATTGTCCCAACTCGTGGTGGTGACTGGAAAGATGGCGATAACTGGGTTCGGTTATATACACACACTTGGGACCCTGTTACGGATAACGGCCAGTTCAATGGTCCATGGAACTGGTGTTATAACAACATTACATCCATTAACCAGCAGTTAGGAACCATTACGGACGCTGGGGTTAAGGCCGAGTTACGGGCACTACGGGCCTTCTTCCACTACGAAGCAATGGATTTGTTCGGTAATGTTATTATTGCCGATGCCGTTGGTGCTACTACGCCTAAGCAGAGCACCCGTGCCGAGGTATTTGCCTGGGTCGAAAAAGAGTTGCTGGCTATTTATCCAGATTTGAGCAGCACGGTTGGTGGAGCCTATTATGGCCGCATGAATAAATATGTGGTCGATATGATTCTGGCCAAAATGTACCTGAATGCGCAGGTATATACAGGTACGGCTCGCTGGGCAGATGCAATCACACACTGTGATAATATCATCAATTCGGGGAAATTCCAGATTGTTGGTGACTTTTTCAGCAACTTCGTTACCCAGAATCAGAACTCGCCTGAAATTATTCTTGCTACGCCTTTCGACAAGTCAAAACGGCAGGGTTTTCAGGTTCAGATGCAAAACCTGCACTATCTGAACCAGCTTACCTATAACCTTGGAACGGCTCCTTGGAATGGGTTTGCAGCTGTGACAGAGTTCTACAATTCGTTCGACGATAAAGACGTACGGAAAAAAATGTGGCTGGTTGGACAGCAATATAAAGCTGATGGCACACCACTGATGGATGATGCCATTCCGCTCGCTTTCACACCTGAAGTTCCAGCTCTTGTATTGCCAGCCGGTGCACCAGGACGGGTTGCTGGGGCTCGTAGCGTGAAATATGAAATCCAGAAAAACAACAGTTTCACCAGCCAGGACAATGATTTCGTTGTCTATCGGTTAGCCGACGTTTATCTGATGCGTGGCGAAGCAAACTTTAGGCTGGGTAACATGTCTGCTGCATTAACAGATATTAATGTAATTCGTAAGCGGGCTGGTATGCCAGACTTTACCACGTTGACTCTGGACGCTATTCTGGCAGAGCGTGGTCGTGAAATGGCATGGGAATACCACCGTCGTCAGGACCAGATTCGTTTCGGTACATTTGGTAATGCGAAGCGGTTTAAAGCTGCAGATGCTGATAAGCACTGGGAACTGTATCCAATCCCACGTGACCAGCTGGCTCTGAACCCAAATTTGAAACAAAATCCTGGTTACTAAGTTAACGGGTAGTTTATGCAAAGAGCAGGCTTTTCAGCCTGCTCTTTGTTGTTTTTGGGCTGATTTAAAGTCAATTAATTGCAGGAAAATGCCTAAAATATAGGCAAGACCAGCTATATTTGTGTTCTCTTACCTGCGGCTATTCCTAAACCTTTCCTTCTCACGTTTTTATAGGCTAACGATTCATTTAGGTACTTGTGCTAATGCGGATTCGCATACTATTGATTCTATTTACTGGTTGGCTGGCCGGTTGCCGTTCCGAACAGCATACACCCACAGATCCATTGTTTCTAAAGCTCACTCCCGACGAAACAAAAGTCAATTTTACGAACACCGTCACCGATGATAAGGATTTCAATATTTTTAATTATCGTAATTTCTATAATGGTGGAGGTGTTGCTATCGGTGATGTGAATGGCGATGGCTTATCAGATTTGTTCCTGATAGCCAATATGGGCGACAACAAGCTGTATCTGAACAAAGGTAAGATGCAGTTTGAGGATGTTACAACCAAAGCAGGCGTAGCCGGAAAGCGAGCCTGGAGCACCGGGGCTACATTTGCCGACGTCAATGGCGATGGCCGACTCGACCTGTATGTTTGCAACGCAGGTATTCGCGATGGCGACGACCGGGCCAACGAACTCTTTATTAACAACGGTAACGATGCTAATGGCATTCCTACATTTACAGAACAGGCTGCCCAATATGGCCTGAATAATCGGGGATACTCAACCCACGCGGCCTTTTTCGATTATGACCGCGATGGCGACCTCGATATGTATCTGCTCAATAATAGTTTTATGCCTGTAGGTAGGTTGGTTTATGCCAATCTACGGGCCCAACGTGATTCGCTGGGGGGCGATAAACTGTTCAGGAATATGACCATGGAACGGCGGAAAAGTGCTCCGGCGGGACCAACTGCTTCGCCACTATTCGAAGATGTTTCTGAAAAGGCAGGTATCTATGGAAGTTTGATCGGCTTTGGATTGGGCATTACCATTGGCGATGTGAACGAGGATAACTGGCCTGATATTTATATCTCCAACGACTTCTATGAGCGTGATTACCTCTACATCAATAATCACGACGGAACCTTCAGGGAAACCATAAAGGAGTCGATGCCACACACAAGCCTGTCGTCGATGGGTGCCGATGTGGCCGACATTAATAATGACGGGAAACTCGATATTTTCATTACCGATATGTTGCCTGGCAACGACCGTCGGTTAAAAAAAACATCGACCTATGAAAGCCATGATCTGGAGCAGATAAAGCTTGGGCGCGATTTTCATTATCAGATCATGCAGAATATGCTGCATCTGAATCGGGGTAACGCCCCCCAGCCCCCAAAGGGGGAGGGCGCTGCTACGTTAGGGACAAACTCCCCCATTGAGGGTGGGGGAGCTGTCCCGGTGTTTAGCGATGTGGCCCGGTTTGCGGGTGTACAGGCTACCGACTGGAGCTGGGGTGCCCTGATCTTCGATATGGACAACGATGGGCTGAAAGATGTGTTTGTCGCCAATGGCATTGCTAAAGATGTTACGGACCAGGATTTTGTAAACTTTCTCGCCGACCGCGAAAATATGGCCCAGATTGCGCGCCAGCGGGCCTTTAATTTTAAAGACTTTCTTGATAAAGCGCCCTCCGAAGCGGTTCCGAATTATGCGTTTCATAACGAAGGCAATCTGAAGTTTACCAATAAAGCCTTCGATTGGGGCCTTTCGGAGCCTGATTTCTCGAACGGTGCTGCCTATGGCGACCTCGACAACGATGGCGATCTGGATCTGATTGTCAATAACGTCAATGCGCCGGTAGCGGTTTATCAGAACCAGTCGGTCGATAAACACAAGACTAATTACCTGAAGGTAAAACTGGAGGGAACGGAGCTTAACCGTAATGCCATTGGGGCACGGGTATTTCTTTACCAGTCGAAGCAAACACAGGTTTTGCAACAGATGCCCAACCGAGGTTTTCAGTCGTCGGTCGATTTGAACCTACTGTTTGGCTTAAACGGCAACCCACAGATCGATTCGGTTGTCGTAATCTGGCCCGACGACCGGATGCAGACCATACGGCAACCGAAGGCAAATCAGGTGCTTACGCTTCGGCAAACACAGGCCAATCAGCTCTGGAAAACATCGGCTAAAACCGACAAACCTATTTTTCAGGATAATACACTTGCATCCGGGATTAACTTCGTACATACTGAAAGCAATTTTGTCGATTATAACCGCGATGCGCTCTTAAAACAGCAATACTCTACAGAAGGGCCAGCGCTGGCAACCGGCGATGTGAATGGCGATGGCCTGGAGGATGTGTTTCTGGGTGGTGCCAACGGGCATTCGCATCGGCTGTATCTGCAACAGACAGGCGGACGGTTTGTCGATAAAACCCCGGGAGTGATGCGTCAGGATACGACCTACGAAGCGGTCGACGCGGTGTTGTTCGATGCCGATGGCGATAAGGATTTAGATTTGTATGTTGTTTCGGGCAGTAATGAGTTCACAAACGAAGCCGAAGAACAGCTCGACCGGCTTTACCTCAACGATGGGAAAGGAGGGTTTACACGTTCAGAAACGGGCTTGCCAAACCTAAAAGCCAGCGGCTCATGTGTAGCTGCCGCTGATTTTGATCGGGATGGCGACATCGATTTATTTGTTGGATCGAGACTCATTCCAGGGCAGTATGGTTTCAATCCGCCCAGCTATTTGCTTAGTAACGATGGCAGAGGAAATTTCAAGAACTATACCCGGCGATTTTTGCCCGAAGCCGACCAGTTAGGCATGGTAACGAGTGCCACCTGGGCCGACCTGAATGGCGACCAATATCCCGAACTAATTGTGGTTGGCGACTGGATGCCTATAACAATCTTTGAAAACAAGCACGGGCGGTTGGCGCAAAATCCGGCTATGAGCGTTGCCAGCCTACAGGGAGAAGCTCTGAAAACCAATGGCTGGTGGAACTGTGTAAAAGCAGGTGATGCCGACGGCGATGGCGATCTGGATTTGGTGGTAGGTAATCTGGGACTAAACTCCCGTATCCGGGCTACACAAACCATACCCGCCGAACTGTATGTGGGCGATTTTGATCATAGTGGAACGGTAGAGCAAATCATAAACTGCGCCGACGAAACCGGTGAGTTATACCCGATGATTCTGAAGCAGGATTTGCAGAAAGAAATGCCCAGTATCAAAAAGAAATACGTGAAGTTTACCGACTTTGCCGGTAAGAAGATCAATGAAATACTGGACGACGATCAGCTGAAGGAAGCTACTGTTCGGCATGCTTATATGGGCGCAACGACCCTACTGCTGAACGATGGAAAAGGAAAGTTTAGCTACCAGGAACTGCCTGCCGAAGCGCAGTATTCGCCCGTTTGTGGCGTTGATTTTTTCGACTACGATCATGATGGTCGTACAGACCTGATATTGACCGGTAATTTCTTCGATGTGCTGCCCGAGATAGGGCGTTATGATGCGAGCTATGGTGTTGTGTTGCATAACAAAGGCAAGGCCGCCAATGGAACCATCGAGTATGAATTTATGAATCCTGCGGTTTCGGGCTTCTTCGTTCGTGGGCAGGTACGTCATATGGCCAGACTAAAACAAGGACAGCTTATTTTGGCTAAAAACAACGATCGGGTGCAGGTTTTTAATCTCGTAAACAAGTAATAGTAAATAGAGTGATAAATGATGAATGATGAATGATGAATGATAAATGATTTTGAAAGAGTACTAGAGTCATTTATTAGTTATCATTCATCATTCATCATTCGTCATTCATCATTCCTATGGTGAAACGCATTGCTTTATTTTTAGCTGCTGGTGCCTTAACATTGGCAGGTTGCAATTCATTTAAGTCAGAAAAGCCACTTTTTCAGGTTCTTGATTCAACTCAAACAGGGGTTGGTTTCACAAACCACCTTGTTCCTACCGAAAAGTTAAACCTGCTTGATTACCTCTATTTCTACAATGGAGGTGGTGTTTCGGCTGGCGATATCAATAACGACGGTCTGACCGATCTGTACTTTGTTTCAAATCAGGGCAAAAACAAACTTTACCTTAACAAAGGAAATTTCAAATTCGAGGATATTACCGAAAAAGCGGGTGTCGGAGGGTTTTCAGACTGGCAAACCGGGGCCACGATGGCCGATGTCAATGGCGACGGTTTTCTGGATATTTATGTGTGTGCTGTTGGTAATTTTCGCTCTTTGGAAGGAGCTAATGAGCTTTACATTAACAATGGTGATGGAACTTTTGTAGAAAAAGCTGCCGACTATGGTCTTGATTTTACCGGTTTTTCCACCCAGGCTGCCTTTTTCGATTACGACCATGATGGCGACCTGGATTGTTACCTGCTCAACCATGCGGTTCATACCTCACGCAGCTATGACCGTGTGACGGCACGGAATCTTCGGCATAATGAATCGGGCGATTACCTCTACAAAAACATGACTGTGGAGCAAGGGACGAAGGGCGAAGGGCCAGGGGCAACTGCCCCGCGCTCCTTGCTCCGCGCTCCCCGCTTCATAAACGTGAGTGAGAAAGCGGGTATTTACGGTGCCGCTATGGGCTATGGCCTTGGTATTTCGGTTGCCGACCTGAACAACGACGGTTGGGAGGATCTGTATGTATCCAACGATTTCCACGAAGACGATTACTATTACCTGAATAACCAGAACGGAACCTTTACCGAAATCGGCAAAAAAGCGTTTCAGCACACTAGCCGGTTCTCGATGGGGAACGACATTGGCGATGTCAACAACGATGGCTTTGCCGACATCGTTACACTCGATATGTATCCTGAAGATGAAACTATCGAAAAGTCGTCGCTGGGCGAAGATCCGCTCGATATTTACCAGTATAAACTGGCTTATGGCTATATGAATCAGTATAGCCGAAACTGTCTTCAACTGAATATGTCTGGTAAGAAATTCATGGAAGTTGGAGCTATGGCTGGCATTGCGGCCACTGACTGGAGCTGGGCTCCGTTGCTGGCCGATTATGACAACGACGGCATTAAGGATCTGTTTATCAGCAATGGCATCGTTCACCGGCCAAACAACCTCGATTATGTGAAGTTTGCCGCCGACGATTCGCTGCGGTATGCCATGGAAACCTCAGATGCACTCGACGAACGTGCTATCAAACTGATGCCCGAAGGTAAAGTACATAACTACCTGTTCAGAGGAACGCCATCGTTGCGGTTTGAAGATAAATCCACGACCTGGGGATTTGAGGCACCGGGTTTTTCGAATGGTGCGGCTTATGCCGATCTCGACAACGATGGCGATCTGGATCTGGTCACCAACAATATCGACTCGCCCGCCAGCATTTATCAGAATAACGCCAATACTGTTTTTCCCGAGAATCATCATCTAACTATCCGGCTCAACGGTGATTTGCCTAATAGCTTCGGAGTTGGGGCTAAAGTTATTCTGAAATATGGGCCACATGCCGATACAACGCAGATGCAGCAATTAATACCGACGCGCGGTTTCGAATCGTCGGTAGCCCCTGAATTGCTTTTTGGATTGGGCCATCATGACAAAATCGACTCGCTGATTGTGATCTGGCCAAACCAGCAAATGGAAGTAAAAACCAACGTAAAGGCCGATCAGGTACTTAGCCTGAAACAAACCGATGCAAAGCTTGATGGCAAAACATATCGGTATACAAGAACAGACCCGCCACTCTTTACGGATGTGACAACGGCCGATTCGATTCCGTACCGTCATCGAGAAAATTCGTCATACTTCGATTATGTACGTGAGCCTCTTATGCCATTTCAGGTATCGACAGAAGGGCCAAGGCTGGCTATTGGCGATGTGAATGGCGACGGCCTGGCCGATATGTATGCTGGCGGGGCGAAATGGCAGGTAGGAAGTTTGCTTCTCCAGCAACCCAATGGCCGATTCAAAGCAAGTGTTCAGCCCGATTTTGTGAAAGATTCGACCTTCGAAGATGTTGATGCGACATTCTTCGACGCCGATGGCGATAAAGACCTCGATTTGTATGTTGTATCGGGTGGTAATGAATTTTATGGACAGATGCCCGAACAGTTCGACCGCCTGTATCTGAACGACGGTAAGGGCAATTTTACGCGCTCGGCCAGTGCCTTGCCACGGATGTACGACAACAAGAGCTGTGTTCGACCATTCGACATCGATCATGATGGCGACCTCGATTTGTTTGTTGGGGGTAGGGTGGTAGGGTTTGCCTATGGTAAATCGCCAAATTCATACCTGCTCATTAATAATGGTAAAGGAATGTTTACGGATCAGACCGATAAGCTGGCACCCGGACTGCGGAAAGCGGGTATGATCACCGATGCGGTCTGGACAGATTACGATGGTGATAAGGATGCCGATTTAATTCTGGCTGGCGACTGGATGCCCATTCGTATTTTCGCTAATAATAAGGGCAGGTTCGAAGCCACTAAAATCAGTACGGCTGACGAAGCTCCGTTGAATGGTTTCTATCAACGGGTTATAGCTGCCGATTTCGACCACGATGGCGATATTGATCTGATTGCCGGAAATCTGGGAACAAATACGAAGTTCCGTAAAACACCTGATTCGCAACTGCGCATGTGGGTTAAAGACCTGGATAATAATCAGACTACCGAGCAAATCATTGCCTACAATCGGGGTAAAGACTGGTATCCGCTGGCGTTTAAAGATGAATTGGGCAAGCAAATGCCGGGCATTATCAACAAACGGTTTACTGATTATGTATCCTTCGCCGGAAAACCGCTTAATGAAATAATTAAAGATGATGAGCTAAAAGGCGCTGACGAGTTTACTGTAAATCAGTTTTCGTCGGTTTATCTGGAAAACCAGAGTAGCAAAGAGGGTGAGCCGAAATTTGTTGTACACGAATTGCCAATGATGGCACAGGTTTCAAAGTTATTTGCGCTGGATGCTGTCGATATTGATCACGATGGCGATCTGGATGTGCTGGGCGGAGGGAATTTTTATGGCGTCAGCACCTATCAGGGCCGCTATGATGCCAGTTTTGGGCTGATCATGTTAAACGACGGCAAAGGCCATTTTACAGCTCCTTCACCGATTGATGCCGGATTTTTGCTCAATGGCGAAATTCGGGATATACGCCCTCTGCCAACCGCGCAGGGTACTCTGATTGTTGTGGCCCGGAACGGTGCTGGATTACAGCTATTCAGGCCATTACGCTAGTTGAAAATGGCTTGTGTTTGTAACGATTAATTAGGTATTTTTTCTGCTATTTTTGTAGACGGATTATAAATAAAATCTAAATCGTTACTGTCACAACTTCTCGTTTATCGTATGAAAGTCCCGCTTCGATCTGGCTTTTTGCTGGTTCTACTATTCGTTGCGTTTACAGGTTGTCAAAAGTCGTCTTCGCCAGCCGAGTATACGGCCAAAACGGCCAATCCCGAGTATTATAATGCAGCCCTGAATAAGCTAACAGAAGTTGTTATTCATGATATATTTTCGCCACCGGTTGCCAGCCGTATTTATGGATATGCCAATCTGGCCGGTTACGAAGCGTTGGTTCCATTTGATCCTAACTATCAGTCGTTGAGCGGGCAACTGAAGCACTTTCAGGCGGGCCCTACCCCAGAAGCCGGTAAGGACTATTGTTTCCCGCTGGCTAGCGCTCATGCCTTTCTGACCGTGGCTCGTGCGCTAACGTTCTCCGTCGAATTTTATGACGAATTTGAGAAAGCCTTTTATGAACAGTATAAGAAAGATGGCGTTCCTGATGAGGTCTACGACCGGTCGATGGCTTATGGAGAAGCAGTGGCCAAGCATGTGCTCGACTACGCTGCCAAGGATAACTATAAACAAACCCGTGGGTTTAAACATACCGTCACCAACGAAGAAGGTACCTGGGTACCCACTCCACCAGCGTATATGGATGCTGCCGAGCCCCAATGGAACCGAATTCGTTGCTGGGCTATGGATACCTGTAGTCAGTTTATGCCTCCCCGCCCCATTTCTTATAGCCTGACCAAAGGAAGCCCCTACCAAAAAGAACTCGATGAGGTTTATCTGATAGGAAAGAATCTGGATAAACAAAAACAGGATATCGCTTATTTCTGGGACGATAATGCATTTGTGATGAATGTAGCCGGGCATGTGATGTTTGCCAGCAAAAAAATGACACCGGGTGGACACTGGCTCGCCATTGCCGAAACCGTAGCTCGTCAGAAAAAACTAAACCTGATGCAATCGGTTGAAGCCTATACGCTTACATCCTTTGCGTTGAGTGATGGATTTATTTCGTGCTGGGACGAAAAATATCGTAGTAAAACGGTCCGGCCAGAAACCGTTATCAATAAATATATTGACCCCAAATGGACCCCATTTTTGCAGACTCCGCCTTTTCCTGAATATCCGAGCGGACATAGTGTCATTTCGACGGCAGCGGCTACTGTTTTAACCAATTTGCTGGGCGATACTATTGCCTTTACCGATTCAACGGAGTTTCGGTATGGGCATGGTGTTCGTTCGTTTACCTCGTTTCGGGATGCCGCCGACGAAGCCTCGGTGAGTCGTCTGTATGGCGGTATCCACTTCCGCTCGGCTGTTAGCAACGGACAGTTGGAAGGCGAAAAAGTGGGCCAGTGGGTCATCCAGAAAATTCATACCCGAAAATCGACTGTTGCCAGTCGGTAGGAATATCCAACCCTATTGAGTAACCGCCCTGCCCAGGCGGTTATTTTTTTGCGAACGAATTCGTTGTCATTACTGTGTCTAACTCAGGATTTCGGACTTCTTATTGGCTATGAAAACACGTCTATTGTTGCTGTTAATACCGATTTTACTGCTTCGAATTGTAGACGTGCGGGCTCAGGCATCGGCTGATTCGGTAAAAAGCAGAGCTGCTCAGAATGAACAAACATATCGGGCCATAAGCCGGTCGCCGGAAGATTCAACTCGGTCGGTGTTTAATTTTAAGGCTGCTCCGTGGTATGTTCGGGCTATGCCCTTCGCGATTTATGCCGGTGCCGGAAAACCCAAAGATCGTATTGCACAGAGTATCGAAATCGGCAAAACGTTCAACGTAATTGATCTGGGGATTGCCGTCGGTCGAAATTCATTGCGTCCCGATTCGACCTTGTTTCTGGAAGGTAGAGTAACGATGGATGTGGCGAATTATGGAGTTTTTGCCAACGAAATGACCATTGGCGCCGGGCGGATATTCGATAAACAGGGTAGCCTGATGCTTGAACTAACCTATAGCATCATTGCTCAAATTGCCCCCCGTTTCGGTATAGGTCTAACAACCGGCTACTACGATTTTAGCAACGAGCTTTACGATGCGTCGAAAACGTTCTACGGCGTTTATATCCGTTACGGACTCCTGCGGATGGATTCGGGCGGTTTAATTCGGATCGGTCGGCCAAGGCGTCCGGGCCGGTCTGGACATGGGCATGGTCGGTAACCAGTGGAAGAGCAAGCGCAAAAAAATTAGGGCGTTGGTTTTTATTTGCTGATAAGTGCCCAATATCTACTCGTAAATGACAAAAAAGTATTGCTTAGTACTGCTATGGTACTATTTTTAGGGTTTATTTCATCCGTGACCTACCTATGAACAAAAGACTATTGTTAGTCAAGCTTCTGTTAGCGGCCCCGATAGGCCTAACTACTTCATTCGCCCAGACCGATCATGCTGCATGGCAGATTGTTGGTCAGAACATTAATCCAGCTAATTATTACGGCATCACCGTTGCCAATGGCATGATCGGTTTAGTATCCTCGCCCGAACCGATGAAAGTGAAAGACGTTGTGCTAAACGGTGCGTTCGATACCTATGGCCGGGGGCGAGTTTCGAACATTCTGAAGGTGTTCAACTTTGCCAATATGAACCTCGATGTCGATGGGCAACGGATTGGCCCGAAAGATATTAGTAATTACCGGCAGACGCTCGATATGCAGAAAGCGGCACTGACAACCACGTTCGATTTTAAAGACAAAGTCAGCGTACGGCAAACGATGATGGCATTGCGGCACCTGCCTTTTTCGGAATTGACCATGGTCGAAATTACGGCGAAGACAGACTGCGAAATTAGTCCGATGAGTGTCATTGAAACCCCCGAAACCCTCAGGGAAGTTAAAAATTTTTATTCCGAAATCGATCGCACGCACGTAACCATCCGGCTACTTACATCAGTTGCCAAAAGTCCTACGGGTCGGCATACAGTGGCGGCCTCTACCAGTTTTATTTTTGAAGAACCCCATGGGCAGGAACCCGACGTAATTCATGAAGACTGGGACTATAATATGCATCTGGCCAAGTTTAAGAAGCGTCTGAAAGCGGGCGAAACCTATAAGTTCAGCGTAGTGGGTTCAGTATCGTCGACGGCTCATACGGCCGATCCGCATAACGAAGCCGAACGGCTTACGCTCTTTGCCGCCCTTGAACGTACAGAGCGTCTGCTGACTCGTCATAATGCCGAATGGGCAAAATTGTGGCAGAGCGACATTATTATTGATGGCGATCCTGAAGCGCAACGGGCCGTTCGTTCGGCGTTATATCATTTATATTCGTTTGTTCGGGAGGGAACCGGCTATAGCCTGTCGCCAATGGGTTTATCGGGCCTTGGCTATAATGGGCATGTTTTCTGGGATACCGAACTATGGATGTACCCCCCGATTCTGGCTCTGAAGCCTGAAATTGCCAGGTCGATTCTGGAATACCGTTTTAATCGTATAGCTATGGCGAAGCAAAATGCGTTTAGCCATGGCTATGCAGGTGTTATGTTTCCGTGGGAATCGGATGCTGATGGGCAGGAAGCAACGCCGGTCTGGGCATTGACGGGCCCTTTCCAGCAACATATTACTGGCTGTGTAGGCTGGGCGTTCTGGAAGTATTACCAGGTAACAAAAGATAAAGAATGGCTTCGTACCCGTGGTTATCCGATGTTGAAAGAAGTGGCCGATTTCTGGAGCAGCCGGGTCGAGCGGGAAGCGCCGGGTAAATTTCATATCAATAACGTGATTGGAGCCAACGAATGGCAGGAAAACATCGACGATAATGCTTTTACCAATGGAATGGCCAAGACCTCATTGCAGTATGCTATTCAGGCCGCTCAGGAGCTGGGACTTGCGGCTAATCCTGACTGGAAGCTTGTTGCCGATAATTTACCGATTCTTAAATTCCCGGATGGCGTAACAAAAGAAAATCGTACCTACGACGGTGTGATGATCAAGCAGGCCGATGTCAACCTGCTGGCCTACCCACTTCATATTGTTACCGACGAATCGGCTGTTCGGAAAGATCTGGCTTATTATGAACCACGCTATTCGCCCGAAGGCCCGGCAATGGGTTGGTCAGTATTGTCAACACTGCATGCCCGGCTAAATGAGCCCGAAAAGGCGTATGGGTGGTTTGTGAAAAGTTATAAACCGAATGAAGTGCCTCCGTTTGGCGTCCTGGCTGAAACGGCCGGTGGAACAAATCCTTACTTTGCCACTGGTGCGGGCGGCATGTTGCAGGCTGTTTTGAATGGATTCGGTGGGCTGGAAATTACCGACAATGGTATCGTGCAACTTAAAACAAAACTTCCGGCTAAATGGAAAGCGCTTACAATTAAAGGAATTGGGCCCGAAATGAAAACTATGAAGGTTCAGTAGCGTAAATGTAAAAAACAGATAGTGGCTTTGAGACAACTTGTTCTTGCTTCAAAGCCACTATCTGTTTATAAACGAACTTACCACTGGGCAATTGGCAGATTGGCCGATTGTAACTCCAGATTAACTTCTTTTGATTGGATTGCCATTTTGTTGAGCGCAATGTAGATGGTTTTAACGGCGTTCTCAATTCGTTTCCAGCCTTCTTCACTCCGCAGATCGATACTGATCATTGTACGGTCGTTCTGTGCCATAATGGTCAGATAAGTCATTGCACCCAGAACTACAGCCGAAATGGCCTGCGTATCAGCTCCTTTAACGAAAGAAAGCTGTTCTACAAGACGGGTCATCTCTTCATCCTGAGCTTTAGCAGTTGTTTCAGCGATCGAATCGTTTTCGATAACGGTTGCTTTCAGGATTTCACGAGCGGCTTTAAATGTACGGAAGTAACGGTAGGTTTGAATGACTTGTCGATACCAGATACGAGCCACATCAGACTCCTGTAATGGACGGATTTGGTCGAGAACCGCTGGATTGAACACTGGGAACAATTTACCCATTTTGACGTAATATTCCAGCAGCCCCTCCATACCGCCAAAATAACGATAGATCAGCACTTTGCTGACATTCGCTTTTTCGGCTACACGATTGACCCCCACTCCTTCTAATCCCCGCTCAGCGATTACTTCTTCTAATGCTTCAACAATGCGCTGAGTTGTCTTAGCGCGGTTACGTCTGACCTTTTCGTCCTTCTCCATGTATCTAAAATGCATTAAAATTCAAAACATTATATCAGTCTGACGTAAATAAAAAGGCGCGGTCACATTGAGACTGTATAATCTATGAAATCGTAACGATAAATTTCAGGTATTAACACGAATTAGATTAAACCTGTTGCTTATTGTAACAAAATAAATTTTAATAAATGCACTTGCAATCAAGTAAATATAGTTAATTATTGTTAATAATGAGACTATATGTTACTCAATAGGCTTTATTTGACAATAATAAGTATTTCTTGGATAAATTACAAACTAGTTTGTAAGAAAAAGGGATTTGGGGCAAAAATAGACCCTGGTTGATTGGGCTGACTATGCAAAAGAGAACAGTATGAAATAGACAGTAACCAGCTATTAATGGCCTGAAAAAGCAACAAAAAAGCCACTTAATAAGACTATTAAGCGGCTTTTTTGTTGCCCGAGAAGGATTCGAACCTCCACAAACAGAACCAAAATCTGTCGTCCTACCCTTAGACGATCGGGCAATTGTGGTGCAAAGATAACAGCTTTAATTTGGCAAAATCAAGTGCTCGTCTTAAAAAAATCTGATTTTTTGCCTTGATAGCCTGCTAGAGGCTGACTATCAGTAGGTATTTTTTTTATACTGCCAGCACTGTTACGCTGGGAACGATCTTTTTCACCAGACCTTGTAACACTTTGCCAGGGCCACATTCGATAAATTCCGTAGCTCCCGCAGCTGCCATATTTTCGACCGACTGTGTCCAGCGAACCGGTGCCGTTAACTGAGCAATTAGATTCGCTTTAATCGTTTCGGGGTCCTGGGTAGGCTGGGCGTTTACGTTTTGGTAAACCGGGCAGCGGGGTGTGCTAAATGGCATTGCCTCAACCGCCCTGGCGAACTCATCCCGAGCGGACTCCATGAACGGCGAATGGAATGCACCACCAACAGCCAGCGGTAGTACGCGTTTGGCACCAGCAGCTTTGAGTTGTTCGGCTGCCAGTTCAATTCCTTTCAGGCTTCCTGAGATAACAACCTGGCCGGGACAATTGTAGTTAGCCGGAACAATTATTTCGTCGGTGATGCCTGCGCAAATTTGTTCGATTACGTCGTCGGGCAAGCCCAATACGGCGGCCATACTAGACGGAGCCAGTTCGCAGGCGCGTTGCATAGCCGTAGCACGAATCGATGCGAGCGTTAAGCCATTTTCGAATGAGAGTACTCCTGCGGCTGTTAATGCCGATAATTCGCCAAGCGAATGGCCAGCTACCATTGAAACGTCGAACCGATCTGGCGCAAATGCATCAGTTGTTAGAGCCAGCACAACGCTATGTAGCAGAACGGCGGGCTGTGTATAAATGGTTTGCTTTAATTCTTCGTCGGTTCCTTCAAACATGATACGGGTCAGATCATAGCCCACTATCTGGTTTGCCTGGTCGAAAAGAGTACGGGCTGCTTCTGAGCTCTGATAAATGTCGAGCCCCATGCCTTTAAACTGTGAACCCTGACCCGGAAATACGTATGCTTTCATCTGAATAAAAAGCCCCCAACCCCAAAGGGGCGTTTAGAAACCGAATATTCATGCCTTGGGGAGCTTATGCGAGCATGAATGTTTCGTAAAGTAGAAGACCTGCCGCCAGTAGCAAGTTAGTTAGTCAAACCTATACAATGAAGCTGTTTAAACTTTTGTTTCAATTGCTTTTTGTCATCTCGAAGAAGGAGGGGTGACAAAAAGGACTCATTACTACTCGATTAGAAAAGTTTAAACAGCCTCAATAAGTGAAAGGGAAATTGCAAAATAACATGACATTTTGCAATTCTTCAAGAAAGCCTGAATTCGTTGTAGTAAGTGGTTGATTATCAGCGGGCCACGGTGCAGTATGTAGGCTACGGAAAAAATGTGTGGTCTTGTCGGCATTTTCTACTGTTTTTCTGGGTTGATAGCAAACAAAAAAATGGTACACTCTGTTACGAAATCAGGAGGATCAGCTAATTTTTACTGGCTCTATATTAAGCATATGTTCGCCGAAAATAGCCCCTAAAGTTGTTTGCATCGGGTTTGTGCTTTAGCTTTGATGCGCCGTTTAAATCGGCTTTTTTTCAACAGTTTACCACTAAATTTTCGTGTCATTCACCATATGGCTTGGGTAATACAAACACTATCCAGCTCCCTCGGTCGCAAGGTAATTATGTCGCTGACGGGACTCTTTCTGAGTACGTTTCTCATTGTTCACATGGCTGGTAATCTCCAGCTCTTCAAAGGTGATAACGGGCGCGCTTTCAATGAATACACTTACTTCATGACGCACAACCCGCTTATCATTACGGTATCGTATCTGCTGTACACGTCAATTTTGGTTCATGCGCTTATGGCCTGGGTACTTACGCGTCATAATCAGGCGTCGAGGCCCATTAAGTATGCGTATTCTAAACCAGAAGCAAATAGCGACTGGTCGTCGAGGAATATGGGTATTCTGGGGACCATCCTGTTGCTTTTCATTATCATTCACATGCGGACATTCTGGTACGAAATGCACTTTGGCTCAGTGCCAATGGCCGAATATGATGGCAAAGAATACAAAGATTTATATGCCGTAGTGAAAGAAGCATTCAGTCAGTGGTGGTATGTGCTGCTGTATGTTATTTGCATGGTGGCTATTGGTTATCACCTGGCTCATGGCTTCCAGAGTGGTTTTCAGACACTCGGCATTCGCCATAAGAAGTATACCCCTCTGATTGAGTTTTTGGGTAAATACTTCTTCGCTATCCTTATTCCGGCTGCATTTGCTGCTATGCCAATTTATGTTTTCTTACAGGTTCACCATATAATTTAATGAGTGAATTGTGAATGAGCGAATGAGTGAATAAAACTCAATGCGCAATTCACTCATTCGCTCATTCACTCATTCACAATTAGAACGAATGAAACTGGAATCTAAAATCCCCGAAGGTCCTCTAGCCGAGAAATGGGCACGGCATAAGTTCGCTTTGAAACTGGTTAACCCGGCAAACAAGCGTAAATACGAGATAATAGTTGTTGGTACAGGATTAGCAGGTGCTTCGGCAGCCGCATCGCTGGCCGAGCTAGGGTATAATGTTAAAGCCTTTTGCTTCCAGGATAGCCCCCGTCGGGCTCACTCAATTGCAGCACAGGGTGGTATCAATGCCGCTAAAAACTATCAGAACGATGGCGATAGCGTATTCCGGCTTTTTTATGATACCATTAAAGGGGGCGATTACCGCGCTCGCGAAGGAAATGTGTATCGGCTGGCCGAAGTCAGTGTGAACATCATCGACCAGTGTGTGGCACAGGGCGTACCGTTTGCCCGTGAGTATGGCGGATTGCTGGCTAACCGTTCATTTGGCGGTGCTCAGGTATCGCGTACGTTCTATGCGCGTGGTCAAACCGGACAGCAGCTACTGTTAGGTGCTTATTCGGCGCTGAGCCGTCAGGTTGCCAATGGTAAAGTAAAACTATACCCACGAACCGAAATGCTTGACCTGGTCATTGAAGGTGGTAAGGCACGGGGTATTGTTACGCGCAATCTGGTAACGGGTAAAATTGAGTCGCATTCGGGCCATGCTGTTCTGCTATGCTCGGGTGGTTATGGGAACGTGTTCTATCTGTCGACCAACGCAATGGGGTCGAACGCTACTGCCGCCTGGCGGGCTCATAAAAAAGGAGCCTTGTTTGCCAATCCATGCTTTACGCAGATTCACCCAACCTGTATTCCGGTATCGGGTCACTACCAGTCGAAGCTGACACTGATGTCGGAGTCGCTGCGGAACGATGGGCGTGTATGGGTGCCTAAGTCAAAAGAAGATTCGGAACGGATTCGGAAAGGCCAGGTGAAGCCGACTGATCTGGCCGATGATGCCCGTGATTATTTCCTTGAGCGTCGTTATCCTTCGTTTGGTAACCTGGTTCCCCGCGACGTAGCCTCACGTAACGCAAAATATGTGTGCGACGAAGGGCGTGGAGTTGGTAAAACAGGGCTGGCTGTTTATCTGGACTTTGCCGATGCCATCAAACGCGATGGTCAGAAAACCATTGAGGCCAAATACGGAAACCTCTTTGAAATGTACGAGAAAATCACTGGCGAAAATCCCTACGAAACGCCAATGATGATTTACCCGGCAGTTCACTACACAATGGGCGGTCTTTGGGTTGATTATAACCTAATGACAACCATTCCGGGGTTATATGCACTTGGCGAAGCAAACTTCTCCGATCACGGTGCTAACCGGTTAGGTGCTTCTGCTTTGATGCAGGGACTAGCCGATGGGTATTTCGTAATTCCATATACCGTTGGCGATTATCTGGCAACGATTGGCCCTGCCGATAAACTGCCCGCCGATGCGCCGGTGTTTAAAGAAGCCGAGCAAAAAATTCACGACCAGATTAACAAGCTGCTGTCGATTAAAGGCGAGCGCCCGGTCGATGATCTGCATAAAGAACTGGGTCACATCATGTGGGAATACTGTGGTATGGCACGTACGGCTGAAGGACTGCAAATTGCCCGTGAAAAAATTAAGGCACTTAAAAAAGAATTCTGGACCAATGTGAAAGTGCTGGGCGAATCGCAGGAGATGAACCAGGCTCTGGAGCAGGCAAATCGTGTAGCCGATTTCATTGAGTTGGGTGCACTTATGGTTGAAGACGCGCTTGAGCGGAACGAATCCTGCGGTGGTCACTTCCGCGAAGAGTATCAGACGCCGGATGGCGAGGCTCTGCGCGACGATGCGAATTTTGCCTATGTGGCGGCCTGGGAATATCAGGGCGACGATAAGCCTGAAGTGCTTAACAAAGAAGTGCTGGAATTCGAAAACGTAAAACTGACCCAGCGTAGTTATAAATAAGAAGAAGCCCCCTTGGGGGAGGGGGCTTTTAAAACCGGTCAACAATGAAAATCAATCTAAAAGTCTGGAGACAGAAAAATAGCAATACAGAAGGCAAACTGGTCGAATACCAATTGGACAACGTATCGGAAGATATGTCGTTTCTGGAGATGTTCGATGTCCTGAACGATTCGCTGACCCGTAAAGGCGAAGACCCGGTTACGTTTGACCACGACTGCCGCGAAGGTATTTGCGGAACCTGCTCGATGTATATCAATGGGCGGCCACACGGCCCCCAAACGGGAGCCACTACCTGCCAGCTACACATGCGGTCGTTTAATGATGGCGATACGATTGTTGTAGAACCCTGGCGGGCACGGTCGTTTCCGGTTATTAAAGACCTGATGGTCGACCGGTCGGCGTTCGATCGGATCATTCAGGCGGGTGGTTATGTTTCGGTGAATACGGGTTCTGCCCGCGATGCCAACGAAATTCTAATTCCGCGTACAATTGCCGACGAGGCAATGGATGCCGCTCAGTGCATTGGTTGCGGAGCCTGCGTAGCCGCCTGTAAGAATGCATCGGCTATGTTGTTCGTAGCCGCTAAGGTGTCGCACCTGGCTGTGCTGCCACAAGGGCAGGCCGAACATACCGAACGGGCCGAGCGAATGGTGGCGCAGATGGATGCGGAAGGCTTTGGCGCCTGCTCCTTTACGGGGGCCTGCTCGGTTGAGTGTCCAAAATCAATCTCACTCGACCACATTGCTCGTATGAACCGTGAATATCTGGGGGCAAAGCTGTCGTCAAATAACGCCTAACTAAGCCTATAGAGTCATAAAATGTTCGGTGCTTTTCGTAGGTGCCGGACATTTTTGTTTTTAAGCAAGTTGTATAAGCTTTAGGTATCAGTTGCGAATGAACCTTCTAAGAGGTTAGTTGGTCTATGTTTTTTTCTGGTCTGTCGATTTCTTCAAGGCTTTTATAAGGAACTACATAATTTGGTGTGATAGATTCAATAGGAAGTATATCAGGACTGGGTTATCATATCATGTATTTCTGCTTATGAAGAAACACTTAATTCTGCTAACAACAATTTTTTGCTTTCAGGCTGCTTTTACCAAAGCACAAAAAAAGCCAGAAAAGCTACTCAGGCATGTGGTTACGGTTACCTTTAAGGCAGGCTCTTCAACTAAGGCTATTCGTGAGGTGGATCAATCATTTAAGAATTTAGCCAGACTAAACGTTGTTCAGGCCTACGAGTGGGGTATAAGCCCGGCCGATGAACGCCCCAACAAAGACGTAAAGCACGTGTATGTATCCACGTTTTTGTCGGAGAAGGAGTTGGCGAGTTATGGCGCTTCGCCTGAGCATCAGCGGCATATCAAAATCGGTACATCCATCATTAAAGGAGTGGAAGCCGTTGATTACTGGGTGATGAAATAATAGGCTTGAAATGAAATATGGTCAGAGATAGCAGAATACCGTCTCTGACCATATTTCAACTGATTACGCAAAAACGACTATTCTTAGGCCGTTGCGCCTTCTTTCAGTCGTTCGGCGTTTTCGGCAATACGAAGCTGTTCGATAAACTCACCAATGTCGCCATCCATAACGGCCGGAAGGTTATAGACAGTCATACCAATACGGTGGTCGGTTACGCGGCTTTGCGGATAGTTATAGGTCCGAATTTTATCGGAACGGTCGCCACTGCCAACCATTGTTTTGCGCTGCGAAGCAATGGCTTCGTTGTGCTTTTGAAGCTCAATTTCATAGAGCCGCGAACGCAAAACGGTTAGGGCCTTGTCGAAATTTTTTAACTGTGATCGCTCATCCTGACATTGCACGACCAATCCCGTTGGGATGTGCGTTAATCGAACCGCCGAATAAGTCGTGTTAACCGACTGGCCACCCGCACCCGACGAACAGAACGTATCTTTCCGAATATCGTTCATGTTTAGTTCTACGTCTACTTCTTCGGCTTCGGGCAAAACGGCCACGCTGGCCGCCGACGTATGAATACGCCCCTGCGTTTCGGTAGCTGGTACGCGTTGTACACGGTGAACACCCGACTCAAATTTGAGCTTGCCGTATACATCCTCTCCTTCAATTTCGGTAACGATTTCCTTGTAGCCGCCCGAAGTGCCTTCGGTGTAATCGACAAGCGACATCCGCCAGCCCATTTTTTCGCAGAACCGCTGGTACATACGAAACAGATCGCCTGCAAAAATAGCGGCTTCGTCGCCACCAGTCCCCCCCCGAATTTCAAGAATAACGTTTTTACTGTCGTTCGGATCTTTCGGAATCAACATTTCCTTGAGCGTTTCCTCCATTGTTTCCCGACGTGGCAGTAGGTCGTCTAGTTCGGCTTTGGCCAGTTCCCGGAATTCTTCGTCTTTTTCGGTTGCAATGATTTGCCGGGCACCATCGATTTCGTCGAGCAGTTGTTTATAGGCCGTATATTGGTTGACGATCTTTTCGAGATCTTTATATTCTTTGCTCAGTTTCATGAAGCGTTTCTGGTCCGAAACGACTTCGGGCTGAACGATTTGCTGAGCTACTTCGTCGAAGCGTTCGCGAATGGCTTCTAATTGGTCGAGCATAGTATTGGGAAGACAATAGATATTGGATACCAGACAGCCAGACAACTTGTTTAAAAGATGTAAGCCATACCCGTCTATACGCGATGTCGGCCGTCCTAAAAAACAAAATTACGAAAATCCTGTCAGTTGGGCTTTATGTTTGCAATGTGCAACCAAGCGACAACTGAGTACGTTCTCTGGACAAATGACACAACAAAATAGTATTAAGTTCCTCCTTATGATTCGTTCCTGTTTAGTATCTGCTTTGTTAATCAGTATGTTGTCGGGTTGTGGTACCGATCGGGTTAAGTATACCGATGAACTGAAGCGAGAAATGGCCGATTCGAAAATTAAGCGAATAACCGATCCTGATTTAATCGAAACAATCGACAATATTGGTCAAAAGATTAGTGTGGCTGTGCAGAATGATTTGACTGCTGCTTTAGAAAAAACGACTGATCCAGCTAGCCGGGCAAAACTTTGCCAGCTCCAAAACCTGCCCCGTACAAAAGCCATTAGCGAGCGCTACGCTGTTGATGTTAGCCTGCTCGGTTCAGCCGATATTCAGAACAAAGCATTGAGTCAGAAAGAACGGGAGATTCTGGATGCCTATCTCTACAATGCCAAACAGAAATTGTCGCCCATTTCGAACATTCAGAAAATTAACGATACCCTGTTTGTCTATAACGTAGCGGTACCCACTAAGAATCCTATTTGCGAAGCCTGTTTTGGTAAGCAGGAGGTTCCGTTTGCCGTTTGGCGACTGGCATTTAGCCGACGTGAGGTGATCCGGCGAATGAGTGCCTCAACGAAAAAATAAGTATATTTACAGAAAGAAGCCTCCTCTAAACAATGGAAGCAGCAGCCCTGAAAATTCCGATGACGCTCCAGGAGAGCGACGAAGCCCCCGATATGATTCGTGTGCCGGCCACATGGGAGGAATATCTGGAACTAGCCGAAATTGTTCCCTACAATATTGATTATATAGACGGTGAGCTTATTGCTATGGGGCAGGCAACTGATACACACGAACAGTTAATTGCACAGCTTATTACATTATTCACTAATCAACTCGACGACCAACCCGATTACCGGGTTTTGGGGAGTAATGTGAAAATCTGTGTTGAGGAAGGCCGGGCTGACTTAAATGCTGATTTATCGGTTGTTAAAGGCTCTTCCGACTATGCCGTGTTGCCAAGCGGACGATTGTCGACTGTGCGAATTAAGAATCCGGAAATTGTGGTTGAAGTGCTGTCGAAGAGCACGAAAGCCTACGACCAATCGGATAAGCTGGACTTATACCGACTAATTCCTTCGTTGAAACATATTCTTTTTGTCAGTCAGGATGAGGTTTTTGTCCGAAGCTATTCGCGGACGGAAAAACCGACAGAATGGCTTGACGCCGACTACCGCTCGCTTGACGACACAGTTCGCTTGGGCGAGCTAACCTTGTTACTGCGTTCTATTTACCGCAAAACCTCACTTTCGGCCTGAGTATTGGCCCACTCAATTAATTGCCTGGCCGTTTGCACTGGGTTATCTTCATCCATAACTAATGGATAAACGGAGGATGAATCACGCTCCGAAAGTCCGTGTAAATACGCTTTGTCGTAATAAGCAAGTGTCAGATCGGCAACGGTTGCATAATCTTGATGGGCGAGAGCCGCCAGCGCGTCGTTAGTTGCTTTACCACCAAGCCGTTTTCTAATGCGTTCGGTTGCTGCTACCAGTAAACCATGATCGATGCCAGCATATTCGTTCACCAATCGGCAAATTCGAACGGGCTTTGGCACATCGACAAAAGCGACCGGTGCCGTTCGCATTTGTTGCCATATAGCCATCGGTACAAAACAAGCACCAACGTTGCGGCTCTCATCTTCGAGCCAGATTCGTCGTTTGCGGTCAAGTTGTTGCCATTGTGCATAAACCAGATTCTCGAACTGTTCGTTGGTGGGTTGTGCTGGTTGACCAATCGCACCGTACGATGAACCTTTGTGATGAGCTAGTCCTTCCAGATCAATAACCTGCTCGCCTTGTCGGGCCAATTCTTTCAGAATATCGGTTTTACCACTCCCCGTTTTACCGCCCAGAATAAGTAGGGTTCGGGGCTCGGAAAAAGATTCCAGAACGGCATTCCGGTAGGCTTTGTAGCCGCCTACCAGCGTCGATGCCGTTAAGCCGGCCGTATCGAGCAACCAGGCAAACGAACCGCTACGCATACCTCCGCGCCAGCAGTGTACCAGCACTTCCTTTTGTCGTGGATTAAGTTTTCGGGCCTGTTTTACAAAGCCTACCAGCTTTGGGCCAACTAAATCCAGCCCCAGCAGAACGGCCGCATCTTTACCGGCCTGTTTATATTTGGTACCAACCAGAGCCCGCTCTTCATTATCGAAGAGCGGAATGCTAATAGCACCAGGGATATGGGCATGATCATATTCGCCCGGCGACCGCACATCAATGATCGGCAGGCTTCGGGCCTTCTTAAGAAATTCTGTTACGGATAATTGCTGAACCATTGCCTGACTGGGATTTACAGGATTTGCCTGACTGACTTTGATTTATTTTCGCTTCGAAGAAGCGCTTTTGTTGCAATCAGAGTCGGTCAGGCAAATCCTGTAAATCCTGCAGGAACGTCTGGCGGTCCAGACAGCGTAAATACATCTGAATCGTATTTTCAAGACCGTAATAAAGCGCATCGCAGATGAGTGCGTGGCCAATAGAGACTTCTTTCAGATAAGGAATCTGTTCGTTGAAAAAACGAAGGTTTTCCAGACTCAGATCATGCCCGGCATTTAGCTCCAGCCCTATTTCGTTGGCGCGTTGAGCAGCTCGCACGAACGGTGCTACAGCTACCTCCCGGTTTTCGGCATAATGAGTAGCGTAAGGCTCTGTATAGAGTTCAACCCGGTCGGTACCCACGGCTTTGGCGCCTTCAATCATCCGCTCGTCGGCATCGACAAAAATCGAGACCCGAATACCATCGGCTTTAAAGGTGTCGACCAGCATCTGAAGATGATCGGCATGGCGGAGGGTATCCCAGCCTGCATTGGAGGTGATGGCATCGGGCGCATCGGGAACCAGTGTTACCTGTTCGGGCTTAACCCGCCTGACAAGTTCGATAAATCGCTCGTCGGGGTTGCCTTCAATATTGAATTCAGTTGTGACCACTTCTTTCAGGTCCAGAACGTCCTGATAGCGGATATGGCGTTCGTCGGGGCGGGGGTGTACGGTTATGCCCTGAGCGCCAAAACGTTCACAATCGATAGCTACCTGAACCAGATTCGGGTTATTGCCACCACGTGCATTTCGAATAGTAGCAATTTTGTTGATATTTACGGATAAGCGAGTCATTTTCTCAATTAGTGAATGAGCGAATGAGTGAATGAGCGAATTGCTTCGCTGGTTTTGTAACTTTGCCGACGTAATGATGGTTCATAATCTTAATTCACTCATTCGCTAATTCACTCATTCGCTCAATAAAAGATGGCTCTGAAACAACAAATTGACGCCGATATTAAACAGGCTATGTTAGCCAAAGATCAGGATAAACTGCGTGCATTACGCGCCATTAAATCCATGATTTTGCTTGAAGAAACAAAAGAAGGCGGTACGGGCGAACTCAAAGCTGAAGACGAAACCCGTATTCTGACGAAAGCCGTAAAACAGCGGAAGGATTCGGCCGACATCTATCGTCAGCAAAACCGCGCTGATCTATTGGCCACTGAAGAAGCAGAAATTGCCGTTATTGAACAATACTTGCCTAAACAATTGTCGGAAGATGAGCTTAAGGAAAAACTACAGGCCATTATTGCCCGTGTAGGTGCTTCGACCCCTTCTGATATGGGTAAAGTAATGGGTATAGCTACCAAAGAACTCGCTGGCCAGGCCGATGGGAAAGCGATCTCGGCGGCTGTGAAGCAGTTATTACAATGATTGAATTGTTGAATGATTGAATGATCGAATAGGTAGCCTGTTCTGGAGACTTCGTCAATCATTCAATCATTCAATAATTTAGCAATTCAATCATTCGCCCATGAACACCCTCGATTTGCTCATGATCATTCCCCTGGCATGGGGCGCATTTAACGGTTACCGCAAGGGGCTTCTGGTGGAGATCGTTGCGGTCATTGCGTTTATTGTTGCCATGATTGTGGGTTTTAAGTTTCTGGCTTTCGGTATTGAACTGCTTAGCCCCTATATCAGCCGTGAGCTGGCCCGTAAGCTGTTGCCCTGGCTTGGCTTTTCGGTCATATTTTTTCCTACGGTGTTCATGATCAACCGGATGGGCTTTGCTCTGCGCCGTTCTCTTAAATATACGTTGTTAGGAACCTTCGATAGCGTTGCCGGAGCCGTAGTTGGTCTTTTTACCTGGGTGTTTGGAATTAGTGTTATCCTTTGGTTGTTCAGCTACATGGGAATAAAAATACCCGCTCGCCAAACCGAAGGTGCTTTTTTGTATGAATACATTCGGCCTGTTGCTCCACAGGTTATGGACAAAGCCGCCGTATGGGTACCTAAAGGGCTGGAAGCAGGAAAGAAATGGCGAGCTGATACTATAAAAGAGTGAAAGAGCGAATGAGTGAAATCAAACCGCTGAAGCGGAGCGAAATTAATGCGCTAGCCACTCTTTCACTCATTCGCTCTTTCACTCTTTAAAAAATGAAACAAGACATCCGCAAACTTACACCGGCGCAGCTTAAGGATTGGCTCGCGCAACATGGCGAACAGGGGTTTCGGGCTAAGCAGATTTATGAATGGCTCTGGCAGAAATCGGCGCTTTCCTTTGAGCAGATGACAAATTTGTCGCTGGTGACGCGGGAGCTACTGAAAAATAATTTTGAGATTCGACCACTGTCTGTCGATCAGCAGCAGCGTAGCAGTGATGGTACCATTAAATCGTCGTTTCGATTGTTTGATGGGAATCTGGTTGAAGGCGTGTTGATTCCGGCTCTGCGCCACGACGACATCGACCGTATGACTGCCTGCGTGTCGAGTCAGGTGGGTTGTTCGCTGACCTGTAAATTCTGCGCAACGGGGTATATGGATCGTAAGCGAAATCTGGATGCTGCCGAAATCTATGATCAGGTGGTAGCTATTGACCGGCAGGCGAAAGAGAATTATAACGTACCACTGTCGAATATTGTGTATATGGGTATGGGCGAGCCGCTGCTGAACTATAAAAACGTTCTGGAGTCGGTGAACCGCATCACATCGCCCGATGGCCTGGGTATGTCGCCTAGGCGCATTACGGTTTCAACGGCAGGCATTGCCAAGATGATTCGGCAGCTTGGCGACGATGCGGTTAAATTTAATCTGGCTCTGTCGCTTCATGCTGCCAATGATCAGAAACGCGATCAGATCATGCCCATCAATGAGAGTAATACACTCGAAGCTTTGGGCGATGCGCTGGGTTATTTTTATAAAAAGACCGGCACCCGAATCACGTTCGAGTATATTCTTTTCTATAATTTCAATGATACTTTACAGGATGCGCAGGAACTCTGGAAGTTTACGAAGCGCGTTCCGGCCAAAGTGAATATCATTGAATATAACCCCATTGCCGAAGCGAATTTCAAGAATACTGATCCGCAAACGTTAGACAAATTCGCTGGCTTTCTGGATAGCAAAGGCGTAACGGTCAATGTTCGTCGGAGCCGTGGCAAAGACATCGATGCGGCCTGCGGGCAATTAGCGGGTAAAAAGTAGAGACGCGAAGAGTCGCGTCTCTACTTAACAATTTAATAACATAGCTATGGTTTGTTTGCCTTACTTTTGTGGCAATCATTGGCTTACACAAGTATTGGTAGCCTACTCACAGAAGATCACCCACCTATGTTTGGATTAGAAACGGATGTTTTTATCCTCCTCTTTATCAGCTTATTCGCTGCCTGTGCCTTCGAATTTGTTAATGGTTTTCATGATACGGCCAATGCGGTTGCAACCGTTATTTATACCAACTCCTTAAAGCCAACGGTTGCTGTTGTCTGGTCGGGTATCTGCAATTTTACCGGTGTCTTGCTGGGGGGGATTGGCGTTGCAATGGGTATTGTAAACCTGCTTCCGGTTGAGTTACTGGTCGATCAGAACGTTTATCATAGCGTTGCGATGGTGCTGGCCTTACTATTGAGTGCCATTGTCTGGAACCTGGGAACCTGGTATTTTGGCCTGCCCAGTTCAAGTTCACATACGCTGATAGGCTCAATTTTAGGCGTAGGCCTGGCGTTTGCTACCATGCCTGATAATACGGCTGGATCGGCCGTTAACTGGGATAAAGCAATTGAAACGGGCGAAGCGCTGCTTTTGTCGCCCCTGCTGGGTTTTAGTCTGGCTATTGTGTTGATGTTCCTGCTACGTCGATCTGTACCGACCGAAGCTAAAGATCAGCTTTTTAAAGAGCCCAAGAAAAACAGTCTGCCTCCCTCCTGGATTCGTGGTATTCTGATTCTTACCTGCTCGCTGGTGAGTTTCTTTCATGGCAGCAACGATGGTCAGAAAGGTGTGGGCCTGATTATGTTGATCCTGATTGGGATTGTGCCCTTTCATTTTGCTGTAAAGCCAGACCTTGACCCTCGGTTGATGCAATCGAATATTGTCGGTATTGAGCAAACAATTGCAGCGTTGGATTCGAATCAGTTGGCACCTGTAAACCGCGCTCGTCTGGCTCGTACCCGTACCGAACTGACCGAACTGAAAGCAATGATCTCGGCTCCGCTGGACGAAAATCGTATACCGAAAGAAGAGCGACTGAATGTTCGTCGGGATCTGCTGCTGATCAATAGCAATATGAATAAGATTGCCGAAGATGAAGGCGCTAACCTGAGCCCTAATCAACTGGCAGTTATGAAAAAAAGCCTGAGCGAAGAGAGCGGACTGCGTCGGTTTACCGATTACGCACCGCTATGGGTAATTCTGATGATTGCGCTTTCGCTGGGGCTTGGTACCATGATCGGCTGGCGTCGGATTGTGGTAACGGTTGGTGAAAAAATCGGTAAGCAACACCTGACCTATGCGCAGGGCGCTTCGGCTGAATTGGTCGCTGCCAGTATGATCGGATTGGCTTCAGCACTGAAATTGCCGGTTAGTACAACCCACGTTCTTTCGTCGGGCATTGCCGGAAGCATGGTTGCCAGCAAAGGCATCAAAAACCTACAGGCCGATACGGTACGGAATATTGCACTGGCCTGGATACTGACCTTACCTGTATCGCTGCTGCTGTCGTTTACCCTCTACATTTTCTTCCGCTGGTTGCTGTAATCAGCTAGTGTGTCGGCACAGAAAATCTTCTTTCATTCTGTGCCGACAACAACTCTCACCATCACTACAATTCTTTAATGGCAATATTGCGAAATCGGTGAGCGGCACCGGGTTTCCAGGAACCGGCCATGTTGAACGCTTCGGCTGCTTCTGAATAAACCGCCGACCAGTGTGCCTGCAAACCAATCATGCCCGTTGTAGCACCAGCTATAAAGTCATTTTTAGGTTCTGTAACATCCCACATCAGTTCGCCATTGACCCATAAGCGAATGCGCGGTACATCGCCTTCCATTCGGATGCGGAACGAATTCCAGTCGTTTGCCTTCCAGACTTTACCGATGCTCGTTGCCTGAGCACCTTTGCTGACATTCATCCGTTCGCCCAGGAGGTCGCCCAGACCACCGGGCGTTGCTAATTCAATCTGGTAGGCCATTCCACTTTCGCTGGAGCGAATAAAAATTCCGCCGTTGCAGAACGAGTCGACTTTTGCTTCCAGATAGAGTTCGAAATTGCCGTATTTCTTATCTGTCAGTAAGATTCCGCCTTGTCCATATGGGTGCTGCTTTAGCGTGATAGCGCCCTTTTCTACATAAAAATTGCCGGTGGTTCCCTGATGCGAGGTTCGGCTGGTATGCCAGCCTTTCAGGTCTTTGCCGTTGAAAATCGGTGTAAAACCCGCCGGGATTTTCCCGATCTGCCCAGTTGCCAGATTTACGGATAAAAGTAGCAGCAGCAGGCTGCTTATGTGCTGTGAAGACATACTGTTGGTGGTCAATAACTTAGTTCACTTCCATGACTACCCGAAAGCCAACGTCCCAACCGTTGCCCGGACCGGCAGCATGGGTCATGTAAGTAGCGTTTTTAACATCGCCCACAAACGAAGCCCCTTTCAGCACATGCTGGTGGCCTGAGTGGGGAGGAGTGGGGTCGGCAAATAGTTTTTCGTTGTAATAATCCTGTACCCATTCCCAAACATTTCCCAACATATCGTAAAGCCCCCAGGCATTGGGCGTTTTTTGGCCAACCTTAGCCGTTGTGGTCGATCCCATTTGGGCAGATGCCCAGATCGCTTTCCAGGAAATATCGTCCTGAGCACCGGCACGAGCGGCATATTCCCATTCGAATTCGGTAGGTAAACGGTAATGGTGTTTTTTATCCATCGAATTTAGTTTTGCCAGAAATGCCTGAACATCTGGCCACGTAACCTGCTCGACCGGATGCTGATCGGCATCATCGGGTACCTTATCGCCCTGAAAAGCGGATGGATTGTTGCCCATAACCTGCTTCCACTGAGCCTGGGTTACCTCAAATTTACCGATATAATAAGGATGCGTAATTTTGACCGTAAACCCTGGTCGGGCATCCTGTTTAACCATTTTTTCGGCACGCCGATAGTCTTGGGTAGTCCATTGCAAATCCGATTTCTTCGACGCTACATTGGCTGAGGTCGGTTTGGGGTACGGTGGCTGGAAACGACCAACCACCATCGTGCCTGGTCGAATAAGCACAAGCTCCATCCCAATACTATTGGTGTATGTTGGTGTTTGCGCAATAGCGTGCGGTATGTACAATGTAAGTAAGCCGCTCAGAACGCTTGTCCAGAGGTTGATTTTCATCCAATAAGTGGGCTTAGAATGCATCTTAGCGTGGTTTGTTCCAGTTGGTTCGTTCGGCGCGGCCTAACTTGAAAATTTCCAGTTCCTGCTGGGTCATACCGCCCGGAATAACGGGTGTTGTTGCCCGCACATCGGCCACCTCTTTTGCCGTAACAACCGATGCCTTGTTGCCTAGTTCGCTGCTATTTCGGATGTAACTCAATACAGAAGCAATCCATTTATCGTCATTACTACCCATTGCTGGCATCAGGTCGGGATAGGTTTTACCATCGATTGGGCCTTTCATGCCGTTTAGAAGCAACTGAATGATGAGTGTTTTGTCGCCACGGACGCGCGGAGAGCCAACTAGCGGAGGGGCGGGCATCTGGCTACTGCCTGCTACATGAATGCCTTTACCATCGGGTCCGTGGCAGGTAGCACATAACTGCTTGAAAATAGTGGCTCCGTTCGTTACCAGCGCCCGGTCGGCCGGACTCAGGTTGCGTGTGCGTTCTCGCTCGGCTTCCAGTTTCTTCTGCGATTCGGTGAATGTAGTAAACGAAAACTGCATGAGTTCGTTTTTTGGGTTATTCGCCAGCAGCGTTTTCACTAATTCTGTCGTACGCGGTGTTTTATGGCTCCGAAGCGATAACGACAACTGAATACGCACATCGGGACTTGGGTCGTTCAGGAGGCTGGCCAATTTTTCAATCACGTCTGAATCATTTTTTTTCAGAAAACCTTCGCTGATCCAGACGGCTGTTTTGCGTACTTCTGCATCTGCATCCGTCAAGGCTTTAAAAAGCGTCGGTTTGTCAATAGCCTCCATTCCTTCCAGTGTCCATAAAGCATGAATACGGCCCAGCGGACCAGGTTGGTTTGGCAGTGAGGCTTTTTCGCCAACCGCAATTTGCTTCAGCACTGGCACTACCGACCGATCATTCCGAATAACAAGTAGCAACTGGGCATTGTCGCGCCACCAGCCGTTCGGGTGGTTCAGATACGTAACGAGCCGATTACTTGGTTCATTGAGCAACGTAGGCTTTCGGTCATCTCGTTTAAAATTGTCGTGAACGACGCGGTAAATGCGACCCATTCCTCGGTTTTTATACAGCCCCTTTTGCTGAATAACTTTGCCCAGATACGAATCGGGTTTGGTCCACTCGCTTTCCTGAATAATGCCGTGATACATATCGACAATGTAAAAGCAGCCATCGGGTCCTGTATACGTATTGATAGGCCGGAAATTCATGTCGGCAGAGGCTAGCCAATCTTTTTCTTTATAGGCATCTTCAATATAGATTTTTCCGTTTCTATTGATAACCTTGCCCCGTTTGATAATGCGCCCCACTGGCTCTGGAATGAAATAATCGCCCTGCATATCGACCGGAAGCCGGTCGCCCCGGAAAATAGACTGGCCGCATCCGGCGGTGAATTTATTGAGGGTATTGTCTGCTTTTCGTAAGGCTTCCCGTCCGCCCTGAGCATCCACATTCCCGATGATAGGCCAGGGTTTAGTGAAGTCGTCGGAGTACTGATCGACAAAGTTCAGTGCACCGTAGGCTGGATTTTGCTGAATCTGCACCGCCGGAAGTCCCGGCCCTGCTTCGGAATAGAACAGTCGGCCGTAGTTGTCGGTAGTCATTCCCCACTGGCCAATCATGTTGTCGACTAATGTATCGGCCACGAGGTTGCCATTTTTGTATTTATACCGGAGATTATCGCGGGTTGGATAAATCCAGTTGTCCAGATTCCAGAGGAAACCACCATTTTGGTGTTCGAGGTTGCGGGAGTCGAGCACATCGTTTCGGAATACGATTTTCTTCTCATCCGCTTTCCCATCACCATTTGTGTCCCGATAGCTCCAGATGTGCTGCACGTTGGTGAGCCCTACTAATAACTGATCTCCAACAGGCAGAATGGTGCGTGGTAAAACAAGGCTATCGACAAAAATGGTCGATTTATCCATTCGGCCATCACCATCGGTGTCTTCCAGCCGTTTAATGCGGCTGGTTGGTGCATATTCGCCGGTGGCATTGGCGTCTTTCATGTAGGTGTTCATTTCGGCCACATACATACGCCCATTGCCGTCCCAGGCAATGGCAACCGGTTCCTGAACCATAGGTTCACTAGCTACCAGTTCAACATGGTAGCCCGGCGGCAGTTGTATTTTTTTTATGCTTTCTTCGGGCGATAAAGGCTCAACGGGAGGATTCGTATCGACAACAACCCGTGTCAAATCATTTTCGGATGCCTTATTGGAAGGTTTGTTGCAGCCCGGCACAAACAACGCAACTGACAAAAAACAGGCTGGTAGCAGACCGCTTGTAAGGACTGTTTGTAAGTTGGATGGAAATTTCATGGTAAAAGGAGTTCAGGAATACGGCTACTGATCGAGACGTATGGGCAACATAGAGGATGGGTGCTTTACTGTGGGCTCTGCTCCTGTGCCCATTTAGGAGTATCCTGCTCAATGGCGTGACGTACTTTGGCGACAATATCATCAACAGAATCGTCGGCACTAACAAGAAGAGGTGGTTTAAATTTAACAGTTAAGAGTGTATTGCGTTTCTTAAAACGAAGCCCTTTTTTATCGAAAGCCCGCCGAAAGCCATTGATTACCACAGGGATCACAATCGGTTCGTTGTTTTTGATGAGGTGGCCGGTTCCTTTGCGTACGGGCGCATAGGGGCTGGTTGTTCCCTGCGGAAAACTAACAACCCAGCCATGAGCCAGGGCTTTCGCTATTTTGTCATTGGCCGATGTATCGACCGAACGTTGAACTTCGCGGCCATCGGCCCGCCACGACCGCTCGATGGTGATGGCTCCGCCAGCCGAAAAAATTTTGGGGACAATGCCTTTCTTCATCGTTTCGGACGCGGCTACATAATATTGACGGGCTCTTGGACCGAATAAATAGACGGGAGGTAAGAGGGTGTTCTGAAACCCCCATTTCACGGCGCAGAAAATATGAAAGAAAGCAATAACGTCGGCAAAATAGGTTTGGTGATTCGAAAGAAACAGAACGTTGTTGATTGGTAGGTTTTCCAGATGTTCAGTTCCTTCAATTTGAATTCGGTTAACAACCGTATAGCGGGCATAGGTGAGCCAGCCAATAATGCCAATCAGCATCCGTCGAACCAATAATGAGTTGCCGAACGGATCGCGCTCGAAAATGCCGAGTATATCCAGGGGCATTAAAAATTTAGGGAGATAGCTAAATTTTGTGGGTTTTATGTAGTTCATCTAAGGGTCGCAGGTAGTTTCAGCGCCTTCGTCTGTTGCACTTCCGAAAAGTATACAGCTACGAAGAATAGACCGAATTAGTAAAGTTACAATTCGGCTGCAATGTTTTCAAGAAAAAGTACAACCAGACCGTCGATAAAGAAAAAACCCGAATTGGCTCAGGGGCAATTCGGGTTTTTTTAGATGCTAGATTGGTGTCTTACACAGTTTCTGGATGCGAAATTTGGGCATATACGCTATCCCAAAGCGCAATCCGCGCCTGTAGTGCTGCTTCGGCCGCCAATGTAGCTTCGTGCCATCGTTGTGGGTCAGAACCGCACAATTCAGCCGTCATGGCTTTGGCCAGGTGCGAGTGATGATCGCCATCAACTTCTATATGGCGTTCCAGGTAATACGTGAAAAGGCTTAGTTGTTGGGGCGACTGGTCGCGCAGTTGCCGAACCAGTGCAATGAACATATCGGGAATCAGATCTTCACGACCAAACGTAAATACGGCCGCAATCTCATGTAAGCGCCCTTTTTTGATCAAATCGAACGTAAAGCCAATAAACTGCCGACTGCCTTCGGGCAAATGCAGAGTTGCCAGTGTTTCGTCGATGGAACGTCCATTTTTCAATTCACTGACGAGGGCTTCACTGAGATGGGTATCGGCTCCGGCTTGTTTCATCGCTTGCAGGTAAAGCTCAAAATGGCTTACCCGATTGCCATCAGGGTCAACATCACTTTCTTCGCCAACTACAATTTCGTTGATCAGATACCGTGTTTCGGCATTGCCAACGGGGACCCACGGAACATCGACACAAGTTAGATTTCGTTGGAGCGCTTTCAATAACGACATGAAATCCCAAACCGCCCACACGTGCGATTGCATGAACAATCGCAGATCATCGGTCGACTGTACAGAAGCATATAAGGGATGATTGGTGAGCTGTTGACGAAGGGGCTCCAGTTGCTTCGATAAACTATTTACTCGCTGACTCATAATGGGTTACAAAATAATTTCAATTTCTCATTAATCTTTTTACAACCTACTCCGTCTAATCCTTGAATTACACAGAAATGCTGACTGCCTATTGCCTACACTTTACACAAACAATGTCATGCTCCTTATTTATCAATCTATTTTCCCATCAATTCATGAAACGTATTGTGTTTACCAGTGTAGTTGCGTTCGGGCTGTGTTTGGTACTTATTCAAACATCATTTGCTCAGATTCAGGTTGGCGTTCGGGCCGGAGCCAACTGGGGCTTTGCTTCTAAACCTGATTTTTTGAGTAGCCTGACGCCAACCTTATATCCGTCGGCTGGTCCTGTTGGTGCTCTGTTTTTAGACATTCCGCTGAGTGATCGGGTATCATTCCGGCCCGAAATTTCCTATGTGCAAAAAGGGTTTGCTGTTAAACAGGGACTCGACCTGAACCTTGGAGGATTTACGTTACCCCTTGGCGTTCGGATTGCTTACCAGTCGCAAACGCTCGAAATTCCACTGCTGGCAAAAGTAAATCTTACCGATGCTGAAAGTACCGTTCAGCCTTATCTGATTGTTGGACCTGCTGTAAGCTTTGCTTTCGATGGTCGTATTCGTACTCGTGGCACATCGCTCTTCACTACCCAACCGGTTGATATCGATGTCGATTATGGCAATACACTCAGTCGCTGGGATGTAAGTGCTGTGGGTGGTTTGGGTTTATCTATGAATGCCGGACGTGGTAAGTTTCTCGTTGAGGCTCGTTATACACACGGATTTACGCGTCAGGTGCAACTGCCTGTTATCAACATCAACGCCCGAAATCGTGGAGTAGCTGTATCGGTTGGCTATTCGTTTCCCATTGGCAACTATTAAGTAGTTGGTTAGTCATTGGCAATTAGACATTTGTTATGTAGCTCTGCTCTAATGATCAATTGCCAGCGGCTAATGACAAGATATTTTGTTGAATCAACCTGAATCAGCAAAGGCGGGGCTTATTAGCTCCGCCTTTCTTTTATGTTACTCAAAGATGTGATCCATGTTCTTGTCTTTGTAGTTTTCATCGTCCAGGTCCAGAAATTCTTCCCAGAATGGATCGTTGGGTAGACCCGCCTTACAGAGAATCGGTTCTTTTTTTACGGGATGAATGAAATATAACCGACGGGCGTGCAGATAGATTTTCTTATCCGGCACGGCGCGATCGTAACCGTATTTTACATCGCCCCGAATGGGACAGCCCATATGCGCCAGTTGCGACCGAATCTGATGCGGACGGCCCGTGATGGGGCTTACTTCGAGCAGATAATGTTCGTTTATTCGGCCCAGAACCCGATACGATAGCTCGGCTTTTTGTGAGCCTGGAACCTCATAATCATAAACCGTAACCTGATTTTTCTGCTCATCTTTTATGAGCCAGTTTACGAGTTTATCGGTGTTTTTAGGCGGTTTTTGGCGAACAACAGCCCAGTATGTTTTCTGAATCTGACGTTTGCGAAAAAGCTCCGTCATACGCTCCAGTGCTTTGGATGTACGAGCAAAAACAACAAGTCCGCTCACCGGGCGATCGAGCCGATGAACCAATCCCAGAAAGACCTCGCCGGGTTTGTTGTATTTTTCTTTAACGTACTGTTTCAGGACGTCTAGTAGTGTAACATCGCCCGTACGGTCGCCCTGAACCAAAATCCCTGGCTCTTTATTCACAATCAGGAGATGATTGTCTTCGTATATAACCTGAAATGGTTTCTTCTTCATAATAATTACCCCTTATCCCCAAACGGGATTCTTTACTAACTCAATATGCTTCGTTCTCGTTCGGAAAGTCGTTGGCTTTTACATCATCGACATAATGTGCAATAGCCTCAGTCATAACCGTATGCAGGTCGGCATATCGACGCAGGAAACGGGGTTTAAATTCTTTATTGATGCCTAACACGTCGTGAAAGACCAGAATCTGACCGTCGGCATCAGGCCCGGCACCAATGCCAATGGTTGGAATGGTCAGACTTTGCGAAACCGTTTTCGTTAGAGTCGCCGGAATTTTTTCGAGTACGACACCAAAGCATCCAAGGTCCTGAAGCATATGGGCATCGTCGATGAGTTTTTGGGCTTCGGCATCTTCTTTGGCCCGAACGGCGTAGGTGCCAAATTTGTAGATTGATTGCGGAGTCAGTCCCAAATGCCCCATTACTGGAACGCCAGCGCTAAGGATGCGAACAATCGATTCTCTGATTTCCTGTCCACCTTCCATTTTTACGGCGTGCGCGCCGGATTCTTTCATGATTCGTATGGCCGATCGCAGTGCTTCGGACGAGTTACCCTGGTAAGACCCGAAGGGTAAATCGACAACCACCAGCGCCCGTTTGACCCCACGCACCACTGAACTGGCGTGATAAATCATTTGGTCGAGCGTAATGGGCAGGGTTGTTTCGTGGCCAGCCATTACGTTGGAGGCTGAATCACCTACCAGAATTAGCTCTACGCCCGCCTGGTCGACAACCCGGGCCATCGAATAGTCGTAAGCGGTTAATGCTGTGATTTTTTCGCCTTTATTTTTAAGTTCCTGGATCGTATGCGTCGTAACGCGCTTGATATCGGGATTATGAACAGACATGGTAGTGACCGGTTGGCAGTTCTGAATGAGCAGTCAAATGGCTGCAAAGGTACGGCTTTTTACTAACTGCCAACGGAAGACGATTGGTGGTTAGTCATTTGTCATTAAAGATTGGAATAAAACAAATGACCAATAACTGACTATCAATAACAACCACTTAATGCGGCACAAGCCAGGTTTCGGGGTTGAGCTTGGTAAATTCTTTCCATATCTGGAATTGAAGTTCCGAGACACCGTTTTTATCGGTGGCTACGGTGCCTATGGTTTCGCGGGCTTTCACCCGTTGTCCTACCCGAACCGAAACCGTGCGCAGTTTAGCATAAACCGTAAAGTAATCGCCGTGTTGAATCGCCACCACGTTGTTCATGCCGGGCATACTGGTAACGTCCTGAACAATACCATCATAAACCGTACGAACACTTTCCCCAGCATTGGTCTGAATGTCGATTCCCTGATTTTCGACATAAATACCTTTCAGTACCGGATGGGGTTTTCGCCCGAAACGATCCGAAATAAATCCTTTCGAAACGGGCCACGGCAGATGCGCCCGCGATGCTGTAAATGAAGATGCCAGTGCCGTTTCTTCATCATTGAGGTTATTGTTCCGGCGCTCGTCGGGTTTGGGTGCAGGGGTCGTTTCCACCGGGCGTTCAACGGTGGCTACATCGGCAGGAGCTGGTTTTTCTCCCGCTTTTTCGGCGGCTGCAATGGCATCTTCGGCACGTTTTCGTTCGGCAGCTTTGCGGGCTGCCTCAATTTTGGCCAGTCGTTCACGCTCGGCGCGTTCGCGGGCTTCACGTTCGGCACGTTCTTTGGCTTCACGTGCAATCAACCGCGTAATCATTGATTCGAGTCGGCCAACTGCTCGCTGACTTTCGGCCAGTTCGGCCCGTAGTTCGGCTTCTTTGGTACTTAAGGTTTTAACAACCTGATCTTTCTCTTCCTTCAGTTTTTCCAGCTTCCGGCCTTCCTGCACCTTCGTTGCCAGTGTTCCTTCCTGCTCCTGACGTTTATGCTGCGTTGCCCGCTGTTGGTTCTGCAACATATTCTGGACATTGGTCATCTGGCGAACCTGACTTAAGCGGGCATCGGAGTATTGGCGCAGATATCGATACCGGGCAACCAACTGGTTGAAGTTGTCGGAGGCAAACAGGAAGCCCAGTGGATTTACCTGCTGACGGCGCTTGTCGGCTGCATAAATCATGGAGCCGTATTCGGCTTTGAGTTTGTTGAGATCGCGGGTGAGTCGGGTGCTGGCCTGACGAAGCTCCGCAATTTCGGCCTCCGTAAGCCTGAGATCTTTGTTGAGCAGATTTATCTGCTGCGACTGCGTGTTAATCTGTTGATTAAGCGCTTTGAGTTGCCCCATACTCACCTTTTTTTCGGAAGCTGTCTGGTTCAGAATTGTTCGGATCTGCCCCATTTTTTCCAGGTTCTGCTTTTTTTCCTTTTCCAGCGCCTGCCGATTGCGTTGGGTTTGCTGAGCTATTCCAGGCGATACGATAAAGCCAAGACCTATCAGTAAGCTCAGGCTTAGTCGTATGAGTATAGAACAGGAAAAGGTATTCGATTGCATAGTGTCGGAAATACAGAATTACGGTCTGCGTTGATAACTGGCCGGAATGGTGAACGGAAATCCCGGATTTTTATCGACGAGTTCAACTTTATTGTGCTTAATACGGAGCAATGTTTGATAAAATTGCCCATCGGTTTTCGATTGATAATCGAGCGTTACTAAGCTGGTATAGGGGAATAAAAAGTTGTTGAGCGACGTGAAATCTTCGTAATCTAATCGTAATGTGTTTTTGGTAGGTTGCTCGGTCACCATAAGTTTTTTGAGCTTACGGTCCTCCTCACCAATATAATTTTCGACCAGAACCTTGCCTTCACTTTGCCGCAGCAACAAATAATCCCGTTCGTTCTTGATTTTTTGAGCAGGTCGTTTGGGTAGGGGCAAATTACCAACAATGAGTGCCTGTAGCAATTCGAAGTTCATGTTGAAATTGAATTGCCTGCTTAGCGTTGGGAAGTCGTATACAGAGTATTCCTTATGAATCTTATCGACAATGGTAATGGAATCGCGTGTGATAAGGCCCCGAACGGCTTCTAGTCCTAACTTCGAAACCGATAGCCAGATCACACTGTCTTTCCGAACCCGGATATTAATATTGGCATTGTCGATATCCTGATTCGGGCTTTTAAACGAGATTTTCGACTTGGCCGTTAGGTATTTAAAGTCAATTTCGGCCACATTGGCACGGGCTTCTTCAATGCCGGGGCGGTTAGGGCGAGTGACTACTATCGAATCGGCTGGCAAAGTAGTAGCCGACGAATCGGACAGGGCTACCCCTGCCGAATCCGGCTTTGAAGCCGATGCCGTTGGGGTAGGCCCCCCAACTCTTGAAAGATGTCGGCGCCGACATCCTTCCGTAACTATAAATACTTCCAGTACTAATGTGAATAGCAGGTATTTATTCATTGGGTTAGTTTTCGGTCTTTCGGTTTATGAATTTCAGTTTGTAGTTTCTGTGAGCCGTTAAAACGAACATAACAGATACACTACTAACCGCCAAGTAAAACCGAGAGCCGTTTCTACAACTTTCCGGCTGCAATTTTTTTGTCTAAGTCAGGACTGCCACCGCCTTTTGTTTTGGCCAGCTTCCACTGAACGAGTGCTTTGTCGGCCTGACCAAGCTGGAACAGAACATCGCCATAATGTTCGATAATGGTGCCACTAACTGCCGGGTCGGCCATGGCTTTTTCCAGATACTGTCTGGCTTTTGTATAATCTTTCGACACATACAAAACCCAGGCATAGGTGTCTAGATACGTAGCATTGGATGGATTTCGTTCGACGAGTTTCTGGGCCAGTTGTTGTGCTCGTGGCAGATTTTCTTTTCGTAATGAGAGAAAATAACTGTAATTATTTAGCACATGGTCGTTGAGCGGATCAACTTTCAATACGGCTTCGTAAGCTTCGTCGGACTTGGCATAATCGCCAACGCCATTGTAGGCATCGCCCAACTGAGCATCAATTCCTTTTTTTATTTCGTTATTGTTGGTTACTGCCAGCAGTTTTTTACTCTCTTCGAGGGCATCGACAGCCTCCTGGTATTTCCGTTTGTAGAGATTCGCCGAACCGTTGGAGTACCAGAATAGGCCCTGAGTAGGAAACACTTCCAGTGCTTTCTGCGAGTGTTCCAATAAGCTATCGACCTGATTCAGTTCGCCATCCAGTTGAAGCAATGCACCCCACACCTCATAAATTGAGCCGTCGATTTGGGCGGCTTTCGCATAGGCATCGCGTGCTTCAACTTTTTTGCCCTGTTGCATAAGCAGGTCAGCAACCATGATCTGGGCTTTCACATCATTTGGGGAGCTTTTGGCTAAATTCTGAGCCATTGTCAGGGCATCCTGCTGAGCCGTGGGGTTTTCGCCGGTCAGGCCCACGTAGCTCGACAGAATACGGGCTTTCAGGCCTGCTTCCAGATTCGGATTGTCCAGCACCTGATTTAACTCTTTGCTGGCACGGGCCGTATCGCCTTTTTTTCGGTAGATATCGGCAAGCAGAACGTGCGCCTGGGGGAGGTCGGGATTTAGTTTCAGGGCTTTGTCGATCCAGGTAATGGCCTGATCGGTACGGTCGTTTGCAATGAGCAGTTCGGCACCTTCGAGCAGATAGTCGGGTTCGCCGGGTTCTGAAGCCACCAACCGTTCGGCTTCTTCAATGGCTTTATCGATTTTGTTCTGCTTAAGGTATATCCGTTGCTTTTGCCGCGTAATTTCTTCATTTAGCCCGAGTTCACGTTCAACCTTGTTGTATGTTTCCAGGGCTTTATCGGGCTTTTCGTCGAACAGATAGATGGCTGCCAGCTCAACACCATATTCAACATTTTCAGTACTTTTTTTCAGCAGTGATTCGTATAGCTCTTCGGCTTCACTATACCGTTTCTGCTTTACGTACAGTTCGGCCAGTAGCAACGCATAAAATTTATTCTCCTTATCGAGCGAATACGCTTTAGAGGCATAGGGAATGGCTTCGGATACTTTGCCGGTTTTTATAAGGGCATTGGCGGTCGAGTACTGAGCGGCTGCGTTGTTAGGGTATTTCTGGAGAACTTTCCCAAACTGGGCAACTGCTTTGGCAGGCTCATCGGTCATCATATACCGCATGCCTTCGGCAAACATCGTTTCTTCCTCTAACCGAACCGTGGTTGTAGAGCCCGAGCCCGGTTTGGCAATGGCAGCCTCGGGTTTGTCACGCTTCCGTTGAGCCAATGCGGGCGTTGTTGTGAGCCATAGCATCATTCCGAGGCTACCAACTAAGCCAAGCAGTGGAGAAGCAAGGAAAAATCTATGTTTGGTATTCATGTTGGTCTGCGTGTCGTGGTGCATCGTTAACGAAAAACGCGGCTCAACCCGTCTCTATTGCAACATTGCTATAAATAAACCCCTAATACAAAGGTAGTTTAAAATGACGGAATGTCGGCAATGGGAAAAGGCGGGTGCTTCGCGCGGGGATAGCGGGGAAGTTGCAGGGATTGTTCTGTAGCACTCCAAGCCATCCCCCGCTATCCCTGCGCGGAGCACCCTGCCCCCTAACTCACCGCATCATAGACCTGCACACGTTGCCATAAGTGAGCACAGTCGGCTACAAACTTCAGATGAATGGGATGTTCCTGATAAACATCGTGAGCTGCTTTGTCGGTAAAGACGAAGGTTAGCGAAAAGTCGTAAGAGTGATCAATAACAGGTCGGCGGGTGTCGGCAGGTTTGCCGATGTAGGCAGCCGAAATTTCCTGTACGCCTTTCAGCGTTTCGAGGCCAGCAGCCAGCGCACTGCGGTCGTCGTTGTTTTCGGGATGCTTAAGCCAGAAGAAAACGGTATGAACGAACATTGGAGGTAAAGTTTTTTGTTTATAGTTTTCGGTAAACGGCCGAAAATCACCGAAAACTATAAACCGAAACCCACAAACCGAACATTGGCTTAACTAAATTTTTCTAATTGCTTTACTAATACGGCAAAGTCTTTAGGATAGGGCGCTTCAAAGGTTTGTTCTTCGCCATTGAGCAAGCTGAATGTTAATGAATATGCATGCAGCGCAACTCGTTGAATCAGTGGGAGTTCTTCTGTATTTTGCTTGAGGTTGAAGTTCCGCTTGATCTGGGATAAATACACTGGCTCGCCACCATAGGTTGGATCGTTGACGATAGGAGCTTTCAGACACATCAGATGCACGCGAATCTGGTGCATTCGGCCCGTAATGGGCAAACACTCGACCAGAGTTGTTGTGCGGTAGGCGCGTAAGGTGTTGAAGATCGTTTCGGCTACTTTTCCTTTCTCCCGATCAATACGAACGGCTGTGCCGTCTTTAATGGGCGAGATAGGCAGGAAAACTGAAATGCCATCGAAATCATGCACACCATTCACAACAGCATGGTAGCGCTTGGTTAATTCCCGATGTTCGAACTGCATTGCCAGGTGCCGATAGGCGTCGGGATTTTTGGCAATAGCCAGAATCCCCGATGTTTCTTTATCGAGCCGATGCCCAAGCTGTGCATCCGGGTGGTAGGCTTTCGCCATTCGGATGATACTTTGCCCCCCCCGGTCATTTGTTCGCTCATCGAGCGAAGCTACATAGGGGGGTTTGTTAATGAGTATATAATCCTCGTTCTCGAAAACGATCAGATCTTCAAAAGTTAGTTTCATAATGGTCTATATTCGGTTTATGGTTTACAGTTGCTGGTTGCTTTGCCTATTCGCATACATCTTTTTGAGCAAAGCAACCAGCAACTGTAAACCATAAACCTGATACCGAATACTAAACACAAAAAGCCTCCTCCATGCCGGAAGAGGCTCACGAATCAATATCTTTCAAAAGACTATACCGACAGCGTACCGCGTTCGTAAGCCTTACGGAGTGTTGCTTCCAGACCGTTTTTATTGATGGTCTTGATAGCAGATGTAGCTACTTTCAGCGTAATCCACTCGCCGGTTGATTCAACGAAGAACCGCTTCTTTTGCAGGTTCGGATAAAATTTACGCTTGGTTTTATTGTTAGCGTGCGAAACGTTGTTTCCTACGCGTGTGCGTTTTCCTGTGATTTGACAAACTCTGGCCATTACCGTACTCGTTTTCCGTATGAGGGCGCAAAATTAGCTAATCAATTCATAATCTGCAATTCATTCTCCCTTTTTTTTGAATCCATACGGGCAATGACGGCAACCATTTCGGCAGCAATACCCGCGTTTTAGGTGATAGGAGGCCGTAAAGACCACAAAACCCTCAGGCGTGTAGTAGTAATCGTCGTCTGCTAAACCGGGAATTTTAGGCTTCGCTGGCTGCTGTTTCATGCGTTTGGGGGTATGAGCGAATAACCGTATTTTTGATGCAAAGGGTTCGCTGGCGGTTAGACGCTGGCTATTGGATGTTTGTCTAGCAGCCGATAGCCAGCGTCTAACCGCCAGCATCCAGCGTCTTTAAAGTTTAACTTCGTTCACTGCAAGCTATGGAAACGACTATGCCGATTTCTGCCGCCGACCAGGCCATGCAATTAGAATGGCACTACGGGGCGCATAACTATCATCCTGTTCCGGTTGTTTTGACACGGGGCGAAGGCGTTTTCGTATGGGATGTAGAAGGGAAGCGCTATTTTGACTTTCTGTCGGCTTATAGCGCCGTTAGTCAGGGGCATTGCCATCCCCGGATTATCAATGCCATGATTCAGCAGGCACAACGCCTAACCCTTACGTCGCGGGCTTTTTACAATGATAAAACCGGCCTTTGCGAAAAATTCCTTTGCGAGTATTTTGGCTACGATAAGGCTTTGCTGATGAACTCGGGAGCCGAAGGGGGGGAAACAGCCCTGAAACTAACGCGAAAATGGGCGTATAAGGTAAAAGGTATTCCACAGAATCAGGCTAAAACGGTGTATGCCGCCGGTAATTTCTGGGGACGTACGCTGGCTGCTATTTCGTCGTCGACTGATCCGAGCAGTACCAACGATTTTGGGCCGCTGCTTCCGGGCTATATTATTATCCCGTATAATGACCTGGCTGCGCTTGAAGAAACATTTAAAAACGATCCGAATATTGCCGGTTTCATGGTGGAGCCTATTCAGGGCGAAGCCGGTGTAGTAGTGCCCAATGAGGGCTATCTGCGCGGTGTTCGCGAACTATGCACTAAATATAATGTACTGTTCATTGCCGATGAAGTACAGACCGGCATCGGGCGGACAGGAATGCGGGTAGCCTGCGATCACGAAGGCGTAAAGCCTGATCTGCTTATTCTGGGTAAAGCCTTATCGGGTGGAACTATGCCCGTATCGGCCGTTCTGACTTCCGATGAGGTTATGCTGACGATTAAACCGGGTGAGCATGGTAGCACGTATGGCGGTAATCCGCTGGCCTGTGTGGTGACAATGGAGGCACTTCGGGTAGTTGAAGAGGAGAAACTGGCCGAAAATGCGATGGCAATGGGCGAAATTTTCCGTGACCGAATGATAGCCCTGAGCCAGAAAACCGAACTGGTTAAATCGGTGCGGGGTAAAGGACTGCTGAATGCCATTGTAATTGCCGAACGGCCTGAGCTTGGTTCAGAAACCGCCTGGGAAATCTGCCTGAAGCTAAAAGACAACGGGCTGATAACTAAGCCTACACACGGCGACAAAATTCGGTTTGCTCCGCCACTGGTTATTACCGAAGAGCAAATGCACGAAGCCTGCGATATAATCGAAAAAACAATTCTGGAGTTTTGATCGAGTAAAAAATCATTGTCTACAGAGGACACAAAGTAATAATTCAATGGTCGATTACTTTGTGTCCTCTGTAGACAATTCAATTGTTTTCGCCTTCCTTTACTCCACCCGCTCTCCGTCGGCGTTGTATAAAACTCCGCCTTTGAGCGGCTGACCGTTTTTGAAGATGGCTACAATACGACTGCCATCGGCAAAATAGTAGACCCCTTTTCCGTTGGGGACATTCTTCTCGAACCAGCCTTCATATTTGTCGCCATTGCGGTAGTAGTATACACCGTAGTCTGAGCGAAGGTTATCGCGGAAATTGCCTTTGTACTTTACCTTTCCATCGGCATAGTATTCAATGCCTTCGCCGTGTTTATCGCCTTCTTCAAATTCTCCGGCATAACGCTCGCGGGTCGGATACACAAAGATGCCTGTTCCGTCCTCACAATCGCCCGTAATACAGCCAACAGTAGCACGAGTTGGTGTAGTAGCAGGAGCTACTACCGGACGCGACGATGCCGTGGTAATGGTTGAGTTGGTATTGAGCTTTTTGGGAGCCATAGGCGCTGAGGTTTTCACGAGCGTATGGCTTTTGGGATACATCGCTTCGGCTTCGAGCCAGCCTTTCCGAATTGCTTCGATGCGAGCCGGTTTAGCCGGGTGTGTCGACGTAGCGTGCTCGTCGCCCAGTGTTCGTACGGCTATAGTAGCTTCATTGAGTGATGCCCCTAGCTGGTGTAGTACAAAGCCTGAAAACCGATCGGCTTCAATTTCTTTCTGAGGCTGCCCACCCCGACCATCAATCGTGTGTCCCTGAAGATGGTGCCCAATTTCGTGGGCCATAATGCTAATGGCCGACCAGTCGGTTTCGGTTTCTTCTTCGATGCTTTGCATAAAAGCGGCATCATAAATGATGAACCGTTGCCCTTTCACGACGGTAGCAAAGCAGTTGTCGGTATTAGAGCATTCCATAACCTGAAAATTCCGCATGAGACCAATAGGCTTCAGAATTTTGTCAACTACGCGTTCGGCGTGGCCTTTCGAGGTCGAATTGGAGTTGGCACAGATCACCTGCGGCCCAACGCTCCCTCCGGTATATCGACAAATAAATGTACTCTGGTCTGGCGTTTGCGCCACTACAAGGCTGTTAAGAGCTGTTCCTAGTATTAATGTTGGTAATGATAAAGCCGTTTTCATGGCATAACCGAAGAGGACTGCAAAGTAGAGGATTAATTAACGCAACATGGCAGAATAACGAATGAGAGTGTGTTGCTATTTTAAGAAGTTCAGGTAAAGTTATGAGGTAGTGAAAATAAGGGATAAGTGGTGCATGGGTCCGGTAAATAACTCCTGAAATTATTTGCCTAGTATTTCTATAGATTTTTAAACATCAACCGGAACCAGCCGTTCTACTGCTTATCTGATCGATGCCACTAACCCGCAAATGATCTATGCCGACGACAACCTTACTTCCTGAGCTTTCGGAAACACCCATTGCGTTGCCTGAGAAGCAACTTATCACACTGACCCTTAATGGTACTCAACAACAACTTGAACTGGCACCCTGGACCAGTTTGCTCGATGCGCTTCGTGAATACCTGAACCTGACCGGCACAAAAAAAGGCTGCGATCATGGGCAGTGTGGAGCCTGTACGGTGCTGGTTGATGGGAAACGGATTAATTCATGCCTGACGCTGGCAGTGATGAAAGAGGGAGCCGAAATAACAACAATTGAGGGCCTGGCGAACAGTGAAGGCGATTCAGTTGATTTGCATCCTTTGCAGACGGCCTTTATCAATCATGATGCTTATCAATGCGGTTATTGCACGCCGGGGCAGATTTGTTCGGCCGTTGGTCTTATCAATGAAGGGCGTGCCCGCACTACTGACGATATACGAGAGCTAATGAGTGGCAATATCTGCCGATGCGGAGCCTATCCGCACATTGTTGACGCTATTAGCGAGGTGATGCAAATCAATTCTAAAGCCTTACTCAATGAATAGCTTTTCGTATGTCCGTCCCGCCGAAATTGATTTGGCAGTTCGTGATGTAGCCGCCCATCAGGAGGCTAAGTTTATTGCCGGTGGAACTAACATTCTGGACCTGATGAAGGTGAATGTTGAACGGCCAAACCGGCTGGTCGACATTAATCAGTTGCCGTTAACTACTATCGAAAATACGGCTGACGGTGGTTTGCGGCTTGGTGCTTTAGTAACCAACGCCGATACGGCCTACCATGAGGAGGTCGAAAAGCGGTATCCACTCTTGTCGCAGGCTATTCTGGCAGGGGCATCGCCCCAACTGCGGAATATGGCTACCAATGGCGGCAACCTGTTTCAGCGAACCCGCTGTTATTATTTCTACGACCCGGCTATGCCCTGCAACAAACGCCAGCCGGGTTCGGGCTGTGGGGCCATAAACGGCTATAATCGCATTCATGCTATTCTGGGAACGAGCGAAAGCTGCATTGCCACGCATCCGTCGGATATGTGTGTTGCCTTGCGGGCACTCGATGCGGTGGTGCAGGTGTTGGGCCCCCTGGGTGAGCGTAGCATTCCTATTGCCGAGTTTCACCGGCTTCCGGGCGACGAACCGCAATATGATAATATCATTAAACCGGGCGAGCTGGTAACGGCAATCGATTTACCGGCAAAAGGTTTTGCCGATCATTATACCTATCTGAAAGTGCGCGACCGGGCTTCGTATGCGTTTGCGCTGGTATCTGTTGCCGTTGGTCTGGAAATAGATGGCGACCAGATTACCGATGCCCGAATCGCTTTGGGTGGCGTAGCACATAAACCCTGGCGCAGGTCAGAAGCCGAAGCTATGTTGATTGGCAAGCCCGCCCAGAAAGCCAGTTTTGTGTCCGTTGCCCAAAAATTGCTCGAAGGGGCCCGTGGCTACGGACACAATACGTTTAAAATTGAACTGGGCAAACGGGCCATTGTTCGAGCCCTGGAGCAAGCTGCTTCGGGGCCAACCAATCTGCTTCAACCCATGTAGGTTAACTGCTAAATCAGAATCTATTTGTATGACTCAATATATCGGAAAACCACTCAATCGGGTCGACGGGGTGGATAAAGTGACCGGAAAGGCAAAATATGCCGGGGAGTTCAATGTGCCTGATCTGGTCTACGGCTATGTAATATCCAGCAGCATTACGAAAGGGAAAATTGCCCGAATCGATACGGCTGATGCTCGCAGTCTGGAAGGTGTTCTGGAAATTTTTACGCACGAGAACCGTCCTAAGCTGGCCTGGTTCGATATGAGTTATAAAGATCAGAATGCGCCACCGGGTTCGCCTTTCCGACCGCTGGAAGATGCCCGGATTAAGTATAATGGTCAGCCTGTGGCGTTGGTTGTTGCCGAAACAGTTGAAGTGGCCCGCTATGCTGCTTCGCTGGTTCAGATCGAGTACGAAGAAGAGCCGCACGAAACCGATTTGCAGGCTACTAAGTCAAAAGCGCGAAAGCCTGAATCGGGTTTAATGAGCCTGCTTAAGCCACCGCCACCTAAACCGAGAGGCAATTTTGAGGGAGAGTTCAATGCGGCACCGGTGCAGGTTTCGGCGCAGTATGTGCATGGTATAGAACATCATAATCCAATGGAGTTATTTGTCACAACAGTCGTTTATGAACGAAATGGCAAACTGACCATCTACGACAAAACGCAGGGTGCCCCTAATAGTCAATTGTATGTTTCTCAGGTGTTCAATATGCCGTTCAGCGATGTACGGGTTATGTCGCCGTATGTGGGGGGCGCTTTCGGGTCGGCACTACGGCCACAATACCAGTTGTTTCTGGCAGTGCTGGCGGCCCGCCAACTGAAACGATCGGTACGGGTAACATTGACTCGGCAACAGATGTTTACGTTTGGGCATCGCCCGGCCACGATTCAGACGCTGGGTCTGGGTGCTTCGGCCGATGGGACCATGAAGGCTCTTTATCATGATGCTATTAGCGAAACATCACAGTTTGAAGACTATACCGAAACCGTTGTTAACTGGTCTGGTATGCTCTATCCACCCGAGAATGTTCGATATGATTACAAGGTTGTGCCACTAGATGTGTATACTCCGCTCGATATGCGCGCACCCGGTGGTGTAACGGGCATATCGGCGCTCGAAATGGCGGTCGACGAACTGGCCTATAAACTGCAAATGGACCCGCTCGAACTACGGCTAAAAAACTACACGAATCGGGATATGAACGAAGATTTACCCTATTCGAGTAAGGAGCTTCGGGAATGTTTTCGACAGGGTGCCGAGCGGTTTGGCTGGAGCAATCGCAATTATGAGCCACGCTCGATGCGCAACGGCCATCTGCTGATCGGCTGGGGAATGGCTACCGGCATCTGGGATGCTACGCAGGGGCCCGCTCGTGCCGAAGCCGTGCTGATGGTGAATGGTAAGCTACGCGTGAGTAGTGCTACAGCCGACATCGGTACCGGAACCTATACGGTTATGACGCAAATTGCAGCCGAAACACTGGGTATGCCGGTCGAGGATGTGCTCTTTAAACTGGGCGATTCTGAGTTGCCGTTAGCCCCCATTGAGGGTGGCTCCTGGACGGTAGCAACAGTAGGGTCGGCCGTGAAAACCGTTTGTGAAAACCTGAGCAAAACACTCTTTAAGCTGGCGAAAAACATGCCGGGGTCTCCATTTAGCAACAAAAGCTTTTCGCAGGTGGAGTTTGCCAATAAAGCCATCCGGCTGAAAAGCGATCCGGCCGTCATGGTGTCGCTACAGACGGTGGTCGATTCGAATGGTGGCCGTGCCGTGCGTGAAACCTCGACGTCGATGCCTAATATGCTCAAACAGCGCAACTATGCCCGAAATACACATTCGGCTGTATTTGTAGAGGTTCAGGTCGATGAAGAGTTAGGTGCGGTTAAGGTAACGCGGGCCGTGAGTGCCATTGCGGGTGGGCGTATCATGAATCCGAAGACTGCCCGCTCGCAAATTATTGGCGGCATGGTATGGGGAATCAGTAAAGCACTGGAAGAAGAAAGTGTTATGGATCATCGTTTCGGTCGTTTTATGAATCATAACCTGGCCGAGTACCATGTTCCCGTTAATGCCGATATTCATGAACTCGACGTGATTTTTGTCGATGAAGTCGACACCATCGTCAATCCGCTTGGAGCCAAAGGGTTGGGCGAAATCGGTATTGTAGCCATGCCAGCCGCTATCGGCAACGCTATTTTTCACGCGACCGGCAAGCGCATCCGCGAACTGCCCATTCATCTGGATAGGCTATTAAGCTGATGGCCCTATTTTCGACTTCACTGCTGAAAAATCCTACAAATGGCTGAAATCGTGAGTTTATACTTCAGCTATTTGTAGGATTTGACGTCGGCAGGCGTTCAGTAGCGAAGAAGAGCTTCAGTCAAGAACAATGACCGACTTTCCTATCAATTTACCCCGACGAGCTTCCCGGTAAGCTTCCCTGATAGTGGAGAGCGTGTATGTTTTATCCAGCACGATCTGTAGGTCGTTTTCTGCTAGCTGAGCCAGGGTGTTGAGCCCTTCGACGGTTGGTTTCAGGATCAGAATTTTATGTTTTTTACCCGAAAAGAGATTATTGACAAACGAGGAAAGAAGTGTCAGGGGAGAGGGCAGCGTACTGACAAAGATTGCTTTGGGTTTCATCAGCCGCTTTGCGTCGGTAAAGGCAAGTTTTGTGGATAAGTCAATCACTGCGTCGAACTGTTGAGTTAGCTGATTGATCGGTTGCTTTATATAATCGATTACGGTATCGGCACCCCATTTTTTTGCCTCCGCAACGCCTTTCGTACTAACAACAGCCGTTACTTGGGTACCGCGTTTTTTTGCAATCTGTATGGCAAATAGGCCAATTCCTCCGGTAGCTCCGTTAATCAACACATTCTGATTAGGGCCCACGGTAGCCAGTTGATCCAGGATCTGTAGGGCCGAGAGGCCGGTTAAAGGTAAGGCCGCTGCCTGCTCAAACGAGGTATGGGCGGGTTTTAGTGCTACATCGGTCTCATTGACGGCAATGTAATCGGCCAAAGCTCCCCCTTTGAATACGTCCAGTAAGCCAAGTATTGCGTCACCCGGCTTGAAACGCGAAACGGCGCTGCCTGTTTGCTCAACAATACCCGAGAAGTCGATGCCTACCGATTTGGGAAATTTAGAACTCGACATCAATTTCATTTCTCCACCATACACCTTCCAATCCAGGGGATTAATGGAAACCGCTTTTACGCGAATCAGTAGTTGATCCTTCTGGATAGCGGGCACCGCTTGTTCGACTAACTCCAGTACGCTTTCGTCGCCAAACTGGTTATACATTACCTTTCTCACTGTGTTTTCTTTTTTGAGGTTGAGCAAAAGGCCAATCACTTGACAGGTCGTTTTATGGTCGTGTGATCTAACTGATTACAGGGCAAAGGTGGGTTTTATGTTGAGCTATAAATAGCACAAAAAGCCTGAAAAATAGTCGTATCCGGCAAGAGAATGCTATCGCATTGACAACCGGGCCGATGTTCTTATCATAACAAGACATAAGAGGGGCGCAACCTGTATGACCCCGGTGTGTCTGATTGGACTGATTTATGGTCACATCGGATTATTTTTCAACCGGAGGCCTCCCGAAATTTGTTTAGTATTAAAAATCAAACGATATGGAAAATCACAAAAAACCGGTTGCTGTAGGGCCTGGCGAAGGGAAAAGCGTTTCTGTAGTGGGTGACACCTACCGAATCCTGATTAGTGGAAAAGAAACAAGCGGAGCTTTTGCCACGATTGACATGCTTATCCCGCCCGGCGGTGGACCTGGACCGCATGCCCATGCAGCTTTTGAGGAATCTTTTTATGTGATCGAAGGCGAAATTGAAGTCAAATCTGAGTTTGGCACCTATACAGCCACTAAAGGATCATTTGTCAACATTCCAAAAGGGGGCGTGGTACACGGCTTCAAGAATACTACCCAGCAAACGGCGCATTTGCTGTGCACTGTGGTACCAGCCGGTCTGGAAATGTTCTTCGAGGAGATCGGTCAACCGGTTGTTGCCGGGCAGTTCCTGCCTGTACCCCATTTTGATGCAGAAACCATTAAAAAACTACAGGCAATTGCCTCAAGGTATGGCCAGCAAGTTTTTCCGCCCGATTATTTGGGGTGAACAACGCATTATGAATAGGAGTACCGCTTCGGGTTTAAGCCATAATGCTTTTCAAACAGTCGGCTGAAGTGGCTCAGATTGGAAAAACCCAGCTCATAACCTACCTCGCCAACAGAATGCTTGCCCTGTTTCAGGAGGAAGGCTGCTTCTTCCATTCGGGCCTGCTGGTAATAATTGTAGATGGAAGTACCAAACGTTTGCTTGAAAAGCTGTTTTAGTTTGGTTTCGCTCATGGCTGCTACCTGCGCCAGTTCACGGATTACTGGTGGTACGCTCAGGTCGCTGAGGATCTCATTGCGTACATACAGGAGTCGTTCTACATCGGCACTGTTGATGGTTTGGTGAGCAGTGCTTTCCCGCAAGGACAGTTTATGAAAAACCAGATACAGCAATTCCTGCACCTTGATCTGCATGTAGAAGTTGCTCAGGCCATCATTCATATCCACAGCGGCCATGTTTTTAAGCAGTAGCTTGGTTTCCGCTGCCATGCTTTCGAAAAAAAGGAAAGAATTTCCACTACCGGTAACCGTCTGGAGTACCGAATTCGGGTTGTTGACCGCCAATAATTCCTTCAGCCGGGGTGGCGTTATGGCAACCACCACATAATGAATGTGTTGATGAGCGGGAAATCGTATGCTTGAACTCAAATCGTTGGAGGTAACCTGGATGGCCGACTCATCGCGCTGCGAAAACAGGACCTTGGGATCATCGTTATAAGCGATCTCAAGGTCCTGCTCGTTGCTGTAAAAAAAGACGGTAATCAGATCGTTGCCCTGGCCGGAAGCATTGCGGTTGATAACAAGATCTTCTCTGAGCACGTAACGGTGAATAGTGATCTTGAAATCTGCCCCGAAGGCTAGCTTGCGCATATAGCCCTGTCCAAGATAATCGGGCATCACCAGCAGGCCGTTCTGTACCGTTGCCTCTATATGATGGGCAAAGTACGTCATAAAATCAAAATCGGGTGTAGCAGTAAAACTGAATAGCATGATACCAGGCCTGTAGGTTGCTAATGTTCGGCAATATGGCACTGAACTTTCATAAAGTATAGACTGCCGACTTTTTGCAGAAGGGTTATAGCCTACTGGACTAAAGAAGCGGTTTAGGTTAAAATAGTTTACAATGTTGGTAATTTCTTAATTAATCTTCAGTAAAGAATAGTAGTACTTTGTGCAATCTCCATAGGCGTTTATGGTATGGTTTGATTGAATATAGCTAATTAGTAGAAATAAGAATTGGCTGTATTTGCTTTTAGAGTAGCTTTTATAAAAAGGATTAGTGAGTGGGAGTCGCTACTTAAAACTTTGTCTATAACCAATCATTCATGCAGTATCGTCAGTTAGGCAAGACGGACTTGACTGTTTCAACGCTCAGTTTTGGCGCGTCTCCGCTAGGAAATGTATTTAATGAAGTATCCGAAGAGGAAAGTATACGTGCCGTTCATGTAGCCATCGATCTGGGCATTAATTTCTTCGATGTAGCTCCTTTTTACGGCGATACACTGGCCGAAAAGCGGCTAGGCAAGGCGCTGAAAAACAAACGAAATGCTGTTTTCCTGGCTACCAAATGCTGTCGGTACGGAAATGGCGTATTCGATTTTTCCTACGAGCGGGTGCTGCGGAGTATCGATGAGTCGCTGGAGCGCCTACAGGTCGATTATGTAGACCTGCTGACCGTCCATGACATTGAGTTTGGAGACCGGCAACAGGTATTGAACGAGGCTATTCCGGCAGCTATGAAGGTCAAAGAGATGGGCAAGGCGCGTTATATTGGATTCTCGGGGCTCCCCGTACGCTATCTGTCGCAGATTGCCCGACAAGTGGAGGTCGATACAGTATTATCCTGGGGGCACTATACGCTGCTGGAAGATGAGATCAACGACGAGCTGGTGCCTCTTTCCCTTGAAAAAGGATTTGGGTTAATGAATGCCGCCCCACTGATGCAGCGGATTTTGTCGGATGCCCCAATTCCGCCCTGGCAAAGCTCCCCTCCCGCCGTGAAAGCCATCCAGCCCACCCTAATAGCATTGTGTCGGGAGTACGGTCTGGCCTTGAGCGATGTCGCGTTGAATTACGCCGTACGTCATCCGGTGATTGCTACCACCATTGTTGGCATGTCGGAGTCGCATCAGGTCGGGCAGAACCTGCGGGCGCTGCAACTCAGTGTCCCCGATGAATTATTTCAACGCATCGAAAAGCTGGTAGCGCCAGTAAAGAATCAGATGTGGTTTGAAGGAAGACCAGAAAACAATATCCCTAAACCGAACGGTCAAGATGACTAAACAACCTGCTTTGGTCCTGGTTAAGCCCGGACAAACCGAAATACGTGAGATCGACCTCCCCACACCCGGCCCGGAGGACGTATTGTTACAGGTGAATCAGGTAGGGTTCTGTGGGGGCGACCTCAATGGCTTTCGGGGTCTGTTCGAATTACAGGAATACCCAAATGTACTGGGCCATGAGGTAGGGGCTACAGTGGTGGAAACGGGGAGCCAGGTACCAGGCCAGTTCCAGCCGGGGATGCACGTTACCCTAAATCCGTATCTGAATTGTGGCGTTTGCCTTTCCTGCCGAAAAGGTCGACCCAATGCCTGCCAGGACAATAAAACCATGGGCGTTCGCCGACCCGGTGCAATGACCCGGTTGATTAGCGTTCCCTGGCAAAAGCTGCACAGTTCCGCTACCTTATCTACCCGAGAGTTAGCCCTGGTCGAGCCGCTAACGGTAGGCTTCCACGCCGTGAGCCGGGGGCGGGTCGTTGCGGGCGAAAAAGTGGCTGTTATCGGTTGCGGCATTGTGGGTATGGGGGCTGTAGCGGGTGCCGTTCATCGGGGAGCGGAGGTGATTGCCATCGACATCGACGATGCCAAAATGCGAACGGCTAGTCTGGCTGGAGCGGCCCATACCATCAACACAACCCGCGTTGATTTGCACCAGGCCCTGATGGACATCACCAACGGCGACGGTCCTGACGTGATCATTGAAGCCGTTGGGCATCCGACTACTTACCGGGCTGCTGTCGACGAGGTAGCGTATACGGGACGCGTGGTTTACATTGGTTATGCCAAAAAACCTGTCGACTACCATACGGGCACGTTTGTTCGAAAAGAGATCGAAATTCTGGGTTCCCGCAATTGTCTGGGCGAATTTCCGGAAGTGATTGACTACCTGGAAGCCGGAAAATTCCCGGTCGATGCAGTGATTAGCCGGGTTGTTTCGCTGGATGAAGCGGGAGCGGCTCTGGCCGAATGGTCGGAAAATCCCGGCCCGATCACAAAGATTATGGTCAATTTTGATACCCTGCCGAACTGATGAAATCCTGTGTCACCATTGCGCTGGTTTCCGCTATCAAAACGGGTCCCTGGATTTACTGGAATGATCTGGAAACGAGTATGGCTAAGGCAGCCGCCCTGGGCTTCGACGCTGTGGAGCTATTTACGCCCGCTGCGGATACCGTCAGCCTAAGCCTGTTAACCGATTTAACTCATCGATACAACCTGAACGTAGCGGCTGTGGGCACTGGAGCGGGAAAAGTACTATATGGCTTAACGCTGACTGACCCTGATCCGCAGATTCGGGCCAGCGCCATCGCTTTTATTGGGGCTATGATTTCGTTTGGTGCCACCGTTGGCGCTCCGGCCATTATTGGCTCCATGCAGGGCAATGTGGCTCCGGGGATTGAAAAAGAGCAAGCGTTAAACTGGCTGGCCGACGGTTTGTCCGAATTGGGCCAGCTAGCTGAATCCAAAGGAGTAAAGTTGATTTATGAACCCCTGAACCGCTACGAAACCAACCTGATCAATGATCTCAACACGGGAGTTGAGTTTATCCGGGCTCTGCCTACCAGGCAGGTCGTTCTGCTGGCCGATCTGTTTCACATGAATATTGAAGAGCAATCCCTACCAGAGAGCATTCGCGCGGCAGGCTCCTATATCGGCCATGTCCACTTTGCCGATAGCAACCGGCGACCGATTGGGCTGGGGCACACGGCTATGGAGGAAGTGGCTACAGCTCTTCGTGAAATTGGGTATACCGGGTATGTTTCAGCCGAAGCGTTTCCCTACCCCAATCCTGATCAGGCGGCCCGGCAAACCATCCAGTCGTTCAAAATGTACTTTGGCTAATCAATTCCTACAAACTCTTTACTTATTTTATGCAACGATTCTGCCTGGCACTCGACTTAAAAGATGATCCTGAACTGATTCGCCAATACGAACAATGGCATGCCAAAGGGAGTGGCTGGCCAGAAGTGCGGGCCAACGATTTGAAAGCCGGAATTCTGGATTTACAGATTTATCGGACCGGTAATCGGATGTTTATGATCCTGGAAACAGATGATGCGTTTAGCTTCGAAAAGAAGCGGGAACTGGATGCCGCCAGTCCGCACGTACAGGAATGGGAACGCCTGATGTGGCAGTTCCAGCAACCGTTACCCTGGGCCAGAGAAGGGGAAAAATGGGTGCTGATGGACCAAATCTTTCAGTTTGAAAAAGAAGCGTAGCGAAAAAGGCCAGCAGCGCACGGATCACCTCACAACCTATTCTTCTGTTATTTAAACCGCTGTATGGCAATTTTGCCTTTGGCGCCAACGGCGTAGCAGGTTCCTTTGGCGCAGGCCAGCGAATGAAATCCGTCGGTGTCGAGTTTCTGCCAGGTTTGGCCCTGATCGGCCGAAAGGCTCGTTCCCGACGGACCAACGGCAATGATGCGGTCGCCGGGAAGAAGGGCAATCGCTTCTTTAAGACCGGGCGGATCGGTTTGGGCAAGGAGTTGCCAGGTCTGGCCCCCGTCGCGGGTGATGGCGGCATTAGGACCCGGTTGCTGTTCCTGCTTGTAGTTACCTCCTACAGCAATCCCCGCTTTTTCGCTGAAAAAATGCAACCCAAATAAGCCAGTTGCATCGCCCGCCGGGAGAGGAGTGTTCGCGACACTCCAGGTCTGACCACGGTCGGTAGAGCGAAAAACGCGCCCATTTGTGCCGCCACCCGATGCAATCCAGACATTACGTTTACCCTGTACCACCAGACTCGTACCGCTGGCAGCAAAAGCAGCTTCATTGGGTTGCATGGCGGGCAAATTGCCTGCTGGTAGGGGCTGCCAGGTTTTACCGCCGTTGCCGGTAGTCAGTATAAACCATTTACCATCGATGGGGTCGCTGAATACAATACCGTGCTGTTTGTCCCAAAAGTCCATTCCATCGAAGAAAACGCCTTGCTGTTGGGTTTGATAAAGCAGGGTCCAGGTTTGGCCACCGTTGGTCGTTTTATAGATGCGGGCCTGGCCTTTTTCGGCCGGACCGGCGCTCATAAGGAAGGCAGTTTGGGCATCGATGGCCTGTACATCCCGAAAATCGCAGGTTTGAGCGTCCGGAACGGTTCCCGCTTGCCAGGTTTTACCACCATCGACGGTTCTGATAAATGTTCCTTTTGTTCCGCCAACCCAGGCGATGTCTGGACTGGCGACGCTGACGGCCCGGAAACTGGCATCGGTCTGAACGGCCTGGAACTGCCACTGAGCCAAAACGGATGTAACAGTGGCGAAATAGACTAAAAAGCTGCTGATGAGTTGCTTCATGGGGATGAAATTGACCACAAAATGGCACTTTTTGTCGATAAATGCCAGTCAATTAACCCATTCTGAGACTACGGTGTTTTGCCGGGAGTTGGCGGTGTTGTTTGTTCGGTCGCCACTTTTAAGCGATTAATTTCCTGTTCGAGGCTGTTAGCCTTAAAATAATAATAGAGCCCGAGAATGAGGAATATTTTTGATAAAACGAAGACCGCAATAAAAGCGGGCCGCCAGTATTTATGGACCCGAATGTGCGTATCGTCTACTTCAACATCAATATAATTGGGTTTAGCAGTGTCGTCGGTCTTTTGTTTTGAGCGACTATAATCGTCCTGGCTCCGTTTTATTAACTCTGTTTTATTGAGCTGATCCAGAATAGCAAATTTGAGTGCTGGAGGAGGAGGAACCGCATTTTCCTGAAAATGAAGCTCAATATCTGTTTCTAATTCGTTCAGTTGCGATCGAATTTCCGGGTCAGCAGCAATCAACTGTTCTACCTCCCGTTTCTCATCATCGGAAATGAGACCCAGCAGGTAGGATTCAAGTATGCCGTTCGTTAAATATTGATAGTTTTTCAAGGCAAGTACGGCTTTTACGGTCTACGAAGATACTGAAAATAATTACGAATAGATGCCATTACCTCCGTATAAGGTATTTTAAGGCGCTCGGCAATGATGCTGAGTTCGTAACCCTGACGAAATGATAAATCGAAAATCTGCTTCGATTTGTTTTCGTCGCTGAGATCGGTCGTATCAGGAAATGTAGATTTTGCCGATAAGGAAACTGGATTTACTTCGAGTGCTATTAGACGGGCCAGCCGAACAATGGCACAGGCTGGGCTACTGAGTGGGCCGATGCACTGTTCGAGTTGGGGGGATAAAAATAGGGTCACTAACGCTTGCTGGGCCAGCTCAGGTTGTGGAACTATCTGTAGAATAATTCCATAAGCCATGGCACCATACTTTTCGTATAAGTCAAGACGATCTATAGTTGGGCTAACGTCGTTTAATACGGGTTTCCCGTCTGGTTGTTTTAACACACCCATACCAATCAGTTAATTAAACCTACGTTTTTGCCCGTTAATAACAATTCGGAGTTCAGGCAGAAGCGTTTTTTGAGGAACACGCAAGTATATACGTAAAGAGTACTTTTGACAATAGTTGAGTAAAACTAAATCATTAATCGATTTGTTTCAAGAATTTCGTAATTTATTATATGGTGTAGATTAATATGATAATACGATATGTACACTAATGTAGTTTGTGTAACTAAAATGTGTTTTCGGTTATGGATATTTATTTTATGTAACGTTGCTGTATGTTTTCAGAAATAATCTGATAGATTTCAGCCAGCCGGGGTTGCTGTTCCAGTTGGGCAAGATGGCTTTCAATGGTTGTCAGATCGCCCCGGCGGGCCGGCCCAGTCTGAACGTCGGCCGGGTCACTGGCGGCCAGGCCTTTCCGAATCGTTTCACGAATGATCGGTTGCAGAAGGTCAAACTCCAGGCCATTGTCTGTAGTCAGATCATGGGCAATAGCCAGTAGGTGATTGGTGAAATTACAGGCAAAAACAGCGGCCAGGTGTAGTGTTCGACGTTCGGCAGAGGTAATCAGGTAAACAATATCGCTTACGTCCTGCCCTAGTTTAACAAGAAGGTCTTCGGTTTCTTTGTCGGAGGCTTCAAGGCAGAGTGGAATTTCGTTGAAATCCATAAACGACTGCCCTTTGCTAAATGTCTGTAACGCATAAAAGACTCCAGTCTGAACCGGCACGTCGCTATAAACTGTAACCCAGTTTTGCAATGCCCGCAACGATTGGCTGCCCGATGTGTGGACAAGAATAGAATTTTCGGGCAGCACCAGCCGGGCACATACTGCTTCAATGGCATCGTCGGGAACGGCCAGAATGAAAAGTTGTGATGGGCTGTCGGCAAAATTCAGATCGGAGTGCGTTCGTGCGTCGTAGAGATAGCTAACCAACTGACGAGTGTGCTGAAGCTGACGACTATACACCTCATTGATGTGGTGACCAGCGTTTTCCAGAGCTGGTGCCAGATGCCAGGCCAGGTTGCCTGCGCCAATAAAGGATATTTCCATGTGTCAAGTATATGACATTTTGATTGAATTTGACGCCCTATCTTTGGGGCGGAATAATGAAAGAGCGAATAGTTGAATTCCAATCACTCTTTCGCTCTTTCGCTCTTTCACTCTTTTACTATCTGACCTTTGCTTTCTATTCTTGTCATTATTCCGGCTTTTAATGAAGAAAATTCTGTTGGTAATGTTGTGCGGGAAATTCCTGCCAGTCTTGTCGATGAAATAGTGGTAGTCAATAACAATTCGAACGACCTGACGGCGGTGGAGGCTGCCCGGGCTGGAGCTACGGTACTGAACGAACCTATTCAGGGCTACGGGCGAGCGTGTCTGAAAGGAATTGCGTATGCTCAAAACCGCCAGCAAAAACCGGATGTGGTCGTTTTTATTGATGCCGACTATTCGGACTTTCCTGGCGAAATGCCACTGGTGGTGGCACCAATTTTGAACCATGAGGCCGATCTGGTAATTGGATCGCGGGCGTTGGGCCATCGGCAACGGGGGGCAATGACTCCGCAGCAGTTGTTTGGCAATTGGCTGGCCACCCGATTGCTGCGTTGGCTTTATGGGGTTCGGTACACCGATCTGGGGCCGTTTCGTGCTATTCGGTTCGACGCGTTGCTGGCACTAAAGATGCAGGATAAAACCTATGGCTGGACGGTTGAAATGCAGCTCAAAGCAGCTAAACAGGGCTTACGAATCACTGAAGTACCCGTCAACTACCGGAAACGAATCGGGTTTTCGAAAATATCAGGAACCGTAAAAGGAACGGTACTGGCCGGGTATAAGATTATTACAACAATTTTTAAATATTGGTGATGAATCGGCCCTAATGCAACAAATAGGCCATAAGTTTAGCGAATCTGAAAACATTAGTACCTAGACAGGCAGTTCTAAACAGGCTATTACTCCATCACCAACCACGCATTACCGAATTGCCTGATTGCTGAACTCAACGTTAAACCGATTTTGTTTTTCACCAACATGGAAATCTCGGTCCTGATTCTGTATGGGCTGGCTCTACTGTTATTGTTTCTGTATAACTGTGGGCAATTAAGCCTGATTATTATATACCTGCGTTCGGAACAAAAACGCCGGATGGCCGCTCTGTGGGCCGATGCGTGGCAGTCTCATACGCTGCCACGGGTAACTATACAATTGCCTGTCTACAACGAACTTTATGTTGTTGAACGATTGATTGATGCTATCGCCCAACTAAACTATCCGAACGATAAACTCGATATTCAGGTGCTCGACGATTCGACCGACGAGACAGTACAGATCATTGCTGCCAAAGTAAAACACTATCGGCAGCAGGGACTCGCTATTGAGCACATTCGTCGGCCCGAACGAAACGGATTTAAAGCCGGTGCCCTGGCCTACGGGCTCGAATTTGCCAGGGGGGACTATGTGGCCATATTCGACGCCGATTTTGTGCCTGACCCGGATTTTCTGCTTAAAACCATTCCGCATTTTAACGATCCGGAAGTTGGAATTGTCCAAACTCGCTGGCAACACCTGAATGAGAATTTTTCGTTACTCACCCAGTTGCAGGCTTTCGGCCTGAATGCGCATTTTACTATTGAGCAAAGCGGGCGATATGCGGCTGGTTTGCTGGCCAATTTTAACGGAACGGGTGGCGTATGGCGGAAAACGGCCATTGCTGATGCCGGAGGCTGGCAAAGTGACACACTGACCGAAGATCTGGATTTAAGCTATCGGGCGCAGCTTCGTGGCTGGAAATTTGTTTACCGCGAAGATGTAGGCTCGCCAGCCGAACTGCCCGTAGCCATGAATGCACTCAAATCGCAGCAGTATCGCTGGATGAAAGGAGCTGCCGAATGTGCCCGCAAGCTGTTTGGTAACGTGCTGCAAACACCTGGCGTATCGTTTTCGCGTAAGCTACATGCCTTTTTTCACCTGTTCAGTAGCGCTACCTTTATTCTGGTGCTGATTCTGGGCGTGATGAGCGTTCCGCTGATTTACATACGGCATCGGCACCCGGAGTGGGAAACGGTATTTTTTATCATTAATCTGTTTCAGATCAATCTGCTCATTCTGATTTCGTTCTATGGCATTCCGTTCTGGCTCCTCAAACAAGCCAGTAAAGCTAAACTAGCCTGGTATTTTCCGATGTATTCGTCGCTGATGATGGGCCTGTCGCTCCACAATACCATTGCGGTTATTGAAGGCTATATGGGGCGGAAAACCCCATTTATCCGAACTCCTAAATTTAATGTAGTCAAAGCAAACGATCGCTGGGATGCCAATAAGTATATTAATCGGCAATTGAGCTGGCTTACCTTAGTGGAAGGGATATTGGCAGTATATTTTCTGGGTGGGCTGGTGCTGGCGTTCTATATTCACGACTTTCGCATGTTCTTTCTGCATATCATGTTTATGGTTGGGTTTGGCATGGTGTTCGTATATTCGGTTGTTCATGCAGGACATCGCCCAACGAGTTCGTCGGTTGGGTTGACGCGTCCGGTGGCGGTGGGTGTATGACAACAGGCCCCGTTCGTTTTGTCTGGCTGATAGGATCGGCTGTTCTGTATTGGTTGTTAGCGTACACCGTTTCTCGTCAGCAATTCGCGACGTTGTTCGGTTTGTTAACCGTTTTGTTTGCGGGTTATGGCTGGATGCTATTCTCGACCAATCGGTTTGCTGAAAACACTGGATTACGTTCAGAAACTCCAAAGCCAGATACCTTTCTGTTTTCGGCAGCTATCTTATTCAGAGTTCTACTGCTGTTTTCTGTTCCGCAACTTTCCGACGATGTTTACCGGTTTATCTGGGATGGGCGGCTATTGGCTCATGGGTTCAATCCTTATCTGTATTTGCCTTCGCGAATTGTCGGAACCGATATAGCCACGATGGCGGGTCTGGATCAGTCGTTATTTCAGCACCTGAACTCGCCAGCTTACTTCACCGTATATCCGCCCGCCAATCAGGCTTTGTTCGGGCTGGCGGCTCTTTTGTCGCCCAATAGTTTGTTAGGTACTATTGTCTGGTTGCGGATGCCAATCCTGTTGAGCGAAGCCGGAACACTATGGCTGATGACTCGTTTGTTACGCCGATTCGGTTATGATCCGAACCGGGCGCTGCTCTATGGTTTAAACCCGCTGGTTGTGCTGGAACTGACAGGAAATCTGCATTTCGAAGCCGTTATGATTTTCTTTACGGCGCTGGCTATCTGGTGGTTGACTCGACAGCGAGACCGGGCATCGTCGGGGGCACTGGCTTTGTCTGTTGGTACTAAATTATTACCATTGATCGCTCTGCCCACTCTTGTACGCAAATTGGGCTGGAAGCGTGGGGTGATCTATAGTGTGCTGACGGGTGTGTTTACTCTGGTTCAATTTCTACCTTTTGCCAGTTGGGAGTTGGCGCAGAATATGGCATCGAGCGTGAACCTATACTTTCAGAAGTTTGAATTCAATGCCAGTGTGTATTATGTGTTGCGGGCGGTTGGCTACTGGGTGTGGGGCTATAATGCCATTGGTTTTATTGGTTTCTGGCTCTCCATTATCACCGCCGGCTGTATTTTCTGGATTTCGTTCAGGTGGCGAAACGTATCGGTTCCGAGTCGGATATTGGCCATATTGACACTCTATTTAGCTTTTGCCACAACGGTTCACCCCTGGTATATCACAACGCTGGTTGCTGTTTCGGTGTTTACGCGCTTTCGGTATCCATTGGTATGGTCGGCGCTGATTCCCTTGTCGTATTTCACCTATCAGACAATGCCCTATCAGGAAAATCTTTGGCTAACAGCTCTCGAATATGGCATTGTTGGGACTGTGCTGCTTGTGGAAATTGGTTTAAGAAGAAGATAACAGAACTTTTACTCAGAGCCTTGCCAGCGGCTCCCATTGCTCATACAACGCTACGGAAATCTGCGTAATTGCTTGCTTTCTATGGGGAAAACGAACCTCTCTCTGGCTTAATTTTTATTAGTAAGTATGGGCTATTTTGTAAGGATAATTCGGTAATATTTACTGCTCATCAGATTGCTAATTTTCTGTAATTGTCTTTGCCGACTTGTTATGCTCATCAATAAAGGCTTTTGGCACTGCCATGGCAGCCCAGCGCTACGTGATTAGAAGGTTTTATGAAAAAGCTCCGGAGCATCAATAAGTATTATTGCTTTTTGATGCCAGACAGCAAGTAAAGACGCATTTAAACTACTATGTTTCGGCAATATAAAGCCCCTTGAGTGTAACTTCATAATTGGGAAACAAACCTATAGATTAATTAATCTATTTTTTAATAGTATTTAATTTCGTATGCTGATTTTTGTAGCAGCTTTCGAGCTTACGGATAAAGATTGTATAGAGACATTCAATAAAGATTAGCTGGCTGATTAGCAGAGAAGTATCATAATTTTAGTGCATTAATCTGAGTATATACTCAAACCAATTTCATATTAGTAGTGTACAAAAGCATTCTAAGGTTTTGGGATGCTTTTGTTGTCAATAAACTCATGCGAATAGTAACGTATTTTGTCTGAAAATTAAGCATATATTCATCTTGTTTTCATTTGTAAATTAAAGTTTGCTTAAGTAGAAATACTAGGCTTGTTTTTGCTTACTATTGTGCGCCCATTATCGGCTAACCTGGGTTTGTCTGGTTATTGGAGAAAGGATAATAGTACTAGCAATGGATCAGGCCTTGGCACTTTACTATACGATTGGCTTTTCTTTAGAGCGATACGAGATTAACTCGGCCAGTACTATTATTAAATCATATGATGAACTGGCAAATCTAAACAGAAAAGAAAATACATTGGCATTGGGTATATATGATCCTCAACAACACTATTTTATCTGGAACGTTTCCCGGACTATTCAGGAAAAACATGCTAAAGAAGTAACTAGATTGTCGCGGATTCTGGACGTTCGTTATCAATTATATATACTCCAAAAGGAAGAAGCCCAGCATAAAAAATAAATAATATACATGATGATTGGTTGGTAGAGCCGACTTGTCTCTCGAATCATTTACCCTGCTTTTATGAACTATTTTTGAGCGAAGTTTTGTCAAAATGGAGACTTTGGCTTTTTATCCATATCATTATAGAAATGCTGATCGCTGATTACCCTTGATAAGCAATGAATTGGCTAACGTTGCTGATATAGGTGAGAAGAAATAGTTTTTGTTTAATCTGATATAAATAATGCCCGGCAGCTTCAGGAAAAATGATTTGCCGGGCATTATACTTGTACCAGTAACTTATTGAAAGAGCTTTTATTAATTTGCCCACCAGGCTTTATAAGTAGTCGTTTCTTTTCCGCCCATTCGAGATTGTAACTCCTGGTTATAATTCATATTATTTATTGTTCTTTCGGGATCTGGATACAGAAAACGCGTTGCAATAGAACCGCCATTTAGATTCAAATTACCCCCTGTTTCCAGACTGGGGAAGCCAGTGCGGAGATATTCGACCCAACCTTCGAAACCGACGTTGAAGTTGACGATCCATTTTTGTGTAATAATCTGCTGGATCGCTTTTGACGAATCGAAGCTGGTGTTTGGCCGTTTCAGGTACGACGCTGCCTGATCGTTTGTTAAGCCCCATTCGGCAAAGGCGCCATATATGCCTGCATTGTAGTAATCTTGCGCCGATCCAGTGATCAGGCCACGCTGAGCAGCTTCGGCCAGAATAAACTCTTGTTCGGCATAGGTAATTAATCGTTCTTTCAATAACGATGGATTATTGATGGCCAGAAAGTTACTGCTGAAATTGGAGGCTGTGTCGACCTGGGTAGCAGAGGCATCGGAAACTAAAGGCATCCCGCCATAATAATCAAAGCTAAACCCTGATTTTCCTTTTCCCTGGCTGTTGGGGGCTGCAATCAGTGTTAAGCGGTCTGAGTCGCCGGTGGTTCGAAGAACCGTGTAAAATAACTGGCTAACATACTTTACATTAAAATCACCAGACCGCTCAACCAATGACGGAAACACATAAGGAACGGCGGTCTGAAACGCTATCGATGCGCTTTGAGAAGCATTGGTCATCAGATTACCATCCTTCACAATCTGCTGAATTTCAGAAGCTACGTCCTGTTTGCCCGATACGCGCATCAGATAGCGCAGGCGCAGCGCATTCACAAATCGACGCCACGCTTTAGGATCGCCGTTGTAGAGTGGATCGCCTACAATGGTAGCCGTGCTGCTGGCAAGTAGCTGGTCGGCTTTACGGAGCGAAGCCAGAATGCCAAGATCGGGATCGTTGTAAACAACCTGCTGGCTATCGTAAGCCGGAGTGAAGTTGCCAGTGCTTGCCTGTAAGGCATTTTTGAAAGGGATGTCGCCCCATAAATCCGTTAGCTGGCCAAACGCATGGGAGCGCAGCGCCAAGGCTACGGCCTGAACCGTAGCGTTATTGCGCGAAACGCCCAGATTGTACAGAAGCTGTGCATTACGGGCATTGCCATAGGTCGAATTCCAGACCGGATCGTTAGAAACGGGTTGGTAGCGAGTGGGCAGGTTATAGTAGCTTGAACTAAAGGTCATATATTGCCCGTAGCCATTTCCTAAAGTCCAGCCATTTTCGGTCATGGCCCGCACCGAGTTAAGAACAATATTGGTCAGAAGAGGGCCAACTTCGGTTTGTTCCAGATTGTTAGGGTTTTTATTGAGTTTGTCTAACTCCGACTGACAACTGCTCAGGAGCATTAGACTGACTAGGCCAATGCTTATTTTGTATGATAACGATTTCATGTAATTTCCCGATTAGAACGATACGTTTAGCGATACACCTAAATTGCGGGTACTTGGCAGACTAAGCTGTTCAACGCCCGGCAGAATCTGAGTGCCACGCAGCGACAGGTTTTCTGGATCGACGTCTTTGTTTTTGGTAAACAACAGCAGGTTTCGGCCGATCAGCGACAGACTGGCCGAGCCTTTCCAGCCCAGTGGCCGGTTAAAGGTGTAGCCAACCCGCAACTCGCGCAGTTTTACATAGGAAGCACTGAACGTAAAGGCTTCGTTGTTGTTAGGATCGTAGTATGAGGTATAATAATTGGCGGGAGTAGCTTGTACGGTGTTTGGCGCATAGGTGCCATCGGCATTTTTCACGACGCCATTGCCCACAATACCACCACTATCGCGGCCCGGAAGGGTTTCGACCGACATACCACCGTTAAGAATACCCAGCATGGTGTAACTATAAAAGACACCACCCTGCCGCCAGTCCCAGAGCATATTGAACGTCCAGTTGCGATAGGAGAGCCGGTTCATCCAACCTAAAACAAAATTCGGATTGTAGTTGCCAAGCAGTGTACGTTCGTTTTCGCCCGTGGTTTGCGCCTGTCCGTTTGCGTATACAATGTTTCCCTGCGGATCGCGGACATAGTGACGTCCGTAGATGTTGCCCAGGCGTTCGCCAACAACAGCGTTGTATTGAATAGACCGATAATACCGGTCATACTGCGTAATTTCGGCGTACTTGTAGGTCGTTATACCACCCGGCAACGAAACCACCCGGCTGATGTTTCGGGCAAAATTGAACGTCATGTTCCAGTTCAGCCCATTTTGGGATTTGAACGGATTCACATCCAGAATTACCTCCAGACCATGGTTGCGAATGGTAGCGCCATTGACGAAGGCATTGGTATAGCCCGATGAAATCGGGATCGGTAGCTGCACAATTTCATCCTTCGTCAGCGAATTGTAGTAGGTCGTATTCAGTCCAATCAGATTGTGAAGCAAACGTAGCTCAAAACCCAGCTCATACGTAGAGGTTCGGGAGGGTTTCAGCTTTGAGTTTGCCAGCACCGGGTTAGCTCCTACCGAAGGATAACTGCCAAAAGGCGTATCGGTCAGATAGGTATTGTTGACCGAGTACGGAACCGCATCGCGACCAACCGAAGCACCGGACGCTCTGAGCTTGAGGTACGAAATGGCCTGAGGTAACTGTACCATATCGGAGGCAATAACACTTAACGCGGCCGATGGGTAGAAGTAAGAGTTCTGCCCGGCTGGCAAGGTGCTCGACCAGTCGTTGCGTCCGGTTACGTCTAAAAATACTTTTTCGTCGTAATTGAACTGCCCAAACATATAGGCACTTTCAATCGATTTATTTTGCTGCTGAAATAGGGGCAGCGTTGTATTTTGCGCATTGGTGAAATTATACAGCCCCGGCGTAATGAGCGAATTGGCAATGTTGCTATTGTAAGATAGTCGCTGAATGAATCGGTTACCACCGCCCGATACATTGACCCCAAACTTGCCGAAATCTTTGGTGTAGTTCAGCAGGAAGTCGGTGTTGTTTTCGAGGTAGGTAACAACGTCGGTGCGAAAACCACCCGTCGGAAACCGAACCGTGCTAAAGGCCCGGTGTCCTTCGCGGTTATCGTTGTAGTAATCCAGCCCCGTCCGCACCATCAGGTTTAGGTTCGGCGAGAAGCTGTACTTCAGCGAATAGTTACCAATAATTCGGTTTTTACGGAAGCTATTCGTGTTTTCGTGCAGCGTTACGTAAGGGTTATCGTGGTTGTTCCAGTACCGAAATTGTTTGACGCCTTCCTGACCTGCCTGCCACCACTTGTCTTTTAACGACTGAAGATTGATGTTGATCGGCATCCCATAAACACCAAAGAAGGTATACATCACACTCTCCGAACCGTAGCCAATATTAGGGCGGTTATCGCTCGAACTGTTGATGTAGTTTAAGAACATATTCGAGCTGAGCTTATCGGTCAACTGGTTTTCGGCCCGAACGGCAAACGTATATCGGCGAAGATCGGTGTAGGGCAGTATGCCTTTGTTGTATAAGTTGCCAACCGATATCCGTAGCGATCCTTTCTCGGAGTTAAGGTTCAGGGCTAAATTATTCTGAGTAGTTACGCCCGTTTGCAGAAAGTTTCGAAAATTGTCGGAATGCCCAACCCACGGCGTTGCTGTTGGGGTAGAGCCTGGGTTCTGGGCTCTGGCTACCAGGTCGCCAGCCTGAAACTGGCCCGCCGGACTGTCGAACTGCACAACCGTTCGGCCATCGAAAGGAGCACCGTAGTTAGGAATATTGTTTTCGTAGCTTTGGCCGCCATCGACGAACTGATAATCCTGTTTGCCATTACCAGCACCATACTGGTTCTGGATGCGCGGTGTACGGAGGGGCGTATCGATAAACGTGTTTGTGTTAAAGCTGACTCCTACCTGCCCCTTTTCTGTTTTACCCCGTTTGGTGGTCAGTACGACCACTCCATTAGCGGCTCTTGAGCCATAGAGCGCGGCTGCTGTCCCGCCCTTTAAAACGGTAATATTTTCAATATCCTGCGGATTGATTTCGGCCGCTCCATTACCATAGTCGACTTCGGCCCAGGTGCCCTGGTTTGACGAGTTATTGATGGCATTGTTGAAAAACGTTTCATTATTGATGGGCACGCCATCGACAACGAACAGCGGCTGATTGGTACCTGAGAATGAGTTCTCTCCGCGAATGACAATGCGGGAGGTCGAACCAACACCGGCCCCGCCATTGGTAATCGTAACGCCCGCAATACGACCTGCCAGATTGTTGACCAGATTGGGGTCCTGCGAATTGGTAAATTGCTTGCTGTCGATGGTTTGCGTTGCATAGCCAAGCGATTTCGACTGTTTCGAAATACCAAGAGCTGTAACAATCACTTCCTGTAGCTGTTGGGAGTCTTCAACCAGTTCGACGTTGACGACCGTCTGATTTTTGATTTCGACTTCAGTTGTCTTAAAACCAATAAAACTAAAGCTAAGCGTCGCTTTGGGAGATACGTTGTTTAACGAATAGTAGCCATCGGCGTTTGTGGTGCTACCCTGGCTGGTGCCCTTAACGAGAACGGTAGCGCCTGCTATCGGTGTTTTGGTCCCGGCTTCGACAACTTGTCCGGTAAGCCGAATCTGGGCAAGGCCTGTTATGGGTAAAAGTAAAAGGCAATAACAAACCAGCCGCCACAAAATGCCGGTATACGAATGTACCATAGTATGGGAGAAAGTAGTTGATAATCAATCGCTAATTGACGACTGATTGGTTGGGCAAAGATTTTACGCGGGGATTAAATCTAAATTATAACCGTATTAAAGGCCCTTTATGAATGTGATGTATCTATTATCTATTGAATCGTGGTGGTAATAATTATCTAATCTATACGCATAATAGCAGGCAAATGACCCCGGAGGGTCATTAACCAAAAAATGGGTCGAAATCGTCGGCTTTCCGAATTCGGTAGGTTTTCAGCCACGCTTTCATCAGCGCCGGGTCGGCCAGGTCTTTTACGTCTTTTTTAGTGGCCTTGATGCTTCGTTTCAGTTCGCGAACATCGTTGTTGAAGCTGAGTTCCAGACCGATTGCCGAACTGACCATCATAAACGGTTTGCCAAGAATACCCGACAACTGACTTTGCATGCCAAACAGTTCGTCGCTGAGTTCATCGGCCTGTTGTTTCAAAATCTTGTTATAATACTTCAACTGATCGTCGGCCAGGGTTTCGAGGTGTTGCTGGTCAATACGGTTGAATTCGAGCTGGAGCCGCAGCAGCGAAAGCAGGTCGCTTTTTTCGTAGGCTTCCGTTACGCGCTGCATAATTTCGGTTTTGCGGGTTTTTTCGGCTTCGTCGGGTTCGCGGTCGGGATGAAACGCCTTCACCAGATCCATATAAAGCGTTCGAACGGCTTTGGTAATATTCCGTTCTTCGAGTTGTTTTTTGGCTTCCCGTTCCTGCTGTTTGGCCGTTTTTGGCTTTTTTGCCCGTTTTTCTTCGGCTTCCTGCTGGCGTTGCTGTTCGGTTTCCTGCCGGGTTTGTAATTGTTCCTGCAAATAGGCCATGAACTTCTCTTTGGTACTGACATCGACGTTCTCATCGAACTCGATACCATACATCGAACTGACCATTTCTTTCATCATTTCCGAAACCTGCTGATCGGCCTCCGTATCGACAGCGTCGAAGCCTGTTTCGTCATATTTGTCGAAAATAGGCTTTAATTCCTCCATGCCGTGTTCGCTAATCAGATCATAGGCCAGATTAACAATTAGATCGGCTAGCTTTTTGCGTTCGGTTTTGGTGGCTGCGGGCCGGTCGTGAGCCTGATCGAACACGCGAACCAGATTGGCCCGAAGCTGATTGAATTCGTTCAGTAAAGGGGTGTATTCGGTATGAATGCGTTGCTGGATGGATGTTGCCGCAGTGCGAAAGTGCTTGAGTTCGTCTTCCAGTTCACTAATTTTTTTGGTCAGGCGATTGAACTCCTTCTGGGCTTTTGAGAGTGGTACTTTATCCTTGCCGGGCGTTGAAATACGAACGAGCTGGGACTTGGTCATGGTCGGGCGGTGGTAGTTGTTATGACAAAGGTAACTGATCGTTACTAAGTTGACATGATGTTAACTAGTTTCAAACACGGATAACACGGATTTTTACGGACATAAATGGCCTATGTACCCTACTTTCGCAAGGTGCTGATACCCAAACCAGAAAGACGCTAGTTAATGAATCGCGATAGTGCGCTGAGCGTTTTTGGTTTGTTTTATTACATAAGGAACACAAATCGTAGCCGGACAATCGCACTGGGCTGGCTGCAAGAGCACAATCATATCGGTATAACAACTCAACTTATTATATACCCGAACCGTATAGGATTGGATGGTCGATGGATTGGTAAGATTGTTTACCAGCACACCATCGGCAGGAATCGGTTGGGGAGGACCCGATAAGGAGGCCGCTTCGTCGAATGTCGCACCCAGCGAATATTGATAGGTATGAGTTGGTTTGAAAGTACTCAAAACGATCTGTCCATTATCGCGTGGTTTATTACCTAAGCAGGTGCCGGAGGTGGCTATGGCCTGAAAATGGGGCAGCGAATCTTCTTCGAAAATGATTGGGCAACACGAAAAGTCGGTGCATATTCCACCGGGGTTATCAACGATCAGGCTATAAGTACCGCCTTCTGTAACAATCAGCGTATTGCTGGATTGGCCGCTAATCAGCACCCCATCTTTATACCAACGGTAATTGGTTCGGCCGGTGGCTGCCGTTAGCAGAAACTGATCACCCTCGCACATCGGAACCGGCACCGTTGTGCAGACCTTAGCCGTATCGGTCGGAATGGTGGCTACGTTGTAGAGAATACCAACCGTATCGACCCGAACCTGATACGTTAATGTCAGGCTTTGCCCAATTGCAATAGCTGGAATGTTCCAAAGGCTTACTGGTTGCCCAACGGTGAAACTTGTTCCGGCCGGAGCACTGGCTGAGCCGGTAATGTAGCTAAGACCATTGCTGAGCGAATCACGAACGGTAACTGTACCGGCACCCGTGCCCGAATTGGTCAACACCAGACGGTAGGTCAACGTATCGCCTAACTTAGCTTTCGAGTGGTCGGTAAATTTAGCGAGCGAAAAGATAGGCTGACAACCTGCGGGGGCCAAATAGGTGTTTACAACGGTACTGCAATTAGGCAGGCTCGCGGTTACCGTATGGCTCATGCCATCTGAAACGATGCCCGTAAACACAGTTGTGAAACTGTTGCTACCGACCGACGTTGAAAATGTGCGGGTAGTTTGACCTTCGCGGATGCTGATCTCACTGGTTTCTTTACTCTCCGTAACAGTAGCCACTACAGTTACCGAATAGGTATTTGTTGCTGGATCGCAACTACTGGCCGTAATGGTTGTTGTGAGGCTGCATGGTACGTCGATGAGGCCAAAATCGTAGGTGTGGTTGTTTTGACCGGCACAATTCATCACAAACGAAATGGTAGGCAGACCGTTTACGATAAACGCATCGTTGTTGCCAAGCGTGTGGCCGGTGTTGAGTGTGTCGGCTCGTTCGCCCGGCGCTGGCGATACACCTGTAAGTTTCAGGCCATCGACCAGCGGATCGATCCCCAGCGAAATAACTTTCAGGGAATAGCTGGAGTCGGGGTGGAGCGATAGACCGTATTGATGACTGCCAGTTGAGGTGCCATCGGCCGATGAGAACGAGTAATTACCATTGGCATCGGTCTGCGCCGTAGCAATCGGATCGCCCGAACCGTTTGCGTATAAGGCCACAGTTACACCCGCCAGAGCTGGCTCATCAGGGTCCTGAACCCCGTCGCGGTTTGTGTCTTTCCAGATGTAATTGCCAATTTCGATAGGAGTTGGATCGCAAACCGTACTCATGCCTGTAATGGCAAAATACTTCTGATTCGTAAGGTTGGCGCTATATTTTGTGCGGCCAGTTGTCCAGTCGAAATAACGCATCCCGGCCGTGCTCACACAGCCTGCATCCGTAAAACCAACAACTACCTCTTTGGTGCCCGGCAAAATGTAGATGCCACCATTGGCCAGGTTGGCATGGTTATAGTAGGTCTGTTCGGCACCCGGCGACGAATCATATATATCGATCCCCTGCTCAAAAAACCACTTGGGGCCAGAAATGGTACCCGGCCCACCGTTATCGACCGACAGATTGGCGGGCTCGCCCGTAAAACTGTGTGTAATAGCCGCCGAACTCGTAAACGGCCCCGACTGCCGGTCCGACTCAAGCACAAACGTACCATCGTCCTGTTTCCAGGTTCGGGCCAGATAGCCCGGCTCACGGTTACTCTCTAATGAAAAGACCTTCCGGTCGACAATGCTGAAAATGATTGATCCAGTATCGTCGAAGCCAAAGTCGTTGAAAAACGGTTGTTTCTCTCCCGGATTTCCGTCGGCAACAACGGCTCTGAACGGATATTTCCACCTAACCTGAGGAAGATCTACAGCGGCTATGTCACCTGTATTGAATGTTGTCAGATCGTGCGAAAATACAACCCGGCTGTTTCCATTGACTGGATTCATTTCAATGATTTTTGCATACAGACCTGCATTATCCGTTGACAGCGAAGCATCGCAGATACCAGCGATATAGAGTTTTCCGGCATACATATGCAACGACGAGGGCCGAAACCGCCCGTTGCTACAGTTGGCTATGGCCGATGGAATGTCAATTTCGGTAATGGGTAACTGACTAGTATCGGTAAAACCTCCCGGCGGTATAGTTTGATAATCGAGGCTCCTGATGTCGACGCGAATCAGATTGCCTTTGCCCATATTGAGCACATACAGGTAGTGCTCATCTTCGCTGATGGTGATGCCACCCAGACCATATTCGCCAATGTTGTTCACGCCGGTTGCAATGGGAAACTGATTGCTGACATCAATACCCAGATTGCTTAATTTGGCGAGGAGCTTAAAGGATTTGTAGGTAAAGTCATCGCCCGAGTAGTCGACGGCATAAAGAGCACTGGCACCATCGGGAGCGGGCGGAAAATTGCTGGTGTTGGGACTTGAAATCGTTGTTAAAATGGCCAGTTTCTGACGTTTATGAATAGTCAGTGAATACGGAACGCCGATATCATATTTGGTAAGATCGTCCCGATGAGGAGGCACATCGCAGGATTGACGACCTGCCGAATGGCTTTCGTAAGGAATCGATGCCAGGGTTATATCGCCTAAAGAAGGAACACAACCTGCCAGAATACGAGGATTGGAAGTGCCACTGGAGCCGCACTGGTTCGGGACATAAATGCCCAGATCGACGTGGCTGGTGCCACCCGCTGCAAACTGAACCGACGTGTTTGAGCCACTACCAGTTGCTCCATCATTATAGCCTGCTGGCACAATAAATTCGATCCGGTAGTTAGCGCCCGTAGCAATTCCTGCCGTTATTGAATAATTGCCGTCGTTGTCGGTTGTGGCACTGCCTGCCAGGTTACCAGCCCTATAGGCGTTGACAACAACGTTAGGAAAGCCAGCCTCCTGATTGTCGCGCTGGCCGTTGTTGTTTCCATCGAAAAAAACTGTTCCCGAAATAGATTGCGCCTGCGTATAGACCGACAATAACAGGCAAAAAATTAGCAGAAGCGACACTGAACCGGCGCGAACGGAGCCATATGATGCCGAAAGCAGAAAAGTTGGTTTGTTAAGCGATGAAGAAGGTGCCCGAAGATTAAAAGCTCTGTAAAACTTTATCATATAAATAGATCAGGGAGATTTGAGGCATAAGCCATTCTTTCGCAAAACACATGCCGCTATATTGCTGACATATTTGTGTGTATGCGCCTGAAATCACCTGCTATTTATTTGATTATTAGGAAGTTATCGTATTTAATAAATATATGATGTAATTTATATGTTACCCTTATCGCTTTTTCAGTTTGTGACCGTCTTTTTAAGGTAGGACTACAACTAAATCTGGTTTCTTTTTTAGAATAATACACAAAAGATGTGCCATTTGCTGAAATTAGTAAAGTTGAAGTATAGCTATTTGAGGCTATAAACGATGAAAACGGATAGAAAAGGCGGTTTTCGATAGGAAAAAGTATGCCGGTTAATTAATTCATTACGTTGATCAATGGCTTTAAAGGAGTTGGAGTCTGCTATAAATTTCGGTGGGAGGAAGGCTTCATTGCTGTGGGAAAAAATGGGTAAAAGGCAGTAGCTCGGCTAGTTGCTGAGCTTAAGTAGGAGAAATTAATCCCATCATTTTATAACCATCGAGAATGGTAGATCCTGTACTTATTTTACTGGTTGGTGTTATTGTCGTTGTGGGTGGAATTATTGGGTTTAAACTACATCCGTTTCTGGCTCTGCTGCTGGCCGCTCTAACGGTTGCTCTGCTTACGCCCACCGAATTGGTTCAGCAATATTTTATCGGTAAGGGCATGTCGGAAGCCGAAGCGCTCAAACAGGCTCACAAAAGTATTGGCGAACGCATTGCCGCCGAATTTGGGAATACCTGTACTAAAATTGGGATTCTTATTGCAATGGCAGCGATCATTGGCAAGGCAATGCTCGATAGCGGGGCTGCTGAGAAAATTGTCCGGGCTATGCTTCGGATGACGGGGGTTAAAAATGCGCCTATCGGTTTTATACTCAGTAGTTTCTTTCTGACGATTCCGGTTTTTGTCGATACCGTTATCTTTCTGATGATGCCGCTGGCGAAGGCAATGGGCCTGCGGCTGGGCAAAAACTACCTGTTGCTGGCTCTGTCGGTCATTGCGGGGGCTGTGATGGCCAATTCGTATGTGCCGCCTTCGCCCGGACCCCTGTTTTTGGTCGGTGCGCTGAACGTACCGATCGGTCTGATGATGGTGTGTGGCGTATTGCTCGGTCTGTGTACCATTACGGTGGGGTATCTGATGGCGATTTTTCTCAACAAAAAGATACCTATTCCCCTTCGCGACTCGCCGGATGCGCGTCTGGACGATATTCGGGCTATTGCCGAAAAAGACGATAACGAGTTGCCTTCACTGGGTTGGGCCTTGCTACCAGCGGCTTTTCCGCTCACTACTATTTGTATCCGTTCGGCCATTGAGGCTTTTCATAAGTCGGGTACTCCTATTAGTTCTTCAGCCATCATCAACACTATGCTGGAAGTGCTGCTTTTTTTCGGCGATAAAAACATTGCGCTGCTGACCGGCGGAATTTTCGCACTGCTGGTACTGGCAAGCCAAAAGAAAACAACAAAAGATAAACTGACGGCTTTTGTGCAAACGGCTCTGATGAGTGGTGGGGGTATTATCCTGATTACGGCCGCTGGGGGAGCGTTTGGCGGAATGTTACAGCAGTCGGGCATTAGTGCCCGAATTGCCGACCTCACCAAAGGCTACCAGATGGCTTTGATTCCGCTGGCCTTTTTTATTTCAATGGTAGTGCGTACGGCGCAGGGGTCTGCCACGGTGGCGCTAATTACAGCATCGGGCATTCTGGCCGGTATGGCGCAAAACGCCAACCTGGGGTTTCATCCTGTTTATTTGTGTTTAGCTATTGGCAGTGGTGCCAAACTGGTGCCGTGGATGAACGATGCCGGTTTCTGGATCATGTGTAAAACCAGTAACCTGACCGAAAAGGAAGCACTCCAGACCATTGCGCCTATGCAGAGCCTGATGGGCATTACCGGAGGGGTTCTAACCATGCTCGCTGCATGGCTTTTCCCGCTGGTCTGATGAGCTCAACCGGTTAGCAAGCCCAGGCCGAAACCTGTATTGTATTACACGCTGAGGGAACTCCAAACTATGACTGACGAGCCTATTGTACTGAAAACCACATCCATCGATAACGTAGCCATTGTTGCCAATCTGGCGGGGTTGCCGCAAGGCGCGGTCGTTCTCAACGGCATCGTACTCGAAGAAGCGATTCCGATGGGACACAAAGTCGCGCTGCAATCGTTCGAAACGGGAGACGACGTAATCCGTTATGGGCAGGTAATTGGTTATGCCAATCGGCCTATCCGGGCAGGTTGCTGGGTCAATGAATGGAATATCAGTATGCCGAAGCCGCCAAATCTGACCGATATTCCGTACATACAGAAACCCATACCAGCACTGGAACGCCTGGAGGGATTTACCTTCCAGGGTTACAAAAATCCAGACGGTAGTGTCGGAACGAAGAATGTGCTGGGAATTACTACCAGCGTACAGTGCGTGGCCGGTATTACCGACTTTATCTGTCAGAAAATCAGGCGCGAATTGCTACCCAGATACCCTAACGTAGACGATGTGGTTGCCTTCAATCACAGTTATGGCTGCGGAGTGGCCATCGACGCGCCGGGAGCCATTGTGCCCATTCGAACAATCAAACACATTGCTCAAAATCCGAATTTTGGCGGTGAGATTATGATTATCGGCCTAGGGTGCGAAAAATTACGTCCCGAACGATTATTGCCGAATGACCAAAGCCCAGCCGAGAGTTCGATTCTGTATTTGCAGGACGAAGCCTTCGATGGGTTTGGCGATATGGTAGCGGGGATTATGGATCTTGCCGAAAAACATCTCCGAAAACTGAATGAACGCCAGCGCACTACCTGCCCCGCATCCGATCTGGTGGTGGGTATGCAGTGTGGTGGTAGCGATGCCTTTTCTGGCCTGACCGGTAATCCGGTGTCGGGTTTTGCGGCCGATCTGATAGTGCGGGCGGGTGGGACGGTCTTTTTCTCCGAAGTAACCGAAGTTCGTGATGCCATTCATCTGCTGGTACCCCGCGCTGTCGACGAAACGGTAGCGCAGGCGCTCAAAGACGAAATGGCCTGGTATGATGCGTATCTGCAACAGGGACAGGCCGACCGAAGCGCCAACACAACACCCGGCAACAAAGGTGGTGGGCTGAGTAATATTGTTGAAAAAGCGCTGGGGTCGGTGGCCAAATCCGGCACGAGCCCGATTGTCGATGTACTTTCGCCGGGCGAGAAAATCCGAAGAAAAGGGTTGAATTTTGTGGCAACCCCGGCCAGCGATTTTGTGTGTGGTACACTGCAACTGGCGGCCGGTATGAATATGCACGTTTTTATTACCGGACGCGGCACTCCCTACGGGCTGAGCATGGTACCCGTCATAAAGGTGAGTTCAAATTCAAAACTGGCCAACCGCTGGCACGACCTTATTGATTTCGATGCGGGGCCGGTAGCATTCGGCGCGAAAAGCATCGACCAAATGGGTTGGGAATTGTTTCATCTTATTCTGGACATTGCGAGTGGAACCCGGAACGTAGCGACTGATCTACTGGGCATTCACAACGACTTAGTACTGTTCAACCCCGGCCCGTTGACCTGATTAAAAACCCTACCCGAAAACCCTCATTTTTTAATTCAATCATGGACTTAGCCAGAATAAAATCATCCCTCGAAGACGGTCTGCTTTCGTTTCCTATTACCGACTTTACCGAGAGTGGAGCGTTCAATGCCGAAACCTATGCCGACCGGCTCGAATGGTTTGTTAGTCACGGGGTTTCTTCGGTGTTTGTGGCTGGTGGAACAGGGGAGTTTTTCTCTCTGACAGCCGCTGAATATGAGCAGATCGTTCAACTTTCGTCGAACGTTGTGGCCGGACGAGTGCCGGTTATTTCGAGTGTAGGGCGAAGCGTTTCAGAAGCGATTGCCTTTGCCAAAATGGCCGAAAAGGCAGGCATCGACGCACTGCTGTTGTTTCCGCCCTATCTGACCGAATGCCCGCAGGACGGCGTGTACGAATACGCCAGAACAATTATTCAGAACACCCAACTACCTGTTATTTATTACAATCGGGGTAACGGGGTTTTATCGGCCGAATACGTAAGAAAACTAGCCGAGGCCTGCCCAAACCTGATCGGTTTGAAAGACGGTACGGGTAATATGCAGGAACTGAACGATACGATTAAAACGGTGGGAAAACGACTTTCCTACATCGGTGGTGTACCAACTGCCGAGATTATTGCGGAGGCTTATTTGTCGATTGGTGTAAATACTTATTCGTCGGCGGCTTTCAATTTCGTTCCTGATCTGGCCAACAAGTTCTACAAAAGTCTGCGGGCAGGCGATACGGATACGGTCGCCAAAATTACCCGTAACTTCTACATCCCTTTCGTACGGCTGCGGAGCAAAAAGAGTGGTTATGCCGTCAGTCTGATTAAGGCAGGAGCTAAAATCATTGGCCGAAGCGCGGGCGACGTTCGTCCACCGCTCACCATGCCGACCGATGCCGAATTAGACGAACTGAAAAAACTGATTGAACAAAGTACTACTATCTGAGGTGCTTAACCCATAAAGCCGATAAATTTCCAGAATATGATACTTCCTAAAACCGGCCCCCGAATTCAGCAGATAACCGTTACACCGATTGCTATTGTTGACCCCCCGCTCCTGAATGCGGCTGGACTACACGCGCCCTATGCCCTGCGCACCATTGTTGAGCTGGTTACTGACGATGGTATTTCGGGAATCAGTGAAATTCCTGGCAATAGCGACACGAATCAGGCCCTGGCCGAGGCCAAAGCGTTGCTGCTGGGAAAAGACGTATTCCAGCTAGCCGCCATTCGACAGACACTCACCAGCCATTTCGGTACAGAAAGCACCGCCGAGCGCGGACTCGCGCCCTGGGACCAACGGAAGCTGGTGCATATTTTTAGTGCTGTCGAAGTAGCCTGTCTGGATATTATCGGTAAGGTTACAGGCCGACCCGTGGTCGATTTGCTGGGCGGAAAAATGCGCGACCGGGTTCCGTTTGCCGCTTATCTGTTTTACAAATACGAAGGAGCCGGTGGCGAGCTGGGGTTCGGTATCGACCCGGCCGCTCGCGGATGGGCTGCTGCCCGGCAGGCAAGTGCGCTAACCCCCGAAGAAATTGTGGCGCAGGCCAAAGCGATGTGTGCCGAGTTTGGTTTTCAGTCGATCAAGCTGAAAGGGGGCGTTTTTGAACCGCAGCAGGAAGTAGCCGCTATGTTTGCCCTGCGAGAAGCCTTCCCTGATATGCCGCTACGAGTTGATCCGAATGCTATTTGGACGGTAGAAACGGCCATTAAGTATGGTCGGCAGATGGAGCCGATTCTGGAATACCTCGAAGACCCCACCCGTGGACAGGCTAATATGGCGCAGGTTCGAAAAGCATTGAAGACTCCGCTGGCAACCAATATGTGTACGACGTCGTTTGACGATATTCCGAACAGCGTGGCTATTGGCTCCGAAGACATCATTCTGAGCGATCACCATTTCTGGGGCGGGTTGCGGGCGTCGATGACATTGGCCGGTATTTGCGATACGTTCGGGCGCGGCTTGTCGATGCACTCCAACAGCCATCTGGGCATCTCGCTGGCAGCTATGGTGCATCTGGGGGCAGCGCTTCCGAACCTTACCTATGCGCTGGATACGCATTACCCATGGCAGTCGGACGAAGTAATTGTGGGCGGTCGGCTTGTGTTTGACGAAGGGGCCGTTGCCGTACCGCAGGGGCCGGGTTTAGGCGTCGAACTGGACCGGGATGCACTGGCAAAGCTGCACCAGAACTACCTGAACTGCGGCCTGACCAAACGCAATGACGAAATCGAAATGCAGAAGGTGCAACCCGGCTGGACATTTCAGGCGGTGCGCTGGTAGAGTAGCTTATTGATGAATTAGACCTAAAAGGTTTTTAAAACCTTTTAGGTCTAATTCTCTGTTATTTACTGCCGAATACCAACCAGATTGAGCACGAAAGCATATTCGAGCGCGATTTCTTTTAGCGCCTGAAACCGTCCAGAAGCCCCACCGTGTCCGGCTTCCATGTTCGTGTGAAGCAATAACTGATTGTTGTCGGTTTTGAGCGCCCGAAGTTTCGCTACCCACTTGGCTGGTTCCCAATACTGAACCTGCGAGTCGTGCAGGCCGGTTGTAACGAGCAGGTTTGGATACGCTTTCTTTTCAACATTGTCGTAAGGCGAATACGACAGCATGTAATCGTAGTAAACCTTCTGTTTTGGATTGCCCCACTCCTCAAACTCCCCCGTTGTGAGCGGAATGCTTTCGTCGAGCATGGTTGTGACAACATCTACAAACGGAACGGCCGCCACTACACCCCGATACAACTGAGGAGCCTGATTGATTACGGCGCCCATCAGCAGACCGCCCGCGCTACCACCCATAGCAAACAACTTGTCAGAACTGGTGTATTTGTTTTTGATAAGATACTCCGATACATCTACAAAGTCGTTGAAGGTATTTTTCTTCTTCAGCATTTTGCCGTCTTCATACCACCGACGTCCCATTTCCTGCCCACCCCGGATGTGCGCAATGGCGTAGATGAACCCCCGGTCGAGGAGGCTCAGACGCGTTGAGCTAAATCCCGGATCGGTCGAGTAACCATAAGAACCGTACGAATACTGAAGAAGCGGAGAGGTGCCGTCTTTTTTGGTGCCTTTCCGATAAACCAGCGATACCGGCACCTGAACCCCGTCGCGGGCTTTCACATAAAAACGCTCCGAAACGTAATTGTTCTTGTCGAAGCCACCCAACACCTCCTGCTGTTTCATGAGCTTTTTTTCATGGGTATCCATGTTGTAGTCGAAGGTGGAGTTTGGGGTTGTCAGCGACGAATAGCCATAGCGCAGCACGTTGGTATTAAAATCTGGATTGTAGCCAATACCTGCCACATAAGCTGGTTCGCCAAAGTCCAGATACTCATCGGCCTTTGTTTGCTGATTGATCACCCGGATATTGGTTAATCCGGCTTTTCGTTCGCCTAGCACCAGGTGGTTGGCAAAGACATCCATATTGGCCAGATACACGTCGGGCCGATGGGCAATCACTTCTTTCCAGGTCGTGCGGTCGGTGGTTTTCCCTTCCGGCACTTCCATCAGACGGAAATTTTCGGCCTTCCAGTTGGTACGGACATAGAATTTGTTTTTGTAGTGAACGATGTCGTACTCATGGCCTTTCTCGCGGGGAAAGAAAACCGTAAACTCGCCCATTGGGTGACTGGCTTCCAGCAGCCGATATTCAGTAGCTACACCATTGTGGTCCGAAACAATGGTGATGTATTTTTTTGACTTCGACCGGCCCAGGCCCATGTAAAACTGGTTGTCGGGTTCTTCGTAGACCTGCACATCGGTGTTCGGATCGGTGCCCAGCGCGTGCCGATATACCTGATAGCCAAGCAGCGTCTGTGGGTCTTTTTTGATGTAGAAAAACGTTTTGTTGTCCGATGCCCAGGCAAAGCTACCCGCTTCCGTGTTGGGTATCGTTTCAGGATAAATCTGGCCCGTTTTCAGGTTTTTAATGCGTAGTGTATATAAGCGACGGCTAACGGTATCTTCGGCAAAAATGGCCAGTTCGTCGTTGTCCGATACTTCATAGCCACCAAGCTGGTAGTAGTTATGGCCTTTTGCCATTTCGTTACCGTCGAACATAATCTCTTCGGTGCCTTGCAGCGAGCCTTTTTTTCGGCAGTAAATAGGGTATTCGCCACCCGTTATGAATCGGGTGTAGTAATAATATTGTCCCTCTTTATACGGAACCGACTCGTCCTGCTGCTTGATACGGCCTTTCATTTCCTCAAACAACTTATCCTGCAACCCTTTTACTGGTGCCAGGACTTGATCGAGATACGCGTTTTCGGCTTTGAGGTAATTGATGACCTCCGGGTTTTCGCGTTCGTTGAGGTAATAGTAGTTGTCGATTCGTTTATGGCCATTGGTAATCAGTTCTTTAGGTTTAATGGCTGCCTTAGGCGTGGGGGCAGTGGGAGTTTGTGCCTGTGTCATACTATACAGCGCGAGCGTAGAGATAATGGTAAAACAAGTTCGTTTCATAACAGTCTGCTATGATAGTTCGTTTCGGAAGTTTGTCTGTAAAAATAGCGATTTGATGCTAAACCCTGCCGTCATGGATTTTTTAACGGCTTAAACCGCTTTTCTTTGTAGTAGCTGAAAAAACGTGTTTATGCTGTGTTGAGTCTTGAACTTGTTGTTGCCCGGTACACCGAAAACCTGAACTGGCTGCGGAATCTGCCGTCTGAAATCCAAAAAACGGTTTACGACAAAAGCCCCGATGGTTCGGCGGATGATAACGCTATTCGGCTCCCGAATGTTGGGCGCGAAGCTCATACCTACCTGCATCATATTGTCAGTCGGTACGATTCGCTGGCCGAATGGACTGTATTTTGTCAGGGCAAACCGTTCGATCATGCCTACGATTTCAAAAAAACGCTGCGGAGCTATGCCAATGACCCAGCGTCTATTGGTGGCCCCAATCAGGCAACGTTCCACTGGCTTGGCCACCTGATCGACACCGACGATAACCGGGGCGAACGCCTTTTTCGGCCGTGGAGTAAAAACGACGATGGTCGTGGACTCGATTTGCTGGGATTTCATCAGGCGCTGTTGCATACGCCAGGACCTGAACTATACACATTCGTATTGGGGGCTCAGTTTGTCATTCATCGTGATGCGATTCGGCAACAGTCTATTTCATTTTATGAACGTGCACTAGCCGTTTCAATCACATTTCCCGACGCGGCTCATTGCTTCGAACGGAGTTGGGACCGGGTTTTTGGCCTGGTTGGTATAGATCCTGACTGGCTGGCCGGACGACAAATGGTTTATCTGAAACCAATGAAGCACCAGTTGCCTGAAGCTGGCTAATTGAATGATGGTCATTAGTCATCGGTCATTAGTTCTTACTTCCAATGACAAATGACCGATGACTAACATCCAATGACCATTTTCGCATCCGGTCGAACGCTTTTACCGTATAATGTGTCTACAGAATCGGGTCCCGGAAATTAGCGGGCTTTTTTGTATATTTAGCGAAGAATTAATCAACCTTCTATGCACCGAACGTTTTACGTGCCTCGCTTCCGGCTCGTCCTGTTCTGTATCGGCACCGCCGGATTGCTAACCGCTTTTTATCCCAACACGCGCTCAATTTCACTCGAAAAAGCCTTCTCCCGCATCAATGAGGAGGTGATGCAGCACAGCCGCGCCTACGAAACGCTGGTCGACGCATCGAAAACAATTGGGCACCGCCTGACCGGTAGCCCCAACGGGTCTCGGGCCGAAACCTATGCCTTTGATTTGTTGTCGTCGTACGGGTTTAAGGATGTTCAGTATGAGCCTTTCGAGGTCGAAGCCTGGACCCGCGACACCGTTACACTCTCGGTTGTGCCGAATCGGAGCGATAACTTCCGTGAAGTACCAGTTGTCTCGTTAGCCCATTCGCCCGTCGAAGCCCATATCCGGGGCGAAATTATCGACGTCGGCAATGGCCTCGAAGGCGATTTTGCCGCCGTAAAAGATCAGCTCAAGGGGAAAGTTGCGCTGGTGAATATTGGGCTGGCGGCTCCCACCAAAGGTGCCCGAAACCTGCATCGCTCCGAAAAAACAGCACTGGCCATTCAGTACGGCGCTGCGGGTGTGATTATGGTTAATCTGGTGCCGGGCAATGTGTTGCTTACCGGAACGGCCTCCGTAACCGGTAAACTGATTCCGATCCCGTCGGTCTGTATTTCCTACGAAAGTGGTCAGGCATTGCGGGCCTGGATGAAAGAAGAAGCCAGTCCACTGCATGCCGTTATCGAAATGACCAATACGAGCCGCAAAATCCGGGCTCGTAATGTAATTGCTACATTGAAAGGGTCGAAGTATCCTGACGAAAAAATAATTGTTGGCGGCCACCTCGATTCGTGGGATCTGGCCACGGGTGCAATTGACAATGGTATTGGCTCGTTTGCCGTCATGGATATTGCCCGGACGTTTAAAGCCTTGAAGTTGAAACCAAAACGGACGATCGAATTTGTGCTGTTTATGGGCGAAGAACAGGGTTTACTTGGGTCGCGGGCAATGGTCGACAACCTGAAAAAGAAGAAAGAACTGGATAAGGTTCGCTATATGTTGAACCTCGACATGACCAACGACCCAACGGGGCTGAATGCATTTGGTCGCTCCGATATGGTTCCTTTTTTAACAAATGTTGGCGAAACCATGAAGCGGGTTGAGCCTGCTTTTGCCAATCAGATGAATAATCAGGCCGGGTTGCATTCCGATCATCAACCGTTTATGCTGGAAGGTGTACCGGTTGTGGGCATGAATGGTCATTTGGCGCGGGAGGTATTGGACTGTTATCATGCCGATTGCGACCGGATCAATCTGGTTAATGCCGATCAACTCAAAAATACGGTTCGTTATGCAGCCATGTTACTCTTTGCGCTGGCCGATGCCGATGACATTCCCACCCGTCGGCAGACCGATACGCAAACCCGTGATTATCTGGCTGCACAAGGGTTACGAACTCCTTTACAGATTGCCAACGAATGGCGATGGAAAGAGTAGTAAGATTGGGTTAACGATAGGAAACGATGACATTTTTTCGAAACGATGTCATCGTTTCCTATTTATAGGCTACCAGCAGCCCATCGTTTTTTGTTACTTTGTGCAGCCAATCTCTAACCCATTATGGCTAAAAATACATTTCGTGAACCCGAACGGGTCGCTAAGCAAAAAAAGCAACGGCGCCGAATTCGGATGGCGTCGTGGCTCAATGATTTCATTGGGCTCGACCGGCTATTTGGCGAAGACAATGCGTGGCCAATTCGGCACATCGACCGTATTTTATGGGTTACCTTTTTGCTGGTTGTCTATATTGGGTTGAATCATAACGCCGAACGCCTTGTTCGACGAATCCACCGCACCAAAAATCAGGTCGACGAGCTTCGGTCGCAGGCAACCGTTCTGCGGGCCGATTTCGATAAAAGTGGTAAACAATCGGAGCTTATTAAACGGGTGTCTGCTCTGGGCCTAACCGATAGCCAGAACCCTCCTCATAAAATCGTTGTGAAGACCAATGAACATTAAACAGGATATCATTCAACGGGCCAATCACGTTTTTTATATCGTTATTGCTCTTGCCATGTGCGTTGTTGTCCGCCTTGTATACGTTCAGTATTTTCAGCGGTTCAATAAAAAATTATGGCGCGAACGAGTCGCTACAACCATTATCCAGCGCGATACGATCAGAGCGCAACGGGGCAATATTTATGCGACCGATGGCAGCCTGCTGGCAACGTCATTGCCTACTTATGTAGTAGGATTAGATCCAACAATGGCCAAGCAGGACTATTTCGATAAGAAAAAAGACTCGCTTGGTTTACTATTGTCGCGGATTTTTGGCGACCGGTCGGCTCGCGACTATACCGATCTGGTTAGCGATGCCCGCGCCCGTAAACGGCGGTATGTATTGTTAAATCGGCGTCGGGTAACGTTTCAGGAGCGCCAGTATATGCGGGCCTGGCCGTTTTTCCGATCAACAGCCAAAGTGGCAGCCCGAGGGGGAGTATTGCGTCCATATTATGAACGTTACCATCCGTTCGGTCACATGGCCGAACGAACGATTGGTAATCTTGATGCAAAAACTGGTCGTGGGCTAATGGGCCTGGAAGCCAGTTTTCAGCCCGCTCTGGCTGGTAAAAATGCCGTTGGTCTGGTAGAAGTATTGTCGGGGGGCGTTCGTAAGCCCGTTAGCGACGGACCTGATATGAAGCCCGAATCGGGTATGGACCTCTATACCACCATCGATGTCAACTATCAGGATATGGCTGAGTCGGCACTGCGTTCGGCACTTGAAAAATATAATGCTGCCAAAGGCTGCGTAATTGTGATGGAAGTGGCCACTGGCGAAATCAGAGCTATGGCTAATTTAACCCGCCAGGGCCGTGGCGACGGACCGAATCATTACGTCGAAAATTTTAATCATGCGCTTGCCGGGCGTACAGACCCTGGTTCGACCTTTAAGCTGGCCACCATGATGGCTCTTATGGAAGAAAAAGCAATTTCGCTTGAGCAGCAGGTCGCTACTGGCGGAGGGTCAATGACCTACAATGGACTGGGTATCCACGATGCCAGTCGAGCGGGTCATGGTACATTGACAGCGCGGCAGGTGTTCGAAAAATCGTCAAATGTTGGCACACACCTGCTGATGAAAAGTTATTTCTATCGACGACCAGAACTCTACTGCCGGTATTTACGCCAATTTCATCTGGACAAACCAACGGGTATTCACATGAAGGGTGAAGCAATTCCGGTGGTACGCAATCCAGACATGAAAGGCTGGAGCAAGGTGTCGCTGACATCGATGTCGTATGGCTACGAAATGCAGATAACACCCCTGCAAATGCTGGCGTTTTACAACGCCGTAGCTAACAATGGCCGTTGGGTACGGCCCATGATCGTTAAGCGAATTAAGCTCGACGATCAGCTTATTGAGGAGAATACGCCTTTCGTATTGCCAGAGCCTATCTGTTCGATTCAAACCGTTCGTAAAGCGCAGGAGTTGTTGCGTGGAGTTGTGATTCGGGGGACGGCCAAACACATTAACAGTCCCAATTATGCCATTGCCGGAAAGACCGGTACCGCTCAGAAGATTATTAATGGGCGCTACCAGGTTGGTAAATACTACACATCCTTTATTGGCTATTTCCCGGCCGATAAGCCTAAGTATAGTATGATTTCGGTAGTGGATACACCCCAGGGCGATAATATCGATTTGCTTTATGCCGGTTCTGTAGCGGCCCCTGTTTTCAAAGAAGTTGCTGACCGAATTGTTGCCTACGACTATCAGATGCACGCTCCAATTCGGGCGAAAAATTCTCAGCCTCGTTCTGAAACCGGCCTGATGGCGGGATATGCCGATGATTTGCATACCATCAGCTCAACAGTGAATCTCAAAAATGTGCCAGCTACCGAAGGGTGGGTCGAAGCCTCGCCAGGTGGTCGCTGGAAATCGCGGCCTACCCGCTCGGGACGGGTGCCCGACGTACGGGGTCTGACCTTGCGTGACGCGGTTTTTTTGCTGGAAAATCGCGGGTTCAGCGTATCCGTAGAAGGGCATGGTAAGGTTAAAGAGCAATCAATTCAGCCCGGAACCAACACGGGTGAAATAAGTACAAAGGTGATCACACTAAAAATGGGGTAGTAATTGCCTATGATTACCCGAAAATTAGGTAGAACGAGCCTCAATCCGTTTTTTTGCACTCGCAAAACGGGCATGAGGCTCGTTGGTTTAGTATGCAACTAAAAGACCTCCTTTATAAGATTCCGCTGCTGGCAACGTCGGGCAGCATGGCAACCGACATTACCAGCCTAACTATGGATTCCCGAAAAGTGGGTCCTGGAAGTTTATTTATTGCCGTCCGCGGAACCGTTAGCGACGGACATACATTCATTGACAAAGCGATTCGGCAGGGAGCCGTGGCCATTTTGTGCCAGGAATTGCCGACAACTCCCGATCCGGCTGTTGCATACATACAGGTAACCGATTCGGCCCGGACAATGGGACTTGTTGCTGCTAACTTTTATAATCAGCCGTCGCAAAAGCTAAAACTCGTTGGGGTAACCGGTACAAACGGGAAGACTTCGGTGGCAACGTTGCTATTTCGGCTGTTTCGGGGACTTGGTTACCGCTGTGGCTTGCTCTCCACCGTACAAAACCAGATCGACGATCAGATTATTCCGGCTACGCACACAACGCCCGATGTAATTACGATCAATCAGTTGTTGACTCAAATGCTGGCAAACGGGTGTACTCATGTGTTTATGGAAGTGAGTTCGCACGCGGTTGTGCAGGAGCGTATTGCCGGGCTCGCCTTTACGGGTGGAATTTTTACCAACATTACGCACGATCACCTCGATTTTCACGGTACGTTCGATAACTACATTCGGGCTAAAAAAGGATTTTTTGATCAACTGCCTGCTACGGCATTTGCCCTCACGAACGTTGATGACAAACGTGGTCTGGTCATGTTACAGAATACGGCCGCTCGTAAGGAAACGTATTCGTTGCAAACGCTGGCGACTTTTAAAGGGAAAGTTCTGGCCGACAGCTTGTTTGGCCTGAATATGCTGGTCGATGACAAAGAGGTCTGGTTTAAGCTCATTGGCAAGTTTAATGCCTATAACCTGCTCAGCGTTTATGGAGCAGCCGTATTGCTGGGCGAAGACCCTGCCGAAATTTTAACACTTCTTTCGGGCATAACACCACCGCCGGGCCGCTTTGAACAGGTCGTTTCGGATGATAAAATTGTTGGCATTGTCGATTATGCCCATACGCCCGATGCACTGCAAAACGTGCTGGAAACTATCAACGAAATCCGTCAGGACGACGACCAGGGGTATCTGCCTCAGGTTATTACTGTTGTGGGCTGTGGCGGCAATCGGGATGCGGCCAAGCGCCCCATTATGGCCGATATAGCCTGCCGATATAGCAACCGCGTTATTCTAACATCCGACAATCCCCGTAATGAAGACCCGATGGTTATTCTGGAACAGATGCAGGCTGGCGTTTCGGCGGTCGACCACAAGAAAACGCTAACAATCGAGGATCGGCACGAAGCAATTCGGCGGGCAGTAGCAATGGCTAAGCCGCACGATATTATTCTGGTAGCTGGCAAAGGCCACGAAACGTATCAGGAAATCAACGGAATAAAGTACGATTTTGATGATCGGATCGTGCTGCGGAACGCTTTCGCAGAACGCGGAAATCTGTAACTTTGGCCTGATTAAAAGAGTGAAAGAGTGAAAGGCGAAAGAGCGAAAGGCTGACGCAACAAATTACTCTTTCACTCTTTCACTCTTTCGCTCTTTAAAAATGCTCTATTATCTCTTTCATTTTCTTGACGAACACTACAACTTCCCCGGCGCTGGGGTATTCCAATATATTTCGTTCCGGGCTTTAGGAGCAGTTATTACGTCTCTTCTGATTGCAGCCATTTTTGGTCGCCGTATTATCGATAAACTACGGAGTCTTCAGATTGGTGAGTCGATTCGGGATCTGGGGCTGGAAGGGCAGATGCAGAAGCGGGGTACGCCCACAATGGGAGGTTTTATTATTCTGGCCTCATTGCTGATTCCGGCGTTGCTCTTTGCCAAATTATCGAATGTGTATGTCGTGCTGGCGCTTGTTTCCACTGTCTGGACCGGGATGATTGGTTTTCTGGACGACTACATTAAAGTTTTCAAAAAGAACAAAGAAGGCCTTCAGGGTAAGTTTAAAGTAGTAGGTCAGGTTGGTCTTGGCCTTATTGTTGGCCTAACGCTTTCTTTCAATGAGTATGTAAAAATACGGAAGTATGCACCCCGGCTCCTGAGCACATCCAACGTACCGGATGTGTATACCGACATCAAATCGACCTTAACAACGGTCCCCTTTGTCAAGAACAACGAGTTTGATTACAGTTCGTTGCTGTTTGGGCTGGTTCCCGACAGCTATACCTGGATTGTATATGTTCTGATCTGCATTTTCATTATCACCGCTGTCTCGAATGGAGCCAATATTACCGACGGTATCGATGGGCTGGCGGCAGGAACATCGGTTATTATTGGGTTAACGATTGCCGTACTGGCCTATCTGTCGGGCAATAAAGTTTTCTCACAGTACCTGAATATCATGTACATTCCTAATGCGGGTGAACTGGTAATTTTCTGTGCTGCCTTTATTGGAGCCTGCGTCGGATTTCTGTGGTATAACTCATACCCCGCCCAGGTCTTTATGGGCGATACGGGTAGTCTGATGTTAGGTGGAGTGATTGCGGTATTGTTTCTGGCTATTCGAAAAGAACTGATGATTCCTATCATTTGCGGGATTTTTCTGGTCGAACTGGTATCGGTAATCGTACAGGTCAGCTATTTCAAATATACCAAGCGAAAGTTTGGAGAGGGTAGGCGAATTTTTCTAATGTCGCCCCTCCACCACCATTTTCAGAAGAAAGGCTACCACGAGGCCAAACTGGTAACGCGTTTCTGGATCATTGGCATCATTCTGGCCGTATTGGCGCTGGCTACCCTCAAACTACGATAAGTAAGGAAAACTTGGCAGCTCCTTGTTTTTCAGCATAATAACGTCTATATTTGCACTCCCGTTTGAAATCGGGAGTGCTTTTTGTTAAGCAAATCGTTAGAAATCAATTAATTAGTCTCCATAACAGTGAATACGCTCAGTTACAAAACTATCTCTGCCAACAAAGAAACGGCGCAGAAGGAATGGGTTGTGGTTGACGCTCAGGGCGAAGTGCTTGGTCGGCTGGCCAGCCAGATCGCACGTCTGATCCGCGGCAAACACAAAACTAACTTCACACCGCACGTTGACTGCGGAGATAACGTGATCGTCATCAATGCCGACAAGGTTCGTCTGACCGGCGCTAAGATGACCGACAAAGTTTATGTCCGCCACACAGGTTATCCTGGTGGTCAACGGTTCGCATCGCCCCGGTTGCTGCTTGAAAAGCACCCCGAGCGCATCATCGAACACGCCGTGAAAGGTATGTTGCCTAAAAATCGGCTTGGTCGTCGGTTGTACACCAACCTGTATGTTTACGCTGGTGATCAGCACCCGCATGAGGCTCAGCAACCTAAAGCAGTTAAATTCTAAGTCATAATGGATCGTATCAATACCATTGGCCGCCGTAAAACTGCCATCTCCCGCGTTTATCTGTCGGCGGGCAGCGGAGCCATCTCGGTAAACGGGAAAGATTACAAACAATACTTCCCAACCGAAGTACTGCAAATTATTCTGAACCAGCCTTTTTCATCGATCAACGGTGTTGGTGGCTACGACGTGAAAGTGAACGTTCGTGGTGGCGGTGTAGCTGGTCAGGCCGAAGCAACCCGCATGGCTATTGCCCGTGCATTGGTTGAGTTGAACGCCGAGTTCCGTCCGGCTCTTAAGAAAGAAGGGTTCCTGACACGGGATTCGCGTATGGTAGAACGGAAAAAACCAGGCCGGAAAAAAGCCCGTCGCCGGTTCCAGTTCTCGAAACGTTAATCGGTTATTGGTTGATCAGTCATTTGCCATCAGTAAATTAATATCACTGACAAATGACAAATTTCCAATGACTTATTACTAGTCCAGACTGCGCTTAGATGATGCCGATGCGTGGTGCTGCGTATTATTGATTACTCATTTTTTTATTGTTCATTCTCGGAAATGGCACAGATCGAATATAAAGACCTCCTCGACGCCGGTGTGCACTTTGGCCACCTGACGCGTAAGTGGGACCCCCGGATGGCTCCGTATATCTTCATGGAGAAAAACGGCATCCATATAATTGACCTTAATAAAACACTCGCTTCGCTCGAAGAAGCATCGAATGCTATCAGAGGTATCGTTCGCTCGGGCCGTAAGGTGATGTTTGTGGCAACGAAGAAACAGGCACAGGAGATCGTTTCGGAAGAAGCGCGTCGTCTGAAAATGCCTTATGTAACAGATCGCTGGCAGGGCGGTATGTTAACCAACTTCGCTACGATTCGCAAATCGCTGAAAAAACTGCAAACGCTGGACAAAATGCTGAAAGATGAGGAGACCATCAAAAGCATTGCCAAGCGGGAGCGGTTAACCCGGACTCGTGAGAAAGAAAAGCTGGAACGCGTGTTAGGTGGTATTTCTGACCTGACCCGTTTGCCAGCAGCTCTGTTTGTTGTTGACGTAAAGCGGGAACACATCGCCGTTTCTGAAGCACATCGATTGGGTATCCCCGTCTTTGCTATGTGCGATACGAACTCGAACCCCGACGCGGTCGATTTCGCTATCCCGGCTAACGACGATGCTTATAAGTCAATTTCGTTAATTACGCTCGCTATCGGTAAAGCCATAGAAGAAGGTTTGCTCGAGCGGAAACAGGATAAAGACGATCAGCGTATGCAGGAAGAAGAAGAGGCTAAACGCACAGAAGATCTTGCTCAGGCTAAGGCCGAAGGCGACGATCAGCCAGAAGCAACTTCATCGCCGGCTGCTGTTGCTGAAGACGAGCAGGAAGCATAAAACAAGTTTATAGTTTTCAGTTCTATTGCCAGCCAATTTTTACTGAAGACTATAAACCCAAAAATAGCCCGTAGCCAGCCGCTATGGGCTATTCTGTAAATACATCAGATTATCATCGTGTTACGAACCGATGAAACTGTAAATAAAAACATAATAACCGAAAACCATTTTTAAGATGGCAATTACTGCTGCTGACGTAAATAAACTTCGGCAAGAGACCGGAGCCGGCATGATGGACTGTAAAAAAGCCCTTACCGAAGCCGATGGTGATTTTGAAAAAGCAAAAGAGATTCTGCGGAAACAGGGTCAGAAAATAGCCGACAAACGGGCGGACAACGTAACCTCTGAAGGGGTCGTATTAGCACACGTAAGTCAGGACGGTAAAAGCGGTAAAGTTATTGCACTGGCCTGCGAAACCGAGCCGGTTTCTAAAGTTGCTGATTTCCAGAACCTGGCTATGGCTGTTATCAGCACGGCTGTTGCGACCAATGCTACTGACAAAGATACGCTACTGGCAACGTCGCAGGCCGATGGTCGTACACTACAGGATCATATCACCGACCTGATGGGTAAAATTGGTGAGAAAATCGATGTGGCTGCTTTCGAATCTGTGTCGGCCGATACCGTAGTATCGTATATTCACTCGAATGGTAAACTGGGTGTACTGGTTGGTCTGAGCAACACAAACGGTACTGATGTGGCCGAAGTGGGTAAAGACATTGCAATGCAGATTGCTGCTATGAAGCCAATCGCTGTTGATAAAGATGGCGTTGATGCGACTGTGGTTGAACGCGAAATCGAAATCGGTAAAGAACAGGCTCGTCAGGAAGGTAAGCCAGAAGCTATGCTGGAAAAAATTGCGCTGGGTAAACTGAATAAATTCTACAAAGAGAATACCCTGTTAAATCAGGAATTTGTTAAAGATAATTCACTGACAATTGCTCAGTTACTCGATAAAACGAGCAAAGGACTGACGGTTTCAGCATTCAAACGGGTAGCTATTGGCTAATTTTTAGCTGTAGCTTATCTAAAAAGCAAAAACCTGGCCACTGGTCAGGTTTTTGCTTTTTGGATAGAACTAATCCTGTATTGGTAATCAGTAAGCGGCAGTTTATTCATTAAACTTAATTATTGATAAAAAACCTACTATATAGTAGGTATCTTGCCATGGTTTTTCTGGTAAGAAAAACTTTCAATAGCGAATTGAACGAAATACGTTACTTTACCTATTTTTCGTGTCTCAACAAGCAATACCGATCAAATGAAGCATCTTTCGGACGAAGAATTGGTCCGGTTATATATCGAAACGCAAAAGAATACTTATTTTGAGCGTTTATACGAGCGTTATTGTGATAAAGTTTACCGAAAATGCCTTTCGTTTACGAAAGATCCATTGCAAGCTGAAGACCTGACTCATGATATTTTTCTGAAATTGGTTATTAAGCTCGGTGGGTTTAAGGAGCAGGCCAAGTTTTCGACATGGTTATACTCAATTACCTATAACCATTGCACTGATCATATGCGCTCCCCACAACGGCGTACGGAAGTCTATATGGACGAGGGTTGGGAGCGGCTAGACGTTGGAAATGATGATGGATTGGCTGAACTGGCCGAAATGGAAGCCCAGCAACTTAAGCGGGCAATGGAGCATCTCGACCCAACTGAGCAGAGTCTTTTATTAATGAAATATCAGGATAATATCAGTATCCGGGAACTTGCCGATTTGAATGGGATTACGGAAAGTGCTGTGAAAATGCGCCTAAAGCGCACGCGCGACAAACTCCGCAAATACTATCTGGAAGGAGCAGTGTTTTGGTTACTGGTGGCTATTAAAGCTGTTCTGTCAATACGGTGGCCTTTTCGTTAAACACAGCACATACGTTTTATGGAAACCCATAATCCATTTTTAGAAATAGAACCGGGCGATGAATGCCCCCCTCACCTAAAGTCGGCAATAGTATCTGAAATTGATCTGATTCGTGATTTTACAACCATCGTAGAACTCTACATAGGAGACCTCTTTGGAGTTGCCTCTGTGATGGCAGATCCCTCCAATTAACTTCCGTAGCTTATCGAAGCTTAATACTGTAACTTATGAAACGACTTCCTAATATAACTGAAGTTTTACTTAATACCTTTCAAACCCTTATTGATCAATTTGTTGAGTTTGTGCCTCGTATACTTGGTGCCCTTGTAATTTTACTAATTGGCATAGGAGTAGCGCGGCTTGTTGCATTCATTGTGCGACGAATTCTGGCCCGTGTGGGATTTGATAAAATAGGTAGCCGCCTAAACGAGATTAGCATTATCAAACAACTTAATACGGAAATTAAACTTAGTGATATTGTTGCCAAAGTACTTTACTATTTTATTCTGTTAGTATTTATTACAGCCTCTACCGAAACACTCGGTGTTGCCGCCATTACCGAAATGGTCTCGTCGCTGGTAAACTTTATCCCAAAAGTAATTGCGGCTGCCATTATGCTACAGGTAGGCGTTTTACTCGCTGATACACTGCGCGGAGCCGTTTTTAACCTATGTCAGTCGTTTAACATATCATCCGGGCGTTTGCTGAGCATGATTGTATTTGTGTTCTTTCTGATCATCACCATCATCAGTGCCCTCGGGCAGGCGGGTATCAACACCGAACTGCTCGAATCAAGCTTTAATCTGGTCATCGGCGGAGGGATTTTTGCCTTTGCAATTGGTTACGGAATAGCCTCGCGCGATGTGATGGCTAACATCTTATCCTCATTTTATTCCAGAAATAAGTATAAAGAAGGTCAGTTAATTCAGATAGATGGCGTAAAAGGAGAAATTATAAAAGTAGACAGTACATCGGTTACCCTTCAGACAGGCGATACGACTACCGTATTTCCTATGCAAATGCTACAGACAAAAAAAGTTGAAATTTTTAGCTAGGCTTTCTCTTTTTTAGTGGCTAAAAGGCACCTTCGTCGTCTATAGATGATATGAAAGACATTCTCTACACGTTCGCATGCTGGATAAGCCTGAGCTACGCGTTTGGGCAGGACTCTACCAGGGTTGTTACCAATTTTAAAGATACGATTGCCGTTAAGCCCGATACCTCCTATTGGCAAAAATCATTTAATGGAGGTGTCAACTTCAACCAGGCTTCTTTTAGTAACTGGTCGGGTGGAGGAGTAAATTCGATTGCTCTCGGAACAGTAATAGCGGCCCGGGCTCTGTATGAAAAAGGTCGAACATCCTGGGACAATACCGCTGATTTGCAGTTAGGATACGTTACACAGTTGGGTACGACCCGAAAAGCGGCCGATCAGATTATACTGATATCAGTATTAGGACATAAAATTGCGCCAAAATGGGACTTATTTGTGTCCGGTACCTTCAATACTTTTTTTGCTCCTGGCTATCGCTACGATAACCTTCCTGCTGACCGCACCCGGCTTAAAGTATCTAATTTTTTTGCCCCAGCTCAGTTTACATTTGCCGCCGGTATTGCCTACAAACCTAACGACTGGTTTTCGCTGCGCATGAGTCCGATAGCCCCACGCCTTACGTTCGTAACCGACGATGCGGTGAGGGTTCGGCAACTGGCCGATGGTACGTATATAGCCGATCCGACGCAGGTAGCGTTTGGTGTACAGCCCGGTAAAACCACGCGGACCGAATGGCTGGCTTTTCAATTACAGGCAGTGCTAAACCGGAATCTCACCGAAAATATATCGATCAACACGCGCTATCAGCTATTTACGCAGTATGCGAATTTAAACAATGTTAACCACCGGCTCGATCTAATTCTTACCGCTAAAGTTAATCGTTTCATTAGCACCACTTTTGGGCTGATTGCACTTTATAACAAAGATTTTAATGCCAGTCTGCAAATTCAGCAGACACTGGCCATTGGGCTAGTGTATAATGTAAGCTCGTTCCATAAGAAAAAAGAAGCGCAGAAAGCAGCCGATCCGCTACCCGGCCGGTTTTGATTTCACACGACGAATCAATAGCTTAACTGCCTGATTACCATAAAATAATTTTTAACCTAAAACCAAATTAGATCATGCTGAGTGAATTTCGTACGTTCATTGCCCAGGGCAATGTATTGGACCTGGCTGTTGGTGTCATCATCGGTGCCGCTTTCGGGAAAATTACTACGTCACTGGTCGAAGATATAATTAACCCAATCCTGGGGCTGGTGATGGGTGGTATTGATTTTGCCCAGATGAAATATGTTCTTAAAGAAGCCGTGGGTACAACTCCTGAGGTTGCCATCCGGTATGGTAATTTTATCAATATAGTTATCCAGTTTTTAATTATTGCCTGGGTCGTATTTCTGATTGTGAAACTGGCGAACCGGGCGCGTTTATCGAACTCGATGGCACCGAAGGAATAAGCGTTACCTGCAAAAAAATACACGAAAAGCCCCAGACTATGATCGGGGCTTTTTTATTTATGCGTTATTTTGCCAATAGTTTAATCGGGTTATGGCAGTGACAAAAATTGCAATTCTTGGCGGGGGCGAAAGTGGTGTAGGAGCCGCCCTACTGGCTCAGGCCAAAGGTTTTGACGTTTTTTTATCAGATCGGGGCGCTTTAAAAGAAAGCTACCGAACAACATTGCAAACGGCAGGAATCCCCTTCGAAGAAGGACAACACACAGACGATCAGATTCTTGATGCCGCAGAAGTGATCAAAAGTCCTGGCATTCCTGAAACGGTGCCACTAGTGCAAAAACTTAAGGCACAGGGCACGCCCGTTATTTCAGAAATTGAATTTGCCGCCCGATATACCAAGGCACGGCTAATAGGAATTACGGGAAGTAATGGCAAAACTACCACAACCTTACTAATCTACCATTTACTGAAAACAGCAGGGGTAAACGTTGGGTTAGCCGGGAACGTGGGCGATAGTTTTGCCAGGCAGGTCATCAATGATACCTTTGAGTACTTTGTGCTGGAGTTGAGTAGTTTTCAACTAGATAATATGTACAGTACGCACCTCGATGTGATGGTGCTGCTCAATATAACCCCCGATCACCTGGACCGATACGGATATAGTTTTCAGAATTACGTGAATTCGAAATTTCGTATTCTGCAAAATGCTCAGCCCCAGGATCGGTTTATTTTCTTTCAGGAAAGCCAACCTATTCTGGATGAATTGGCAAAGCGAAATCCAACCGTAAAACGTTTGCCCATTTCGCTGGAATCGTCGGTTATGCCAGGAGGCTATTTTCAGAATGGCATACTTACAGCAACCTATAACGATTCTACATTTCGGATTGCATTAACCGACACACCACTGAGAGGTCCACATAATGCTATCAATACGCTGGCGGCTATACTGGCGGCCAAATCAGTCGGCGTGTCCGACAATGCGTTGACCGAAGGGCTAAAAACGTTCCAGAACGCTGCTCACCGACTCGAACCGGCTGGAACAATCAGCGGCATACAGTTTATTAATGACTCAAAAGCCACTAATGTAGATTCTGTTTTCTATGCCCTGTCGAGCATGGAAGCACCCACGATTTGGATTGCAGGTGGACAGGATAAAGGAAACGACTATGGCCAACTCGACGAACTGGTGCGCCAGAAAGTAAAAGCACTGATTTGTCTGGGCGTCGATAACCATAAATTAGTAGCTTACTTCGGTAGGACAGTTCCCGTTCTTTATGAAACCCAAAGCGTAGTTGATGCGGTAGCCAAAGGACTCGAATTAGGACAGCCTGGCGACACGGTTTTGTTATCGCCAGCCTGTGCCAGTTTTGATCTGTTCAAAAATTATGAAGATCGCGGCAATCAGTTCAAAGTCGCCGTTAAAAACCTAATGATGAATAATCAATGATAGTTGTAGAAATACATTCATCATTGATCATTCATCGTTCATCATTAAAAACTATGGCCCTTCGCGATTGGATTCGTACCCATTTAAAAGGCGACCGCCAAATCTGGTGGATTGTTCTGTATTTATCGATCATGAGTGTTCTGGTCGTATATAGCGCGACTGGTACGAAAGCATTTCGGGAACTGGACGGGAATACTGAAGTATTTCTGTTGAAGCATGGTTCGTTGCTGATGCTGGGGCTGGTGTGTACGTACTTTGCTCATAATATTAATTACATCTACTACGCCCGTTTGTCGAAGTTTGGGTTGTGGCTCTCGATACCGCTGCTACTGTGGGCATTTTTTAAGGGAACAAACCTCAACGATGCGTCGCGCTGGGTAACAATTCCAATCATTAATCAGACCTTTCAACCGTCCGATCTGGCTAAGCTGGCCCTGATCTCGAATCTGGCCGCTATGCTGGCCAAACGGCAGCGCTTTATGAACGATCCTAGTGTGTTGTTCAACCTCATTTTGTGGATTGGCGTTATTTGCTCGCTTATTATTTTGTCGAACACATCGACTGCTCTTTTGCTGGCTGCTACCTGCTTTTTGCTGATGTATATTGGTCGTGTACCCGTGCGTTACCTGGCCTATATGGTGGGCGTTTGTGTTGTGCTGGGAGGGATTGGGCTTATGCTGGGGCAACGGTTTGGAACAGCCACCAATCGGATGAAGAGTTTTATGGATTCAGATACCGTTGTGTATCAGGTCGAGCAGTCGTATATCGCACTTGCCAATGGCGGCCTAACAGGACAAGGACCCGGAAATAGTCATCAACGAAATACACTACCGAACCCATTTTCCGATTTCATCTATGCCATCATCGTTGAAGAATATGGTTTGATTTTGGGCGGGATTCCGGTTGTGCTAGCCTATATCTGGTTCCTTTGGCGAGGAATCAAAGCAATCCAGAAAACAACCCGGCCCTTTGGTGGTCTTTTGTCGGCTGGTTTAACATTCAGTATTGTATTTCAGGCATTTGCCAGCATATGTGTGGCCATTGGTCTTGCACCCGTTACGGGGCAGCCGCTACCACTGCTCAGTATGGGAGGAACATCGTTGATATTTACCGGCTTAGCCATTGGTATTGTCCTGAGTGTTAGCCGAGACGAAGCCGATGAAAGTAAAATATAAAGTCTCCTGGGGGCTTTTATTCAAATGAAACCTTCATGCTGCACAAGCCTTCCAAGGCATGAATACTCGGTTTCTAAACGCTCCCTTTGGGGGTTGGGGGGCTTTTATTCAGATGAAGATAATTATCAGCGGTGGCGGAACCGGAGGGCACATTTACCCGGCTATTGCTATTGCCAATGAGTTGAAAACAATAGATCCATCTACCGAAATCCTGTTTGTGGGTGCGGAAGGTAAGATGGAAATGGAAAAAGTCCCACGGGCTGGTTATCAGATTGTGGGACTTCCGGTTGTTGGAATCAAGCGCGAATTAACGCTGTCGAATCTTGCTTTCCCGTTTAAGCTGGGGCGTAGCTTTGTTCGGGCGCAGCAAATTGTTCGCGATTTTAAGCCCGACGCAGCCGTGGGGGTAGGTGGTTATGCAAGTGGTCCGCTGCTGCTGGCGGCTTCGTTGAAAGGAATTCCTACACTCATTCAGGAGCAAAATTCCTATGCCGGAATTACCAATAAAGCACTGGCTCGCTGGGCTAAACGAATTTGTGTTGCTTATCCGTGCATGGACGCTTTTTTTCCTGCCGATAAAATCAAGTTGACGGGCAATCCAGTTCGTAGCGATATTCAGCTTGCCGACCAGCAAGTCGATGCTGGGCGAAAGCTGTTCGGGCTGGAACCTGATCGGCCTACGTTGCTGATCATTGGCGGAAGCCAGGGGGCCCGAACCCTGAACGAAAGCATGGAGGCTGGTCTGAAACAGTTTGTTGACGCTGGCGTGCAGGTTGTGTGGCAAACTGGACCGGCTTTTATCGAACGGGCTCGGAAAGCCGTAGCCGAGCTTAACTCACCGTTGATCAAAGCGTTCGATTTTATTTATGATATGGATAAAGCCTATGCCGTGGCCAATGCAGTCGTATCCAGGGCGGGCGCTTTATCAGTTTCTGAGCTATGTTTAGTAGGCAAACCCGCCATTTTAGTACCTTTGCCAACGGCGGCTGAAGATCACCAGACAAAAAATGCCATGAGCCTCGTCGATCGTAAGGCAGCTTTATTGGTTAACGATCGCACAGCACGCGAAGAACTGGTAACGGCGGCTTTGAAACTGCTGAATGATTCGGCCCTTCGTAAACAATTGAGCACCGAAATTAAAAAGCTGGCTAAACCAGATGCTGCCCGAGATATTGCCGAAGAAGTGATTAAATTAACAAAATAAAGTGAACCGCAGAACGAGTAGGCCGAAACGATACGCAATCCGTTCTCTGTTCTTTTCCACTTTTCCTCTTTAGGATGACTTTAGATCAGTTTAAGTACGTTTATTTTCTCGGTATTGGCGGAATCGGCATGAGTGCGTTAGCTCGCTGGTTTCGGGTTAACGGCTATGAGGTAGCTGGCTACGATAAAACACCGACCGCACTTACATCGGCGTTGCAGGCCGAAGGGATGGCCATTCACTTTGTAGAAGATGTAGAACAGATTCCAACAGCTTTTCGCGAAAACCGCGACAAAACGCTGGTCATCTATACACCTGCCGTTCCCCGAACGCATCAGGAGTACATCTATCTGACCGAAAACGGTTTTGTCTTACAGAAACGGTCGCAGGTGCTGGGTTTACTGGCTGGGCAGATGAAGACAGTTGGGGTTGCCGGAACCCACGGAAAAACCACTACTTCATCGATGGTTGCGCATATTCTGCGGCATTCGGGCGTGAACTGTGCTGCTTTTCTGGGGGGCATAACCAACAACTATGGAACAAATTTTCTATTGAATGAACCTGCCGATGAGTTGCGCTCGGTGGTTTGCGTAGTAGAAGCTGATGAATTCGACCGGTCGTTTTTGACACTGTTTCCGAATCTGGCCATCGTTACATCGACCGATGCCGATCATCTCGACATATACGGAGCCCATGAGGCTGTGCTAGAGTCTTTTGCCCGATTTGTTAGTCAGATCGAGCCAGAAGGTACTCTTTTTATGAAACAAGGATTGCTGCTGGCCGACAAAACAAAAGCACAGGTTCAGGAGTATTCACTTCAGGAGGGAGATTACCATGGGCAGAACATACGGGTCGAGAATGCAGTCTTTAAATTTGATCTGGTATATCCCGGCGGTATTATCAACGATATTGAATTGATTGTACCGGGTTTTCACAATGTCGAAAATGCAATAGCGGCTGGAGCTGTGGCGCTGAAGCTGGGAGTCGGGGCTGAGGCTATACGGGCGGCTCTGAACAGCTATACGGGCGTTCGGCGTCGGTTCGAATACGTACTCAAAACAGATGATGCCATTCTGATCGACGATTATGCGCATCATCCTGCGGAGGTTAAGGCCTTTCTAACGTCTGTAAAAGCACTTTATCCCGACCGCGAAGTAACGGCTATTTTTCAGCCTCATCTGTTTAGCCGGACGCGCGATTTTGCCGAAGGATTTGCCGAAAGTCTGTCCATTGCCGACAATGTCATTCTGTTGGATATTTATCCCGCCCGCGAATTACCCATCGAAGGGGTGTCCTCTGAATTGATTTTTCGCGATATTCGATCGAAAAAGAAACAGCAAAGTACCAAAGCCGAATTACTCGACGTTGTGCGGGAAACGAAGCCCTCTTTGCTTGTTACTATCGGCGCTGGTGATATAGATCAGTTGTTACCGGCACTTAAAAGTGTCCTAAAAGACCAATAGATAAAAATATCTGGAAGATGGCTTAGCTTATACACAGATGTTTTCTACCTTTAAATCAACCAAGAAGTGGCTCGTTGCCATAGGAGGGCTTTTAGGACTCTTTGGCCTAATTGCTTTTACCGAAGTTCGCCATGGTCAGAAACACGTTCAGGCTGTGATTGTCCATCTGGATCAGATTGATGGGCACTCCTTTTTAACGCGTCGCGATGTAACAGGCTATCTGACCAATGGTGGGGCCGATCCGGTTGTTGGCAAAAACTTCAGTGAAGTGGATTTTCATCAACTGGAAGAACGGCTTCGGCAACATGGATTGGTTAAAAATTGCCAGGTTTCCCGTGACTTAATGGGTAACCTACTCGTCACGATTGAACAACCCCAGCCAGTGGCCCGTTTGCTGGCTTCGGGCGAAGGTATTCGGACAGTAACCGGGCGGTATGTTAGCGAAGAAGGACGGTTTTTTCCGGTTTCGATGAACTATTCGGCCCGTGTACCAATTTTAACTGGCAATTATTTTGCCAAAAATCGTTCGTTGGCTAGTGAGCGTAACCGACCGCTGCTGGAACTGCTGAAACTGATTCATAATGACCCGTTTTGGCGAGCCCAATTAGTTGAAGTGTCGGTCGATGAGCAGGGAGAAGTAACGATGTGGCCTCAATTGGGAAACCATCGGATCGAAATAGGGCTACCCACCGATCTGGAGGCTAAATTTAAGAAGTTGAAACTATTTTATACGGACGTTTTACCGGCAAAAGGTTGGGACCGATACAGCCGGGTTAGCGTTCAATATCGAAATCAAATCGTGTGCGAATGACGACGACAAGCATTGGCGACAAAATTGTAGTAGGTCTGGACATTGGCAGTACGAAAGTGTGTGCAGTGGCAGGTCGGTTAGTCCGCAATAACAAAGATCAGGAAACGCTTGAAGTTCTCGGCGTTGGCGAAACGTCGCTGGCCGACGGTGTAACGAAGGGGTCGGTGGTGAATGTTAACAACACCGTGAGTGCCATTCGCCGGGCTGTGTCGGAAGCATCGAATCAGTCGAACCTGAACATTCATCTGGTTAATGTTAGCTTTAGTGGAGCTCACGTTTTATCCGTTAAATCGAGCGGCAGCATTACCCGGTCGTCATCGGGCGACGAAATTCAGGTGGAAGATATCGATCACCTGCTGAGCGATATGTACCGTACGTCTATTCCGGCGGATAAAGAAATTATTCACGTATTACCGATGGATTTTGTGGTCGATGGCGAAACAAACGTCAATCAGCCCGTCGGTCGGAATGGCGTTAAACTCGGCGCCGATTTTCAATTGATTACGGCTCAGGCAAATGCTGCACGTAATGTTCGGAAGTGCATCATGCGAAATAATCTGCAACAGGAGATTATGATGCTCTCACCGTTGGCGTCGGGGCTGGCTGTTTTGACCGACGAAGAGAAAGATGCAGGCGTTGCCCTGGTCGATATTGGCGGAGGAACAACCGAACTGGCTATTTACTATCGGGGTGTACTGCGGCACGTTGCCGTGTTCCCATGGGCAGGCAATAGCCTGACATCCGATATTCAGTCGGGGTGTAAAATTATGCCCGATCAGGCTGAGCAACTCAAAAAACGCTTTGGCAATGCTGATCCATCGGAATATAACATTAACGAAGTCGTTGCTGTACCTGGCTTGAGTAATCGTAAGCCTAAAGACGTGCTGCTGAAGAATGTAGCCGTAATTATGGAAGATCGATTACGGGAGATTGCCGCTCTTGTTCAGGCCGAGATTATGCGTTCGGGCTACGAAGGAAAATTGCTGGCAGGCATTGTGCTGACCGGTGGAACAGCTTTAGTGCCGGGCGTTGAGCATATCTTCAGCCGTGTAACCGGAACCGAGGCTAAGGTCGGTTATCCAGAAAATCTGGAACCGAACGGAAGAGCAGATCTGGTTGGCGACCCAGCCTATGCAACGGCAGTAGGACTGGTTTGGGCCGGATATAAAACCATTGATGATCGAATCTCGTTTATCAGCGATCCAACCCGAGCGGCCTACAACGAAGAACATATTCCGCAACAGCCCATTCGTCCTCAATATGGACCTCCAGTTGGCAGAGAGAAAACTCCTGAAAAGGAGCCTCCCAAAAAAGGAGGTTTGCTGGGTTGGCTTCGGGAAGCGTTGCAGCCAATACGTGGGAGCGAAACAGATCCTTATTAATATCCAAGAGGGGGTAACCGGCCTGCGCCGGTTTAATCATATACAGGCAGTTATTATTACACAAAAAGACACCACCGAATAAGATGCTGAGTCAAGGCTATAGATTCGATGTACCAGACGACAACCCAACAATAATCAAGGTTGTTGGTGTAGGTGGCATGGGCGGCAATGCTGTCAAGCACATGTACAATCTGGAAATGAAGGATGTGAACTTTGCCATTTGCAATACGGACCGGCAAGCTCTTATGAACAATCCTGTGCCGACCAAATTGCAATTGGGCGATGGACTTGGGGCCGGTACGGAAGCAAAGGCTGGTGAAGATGCGGCTCGTGCCAGCATTGAAGAGATCCGGAATCTGCTGGCTCCGCCAACCAAAATGGTGTTCATTACAGCCGGGATGGGGGGCGGTACCGGAACCGGAGCAGCACCCGTAGTGGCTGAAGTCGCCCGCGAAATGGGCCTTTTGACCGTAGCGGTCGTAACGGCACCGTATTATTTTGAAGGGACAGACAAAAAAGAACAGGCCCGCGAAGGTATTGAGAAACTCAAGAAAAGTTGCGATACCGTTCTGGTTGTGCTCAACGATAAACTGGCCGAGCTTTATAGTGAACTGACCTGGACCGATGCCTATGCACATGCCGATGATGTGTTGGCTAATGCAGTGAAAAGTATTGCTGAGATCATAACCACTCAGGGCGACATTAACGCTGACTTTGCCGACGTTAAGAAAGTGCTCGAAGGCGCTGGTCAGTCGGTAATGGGATCGGCCGAAGCAGGTGGCGAAGAACGGGCTCTGAAAGCAATTGAGGCTGCACTGAACTCGCCGTTGCTGAACGATCATGATATTCGGGGAGCCAAACGTATTTTGCTCACAATTTCATCAAGTAAGGAGCATGCCATGAAGCTGAAAGAGCAAATGGCTATTTCGGAGCACGTTGCCAAGAAAATCCAGACCGAAGCCCGAATGTTCAAGTTCGGTGCCATCACAGATAAGAACCTGGGCGAAAGCTTGCGGGTAACCATTATTGCGGCTGGTTTCGATGGTACCAATGCGTTGCTGGATCAACTTAAAAGCCCTGTTGCGCCAGAAGAAGAAAAACCGGAGCCTGTAATGGACGAGGTAGTTGATTTAGCTACAACGCCCGACGATACGGCAGAGCCAGAACAACTACTGCTGACCGATGAATTAGATCCTGTTGGCAGTGAACCGGAAGCGCCATCGCAACCGGTTGGTATCACGGCTAAAGTTGATGAGAAGCAGTTAACACCAACCAGCCTGAATGGAACAACCATCATCCGGCCCGAACTAATCAACGGATTCCGGCCTACCCATGACGACGATGGCGGAACGCTGGTGATGGATGAAGAAGAACGGTACGACGATGCTGATCTGATCAAAAAGACCATTGATACATTTCTGAAAGGACAGTATTCGGCAAGCGACCTTGACCGGCCAACGTTCGAACGCAACAAGACAGTATTGTATCCAATGCCAATGCTTCCCGAAAATGAGTTTGTTCGTTCGAAACTGAACGAGTAGCCATACATTTTTTTCCTGAAAAAGGGCTTCCGTGAAGGAAGCCCTTTTTTGTATCTTACGAACGCCCTTCGTGATTAATCAGGTAGCTAGAGACTGTGATCTATACAGATGTAAAAAATGACTTGCAGGCGCAGGCCAACCCCGAACGGGCCAAAGTGTCGGCCTGGTTTTTCAAGACCGGGCCCGGTCAATATGGAGAGGGTGACCTGTTTCTGGGTCTTTCGATGCCCCAACAACATACGATTGCTAAAAAATACCTGAACTTACCGGCAGACAATGTGGAACGGCTATTGCGAGAGCCGTATCATGAGTGTCGGATGACAGGTCTGCTGATTTGGGTATACCAGGCTCGAAAGGCAGGAGAAAACCAGCGGCTGACCCTGATGGACCATTATCTGGCAAATCGACAATACGTCAATAACTGGGATTTGGTTGATGCAACGTGCCCGCAACTGGTTGGGCGCTCCCTGCTACAGGGCGACCGATCGGTGTTGTATGACCTGGCTCAGGAAAATCACCTGTGGAGCCAGCGGATTGCCATTGTCTCAACTATGACATTTATTCGGGCCGATCAGTTTGCCGATACATTTTCTATTGCCGAACTCCTTTTAGCACATAAGCACGACCTGATTCATAAGGCAATTGGGTGGATGTTGCGGGAAGTTGGCAAACGAAATGCCGATGCGCTCGAAGAATTTTTACACGATCATATTCGCCAAATACCGCGCACAGCGCTTCGCTATGCCATTGAAAAGTTCGATCCGCCCCGGCGTAAGTATTATCTACTGCTGTAAATAGGGAAATTGGTCGCGGCTCTTCGTATCTTTACGTCCCCAATTGGCGTCAACTAAAAAACCGGCCTGTTGTTGAGCAGGCTTCAACTGTAAACTTAGACTATGTCTTGGTTCGTCCGAAAAGATAAGGGTATTCAGACCCCAACCGAAATGAAGCGGGAAGCTCCCGACGGTCTGTGGTACCAATGCCCAAATTGTAAAAAAGCAATGCACTCGCGTGAGCACAAGCTCAATGCATATACCTGCGTACATTGTAATTACCACGAAAAGATCGGCTCAGAAGCCTATTTCTCCATCCTCTTCGATGACAATGTGTTTACTGAACTCGATGCATCGATGATTTCGGCTGACCCACTTAAGTTTGTGGATACGAAAGCCTATCCGGATCGGGTAAAATCGACAATTGCGAAAACCGGCCTGCGCGATGCTGTTCGAACTGCGTATGGTGAAATGAATGGCCTGACTGTTACGATGGCTGTTATGGATTTTAATTTCATTGGTGGTTCAATGGGATCAGTTGTCGGGGAGAAAATAGCACGGGCGATCGACTTTGCCATTAAAAACAAGACGCCGTTTCTGATGATTTCACGATCGGGAGGAGCGCGGATGATGGAGGCTGGGTTCTCGCTGATGCAGATGGCCAAAACGTCGGCTAAACTTGCGCTGCTATCGGAAGCGAAATTGCCGTATGTGTCTTTGCTCACCGATCCAACCACGGGTGGTGTTACGGCCTCATATGCCATGCTTGGCGATTTCAATATTGCTGAACCTGAGGCCCTCATTGGTTTTGCCGGCCCACGGGTCATTCGGGAAACGATTGGTAAAGACTTGCCCAAAGGCTTCCAGAGTGCCGAGTTTGTCCTCGACCATGGCTTCCTCGATTTCATCATTGATCGGAAAGACCTGAAGGATAAACTGACAAGTTTGTTTAAAATGCTTGAATAATGTAGGGCGGGGGTTGCAGGGATGGCGGGGAAAGACTCTGTAACCCTCCCCGAAACTCCCCGCCATCCCTGCAACCCCCGCCATCGTATGCGTCTTGTCTCCCATCCGGTTCTGTGTAACTACTACGTGACATACCGCTGTAATGCCACCTGTAGTTTTTGCGACATCTGGGAGCGGCCTTCTCCATACGTTACGCTCGACAACGCCCGCGAAAATTTTCTGGACCTGAAACGATTAGGGGTTCGGGTAATCGATTTTACGGGTGGCGAACCGTTGCTGCACCGTCAGTTGCCCGATCTGCTTCAGGAGGCTAAAGGTCTGGGTTTTATCACAACCGTTACGACCAACGCCCTGCTTTACCCGAAATATGCCGAACGGTTGCGTGGCCTGGTCGATATGCTCCATTTCTCGCTCGATTCGCCAATAGCCCAAGAGCATGATCTGTCGCGGGGCGTTCGCTGTTTCGACAAGGTGATGGAATCTATTCAAATGGCCCGGCAACTGGGCGAACGGCCAGATATTCTGTTCACGGTGTTTGAGCATAATGTGCATCAGATTCGGCAGATGCATGAGAACATTTGCCTGCCAAATAATCTGCTGCTTATCCTGAATCCGGTTTTTGAATACAATACGGTTGAGACGGGTAAACGTTTCTCCGAAGAAGCGCTGCAACAAATGTCGTGGTGGGGAAAACAGAAAAATATTTATATCAACGATGCCTTCCTGCAACTGCGTCGGGATGGAGGTAATCATGTCGAAACGCCGATTTGCCGGGCAGGAAGTACCACCATCGTTATTTCGCCCGAAAATAAATTAGTGCTTCCCTGCTACCACTTAGGCCTGAAAGAGTTTGCCATCAACGGCCAGCTCTATGATTTGTACCGTTCCGATGAGGTTCAGAAATTAGTAGCGCTGGAGGGACGGCTACCTGCTTGCGAAGGCTGTGCGATTAACTGTTATATGCAGCCGTCATTTGCGGTCGACGTCACTAAATACTGGTGGAAAGCTTTGCCAAGTACTCTCAAATACAACTGGATAAAGGGTACCTGGAAACAGCTTGTATAATTACTTCCTGATTATCTTTTGCATTATTGAGCGGTTGCCGATAGTTGCCCGTAACAGATAAACACCTGGCGACAGGCTTCCCATATCAATCAACTGCTCATGCTGGTAGGCTGCTTTGGGGAACGACAGTTCATGCAGGGTTCTGCCTTCGACATTGAGGAGAACTATAGTCGCCATCCCTGGATTGCTGGTTTGAATAACTACCTGTAAGCGGTCGTCTACTGGATTTGGAAAAACCAACAAAGAAGCATCTTTATAACCGTATTCGGTTATTCCTGTAACAACTACTCCCTCCATAGCCGGTTCATACGGCGGAATAATACCCGGTGTAACAGGCTTATCGACTACAATCAGGGGAATTTCTTCGGACGTCTGGCTAATGAGGGTGCCGTTTCTGTATTCGCTCACCGTGATGGCTACACTAAACTGCCCTTGTTGGGTTGGCGCATCCCAGATCAGATCGCCCGTGTGGCTGTTTAGTTTAAACGTCCCCTGTTGCGTAAAATCGTTGGGGAACTGATAGCCTGCCACTTGCCGATGAGTGCATGGATCGTTGTCTGGACTTGTCAATGGACGGGCCAGTGCATAAACCAGGCTATCGCCTTCAGTGTCGGTAGCGGCCAGCGGAAAAACAACTCGTTGCTTATTCGCAATCTGAAACCCTGTCGGCGGAATCGATAGTGTTGGTGTTTGATTGAAGAGCGTTGTGGTAAAAAAAGTTGTTGAGAGCGCCAGTGGAACCTGTTGGGTAGCACTATTGGCTATGTTTAGCGACGATGTGCGATTAGTCAGTGCGGTTGCCACTGTATACGTACCGGGGCCTACATACGCATGGTTGATGCTGTAGACGTTGCGGCTCATCTGATTATTATTGAAGAAAATTCGGGTCGATCTGGGTACGTTGCCGGTTTGCCCATCGCCATAACAAACCGTTATACTGTTTGCACTACTGGCGGCTTCTTTACCCAATACTTCGTCGTAATAGACAATCACTACTATTTCGTACGTGAGTGCTGATGGGGCACTGGGCTTTATCTGAATGTAGCCGCCTAACAGATGGGTAGCATACGATACACGGAAGAAGCTGACAAACAGGAGTAGAAGCGTAAGAGTTCTCATGGATGGTTGAGCGTTAGCGATGTATTTGTCCGAATAACCTCGAATGGTGACTTTGTCGTATAATCAGGATCGGAATGTTTTTAAGCGGTATTTTTCTATTTTCGGCCATGTTATACACTGCTGATCAAGTTGCTCAATTACCCGGTCTGCATGCCGATTCTGATGGCTTTCGTTATCTTCTCGTGTCACTTCACAACCATGTGCTGACGATTACGCTGAACCGGCCCGAAAAGAAAAATGCGCTAAATCCGGCTATGTTAAATGAACTGGCTTTTGCGTTAGCCTATGCTCATTATACATCCGCCGTATGGATGGTGGTTTTGACGGCAGCCGGCGATACGTTTTGCGCCGGAATGGATCTAAAAGCATTGTCGATGGGCGATACTGAGCAGGCTCGCGTGCCTGAGCCGTTGGGGCCGGTTCGGATAGGGGAAATTATGGCCGATTTGCACAAACCCTGTATCGCGCGTGTGCAGGGGCCGGTTTATGCCGGAGGCTTCCTGCTGGTTGGGGGGAGCACCTATGTTGTAGCGGCCGATACGGCTACATTTAGCTTGCCAGAAGTGAAGCGTGGTTTATTTCCATTTCAGGTGCTGGCCGTTTTGCTGGATTGTATGTCCGCCCGAACCGCGCTCGATCTGTGTTTGCGCGCCCGGACGCTTTCGGCAACTGAGGCCAAAAATGTAGGCTTGGTAACAGAAGTTACGGTTATCAATGAGCTGGATATGGCGGTTTCGCGACTGACGGATGAATTAAAGCAGTTTTCACCAACTGCCATGCAGTTTGGCTTACGTGCTTTTCAGCAATTAAAAAGCCTGCCATCGAGCGAGCAGCAGGCTTATTTATTCGAACAGTTTCGGCAACTTCAGCAAACTGCCGATGCCAAAGAGGGAATGACGGCTTTTTTGGAAAAACGGCAACCCAAATGGCGTAGCGAATAGCTATTTTTTGGGCAGGTCGGGGCAGTTTTCGCGCCGACGGGTGTCAATAATAGTCTGGATTTTCCAGCTTCCATTCAGTTTTACCAGTGTGAAGGCATTCACTCCGCAGTGGCTTTTTTTATCCTGAAAATAGAAAACATAGGGTGTCCAGGCGGTAGCTAATTCACCATCGATTTTAATATCCATCCCCGCCAGTCGCTCATCGAGCGTACCGGCTTTGGCTTTGCCGATCGAACTGATAAAAACCGAAATGGCTTCATCACGTACCGAAATGTCGCCCTGTTTATTGACCACCGTTTGCAGACGAGCAGTTGGTGTAAAGAGCGTTTTGAGCATAGTTGAATCCACGGTTTGCATCCCCTCGAAAAGCTGATTGACCGTATTTTTCACGGCGGCTTCGTCGCCCGACTGAGCGAAAGCAGGCACGCAGGCAAGTGTTGTAAGCAGTAGTAGTAAAACGTTCATAGGCAGAGGTCGCGAAGCGTTTAAACATAATTGTGCCACGGGGTTGAGCCGTGGCACTGGTTTCGTTGACGAAATATACGGATTTGACATTAGTTCCTAACGTTCATTCGGCCTGACCTTTACTGTTGTGTTGGCAATGGCACATAAAACGCGTCGGGTTTATCGAAGACAATCGATCTGGAATAGCTTCCATCTGATAGCTGAACCGGCCCAGAAATAAGTTGGTTATAGGGCATAACTTTTACGTCCGAAGCCCAAAATTGGGTATCGATATGGAATTCCGTTTTAAAATCCTTGTCCGTCGATAGCGTAATATAGTTACGGAACGATAGTGGACTTTTTTCATCGCCGTACATAAAGGTATGGATGTTGACTGGTTTTTTGCGTTCAGGATTCCACTTTGGCTTTTCCTGAATAACTTCTGGTGTGCCAGACAGGTGTAAATTGCCGGTGGGCAATACTACAAATTGCTGTTTGTCGATTTTGGTTTTGGGCGGAATAAAGGTGACCTGCTCATCTTTAGAAACGGTGCCGACCGCTCTACCAATGGAGTAGCGACCATAGCGGCTGTTATAGGACGTCAACTCAATGCCTGACACATCGCGCCAGTAATCAACTTTATCCTGACCAACAATCAGCGACGACCGTTTCCAGTCGACATAGAGGGGCTGGTTTAATTTGTTGGTTATTGAAAAGTGAATGCGTCCACGCTCGCTGGTAAATGTATATCGAAGCGTTAGTGTATCGTTGTCTAAAATCAAACCTGTGTCGGTAGGCTTCACGTTATTTCCCCGAAGCGTGACTACCTGAACATTACGCGTACAACTTGTTAACAAAAGAAAGCTTACCCCAAGTAGATAGACAGTTCTCATAGCGGTTTTTAGAAATTATTTAGGTGCATTTTATAAATTCTAACCTAGAAATGAAAACATGAGTACTATTTACTGTTTCGTTTTTTCTTTCCCAGCTTCACTAATCGCGTGCTTTTCCTGACGCGTCATTTTTTTGACATATTCGGTCCGTCGGAAGCGGATAGCACTCCAGTCGTTGTCGATGGCTACCATCCGAACGCTCTCAAAACCCAATTGGCCTAATACGGCCCAGCCTGTGTCGCGGTTAAAATCGCAGCGGTATTTCTTCGAGCTACCTTTTGGGTAAGCGAGCCACAAAATACCATCGCCCTGTAGTTTTTGTGCCGCCTTTGTGCTTATGGCATCAACTTCCTGCTGGGTTTTCACGAACGCAATCATGAACTGACCTTGCTGGATTTGATCCAGATCGGTAACGATGCTGGTTAGCGGACGCATCGAATTGACAACGGCTCCGAACTCTTCGGGTGCATTGACAACCGCAATTTCGGGTTGTGTTTTGTAATTGAGTTTAGCGAAAATAGGGTGCATGAGGGCAGGTTATAAATTGACAGTGCTACTTTGATAGATCGCTGAACAGCTTTCATCAGTAGAAAAAAATAGCCAATGTTAGCTTTAAAGCAAACCAGTACCTCTACGATTTGGTCGTTCGATAGGTCGCCTGTTTTCAGCCAGATTATTTTAGGTGGCGTGGTTAAATTGTACAGATCTTCATCGAAAGTGATGATCGTGTCGCATTTTTGGCGACAAAATCCTCAGTTCGTTCGTATATAGACTACATTCGCGAACTCCTTCAACGATTGAGAAATGGCATTTTAGCTTTTTACGATTCGAAAAGAGATGTTCTGATCGAGCAGAAGCTTCATGATCCTATCAGGTTATTTTCTTTGGCTGCTACAAAAGCAAGTACCTTCGGGCGTTAGGAAAATCACTAGCTATCTCATTGATTGTCATGCCAGATGCTAACCAGCCAAGAACGTCGCCAACCGTGATAAGCATGCCACGAATACCTGGTTTTCACCCTAGCTTTTCGGGTTCGAGAGTGATAATTTGACGATAATCGACCACGTTGTGGTATAGTTTTATATAAGTTAGCGAAAATGGACTAATCGGTCATTAGTTTTAACCAGCGTCCGTAGGCTTCTCGATAGGCTTCCTGAGCGCGCATGTCGGGTTCGATGGTCCGCACTACATTTAAGCCTGCGAAGGCTTCGGCAGGTGTTTTGTAATAGCCTAAGCCCAAACCAGCACCGCGAGCCGCACCCTGCGCCCCGTCGGTATTATACAACTCAATGGCGGCACCGGTTAAGTTCGCCAGCGTATCGCGGAAGAGCGGACTAAGGAACATATTGGCTTCGCCCGCCCGAATCGTTTGCAGACCCACGCCTACGCTTTTCATGATCTGGATACCGTAATATAAAGCAAAAACAATTCCTTCCTGGGCGGCTCGAATTAAGTGAGGTAAGCCATGACGGGTCAATTGTAGGTTGTGAAAAGAAGCACCCAGATCGGCATTTTCGAGAATCCGTTCGGCGCCGTTGCCAAAAGGAAGGCATACAAGACCGTCGGCACCAATGGGAGCCTCATGAGCCAGTACGTTCATTTGATCGTAGTTGATTGATCGGCGCAGAACCTGATTGCGTAGCCAACTGTTTAGGATGCCGGTGCCGTTCACACACATCAAAACACCATAGCGCGGGTTTTCGGCTGTATGGCTTACGTGCAGGAACGTGTTCACGCGCGATTTTGGATCGTAACTTGCCTGATCGCTGACGCCATACACAACGCCAGAGGTTCCGGCTGTGGCCGCAATTTGGCCCGGTTCGAGCACATTGAGCGATAATGCATTGTTGGGCTGGTCGCCAGCGCGGTAGGTAACCGGTGTTCCGGCTGCTAACCCAAGTTCTGCCGCAGCTATGGAGGTTAATTCTCCCTGAGGAGCAAAGGTTGGCTTAAGGGTAGGGATTAAACGGCTATCAAATCCGAAATAATCGAGCAAAAACTGTGCGGGCTCATTGGCCTGAAAGTCCCAGAAAGCCCCTTCCGACAAACCCGATGCCGTTGTTGCAATGTTGCCAGTCATTCGGGCGGCCAGATAATCGCCAGGAAGCATAAACTTATCTACCTGGGCGTAGATGTTCGGTTCGTTGGCTTTTACCCAGGCAAGTTTGGCAGCCGTGAAATTACCCGGTGAGTTGAGCAGGTGGTGAAGTGTATAATCATGACCAAGATCGTTGAATGCCCGATTGCCGAACGGAACAGCTCGGCTATCGCACCAAATAATGGATGGACGAAGTACCGTAAAATCCTTGTCGACAACAACCAGGCCGTGCATCTGATAGGAAATTCCAATGGCTTTTACAGCCTCCGCTTTAACCTCGGCTTTGGCCAGAACAGCCTTGCTGGCCAGACAGGCATTTTGCCACCAACTATTGGGGTGTTGTTCGGCAAAACCGGCCTCTGGTGCATCAATAGCCATTTCGGTTTCAGGAAAGTAGGCAGATGCAACGGCGATGCCGCTTTCGGCATTTACTAAACACGCCTTAACAGACGAGCTACCCAGGTCGAAGCCAAGAAAATACATACGGTATAAGTTTGAGGAAGCCTGTTATAATCGGTCAGTGAGGGGCAAATCTTGCCTTCCAGTTTCCGCACCGTAAAGATTGCTGATGCGTTTATTTCTTAATAAACCTTAGCAGAATTATTTCCTGTATACTACTGAAATAATCCTGCTAAGGTTTTTCTAACAACGACAATCTACTGGAGTTGAGGAAGCGAACCTGGTGCAGCCAATAAGGCAGATGGGTCGATCCGGGAATTGTGCCAGCGCACGCCTAAATGCAGGTGCGGTCCGGTGGCACGTCCGGTGGCACCTACTTCGCCCAGTTTCTGGCCTTTTTTTACCCGGTCTCCTTTGACAACAGCAAAAGAATTTAAGTGCAGATACATGGCCACCAACCCATCGCCATGATCGACGTAAACCGACTTGCCACCAAAAAAATGATCGCCTACCAGTACCACCCGACCCGGAGCCAGACTTAAAACGGGCTGCCCTTCAGCAATCGGATAATCGACGCCGGTATGCCGATTGCGAGGCTTGCCATTGAAAGTTCGGAAAGCGCCAAAATTGTTTTCAGCTTTAGGCATCGAACTGGCGGGCGCTCCTAAGGGTAAGTCGAAATCAGCTTTGGTTTCTCGCCGAAAAAGTGGCATTACCTGACTTTGTTCGCGCCGAACCCGCGCAATGTTTCTGGGCGAAACATCTACGTATTCCGTTTTGGGGAAATCTTTAAAATCCTCTCGAATAAATTCCCGCTTAACAACATCGATATACCGTTTCTGCCGATGGCCCTGTTTGTTCCAGCGATATACAGGGTAAACACCGATGGACTTGGCCATATCGACTGGGAAGTAGCAATTGCCATCGAGCGCACGCCAATGTTTATTGCCCATGCTACAGCGTACGCAATCGCCCGCCCACCGGACCACGCCACCTTGCTCTACGTTGGGTATTGATCGCTGAGGACTGCTGGCTGGGTAAGCAAACAGATAAGCCGATGCCAGAAACGACAAGCCAATTAAGTTACTAGATAAAATATACTTTTTCATAGCAAATGTATATTTGTTAGAGCCTAAATATACGCTTTGTTTCTACAAGATGATAGATTGGCTAAATTCCCGCTTCCTCAAACTACCTGGCTCCCCTCAAAAAGCAGGAGTGATTTTTGTTTCTTTGCATTTTAAACTAGTTCTGTGCCCCTATGAATCCGGTTCTGGATATGACAATTGACGAGTTGTTTGATCAATTCGACAAACTACGTGTTCTGATTATTGGCGATGTAATGCTCGATTCCTACGTCTGGGGCCGTGTGGAGCGTATTTCGCCCGAAGCCCCCGTTCCGGTTGTGACGGTCCAGCGACGGGAGTTGCGATTGGGGGGAGCTGGCAATGTGTTGTTGAATGTGCAGGCTCTGGGGGCCGAAGCAATTATCTGTTCGGTAATTGGTACCGATGAGCCCGGCGATAAACTCGTTGCAGAACTGGGCGAGCGTAGCTTAAATTGCGATGGACTGATTCGGAGCAACGATCGCATGACTACCATTAAGGAGCGAATCATTGCAGGTTCGCAACAGGTTGTACGGGTCGATACCGAAACCGATAAATACATTACGGCGACCGAACGGGAACAGTTGGTGGCCAAGGCAAAAGAACTGATTCCGACCTGCCATGTCCTGATTTTTGAAGATTATGACAAAGGTGTTCTGAGCAAAGAAGCTATCGCCGAAATCACCGATTTTGCTAATGAACAGGGCGTTCCGACGGTGGTAGATCCTAAAAAACGAAACTTTCTGTCGTATCAGAATACCACGCTTTTTAAACCCAATCTGAAAGAGCTGCGAGAGGGACTTAAGCTGGATTTTGATGTCGATAAGCCTGCGGAGTTTAACGAAGCGGTTGATCATCTTAAGCAGCAACTTAATTTGAAAGGAGCTTTGATTACGCTTTCGGAGCGGGGTGTTTTTATTGACTTCAATGGCGAAAAACACAAACTGCCTGCGCATGTTCGCACAATTGCCGATGTGTCGGGAGCGGGCGATACGGTGGTTAGTATTGCGGCCTGTTGCATTGCCCTAAAACAATCTCCGCGTGTTATTGCCGGTTTATCGAATCTGGGTGGAGGGCTGGTTTGTGAGTCGGTTGGTGTTGTGCCAATTGATAAAAGCCAGTTGAAACAAGAAGCCAGGGAGAATTTGTGAAGCGCCCGTAAGCCGCAGACTGAATCACTTTTCTGGCTACGGCTTACGGATAAGACTACATTTCTTTCACAGCATCGACGAAACACCGTGCTTTATCGCGGTCGGTGTCGGGATAAATACCATGCCCCAGATTGGCAATATAATGTTGATGCCCAAAGGCACTCAGCATACGTTTGACTTCAGCTCTGATTTGGGCAAAATCAGCATAAAGTACACACGGGTCTAAATTTCCCTGCAACACGCGGTCGGGAATTAATTGCCGCGATTCGTGGGGGTCCATGTTCCAATCCAGTCCAACTACATCGCAACTCAACTGGCCAATTTCGTGCCGGGCAAAATAGGCTCCTTTGGCAAAAACGGTGATGGGAACGGTGCGTTCGGGTAGCCCCGTAACGAGGTCGCAGATTTGTTTGATGTAGGGCAACGAGAACGTCCGATATTGTTCGGGGGAAAGAATGCCCGCCCATGAATCGAAAATCTGTATGACATCGGCCCCGGCCCGAATCTGTGCCTGTAGGTAAGCAATGGTGCTGTCGGTGATCTGCTGAAGCAGCGCGTGGGCAAAGTCAGGATCAGTATATAAGAGCTTCTTGGCAACCGAAAATGTTTTGGAACCTTTGCCTTCGGTCATGTAACAAAAAATAGTGAACGGTGCTCCGGCAAAACCAATCAGCGGTACCCGGTTGTTCAGTTCTTTTTTAGTCAGTTTGATGGCATCGAGCACATAGCCCAGATCGCTTTCTGCATCGGCTACCCGTAATCGTTTCAGATCGTTCATTGTTCGAACCGTATCAGGGAAAACGGGACCACGACTTTCGACCATTTCGTAGGGAAGGCCCATTGCTTCTGGCACCACCAGAATATCGGAGAAAATGATGGCAGCATCAACATCGAAGGCATCGACTGGCTGAATGGTTACTTCAGCGGCTAGTTCTGGCGTTTTGGCCAGCGTGATAAAACTTCCAGCCTGCTCCCGAACAGCCCGGTATTCGGGGAGCACGCGACCTGCCTGCCGCATCATCCAGACCGGAACACGTTCGGTCAGTTCTCCGCGTGCAGTGCGGAGAAATAAATCATTTTTCAAAGTCATACTGCAAAGATAGGCTTCAACTCCGATTCGTCTGATTACTTTTGATTGTTGGAATTAGTCATTGGTCATTAGCTGGTTGTGATTGGTTTCTCTGTGTAGGCAGGTAATCGTTTCAAAAGCACTATTTCCAATGACAAATGCCTAATGACTCTTCACAATGTAACAAATGCCTTCTCTTTTTATCGATACCGAACGATTACGTGATCTCAACAGTGGTTTGGGACAGGTTTGCCTGCATCTGGGGCATGAACTGGTTCGGCAGTGTCCTAATCAGTGGCAGCTCACGTTTTTAGTGCCGAAAGGGAAATCGGGCATTTTCGGCGATTCGGTAAAGTATGTGGAAGCGTCGTGGCAGCGGAAACTTGGTATTGCTGGCCGTTACGATGTCTGGCATTGTCTGCATCAGGATTCTTCTTATTTGCCATTTCCCTTGCTAAATGGTTCGGCGCAACTTGTTCTGACAATCCATGATCTCAACTTTTTAGAACGGTCCGATTATTCGGCTACGAAAAAAGCACAGAAGCTGGCTCGCCTTCAGCAAAAAACTGACCGGGCATCGGCCTTAACGACCATTTCGGATTATACGGCATCGGTAGTAAAAGAACACCTCCGTATTTCATCGTCGAAACCAATTCGGGTGATTTATAATGGTGTCGCTGCTGATCTGAACGAAGCCCCAATAGAATTGCCTGATTCGCTCCTCCATTCAATTGCTGATTCGCCTTTCTTCTTATTTCTGGGGGTTATCCATCCCAAAAAAAACGTTCATACACTACTCCCGCTACTCGAAGCCTTTCCTGACTATCAGCTCGTGCTGGCCGGACCCGATGGCCATTCGTATGCGCAGCACATTCGCGAACAGGCGCAAAAGCTGGGTGTTGCCAACCGGTTGTTAATGCCGGGAGCCGTCGACGAAGCGACCAAACGTTGGCTCTATGCTCATTGCGAAGCGTTTTTATTTCCCTCGCTTTCCGAAGGGTTTGGGTTGCCGGTGGTTGAAGCGATGACATTTGGCAAACCCGTCTTTATGGCAAACCTGACGAGCTTGCCCGAGGTTGGTGGGAAAGAAGCCTACTATTTTGAGAATTTCGAGCCAGAAAGTATGGCTAAAATCATTCATGATGGATTACATGATTTTGGCCACAATCCATTGCGGGCCGAACGAATGAAAAGACGGGCTACCGAATTTAGCTGGTCGAATGCTGCCAAGGCGTATTGGGAAGTGTATGAGGAAGTTGTCTGAACCGGGATTTGTGGGATTTAGCTGACTGACTTTGATTTCCCTGCTTTTGAAAAACGCTTCTTTGAAGCGAAGTAAATCAAAGTCAGTCAGCTAAATCCCACAAATCCCGGTTCAGACGGTATCTTTGCATGACCAATGAAAACATACATTCGATTACTCTCCTTTGCCAGACCACTGAGTCGCTTTCTGACGCCTTTTGTGCTGACGTCGCTGATTGCCAGTGTGTTTGGTGTTTTGAATTTTACGTTGCTCATCCCACTTTTGAGCATCCTGTTCGATCAGGTGAATCCGGCTGAAATGCAAAAATTCCTGAATCAGCCGCCACCTTCGTTCGCTACTTCACCTACCGGACTTTTCAATTACTACTTCGCACGAGTTTTTCAGGAGTACGGTAAAATTGGTACGCTACAGTTCGTTTGTATTGTAATTGTGTTGTCGGTGTTGTTCAGCAATCTGTTCAAATACCTGTCGGTACGTCAGTTAGAGTCGTTTAAGGCGCGGATGGTTGCTAAACTTCGGGAAACGGTATTTGACAAAACCCTGCATCTACACCTGGGATTCTTCTCGAATGAACGGAAAGGAAATCTCATTTCGCGCATCACAACCGACGTCCAGGAAGTCGAAAATTCAATTGCCAATACGCTCTCGGCAGCCTCTAAAGAGTTTTTTCTGTTGATTGGCTACATCGTTGCCCTGCTGAGCATTTCGGTGAAGCTGACCCTGTTTGCTATCATCGTTATTCCAATTTCGGGTGGTTTTATTGCTACACTCGTTCGGCGGATGAAACGCGATGCGCAGGAGGGCCAGCAGCGATTAAGCAGTCTGGTTAGTTTGTTCGACGAAACATTTGGTGGAATGCGCGTTGTGAAGGGATTTGTAGCCGAAGGCTTCATACTCGATAAATTTCGTCGCGAAAACGAAGGGTACCGGCAGGCAGTACGGTCGCTGGCGAATCGTCGCGAACTGGCGTCGCCATTTTCGGAAGTGATGGGTGTGGCCGTTGTAGCGGGTATTCTTCTCTATGGCGGTTCGCTGGTGCTAAGCGGTCAGTCCGATCTGACGGCGGCTGAGTTTATTTCCTATATCGCTATTTTTTCGCAGGTCACGCGTCCGGCCAAAGATATTTCCAATGCCTTTAGTGGATCGCAGCGGGGCGTAGCCTCGGGCGAGCGTGTTCTGGAATTGATTGATACCCAACCGGCTGTTCAAAATAAACCAGGAGCCAGAACGCTAAGTGGTTTTCAGCAAGAGATTCGGGTCAGAAATGTTTCCTTTGCCTATAATGCCGACACCTCTGTATTGCAAAACATCAGTTTCGATCTGTCGAAAGGAAAAACAATTGCCTTAGTTGGCGCATCGGGCGGAGGTAAATCGACGATTGCCGACCTGATTCCTCGTTTTTATGATCCAACAGCCGGGCAGATACTGATTGATGGCATCGATCTGCGCGATTGTACAATGGAGTCGCTACGGGCGCAAATGGGCATTGTTACCCAGGAGAGCATTCTATTTAACGATACAATTTTCAATAACATCGCTTTTGGGAATGCGGCTACCGAAACCGACGTAATGGAAGCGGCCCGCATTGCCAATGCGCACGATTTTATTATGGCTCAGCCCAATGGTTATCAGACCATTATTGGTGATCGGGGCGGAAAACTGTCGGGTGGGCAGCGGCAACGAATCAGCATTGCCCGTGCTATTCTGAAAAACCCGCCCATCCTGATTCTGGACGAAGCTACGTCGGCGCTCGATACCGAGTCGGAAAAATTGGTGCAGGAAGCCTTAACCCGGCTGATGACTAACCGAACAACCCTGGTCATTGCCCACCGACTGAGCACTATTCAACATGCCGACGAAATTCTGGTTGTGAATCAGGGTCGAATTGTTGAGCGGGGACGACACGATGAATTGCTGACATTGGACGAAGGATTCTATCGGAAGTTAAGCACCATGCAAAGTGTGTGAGCTGTTTGTTTAAAACACGTAACGTATGTATTAGCCCGATTGTCTAAGCAACATATCGGGCTAAATTGTTTAAAACTTTTACCGGAAACGGCCCGGCTACAAGTAAAATAGGTACTTTATTTAGATACGTTGTAACTATTTCTTTTTGAGGCAATATGCTTATTAAGCGGTCGTTTTTGGCCCGTTAAATCAGATCTGATCAATATAGCTATAAAACAATAGAAAATAAAAATCCATTGAGGGGGTTTGTGCGTAGTTAATGATGTTATCCGACGTACGGAAAACAACTCCACTAAACAATTAATATACTCAATGGAAAAACTACCAAAAGACCCAACGGTGATCCCACAGGGTTTTACCGGTAAAGCTTCGGCAGCTTTAGGGCGCCGGGTATTTCTGCGTTATCTGGGCGCTACTGCAGCAGCAGGCGTTGCATTAAATGCCTGCAAAAGCGAAATCGCTGAACCGCTGGCAACTGGCTCGGCTCGGGCTGGCGAAGCCATAGACCTTGGCGATATTGGTTCAAAAGACGTTAACGTATTGAACTATGCGTATGCGCTCGAACAACTGGAAGCGGCTTTCTACACCCACGTAGTTATGAACCCATACATGGGCATGAATGGCTACGAAAAAGCTATTCTGATGGACATTCGCGACCATGAAATTGCTCACCGCGAATTGTTCAAAGCTGCGTTGGGTAGTGCTGCCATTCCGGGGCTGACCCCAAATTTCAGCAGCATTAATTTTAACAGCCGCGAGTCTGTTTTAGGAACAGCCCGTGTGTTCGAGGCCGTTGGTGTATCGGCCTACAATGGTGCCGGTAAGTATATTACCACGCCCGATTATTTGGTGCTGGCTGGCAAGATTGTTTCTGTAGAGGCTCGTCACACGGCCATTATTAGTGAAATGCTACATCCCCAAACCATGTCATTTGCGGGCGACGATATCGTGGCTGCTGCTTCGGGGCTTGGGGAGGCTCGTATGCCTGAAGAGGTGCTGGCACTGGTTCGGCCTTATGTTCAGGAAATTATCAATGGTAAAAACGGCGGGCACGCATAAACACTAACAGCCATGAATCTACAAAACATACTAAACGAAATTGAAAAGGTAGATGCTGACGTATTCGAACGGCTTGACCATGTTTCGCGTCGTCACGTTTTCCATAATTTTCTAAAGAAGGCGGTTACGGGTGTAGCGCCTGTGGCCTTCGGAGCCATCCTCAATAAAGCGTATGCCCAGAGCAGCACGGTAACCGATGTGCTCAACTTTGCGCTAACGCTCGAATATCTGGAGGCTGAGTTTTATAACATAGGTTTGGCGTCGCCCGGTTTAATTACCGGTATGGAAGGCTGGAACACATTTCAGCAAATTGCCAAACACGAAAATGCGCACGTAGCCCTGTTGAAAACGGCGTTGGGTGGTGCGGCTATCTCGAAGCCAAAATTTGACTTCTCGGCAAAAGGTGCGTACCCCGATACGTTCTCGAACTACAAAACCTTTATGGCGCTGTCGCAGGCATTTGAAGATACGGGTGTGCGGGCCTATAAAGGACAGGCTGCCAATCTGATGAGTGCCCCCGATATTCTGACTGTAGCACTGCAAATTCACTCTGTAGAGGCAATGCATGCTGCTAAAGTTCGCTATCTGGGCGGTAGCCGTGGATGGATTATGGGGGCTATGGGTATGCCATCGGCCGTTTATGCCGGTGAGGACATGCGGGTTCAGGGTGGCGTTGATGTTGTAAATCTGACAGGCCTGGGTACAGAACAGGTAACAGGTGCCTTTGATGAACCACTGACCAAAGAGCAGGTGTTGGCAATTGCAACGCCATTCTTAGCGTAGAACAAGTGGAGTAGGTAGTTTGGGTAGTTGGTTATCAGATGGTCTGATTAATCAACTACCCTTTTTGTTTTTAGGGCCGTGTGGCCGTAATACTTCGTAATCGCATCATTGAGCCTTGTTCCAGATTATTCTGCGGATTGAGCAGGCAAATCTGATTGATAACGCCCTCCCAGCCGGTTTGGCCTCCTAGTGTAACTTCATAGGTTCGAAACTGCCCGTCGCCAATAATGGGGAAATCGATATAACGCTCGGGTATGTCGTAGAAATCGATATCATCCGGCCGTCGCCAGACTAGCCTGGCCTGGGTCGCTCTGGTCGTAAAAGCTGCCTGAATATAGATTTTCGGCAAATCGGTTGCTCGCCAGAAAACCAGTGGACTACTAACCCGGAAATTGGCTTTGGTGGTGTCGAATCGTTGCCAGCGAACAGCCAGCTCGTTTTGAATGGGCCAGCCTGTATCCCGGGCGTTGTAGTAGTACCAACCTAATCGGTCGTTGGTAAACCGATAGTTAGGCACCGTAGCGGGCCTTGGCTGGCTGTATGCAAACTGCCGAATGTCGTCTAAAGACCCCAGTATAAGCGTGTATTCGTACTCATATTGCCCATTGTAGTCGATCAGAAGAAATGGGCTGCTGTTCATATAGTTGCTCTCAATATCAAATTCGCCCCCAATCCGTTTTGCGGCCGGATACCCATTGGTTTGAAACCGAAATTCGCTGGGTTTATAAAGTCCCAGCCCTCTGCCCTGAGCATTGAGAATGGCCACCCAGTTTTCGGTTCCGTAACGAGGAGTCGCTTCAACGTTGGTGTTTTCGGAGACGGCAGCGTTCGTAAAAGGCTGCATACCAACGTAAGAAACCAGGCGATACCAGGGCGCATTGACATTGATACAGGGCGTTTCCTGCGTTCGGGCTTCATATTGAGTTGTATCCCGTCGGATAACCGTAGTGCGGCTGCGAACATGAACGGTGTTATCTTTTAAGGTCATCCAGTGTTCCATTATACAGTCGGCGGGCTCGTCGAAAAGAGGCCAGATCAGCGGTACGCTTTTTACATAAAGCTGATTTTGCGTCTGCTGATAACTGACAATACGCCCTGGATGGTTATAGTAATCGCCGGTCTGAACGGGATTCCAGCCCAGATTTCGCCAGTTATAAACGGGATCTTTGCCGTTTACCGAGTACGGGTAGGGCCCGGCATAGAGTGAGGTCTGAAGCTGGCGGCCAAGGTCATAATTGTTAATCATGTTTACGGAACTGTTCGCTTCCGACAGGTAGGTCATGGCGCCCCCCATATTCAGGTCGATGCCCAGCTTGACTTTATCGTTTGAGATATACAGTCGTTTTTCGGCGGGAAGCGGATATTTGGCGGGGTCTACGCTCGGGTCGTTTGGGTTGGAAGGCGGAGTATATGGCGCCGTTGAAGGATAATCGCGCGTGCAACTGGCAATCAGCAGGCCAATCACTGCCCATAATGCGTAACGGCTAAAGGAGGTATGAGCCATAAGATCATCGGAAAAACGAATTAGTCAAAAATATCAGGCCCCTTTTCGTTTTCCAACTATACTTATCTACTGACCTGCTATTCTGATTCTGAAAAACTGTTTGCGTTAGCGGTTGGGCGCAGGCGGAGACGATCCTCAACCGTCAAATCGCACTGATTCGAACAAGTATGTTTCGAATGATACAGTAACCAGCAACAAAAAAGCGATGGATAGTCCATCGCTTTTGATAAAGGGAAAATGCAGTAAACCGGGTGTTTGCCGTATTATTCGGTACGCGACGATGATACTTTAGCGGCCGACGATTTATCCTTTTCGAGTTGTTTCTTAACGGCTTCCCGCTGATCGTCGCGAACGGTTGGGTAGGTGATGCCTAACTGTTCCAGATAGGTTTTATACTTCGACGGATCGTAGTAGAATGGCTCCAGCTTCGGCTTGAACTCAGTCATTATTTTTTTGTTCAGGTAGATGGCTGGCTGTTCTTTTGGCGAAATCAACGGCTCATACTTAATATCTTTTGTCTGCTCATCTTTGTAATACACCCAGGCTTCTTTAATAATTTCGGGTTTCATCAGCAGATCGATCAGCGTCATGGCTTCGGCTTTGGCGCCATACACAACGCCTTTGTGAGCAATAGGCGTTGCCATCGAAATAGCATTGGCCCAGTGGTGGCCCGGTAAGCCCGGAATATTGCTCGGATAGCGCAGCACAATGGTTGGCAGCGACCACGAAATGTCGGCAATATCGTCGGAACCACCCCCCATTGGTGTCATGGCCTGACCACCCATCATAACCACCGGAGCCGATGATGTTGGCATTCCCATCGAGTCCAGCTTTGTAGCTAAGCCATTGATTCGGGGAGCCTGCAATTCAATCTGCGAAGCTCGGGCCAGCAACTGATCTTCTTCTGTCCAGGTTGGCAACCCTACTTTCTTGATGTTTTCGTAGGCTGCCGCTGCAATAACCCGATTGGTATGGACGGGCCAGGCCGAGCCCAGAATTTCGTAGCTAACCTTCGTATCGGTCATCATGGCAGCACCTTCGGCAATTTTCACGCCCGTTTCGAAGAGTTTCTTGATTTTAGGATAGGTCCGCTCGCGGAAGTAGTACCAAACGGAGGCTTTCGATGGTACTACGTTGGGTTGGTCGCCACCGTCCGATACGACGTAGTGCGAGCGCTGCGTTAATTCGAGGTGTTCGCGACGGAAGTTCCAGCCGACGTTCATCAGCTCTACAGCATCCAGCGCACTTCGTCCGCGCCAGGGCGCACCGGCTGCGTGGGCTGCCTGTCCTTCGAAGTTGAATTTTACAGAAACCAGGCCATTGTTCCCATTGTCGCCCCACGATACGCCCAGGTTATTGCCAACGTGAGTGAAAATACAGGCATCTACATTTTTGAAATAGCCATCACGTACATAGAACGCTTTGGTACCAACAAGTTCTTCGGCAACACCTGGCCATAGCATGAGCGTGCCGGGAATTTTTTCGCGTTCCATCAGTTTTTTCACCGCCAGCACCGCCACAATGTTCAGTGCCTGACCGGAGTTGTGTCCTTCGCCGTGGCCAGGGGCCCCGTCAACGATTGGGTCTTTGTAGGCCACGCCGGGTTTCTGGCTGGCTTTCGGAATACAGTCGATATCGGAACCGATGGCGATGAGTGGTTTACCCGATCCCCAGGTGGCGATCCATGCAGTTGGAATACCGGCTATTCCTTTCTGTACAGTAAATCCTTCTTTTTCGAGCAGGCCCGTCAGGTATTTAAATGACTCCTCTTCCTGGAAACCCAGTTCGGCAAAGCTGAACAGCATGTCGTTGATTTGCTGCGCCATATCTTTGTTGGCTTCAACCGATGCAACGGCCTCCTGCTTTAGTTTTTCGATTTTGTCGCCCGACTTGGCTGCTTTTTTCGACTGCCCAAAAAGTAAGGCAGGAAGCAGGAGTAGAGCAACTACTAATTTTGTACAGTTTTTCATTGGGAATGCCAAATTTTATAGGGTATGATTGGGTAGTACCTCATAAAAATACGGCAAAATATTGATGTGGTAAATTATTTACTACAAAAAATCGCCAGCTTTATTTATGCTTGGCAAGTGGAATATGTAGGGTGGCCTGAAAGGATCGTGAGGTCGCCGTACGGGTTACGCCATCCAGTACTAAATGAGGCATTGTGCGAAGTTCAAAATAAAAATGACGTTTCTTTTTTAAGGTGAAATCTAATCCTATACCGGCTATATAGCCAATGCCAATGTTTGTTTTATTCAGGATAGGAATATCGTCATTATGTAGGTTCAGGTTAGTATCGGAGTACTTACCATGTACCGATGTTGATAAGGTAGGCACAATTCCGGCTTTTAAATACCAGCGGATAGCTTTATTAATGCATATATAACGGGCTGTAATGGGCAAGGCAATATAAGTTTCATTGAATGTATACAGCCGATTGCCTTGTGCTGTAGGGTCGAGTGGGTTAGTAAGAGGAACTGAGCGACTTCCTTTATACCAACTGGCTAACAGTTCTATGCCTGGTGAGAGCCGTTTTTGGGGTGCAACTGTAAAAAAGCCTCCCAGGGCTACTGCATACATTGAGCTAAATTTTCCGAAAGGGTTGTAATAGACTGTGTTTAGCTTATCCGTGTGGCCATATACCCAACTGTTTTCAACAGCACTAACCGATATGCCGGCTTCATAGCGAAAAACCTTTCTTTGTCGAGGCACCGATTGCGCTGGCCTGACGCATTCATTATAGGCTTTGATGATACGTTCAAGTTTACTGGTAGCAATATAAAAAGTCTGAGGATTTAGTAATTGTTTGAATTTAGGGTCTGAGCATTCTGTCAGATGCCTGGCTAACATGAGTAATGACAGGTTTCCGCGCAATGGCACGAATGTTTTATCGGGTAAACGAATGGCATGAGTCAAGTGATTTTCTGCTTTTTGTAAGCTATAGAGGCCAATGTAGCCATCGACTTGCTCACGCATAAAATACGTAGATACTTTCCCTTCTTCGGTGATCCGAACACTCACACGGTTCGTACCATCCGAATAATAGCTGATGAGTTGTTGGGGGGAATAAGGTTGCGCACTGGCCGACTGCCCAGGCCGGAATTCGATTAGCTGATTGCTGCGTTCCCGAACCTGCCCTGCAATGGTATCGCCGGAAGCCAGTACGATGTAGCCATCCGTAAAAAATAATTGTGAATAGGCATAATGAGAAAGGCCATAGAGCAAAAAGAAACTAGTAAGTATTCGTTTGAAAGGTTGCATGGTGGATGAATCATAAAATTCTGACACTAGTACATTTTTTGATAATAAGTGTACCAAGCTATGAAAAATGGCTTGTACTTGATAAACAAATGCCGTGACCAGCAAAAGGACGCAGTCTATATTTCACCTGTTGTCCCTAATTCACTACTTTTGCGCCGGGTCGCGGGGCGGCCAGTTTTTGTATCGTTTTCAATCGTTTATATACCCAAGTCCAATGGAAAAAATTAAGGTAGCGAATCCGGTTGTCGAACTGGATGGCGACGAAATGACCCGCATCATCTGGAAATTCATCAAAGACAAGCTGATTCTGCCCTACGTTGATGTTGACATTAAATATTATGACCTCGGCATCGAATACCGCGACGAGACCAATGATCAGGTAACGATCGACGCGGCCAATGCCATTAAAGAGTACGGTGTTGGTATCAAATGTGCCACCATCACCCCCGACGAAGCACGCGTTGAAGAGTTCGGTCTGAAACAGATGTGGAAATCGCCAAACGGCACCATTCGGAACATTCTGGACGGTACGGTTTTCCGGGAGCCAATCGTGATGAGCAATGTGCCACGGCTGGTCGTGAACTGGAAAGCACCAATCATTGTCGGTCGTCATGCCTTTGGTGATCAGTATCGCGCTACCGATTTTGTGGTGCCCGGCAAAGGTAAACTGACCATGAAGTTCGAAGGCGAAGACGGCACCGTGCAGGAATATGAAGTGTTCAACTTCAAAGGTCCGGGTGTGGCAATGGGTATGTACAACGTCGATGAGTCGATCAAAGGCTTTGCGCGTTCGTGCTTTAATGTAGCCCTGCAAAAAGGCTGGCCGTTGTATCTGTCGACCAAAAATACGATCCTGAAAAAATACGACGGGCGTTTCAAAGACATCTTCCAGGAAATTTACGATACCGAGTTCAAAGGCCAGGTTCACTACGAACACCGCCTGATCGACGACATGGTGGCTTCGGCGCTGAAGTGGGAAGGTAACTTCGTATGGGCGTGTAAGAACTACGACGGCGACGTTCAGTCGGATACAGTTGCCCAGGGCTTTGGTTCGCTGGGTTTGATGACGTCGGTACTGCTAACGCCCGACGGTAACACGATGGAGGCCGAAGCGGCTCACGGAACCGTTACACGTCACTACCGCGAATACCAGAAAGGTAACAAAACATCGACCAACCCAATTGCTTCAATCTATGCCTGGACACGTGGTCTGGCGTTCCGGGGTAAACTGGATGGCAATCAGGAACTGATCGATTTTGCCAATGCGCTCGAAGCCGTTTGCGTAGAAACCGTAGAAAGCGGCAAAATGACGAAAGACCTGGCTATTTCGGCGTTCCCGGATGTGAAGAATCTGGTTGCTGGCGAGCACTACCTCTATACCGAAGATTTCCTCGAAGCGCTGAACGAAAACCTGAAGGCGAAGCTGTCGAAGTAATCTGAATTAGTCTGAACCGCCAGGCCGCCTGGCGGTTCAGACGTATAGTAGGGTATCACTTTTATTTTCTTTGTTCCTAAACGCTATAGATTTATGAAACCTTCATGCTGGCACAAGCTCCTCAAGGCATGAATGCTGGTTTCCAAACGCCCCCTTTGGGGTTGGGGTGCTTTTTATGCAGATGAAACATATTCTTACTCTTGTGGCTCTGGTTTTGCTCTCGGTCACTACGTATGCTCACACGCTTAATGGCGATCCGCCCGTAAAATCCATGAAAAACAATGTTGTGAAGCACATTGTGCTCTTTAAATTTAAACCCGAAACTACGCCCGAAAAGGTTAAAGAAATTGTAGCCGCGTTTGAAGCGCTTCCTTCGAAAATCAAAGAAATTAAAGGGTTTGAATGGGGAACAAACAACAGCCCCGAAAACCATGCGCATGGCCTGACCCACGCATTCATTCTAACATTCGATTCAGAGAAAGACCGGGACGCCTATCTGCCCCATCCGGCCCATAAAGAGTTCGGTAAAGTGGTTGGCCCCTGGATCAGTGAACTAACCGTTGTTGACTTTACGAATCAGGCAAAGTAAGCCAGATTGCCTTTGCCTGGAATGAACAAAAAACGGAGAAAGGATATAGCCTCGCTATATCCTTTCTCCGTTTTTGAGGCAGTTTCGTCAGTAAGTTAAAACTTCCTGTATGTTTAGTGTAAAGCCAAGAAGCACGTTTTCGCCTGAAAGCGTTTCAGTGAATAGTTTTGTTTCGGGCTCTATCCCTGGTCGATAAATAGTTGTTGCCTGAGTTTGTGGGTCAACTAGCCAGCCGAGCCTCACGCCGTTCTGAACCCATTTTTGCATTTTTGCCTGCAGTTCTTTTAAATTGTCTGATTCGGATCGGACCTCAATAACGAAGTCAGGGCAAACATGGGCAAATTTTTTTAATTCTTCGGATGTTACGCTCATGAGCCGCTCTTTGCTCACCCAGCCGACATCGGGCACTCGCATTGACGAATCTGGCAGGGTATAACCGCCATTTGATTCTGATGTGCGACCTGCTTTAGTTTGACGATTCCAATTGCGGACTTCTCCAAAAAGTTCGCCACTTGTAAAACTGCTTTCTAATCCAGTGGGAGGCATAACAATAATGTGGCCTGTTTCATCACGCTCTATACGCAATTCGGGATTCGCTAAACAGAACGCATACAGTTCATCATCCGAAAAGACGTTCAGATTGGGCGGTATGGTCAGTGTAATAGCCTGCATAGGTGGTTGATATTTTACCAAATATACTAAAAAAGGGCAGTTAAGACGAAGCACTTTGGGGGGCTTCTGGTCTTAACTGCCCTAATGGCAATAGTGAATAGTGAGTGTCTACTTCACCGCTTCGGCTGGTACTGCGCTTTCGGGCAGGTATCCTTTCCGCCGAAGAATGGCATCCATAAACCGCAGGTCGTGCTCGCTGTTGAAAATGGAATAGGGTAAGTAAATAAACTGAGCCTTCGCCAGTCCTTTGGTTACGGTTTTGGCAATCCAGTTGGCCTTTACGTTTTTTAATGCTTCGGTATTGTTCAGAAAGAGAAGATACGCTTCTTTCTCTTTCGAAACCTCACTGATCTGATCCCATTTCAGTATACCGCCTTCTTTTACGTTAATGCGCATTAGAATCTGGCGGCTGTCGATCTCGTAGATGTACTTCTGAAAAAGAGCCTTACTCTGCTCCATTTGCGCAATACCCGTAATCTGAACGGCCCAGAAAAGGGCATACAGAATGGTTAGCAGCACAACAACAATATAAATCCAGTAATTTGGGTAAATGCCTGTCAGGCTTAGCACAACATTCAGAATAATAAGACCCAATGGCAAAAATCCCCACTTCCAGTTATCTCTTATCCACTGCCGCAACGCGATATTAATGTACGTTTTCTGGTCTAATGCGTATTTTTTAGTTTTAACAATCATAGTACTGCCAACGGCCAAGCGTCAAAATGAAGCACAAAGATACAGCGATTTAGCTTGTCTGATACAGGTATTTCTACAATACATTGGTCATTCGGAGTTACTCTTTTCTGAAATGCAGCGCATTGATCACATAATTCCGGTCGGCTGTCTGCCGCATCAGTATATATACGGCAAAAGTACGGCCTTCGGTGCTGTAGATGCCAGTGCTGTAGCGAAGTTTGTCGGAAGCACCCCGATAAACGAACTGAAAGTTGTGGGGAGGGTATTTTCTGAAAAAGGAACGGAGTATAAGTTCGGCATGGGTAGCTTCTACCGACGAAAAGTCTACATGTTCGGCATCGATAACCAATTCAATTGTTTTGTTGAATCGCGCCGACAGTAGCCCGGCGTTTCCTTTCCGCAATGACGTCTGTACGGTTTGAATAACTTCCGAATCGGATGTTTTCTTGACAGGGGGGAGACTCAGATTAAGTAGCAGGACGAGTGTGGTAAGGAAATTCATGTTTTAAAAAGCAGGAGAGTATGTCCCTACCTTGGCGAAAACTATGCCAAAATCATTAGTCCAGCGATGATAAATTAGCCATGCCAATTAACTTTTTTCGTTGGCTTGCTGACTTTTCTCATCTTTGCGCCTTCAATCGTATATTACTGGCTTTATGAAAACCGCTCAGCCAACACTTATTCTGAATGCAGAGCAAATTCGACAGAAAATTCGACGGATTGCTTTTCAGATTTACGAAAATAATTTTGAGGAAACGGCGCTGCTGCTGGCCGGAATTACGGGCGAGGGGTTCGTACTGGCGAAAGCATTGGCCAACGAATTGCAGCGAATTGCCCCCTTTGCTGTAGAAATCATGCAGCTCAACCTCGATAAGACACAACCGTCGCAACCAACGGTAGAACCCGACCGGGCAGATCTCGATTATACCAATAAGGTGGTTATTGTTATCGATGATGTGCTGTATACGGGACGGACGCTTGCGTTTAGTCTACAGCCTTTTCTAAACGTGCCCGTACGGAAACTACAGGTTGCCGTACTGATCGATCGAAATTACCCTCGCTATCCGGTTGCGGCCGATTATAAAGGCTATGAATTGAGCACAACCTTAACCGACCATGTTGATGTAGTGCTTAGCGACGAACAAACCCTTGGGGTCTATTTACGATAGCTACCGCAGGAGAGCAGAGAACACAACTGACCGCTGCTCTCCTGTGGCTTTTGCACTACGATTTGGTACTTCGGAGTAAACTAACGCCGGAAAAGAAAAAAACAGCGCCGATAATTACATACACAAAAGACGCCTGAGCAACACCGCCTTTTGTAAAGTCGATGCCACCATAAATCAGACCTGCCAGCCCGACCAGCGTTAAAATGATTCCGAATGTGCTTTTAACGTTCATACGTTGAGTTTTTTAGGTGAATGATAGTGTACTGGCATAATAACGATCACCAGCGCATATCTTCCCAAAAAACTCCTGAATCGTTTTGCTGCTTATTCGAGTAACACCATAATATCTTCCTTGGTGAGTGATTTCATGAAGTTTTCTTCGGTAGCAATCAGACTGCCAGCCAGTTGCTGTTTGGCGCGCTGCAGCGAAAGAATTTTTTCCTCAACGGTGTTTTTGGCAATAAACTTATACGTAAACACGGTCTTTTGCTGGCCTATCCGATGGGCGCGGTCTACGGCCTGTGCTTCAATGGCAGGATTCCACCAGGGGTCCAGAATAAACACATAATCGGCTGCCGTCAGGTTATGGCCTAAACCACCGGCCTTGAGCGAAATCAGAAATAGCTTTACTGAATCGTCGGTCTGAAATAGTTCGACCTGGCTTTGTCGATCCTGCGTGGAGCCATCCAGATAGGCATATTTGATGTTCTTTTCCCGCAGATATTGCCGAACCACATTCAGGTGTTTGATAAACTGGCTAAATACCAGCACTTTGTGATGCTCTATCATGGCTGTTTCCAACCGGAGCAGAACGTCGGAGAGCTTACCGGAGTCACCTTCATACTCATCGTCTACCATGCGCGGATGGTTGGCAATTTGCCGAAGTTTGGTCAGACCCTGCAACACGATCATCTGCGATTTGGCCATGCCATCTTCTTCGATCCGCTCCAGAATCAGATTGCGATAAAACGATTTCGCTTCTTCATATTGTTTTTCCTGATCGGGCGTCATTTCTGAATACAGGATACTCTCGACCTTTTCGGGAAGGTCGGTTGCTACCTGGGCCTTGTTTCGCCGGAGCATAAACGGTTTGATGAGACTATACAACCGTGCGGTTTTGGTTTCATCGTGTCGTTTTTCGATGGGAATCAGAAATTCGTTCCGAAAAAACGACTGGCTGCCCAGCAAACCCGGATTAATGAACGACATCTGAGACCAGAGGTCCATGGTACTGTTTTCGAGCGGTGTTCCCGTCAGAATCAGGCGATTCGCGGCATTGAGTTGCATAACCGCTTTGGTGATGTGCGACGACGGGTTTTTTATCGCCTGCGACTCGTCCAGGATGATATAGTTAAAGCGGTAGTCACTCAACAAATCAATATCAATCCGCACAATGCCGTAAGAAGTAAGAATCAGATCATACTCATCAAATTGAGCCGTATTTTTTTCCCGATAAGTACCCGTATAGACCATAACGCGGAGGTCGGGCGTAAATTTTCGGGCTTCGAGTTCCCAGTTATAGAGCAGCGAAGTTGGCATTACCAACAACGATGGTTCCATGGCACCCGCTTCTTTTTGTCCCTGCAACATGGCCAGTGTCATAACCGTCTTTCCCAACCCCATGTCGTCGGCCAGGCAACCGCCAAATCGGTATTGCCGTAGAAAATTCATCCAGTCGTAGCCAGCCTGCTGATATGGGCGGAGCGTACCTCTAAATGCTTTCGGAATAGCAAAGGACTCAATTTCTTCGAAATCGCGGAGCCGTTCGAGTTTCCGGCTCATGACGGTTGTGGCCAGGTTGTCGCGTTCCAGTTCCTGCACCAGGGCCAGGTGATGTTTTTGTAGAACGAGCCGGTCGGCATCACGAGGGTCGATGCTGTCGGGCTGTTCGATAAATCCGAACAATTCGGAATATTTGACAAACCAGACTTCCGGAATGACGGCTATTTCGCCATTCGGGAGGGTAAACTCATGCTTTTTGTTAAGAATGAGCGTCCGTAGTTTCAGGAAAGGAATCTCAAACTCGCCAAAGCGAACATTGGCATAAATATCGAACCAGTCGCGACCTTCTTCAATCGACACACTAATGCTTGAATAGCCGAGAAAGTATCGTTTGCTATCCTGCGCATTCTGTCGTAACAGAAAACCAGCTTCGTGAAGGTTAAGGGTATTGTCGGCCAGCCAGGTGAATGCTTCCGATTTGGGAATGGCCAGGCGACCATGCCGGAGATCGAGGCCCGATTCTCGCAGAAAGGCCAGCTTCTGACGTTCCAGCCGTTGGTCGCGACGGATTTTATGAAAGATGTAGTCTTCTCCTTTTTTTTCCAGACTGACATTGGCCGATGGTCCAAAGCTATCGAAGCGGAACGTGAAATCGCCGTATTGAAACGACAGATCGAATGCGATTCGTTGCCCTGATTCTTCGTCGGGCTCGGGCGAATCGTTGAGTAAACCTACCGAAACCGTTCGACTCGAGGTAACCATTTCCGATACAGTCAAAACAGGTACTGGTTCCATGGCTTCAGCCCTAATTTCGAACCCCTTGGCATATACGTCATAGGCCGCTATGAGCTGTGTTACAAACCGCTCATAATACTGTTGTTCAATATTTTTGGGGATAACGATGTGGTTTTTGGAGAAGAACGGCCGAATTTTTTTTCCATCGACGTTTTTGCTGAAATGATAGACGCGATTATTGACCATCATATAAGCTGGTTCATCGCAGATCATCAAGGCGCCTTTCGACTGAAACTCCACACGTTCGGTTTCGCCACTGTCGCCAACGGGGTAGCGGATAATTGGGAAATAATGCGTTGAATCGGCATTACGAACAAAGTGGAAATGGATTTTGGCTGGTTCGGGCATCCATTCGATGGTTGCCCAGGCTGGGTTACCATCATTTCCCATAATATAGAAAGGCTTACCGGGCAACAGTGCCATAATCTGTGCCTTAATATTTTCGAGGTAGCCACAGATTGCTTCCTGGATTAGTTTATCGCCTTTGTGCGGATCGTAGATTTTGAGAAAGAAATCGACAGCCGGAAGTTTACGGTTATTGAATTTTTTAACGATAGTGTCCTGCTGAATACTTTCGATGAGCCGCACCAGTTCGAAATCTCGTTTATCTAATTCCTGAGAAAATTCAGCAACGTTTTGGGTCGAAAGGGTTTGGTTGAGTAGAGTCAGTTCGCCCCGGCCATTCAACTGTACTACAAATGCTTCGATGAGATAGCCCAGGAATTCATGTTCTAGCAGCGAGTAAACGATTTGGAAAGGTTGGGAAGGCGAAACTTTCATGATACAGCAACAGCAAAAGGGTCAGCGTAACGATAAAAATTGGCCAGAAAAGGCCTGCAAGCGATAAAAAGAGGTTCCGGCGGGAAAAAAAGTAAGCTACTGAAAGCGAGCTAAAGAGTAAAACTTATGATCGTTTCGGTATAGCTACTGGTCTCAAATATACGAACAGAAACAACAAACTCAATCGGAGATTTAGCGGGTGGGAAAACTTCTATTCCAGTATAGCTACGACTAGCAGATGGCTTCAGTGGCAATTTGGTAAACGAATGTATATGGCTTATTATACGCTTAACGAGCAATAATTTGTAATCAAATGCAACTTTGGCACACTATTAGTAGGCACGACTAATTAGGCATTTTTGATATAACTTTATCTATATAAAATATGAACTAAAAAATATTTTTTGTCTCTTATTAAAATTTAACCTGAATATACTTTTTGGTTAGTAGTAAATATACTTTACTTACTCTGTAGAGTATATTTTAGTGGAAAATTTTGTAAAATTTAATCTATTAACTGCTTGTAAATTAATTTATTAGTATATGCGGTTGCTCCTTATTTGCTAATTGCAAGTGTTTTACAAACTTGATTAGGGTACATACTAAATTGGTGTCTCTATATATACTTTTTATTGACTTACAGATTCGAAAAAGGATACTTTATTTTATATGTGATAAACATTGGCACCTTGTTTGTCTGCTTAGTAGCGTAGTTGTGCTGCCTTCATTTAGAGCAAATAGATCCAGATAACATCCTGATGGGTTTAGGGGTCGATTCTCCAATTGATTTTGGCTTAAATGTTACTTATATGCAAGAAGACGTTTACTCGTGCCATAGTGAAAAGATACCTGGTACTGTAAGGTGCCATCTATTGTTTTTTTCTCGGATCACTGGCTTTCTAATTCTTTTTACAGTCTTATGCCAATCGGTATTCGCCCAGATATCAGGGACGGTCTATCGGGACTTTAATGAAGATGGTGTCCGTAGCTACTCGACGGCTGCTCCCCTGGCCGGAGAAATAGGGGTCGGTGGAGTAACAGTCAACTTGTATAGTAGTACTGGCTTAGTGGCAACAACTACTACTAGTTCGGCTACGGGTACAGCGGCAGGTACTTACTCGTTTACAGGGGTAACGTCTGGTACCATATACCGGCTTGAGTTTGTCAACCTGCCAACCGGTACCTATGACGGGCCCAAAGGGACAAATAGCGCTACGTCGATTCAGTTTGTTACGGCTCCAACTACTACCGCTAACTTCGGTATTAACGATCCGGCCGATTATTGCCAGGCTAGCCCTACGTTTATTTTACCCTGTTACGTAAATGGTAACTCAACGGGCACCGGAACATCGAGCACAGCCGGTGTGCTGGTTACACTTCCTTATAGTGCTACCAGCAGTGGCACTAGCAATACGACGCAGGAGTCAGCAGCCGGACTAAACAATCAGATCGGAACGGTTTATGGGGTGGCTTACCAGCGAGCTACTAAGTTTATTTATACCTCTGCTTTCGTAAAACGGCATTCTGGATTAGGGCCAAGTGGTGCCGGAGCTATTTATATCTCAAAGCCCTCTGGTACTACCTTTACCCATGCTGCATTTACAACACTTCCAACGGCCGTATCTGCCGTTTCGGCACCTTCAATCGGCGGAACAACAGTTGTTGGTACGAACTCAGGCCGTGGCCTTCCGAATGCGTTAACTGCTTTGAACCACGATGAAACTTCTTTTGATCAGGTAGGTAAAGCTGGTCTGGGCGATTTGGAAATATCGGATGATGGCACGGAGCTGTATGTTGTTAACCTTGGCGATCGGTCTCTGTATAAAATCCCCATTATCAATCCAACCAGTGCGAACCCAACCGCGGGCACACCTACCAGCTATACCTTGCCAGCAGTTAGTCAGACCTCTGGTAGTGTATTTCGCCCATTTGCCTTAAAATATTATCGTGATAAAGTCTATATAGGTGGGGTTACGACCAATGAAGCCGTGTCGACAACATTAAGTTATGGGACAGGTTCGACCGGTGGTAGCACCGCAATGAGAGCCCGCGACACAACGGGTATGAAAGCCGTTGTGTTCGAATTTAATCCATCGACCGGCAACTTCACTACGGTTTTAACATTTCCCTTAACCTATCAGAAGGGTGCGTCGGATAACGACCAGACTGGTGTAAGCCGGGCTGACCGCTGGTATCCGTGGACGAATGTTCAGGCGGGGACCGGGCTTATTCCAAACCGATATGCACGGAATGATTTGGCAAATGCCAGTTATCCGCAGCCGATTCTGGCCGATATTGAGTTCGATCCTGTCGATGGGGCTATGATTTTGGCCATTCGTGATCGCTTCGGTGATCAGTATGGCAATAACAACTATGGGACGAGTACCTCCGACAATTCGACACTTTATAGAGCCATTTCTCCGGGTGATATTTTAAGGGCTGGCAAGTGTACAACGGGCGTAAATCAATGGACTATTGAAAATAATGCCCGGATTTGTAATGGTGTACCAACGGCTGGAGCAAACACGAGTCAGGGGCCGGGTGGTGGCGAATACTATTATGGCGATGCTATTGCATTACCCAATACATCAAATCCCTATCACCTGGAGATGGCTGGGGGCGGGCTGGCGCTTTTTCCGGGCAAGGGTGAAGTCGCTTCGGTGGTCATGGACCCAACTAATAGTGTTGATGCGGGCGGTATTCGCCGGTTTAAAAACTCCGATGGGTCGGGAAGTCCCGCAACGAGTGTGCAGGTGTATGTAAGTAGCGACGTAGCAACGTATGGTAAAGCCAATGGTCTGGGCGATCTTGAATTAGCCTGCGATCTGCCTGCGGTTCAGATCGGTAACCGAGTCTGGCGCGATAATAATAACAATGGCATACAGGACCCTGGTGAACTGGGGCTGGCCGGTGTGCAGGTAGTATTGACAGGGCCTGGTGGAACTACAGTGGCAACGGCCACAACCGATACGAATGGCGAATATTATTTTTCGACAGCTACGGGGACAACTACATCCAGTTCGGTCTATAACTTAACATTGACATCAGGAGGGAGCTATACGTTAAGTTTCCCAACCAGTGTTAGTGCGTTTAACATTAGTACGCTACCAAATTCGGCCACCGGCACTAATGCTGATGCGATCGACTCTGATGCTAGTGCCGCGGGGATCATTACGTTGACCTTGGGCGCTTCCGGCGAAAATAACTTTACGTTTGATGCTGGCTATGCCTGTGCACCATTAGCGTTATCCTTAACCTCGGCTACCATTTGTGCCGGTCAAACGGTAAGCTTAACGGCAACTTCGGGCTTTAGTAGCTATACCTTCTCGTCAGGTTTAACGCAGATAGGAGCGTCCAATGTGGCCAGTGGTACGGCTACGGGAACATATACCGTAACGGCCGTCAATTCCGCAGGCTGTTACGGTACGGCAACTGGTACTATTACTGTGAACCCGTTACCCGTTGTATCTCTTTCTTCTGCTACCATTTGTGCTGGTACATCTGCAACATTAGTAGCAACGTCAGGGTATGCCAGCTACACATTCTCTGCCGGACTAACGCGAATTGGTACAACGAATATGGCCACAGGTACAACGGCTGGAACCTATTCGGTAACGGCGGTTAGTAGTGCGGGTTGTACAGGTGTTGCGTCGGGGACAGGCTTAGGGTCGATTACGATTAACACAAACCCTACAGCAGTTTTAACCTCAACAACGATTTGTGCCGGAACTCCTGCTACTTTAACTGCTAGCGGTGGTAGCAGTTATGTCTTCTCCAATGGCACTAGCAATACGACGGGCATATTAACTGTTTCGCCGACCAATACAACAGTTTACTCGGTAACAGTAACCTCAGGAGCGGGTTGTTCGGCGGTGGCCAGTGGTACGGTGACAGTCAATCCGTCGGTAACGGCCACCATGACCTCGGCGACGATTTGTTCAGGCATGTCGGCCACCTTAACGGCCAGTGGTGGTAGCAGCTACCACTTCTCAACGGGGCTGACCAATACGACGGGTATGCTAGTGGTGTCGCCAACCAGCACGACGGCTTACTCGGTAACGGTAACCTCAGGAGCGGGTTGTTCGGCGGTAGCCAGTGGAACAGTGACAGTGAACCCCTCCGTAACGGCCACCATAACCTCGGCGACGATTTGTTCAGGCATGTCGGCCACCTTAACGGCCAGTGGCGGCAGTAGTTATGTCTTCTCCAATGGCACCAGTAACACGACGGGTGTGCTAGTGGTGTCGCCAACCAGCACGACGGCCTATTCGGTAACGGTAACCTCAGGAGCGGGTTGTTCGGCGGTGGCCAGTGGTACGGTGACAGTCAATCCGTCCGTAACGGCCACCATGACCTCGGCGACGATTTGTTCGGGGGTAAGTGCGACGCTGACGGCCAGTGGCGGCAGCAGCTACCACTTCTCAACGGGGCTGACCAACACGACGGGTATGCTAGTGGTCTCGCCAACCAGCACGACGGCCTATTCGGTAACGGTAACCTCAGGAGCGGGTTGTTCGGCGGTGGCCAGTGGTACGGTGACAGTCAATCCGTCCGTAACGGCCACCATGACCTCGGCGACGATTTGTTCGGGGGTAAGTGCGACGCTGACGGCCAGTGGCGGCAGCAGCTACCACTTCTCAACGGGGCTGACCAACACGACGGGTATGCTAGTGGTCTCGCCAACCAGCACGACGGCCTATTCGGTAACGGTAACCTCAGGAGCGGGTTGTTCGGCGGTGGCCAGCGGCACGGTGACGGTGAACTCGTTTGTGACAGGCAGTCTAACCTCGGCAACGATTTGTTCAGGCATGTCGGCCACCTTAACGGCCAGTGGCGGCAGTAGTTATGTCTTCTCCAATGGCACCAGTAACACGACGGGTGTGCTAGTGGTGTCGCCAACCAGCACGACGGCCTATTCGGTAACGGTAACCTCAGGAGCGGGTTGTTCGGCGGTGGCCAGCGGCACGGTGACAGTGAACCCCTCCGTAACGGCCACCATGACCTCGGCCACAGTGTGTGCCGGTGAATCAGCAACGTTGGTCGCTACGGGCGGCAGCAGCTATACATTTAGTACTGGCGATGTGAATACAACAGGGATGTTAGTGGTTTCGCCAACCAGCACGACGGCCTATTCGGTAACAGTAACCTCAGGAGCGGGTTGTTCGGCGGTGGCCAGTGGTACGGTGACAGTGAATCCCTCCGTAACGGCTACCATGACCTCGGCGACGATTTGTTCGGGCATGTCGGCCACCTTAACGGCCAGTGGCGGCAGTAGTTATGTCTTCTCCAATGGCACCAGTAACACGACGGGTGTGCTAGTGGTCTCGCCAACCAGCACGACGGCCTATTCGGTAACGGTGAGTTCAGGAGCGGGTTGTTCGGCGGTGGCCAGTGGTACGGTGACAGTGAATCCCTCCGTAACGGCCACCATGACCTCGGCGACGATTTGTTCGGGGGTAAGTGCGACGCTGACGGCCAGTGGTGGTAGCAGCTACCACTTCTCAACGGGGCTGACCAACACGACGGGGCTGCTAGTGGTGTCGCCAACCAGCACGACGGCCTATTCGGTAACGGTAACCTCAGGAGCGGGTTGTTCGGCAGTGGCCAGCGGCACGGTGACAGTGAACCCCTCCGTAACGGCCACCATGACCTCGGCCACAGTGTGTGCCGGTGAATCAGCAACGTTGGTCGCTACGGGCGGCAGCAGCTATACATTTAGTACTGGCGATGTGAATACAACAGGGATGTTAGTGGTTTCGCCAGCCAGCACAACTGCTTATTCTGTAACAGTTGTGAATGGTAGTGGTTGTATGAATAGCGTATCAGCTACCGTGGTAGTGAATCCGTTACCAGTAGTGACCATGACTTCGGCTACCATTTGCATGGGCCAATCCACTACATTGACGGCAACAACAGGCTTTGATACCTATGTATTCTCATCTGGATTGGTTCAGATTGGTTCATCGAACATGGCTACAGGCACAACAGCAGGTACCTATTCCGTAACGGCAATTAGTAGTGCGGGCTGTTCGGCAACGGCTATGGGAAGTATTTCGGTTAGTCCTGTTGTTAATGTAACACTCACGTCTGCTACGATTTGCACAGGCCAGATGGCCGTGTTGACGGCAACACCCGGATACGATACCTATATCTTCTCAACCGGACTGACTCCTTTAGTTGGGCAACCCAATATGGCGACAGCCGTAACCGCCGGTACCTATTCCGTAACGGCAATCAGCACTGCTGGATGCTCGGGCACCGCAACCGCCACTATTACAGAGAATCCCGCTGCTGTTGTAGCATTGAGTTCGGCTACTATTTGTGCGGGACAGTCGGCAACGCTAACCGCCACGCCCGGCTTCGATACCTATGTGTTCTCAGCGGGAATCACTCAGATTGGTTCGTCGAACATGGCCGTTGGTACAGTTGCCGGAACTTATTCCGTAACAGCTACCAGCGGTGCCGGATGTACCGGTTCTGCAAGCGGAGACATTGCCGTCAACCCATTGCCAACGGCTACGATACTGGTTAGCAGCGCTACCATCTGCCAGGGCGAAAGTGCGACGATGACAGCTAGTGGAGGTGCAACCTATGTCTGGTCGACAAATGAACAGACTGCATCGATTACGGTATCGGCCGATGGTGTTTATTCAGTAACCGTGACCAGCGCCGAAGGATGTTCCGATGTGACGAGCACGACCATTACCGTCAATCCATTGCCCGTTCTGACAATCAACTCCGCAACGGTTTGTGCCGGACAGTCGGCTACGCTGACGGTTGGTGGCTGCGATGGAGGAACCATTCAGTGGTCTATGGGCGATGCAACCGTATCGGTTGTGGTATCGCCAACCTTAACTACAACCTACTCGGCAACCTGTGTACTTTCGACCGGCTGTAGCTCTACAACGTCGACAACGGTAACTGTAAATGCCATGCCGACGCTAACTGCGGGCCCTCCCCAGGCAGTAACGGCAACTTGCACAGGGGCAGTAGCCAACAATGATGCTCACATTGATCTGACAGGACTGATAAACGCCGAACGTGCCGATATTGTAATGGGCAGCACCTATGGAAATGGACCGGTGTATGGCGCACCAACAAACCTAACGGTAACGGCGGGTGCTGTGAGCTTCACGAATCTGCCGAACCCAATCACCAGTCAGCCTTATACAATCCGTTTGTATAGTTCGAATGGTACCTGTTATATAGATGTGACGGTGATTCTGGAACCTGCAATCTGCAATTGCCCAGATCCGAAGTGTGTACCAATTGTTATTCAGAAAATTAAAAGCGCGCGAACCGCTATAAGATAAAACATATAGAGAGAATATGTCGAATAGAAACCCCGGTGATAGCATTTTGCCGGGGTTTTTTGTGTAAGGTTTTCGCGTTCCGGGCGGTGCCCACTTGACCTGATTAGCTCTTTTTCTGAGACGACTCCCGAACAATCAGCTCGGAGTGCAGAATGATTGTGTTGGTCGTCTGAATATCCATAGCACCATTTAAGTGGTTAATTAGGCTCTGGGCGGCAATTTCGCCCATTTTTTCGCCAGGATAATTAATCGTCGTCAGATTCGGATCAATCACCGTCGATACTGGGTCATTGTTGAAGCCGACAATGGCAATATCGCCGGGAATGGAAAACCCGGCCTGTTTCAGCATCCGCATACAACTTACAGCGCAGAAATCATTGGTCACAAAAAGACCATCGGGCCGCTTGTCCATCGACTGGATTGTCCCGGCTGCCATCATGCCTGCATCCTGGCTCAGATCCGTTACCATAATTAGTTCGTCGTTGTAAGGGCGACCGAATTCCATAAGAGCCAGTTTATAGCCTTTAAGTCGATCGGCATACACATTCCGCTTCAGATTGCCCGTTACGTGCATAATGCGCTGGCATCCCTGTTGAATCAGATGCGCGGTTGCTTCATAGCCAGCTTTTACGTTGTCAATAACAATATTGGTCCCCTGCTTATGTTCGATTACCCGATCAAAAAAGAGTAATGGAATGCCTTTAGTAATAAAAGCATCGAAATGGTCGGTGTTTTCGGTGTCATAAGCAACCGACACCAGCAGCCCATCGACCCGGCTATTGAACATCGTTTTAGCATTGGCCATTTCTTTTTTAACCGATTCCAGCGACTGGCTAATGATCAGATTATAAGAAGCTTTATTGGCTACCTTTTCCATACCAGCCAATACGGTCGACATAAAATTGCTGTTTAGCCGGGGCACAATAACACCAATTGTATTGGTTCGCTGGCGCCTAAGATTACTGGCAAATGTATTCGACCGATAGCCCATTTCCTTTGCCGTCGCTGTAATCATACTTTTCGTATTGCTATTGATGGCTGGGTGGTCGTTAAGGGCTCTGCTAACCGTAGCTGGTGAGAGGTTCAACAATCGGGCAATGTCATAAATGGTGGTTTCTTTCTCCATAAGAGAGGGGAGCTGGCAAGTGGCATATAAGGTATAGGTAAATTTATTCTACGCCTTATATGCAATCGGTTGCGAAAATTTTTGACATTAGTAGCAACTAATTCGGGCCTTACTGATGACCGGAAGAGTAAAAGCGAGTGACTGTATGCTTTTTAACTCTAAAATAGTTATTATTTTCTGGTATTTTTTATGCAATCGGTTGAAATACTAAAAATAAATTGAAGCTTACCTGGTTGTGAAGTATAGTACCCAGCGTCGGATGGCTGATTGTCAATTTCCAACGTCCTACTTTGTTCATCATAGATAGGTAGTCAGGACTCCCTCCTGCGATTGAGCAGGAGGGATGTTTAGTGAAGGAAAGGAATTTTGTGATAAAATTTTCAATCGGTTGCATTAGGTAGAATGGATTAGCTAACGGCCTTATACTGAGTAAATACCTAAACCCTGAAAAATTAGTTACGCTATTATGAAATCAGTAGTCTTTATTATGGCTGTGCTGGCACTGGCCGGATCGGTAACCCGGTCGGTAGCGCAGCAGATTTCGAAAGAAGAACTCGTACTGCTCACGCCCGAATGGAAAGGCGATCGGTTTGCCGATGGTCGTCCGAAAGTGCCCGATGCCATTCTGAAGCGTATGAAGCTGGTTACGCTCGAAGAAGCCTGGGCGGTGCTGAAAGGTGCAAACTTTAAGTATCAGTATTCGGGCGGCTGGCAAACCATCAACCCCGACAGTGTATTGGTTGGGCGCGCACTTACGGCTACGTTTATGCCCGGTCGGCCCGATATCCATCGGGTAATCGACAAAAAAGGACACGAAAAAGATGGACGCGTCAAATCGCAGAATGCCTGGCCCATCGACATGCTCACAAAAGGCGACGTATATGTGGTCGATCAGTTCGATATGCAGGAAGATGGACCAACCATTGGCGATAACCTCGGTAACTCCATCTATGCTAAAACCGGTAATGGAATTGTCTACGAAGGGGCTATCCGCGACATTGCGGGCCTGAAAGAAATTGGCGGCTTTACGTCCTATTTCCGGTCATACCATCCCTCGCATCACCTTAACAATCCCGACGGTGATCTGAACACAACGCTGGTGGCCATCAACCACCCAACCCGCATCGGTAAAGCTACCGTAATGCCCGGCGATGTGGTGTTAGGACGCGATGGGGGCGTTATTTTCATTCCTCCCCATCTGGCCGAAAAAGTAGTGAAAACCTCGGAAATTGTACGGTTGCGCGATATGTTTGGGCACCAGCGGCTACGTGAGCAGAAGTATACGCCCGGCCAGATCGACAACCGATGGTCCGACGAGATAGAGAAGGATTTTTCACAGTGGCTCAACGCCCACCTCAACGAACTGCCCGTTCCGAAAGAGCAGATTCAGGAATATTTGAAAACCCGCACCTGGTAAACGATCCTAAACTCTGCAACCACGAAACCTTCATGCTGGCACACGCTCCCCAAGGCATGAAAACTCGGTTTCTAAACGCCCCGTTGGGACGGTCGGCCGCTGCCGGTTGGGAGCTTTTTTATTCAGATGAAAACGACATCACGCCGTTCGTTCCTGACCAAAAGTGCTATTGCCAGTGCCTTAGCGGCCTCGTCGCTATCCAGCTACGGCACTGGTCTTGAAACTGCCATCGAACGAACACCTCAATCGTCGGCCCCTTCCGACCTGAAAATTACCGACATCAAATGCGGCTACACCCGCAATGGGCATAGTCTGTTCGTGAAAGTGCATACCAATCAGGGAATCTGGGGGTGTGGCGAAGCGGTCGATGCATCGGTAGGGACGTACTACCTCGTAAAAATGATCGGCCAGCGCATTAAAGGCCGAAGTCCGCTGAATGTGCACCGCATTTTCGAAGACGTTCGGAAAGCGGGTTTTTTCGAAGGGGCGCAGGCCGGTATCTATATCTCGGTGTTGTCGGCAGTTGAAACGGCCCTTTGGGATCTGGTTGGTAAAGCCCTCGGTTTGCCCGTCTACCAGTTGCTGGGCGGAAAATTCCGGGATAAAATCCGGGTCTATTGCGACACAGGTGCTTACCGCGAAACCGATACCAGTGCCGAAGCCTTTGGCAAAAGTGCCAAACGGGCCGTCGATATGGGTTTTACGGCCGTAAAATACGACATCGACGAGCGCAATGACCCTAACAAATACGACGCCTATAACTGGACTGCCAGCCCCGGCGAACTGGAACGGATGTATAATCAGATAGCAGGTGTGCGGCAGGCGGTTGGCCCAAAAATCGATATATGCGTCGATATGCACGGGCGATATGATGTCACAACGGGTAGGCGGGTTGCCAAAATGATGGAGCCACTAAATCTGCTCTTTCTGGAAGAACCCATACCGGCCGAAAATCCCGAAGCCTACCGCCAGATCCGCGAAGCCTCGAACACGCCCATCTGTGCGGGCGAAAATCACTATCTGGCGCATGGATTTCGGCGGCTGCTCGAAATTGGCGCTGTCGACATTATCATGCCCGATTTGCAGAAGGCTGGCGGGCTGGGCGAAGCTCAACGCATTGCCAATCTGGCAAATCTCTATTATGTGCCCTTTGCCCCGCACATGGTCGCATCGTATCTGGGAGCGATGGCATCGAGTCATGTTTGTGCGTCGGTGCCCAACTTTCTGATTCTTGAATGGCAGATTTATTTCCACGAAGAACCGATGTTTAAAGAGATCGTCACGTTCGATGGACCAATGGTTGAAAAAGGCTTTATTCCGCTTTCCGAAAAGCCCGGTATTGGAGTAGAAATCAATGAGGAGGGTATGCGGAAATATGCTCCGAAAGACGTACCATTCTTTGTGTAGTCATTAGTCATTAGAATTAACCAATGACTAATCACCAATCAACCTTCCGACCTTATGCAAAAACTGCGTTCACTATACTGCGTTTGCTGGCTGCTGGGCTTTGTGCTGTTGGACAATGTAGCTCATGCTCAATCGCCCGATTTTATGAAAATGTCGCCCGAAGAGCGCCGGGCTTATATGGATAAAATGCGGGCAGCGGCTCAGGCCGACTGGGAGAAGGTAATGGCTAAATTTCATCTGAAACAGCCTGCATTGCCTGCACCTGCCGACGACCCAAAACGTCCGGCTCATGTTAAGCAGAAAGAAGGATCGACTAACTGGTATGATGAAGCCGGAAATACATACGTTCGTTCGGGCTGGGGCAATTGGACGAACTACGACGAAGCAAAGGCCAGCAGCTACACATTACCCGATCCGCTGGTACTGAAAAACGGCAAACCCGTAAAGGATGCCAGCACCTGGTGGAAACAGCGTCGGCCCGAAATTCTGAACGATTTCCTGACCGACGTTTATGGTAAAACGCCGAAAAATACACCAAAGGTGCGGTTCGAAGTTACGGAGGTTACCGATACGGCCCTGGGTAGTAAAGCCATCCGTAAAACAATTGTCGGTCATATCGATAACTCCCATTACCCAAAGGCTAAACCGAGCGTGAACATGACGCTGTATGTGCCCGCCAATGCGAAAGGGCCGGTGCCGCTGATGGTGCTGGTATGGGGCGCTTTCCCAACGCCGATGCTTACCATTAATCGGGTGATTGCCAAAGGGTGGGCCGTAGCTACCTTCCATACGGGCATGATTCAGCTAGACAGTGGAGCAGGCTTACACGAAGGTATTATCGGCCTCGTTAACGAAGGGAAAGACCGCAAACCCGACGACTGGGGCGTTTTATCGGCCTGGTGCTGGGGCCTCAGCAGGGCACTGGATTATTTTGAAACCGATAAAGCCATCAATCCCAAACAGATCGGTATTCAGGGGCATTCGCGCTGGGGGAAAACTGCCCTGCTGGCTGGCGCTACCGATCCGCGCTGGGCCATCGTGTTTGCCAGTTGTTCGGGCTCAATGGGGGCTTCGCTCGAAAAACGCAATTATGGCGAAACAATCGACAACGTAGCGGGCTCGGGCGAATACCACTGGATGGCCGAAAACTTCGTGAAATACGGCGGTAACTGGCAGACCATGCCCGTCGATGCGCATGAACTGATTGCGTTGGTTGCACCCCGCCCGATTTTCATTACGGGAGGAACTAAAGATTTGTGGGCCGACCCACATGGCGAATTTCTGGCCTGTGTAGGCGCAAGTCCGGTTTATACGTTGCTGGGTAAAAAAGGCATAAGCGCAACCGAAATGCCCAAACCCGACGAATCGGTGATGGCGGGCGATGTGGCTTTTCGAAACCACGAGGGCGGCCATACCGACGCACCCGACTGGCCGGTTTTCCTGGAATTCGCCGAACGGGAGTTTAAAAGAGCGAAAGAGTGAAAGAGTGAAAGAGTGAAAGGCTCCGCCCGGTATTAATTCTGCACTCATGCGAAGCTTTTCGCTCTTTCACTCTTTCGCTCATTAAAAACACATACATGGGAATGCTGCAGACGATGCGCTGGTTCGGGCCGAACGATCCGGTGTCGCTAATGGATATTCGGCAGGCAGGCTGTACGGGTGTTGTTACAGCCCTGCATCAGATTCCGGTTGGCGAACGCTGGCCGGTCGAGGCTATCGAAGAACGTAAACAACTGGTCGAAGCCAGTAATGATCGTTATAGTCCGCTGCACTGGGCCGTAGTCGAAAGCCTGCCGGTTCATGAAGATATTAAGAAAGGTTGGCCGGGCCGAGACTTGTATATCGAAAACTATAAGCAGTCGATTCGGAATCTGGCGGCTTGTGGCATCAAAACGGTTTGTTATAATTTCATGCCGGTGCTCGACTGGTCGCGGACGAATCTGACCTACCAAATGCCGGATGGATCGCGGGCGCTGCGGTTTGTCTGGGAAGATTTTGCTCTGTTTGATTTGTGCATTCTGAAACGGCCCGGTGCCGAAACCGACTACGAACCTGCTGTAGCCCAGGTCGCCCGGAAGAAATTTAACCAGATGACGGCTGACGAAGTGGCGCAACTGGCCAATGTGGTGCTGCTTGGTTTACCAGGGTCGGAGGAGGCTTTCTCGCTCGAAACGTTTCAGAAACTACTGGACGACTATGCTACCATCGGCGACCAGCAACTGCGTGAGAATCTTTACCATTTTATTCGGCAGGTAGCGCCCGTGGCCGATGAAGTGGGCGTAAATCTGTGTATCCACCCCGACGATCCACCCCGACCACTACTGGGTTTGCCCCGTGTAGTCAGTACGGAAGCCGATCTGGCCCAACTTATGGCGGCCTGCGATGTAGTTGCCAATGGAATCACATTCTGTACTGGCTCGCTGGGTATTCGCCCCGACAATGATTTGGTGGGAATGATTCGGCGGTTTGGTAACCGCATTCATTTTATTCATCTCCGCACAACAAAGCGCGAAGGTTTTGCCTGGAACTTTCATGAAGCCGACCACCTGGCGGGCGATGTGGATATGTATGCGGTGGTGAAAGCCATTGTGCTCGAACAGCAGCGACGCGCTCAACTGGGAACTGGCGTTACTTCAATACCGATGCGCCCTGATCATGGGCACCAGATGCTCGACGACTTGCATAAAAAGACATATCCCGGCTATTCGGCCGTCGGTCGGTTGCGGGGGCTGGCCGAAATTCGGGGGCTGGAATTTGGTATTGTCCGATCGTTGGAAGAAACAGAAGGTATTGTCACACAGCGGTCGTTTGTTATTGGTAAGTAGGCATTTGGTTGCCGATCGGCGCTACTCGTCCGCGCTTGTATCGCGCGGACGAGTAGCGCGAAGACACTAATGGCTAACCGACCAGGACTAATATTTTAAAAATATGCATTGTAAAAAACTTATCGGCTTTCTGTCTTTTCTGCTCATCGTTATCAGCAGCTATGCTAAGCCACCATTGCCCGATGATGGATACCGCTTGTGGCTTAAATACGATCGGATCAGCGATGCCAGCAAGCGAGAGGCCTACGCCCGATCGGCGCAGTTTATAGTGCTCAATAGTAGTAGTCCGATACTGAAAGCGGCTGCCGAAGAGTTGCAGATGGGCTTACAGGGGCTATTGGGCAAAAACGTGCCGATCATAGCCAGTGCTGGTAACCGAACGGGCGGTGTGGTGCTAACCAGCGGCTCCAATGCTGGGGTGCAAAGCATGAATGCCGAAGGGTACCAGGTTACCAACCGGGCCAGCAACATTGTAGTGGCCAGCAAAACCGATGCGGGTGTTCTATATGGCACGTTTGCCTTGTTGCGTCATATTCAAACCTTACAGCCACTCAATGCCCTATCGCTGACCAGCAATCCGAAAGTTCGCTATCGGATGCTGAATCATTGGGACAATACAAACGGCACCATCGAACGCGGCTATGCGGGTGAATCGCTCTGGAAATGGTACGAACTTCCTGAGCGGCTAGACCCTCGCTATCGCGACTATGCTCGCGCCAATGCCTCATTGGGAATCAACGGAACGGTTGTAAACAACGTCAATGCCAGTGCCCGATTCCTCACAGCCGAGTATTTGCAGAAAGTGGCCGCTCTGGCCAATGTCTTTCGTCCGTATGGCATTCGTGTCTATTTATCGGTCTATTTCCCGGCACCTAAAGTGATTGGTGGGCTAAAAACGGCAGACCCGCTCGATTCCGACGTTCGCAAATGGTGGGCCGATAAGACGAAAGAAATCTATAGGCTCATCCCCGATTTTGGAGGCTATCTGGTCAAGGCGAATTCGGAAGGCGAACCGGGTCCGCAGGATTACGGCCGAAACCATGCCGACGGTGCCAATATGCTGGCCGAAGCACTGAAACCCTACGACGGCATTGTGCTGTGGCGAGCCTTTGTGTATAAAGCCGATCCGAAAGCCGACCGCTTCAAGGCTGCCCTCGATGAGTTTGGTGATCTGGATGGCAAATTCGACCCGAAAGTGATCGTTCAGGTGAAAAATGGCCCTATCGACTTCCAGCCGCGCGAACCATTTTCGCCCTTATTCGGCAAGATGCCCAAAACACCGCTGGCGATGGAATTTCAGATTACGCAGGAGTACCTGGGGTTTGCCACTCATCTGGTCTACGAAGCGCCCATTTTTAAAGAATGTCTGGAGACAGATACCTATGCCGGGGGTAAAGGTTCGTCTGTTGCCCGGGTCGTGGATGGTAGCTTGCATGGCTATGCTATAACCGCCATGGCCGGTGTTGCCAACACGGGTTCTGACCGCAACTGGACGGGGCACCCGATGGCGCAGGCCAATTGGTATGCCTTTGGGCGGCTGGCATGGGACCATACGTTATCATCGGAAGCGATTGCCCGCGAGTGGGTGAACATGACGCTGACTACCGATCCACAGGCGGTTAAGCGCATAACAGATCTGATGCTCCGGTCGCGGGAAATTTATGTGAACTACAATACGCCAATGGGCCTTTCGCGGCCATGGGCAGGTGTTCATTTTGCGCCCGAACCCTGGCAGGACAAAAGCCCCCGACCCGACTGGACGGCCGTATATTATCATCGCGCGGACTCTACCGGGCTCGGCTTCGACCGAACCCAAACCGGAAGCAATGCACTGGCGCAATATAGCCCAGAGGTTCAGAAAAAGTGGAATAACCCAGAAACCTGCCCGTTGCCCTATCTGCTGTGGTTTCATCATGTGCCATGGACCAAAAAACTGGCTACCGGTCGAACCTTGTGGGACGAGTTGTGTACGCATTTTTATACCGGAGCTGATTCGGTTGGCTGGATGCAGCAGCAGTGGGTGCAGGTGAAAGGAGCCGTTGACCCGGAGACTTATGCTAACGTTGCTGGTCGGCTGGCAACGCAGCATAAAGAAGCGATCTGGTGGCGCGATGCCTGGGTGCTATATCTACAACAATATGCGCGGCAACCTATTCCTGCGCCGTTTAAAAAGCCCGACCGAACGCTGGACGACGTGAAGCAACTGGTGCACATATACCTGATGCGCTAATGAAAAGTCAGTGTGTAAGATGGATAGATATAGTGTGTAAAAAGCTTTTGACTAATAACGATCTCTAAACCCTTAAGGACCATGCAAAAAGACAATGTAGTGGATGAGTCGAGACGCAGTTTTCTGAAAACGACTGTCCAGGGAGCCTTAACTACAACGATTATGGGAGGTTTTCCAACAATTGTACCCGCTTCGGTATTTGGCAAAAATGCGCCTAGTAATCGAATTAATATCGGTGCCATTGGTACCGGACGCATTTCGCGGGGGCACGATATGCCGGGCGTCTGGCAGTATGACAATGCGCTGATTATGGCCGTTTGTGACCTGGACAGCAACCGTGCAAACGATGCCAAAAAGCTGGTAAACGGCTATTATACAAAGAAAACCGGTAAAGAGTACGACGGCGTTCGGGTATATACCGACTACCGCGAACTATTGAGTAACAAAGATATTGACGCCGTTCTGGTTAGTACACCCGACCATTGGCATGCACCCATTGTGGTTGATGCGGTTCGGGCGAAAAAGGATGTATATATGCAGAAACCTGCCTCGCTGACCATTGCCGAAGGGCGCATGATGGCCGATGCCGTGAAACAGTCGGGGCAGATTGTGCAGGTAGGCAGTCAACAGCGTTCGTCGGAGCAGTTTCGGTATGCGGCCGAACTAGTGCGCAACGGTCGGATTGGTCAGTTGAAAACGGTATATGTGGGCTTGCCGGGCGACCCATCGGGCGATGAGGAACCACAGATGCCGGTTCCCCAAAACCTGAACTACGATATGTGGCTGGGGACAACGCCGGAGGTGTATTATACCGAAAAGCGGGTGCATCCACAGGTCGGCTACGACCGACCGGGCTGGTTGCGCTGCGAGCAGTTTGGGGCAGGCATGATTACCGGCTGGGGCGCGCACCACGTCGACTCGGCCCATTGGGCGATGAACACCGAATATACGGGGCCAGTCGAGATCTGGGGTAAGGCCGATTTCCCAAAAAGCGGTTTGTGGGATGTACATGGTATTTTCCGTACCGAAGCCATGTATGAGAACGGCGTACACATGATCGTTACCAACGAAATTGCGAACGGTATCCGGTTCGAAGGCACCGAAGGCTGGATTTTTGTGTCGCGGGGCGATGCGTCGGTAACGGCCAGCGACCCTATTGAGAAACAGAATGCGGCTAAAAAGCTGGATGCCAGCGATCCGAAGATTCTTACCTCCGTTATTGGTCCCAACGAGGTTCATTTAACCGTTAGCAAAGAACATCATGGCAATTGGCTCGAAAGCATTGTGAGTCGCAAGCAGCCCATTGCCCCGGCCGAAGTTGGCCACCGGTCATGCTCGGCCTGTTTACTCCATCATGCCGCCATGAAACTGAATCGTAAGCTATATTGGGACCCGAAAAAGGAACAGTTCAAGAACGATCCCGAAGCCAACGCCCTCCTGTCGCGCCCACAACGGCCCGAATACGCCATTAAAGCGCTGGCCTCTGCGAAGGGGAGGTAGGTGGTTTATGGTTTACAGTATTCGGTTTACGGTTGCTGCGCTTATAAGTGCCCATCCTACTATTGCAGCACAACCGTAAACTGTAAACCGAATGCCGTAAACCATAAACGATAAACCGAAAACTGTAAACCGAAAATAAGAATGAAGTTATTGCCTACTGTTGGTAGTTTGTTTATGGCGGCCCTGCTTGCGGGTTGTCAGTCGTCGGAGAAAAAAGCCGGAGAAGATTCGGGAAAGGGTATGATTCACCTGATTACGCTCGATCCGGGCCATTTCCATGCGGCTCTGGTCCAGAAAACGATGTACGACGGTGTCGATTCGGTGGTGCATGTGTACGCACCAGATGGCCCTGATCTTCAACTCTATCTGGACAAAATTGAAGGCTATAACACCCGGCCCGACGATCCGACGCACTGGAAAGAGGAGGTCTACAAAGGCCCCGATTTCTTCGATAAAATGATTGCCGACAAAGCGGGCAACGTAGTCGTGATGGCGGGTAATAACCGGCTAAAAACCGATTACATTCACAAAACCATTGGGGCTGGATTTAATGTGCTGGCCGATAAGCCAATGGTGATTAGTGCCGCTAAATTCGATGAACTGAAAGATGCCTTTACCGAAGCCGACAAAAACAAGGTGATGCTCTACGACATCATGACGGAGCGGTACGAAATCACGACTATGCTACAACGGGCCTTTTCGCAGCAGGCCGATGTGTTTGGTACGCTGGAAAAAGGAACGCCCGACAATCCATCTGTTACGAAAGAGAGCGTTCACCATTTCTACAAAAACGTATCGGGTAGTGTGCTGACGCGGCCAGCCTGGTTTATGGATGTCGATCAGCAGGGCGAGGGGATTGTTGATGTTACGACGCATCTGGTCGATCTGGTACAGTGGGAATGCTTTCCTGAACAAACCATCGACTACCAGAACGACATTAAACTGACATCGGCCCGCCGGTGGACAACCGATATGAGCCTCGATCAGTTTAAGGCCATTACCAAACAGGATGCTTTCCCCGATTATCTGAAGAAAGATGTAGTCAATGGCAACACTCTGCGCGTGTATAGCAACGGCGAAATCAACTACCAGCTTCGGGGCGTCAACGCGAAGGTATCGGTTACCTGGGCCTACAAAGCACCCGAAGGCGGTGGCGACACGCACTATTCGATCATGCGCGGCACCAAGGCCAATCTGATCATTCGTCAGGGTGCCGAACAGCAGTACAAGCCAACGCTCTACATCGAGCCTGCTGGTGGCAACACATCGCTCGAAACATCGCTGAAAACCGTTTTGCCCGCTATCCAGAAGGATTTTCCGGGTGTCGATGTAAAGAAAATTGCCAAAGGCTGGGAAGTTGTAATTCCTGACAAATATAAAGAAGGGCATGAAGCGCACTTTGGCCGGGTGATGCAGAAATACCTGCAATTCCTGAAAGAAGGCAAGATGCCTGCCTGGGAAGTTCCTAACATGATCGCTAAATACTATACAACAACGCAGGCGCTGGAACTGGCGAAGAAAAAATGAGCGAAAGAGTGAAAGAGCGAATGAGTGAATGGCTTCGCCCGGTATTAATTCTGCACCTATGCGAAGCCATTCGCTCTTTCGCTCTTTGATTAACCCCCTTAACCATATGAATAATTCACAGGATAATCGACGTAAGTTTTTAAAAGAATCGGTTGCTACGGCGGCTGGTCTGATAATGGTACCGGGCTTTTCAGACGCAGCATTCAACATGCCCCCGCGAGTGGTTATGGAAGAAGATTCCCAGCCGCTGATTGCTCCGAAAGCGGGCCGCATCAAGTTTGCGGTCATCGGTATGAACCACGGCCATATTTACGGGCAGGTAGAAGCCACCATCCGGGGTGGGGGCGAACTGATTTCGTTCTATTCCAAAGAGCCCGATCTGGCGGCAGCCTTTGCCAAGCGGTATCCGCAGGCGAAACAGGCCAAAAGCGAGCAGGAGATTCTGGACGATAAGTCGATTCAACTGGTGCTCAGCTCAATCATTCCCGACGAACGGGCTCCACTGGGCATTCGGGTGATGAAGGCCGGAAAAGATTATATGTCCGACAAGCCGGGTATCACCACGCTGGAACAACTGGCCGAAGTTCGGCGGGTTCAGAAGGCGACAAAGCGGATTTATTCGATCATGTACAGCGAGCGCCTTGAAAACAAAGCGACTGTAAAAGCAGGAGAGCTCGTTCAGGCAGGGGCCATTGGCAAAGTGATTCAGACCATCGGGCTTGGCCCACACCGCATTACGCCCCAATCGCGGCCCGACTGGTTTTTTGATCGCAAACGATTTGGGGGCATCATCTGCGATATTGGCTCGCATCAGTTCGATCAGTTTTTGTTCTTTACGGGGTCTAACAAAGCCGATATTGTTGCCTCGCAGGTAGGAAATACCAGTCACCCGCAGTACCCGAACTTCGAAGATTTTGGCGATGTCATGCTCCGGGGTAATGCAGGGGTTGGCTACATCCGGGTCGACTGGTTTACGCCCGATGGGCTAAAATCGTGGGGCGACGGACGTCTGACTATTCTGGGTACGGAAGGCTTTATCGAAATTCGGAAGAACATTGATCCCGGCGGACGCGAGGGTGGCAATCACCTGTTTCTGACCGACAACAAAGAAACCCGCTACTATGATTGTAGTAAGGTCGTGTTGCCATACGGTCAATTGCTTGTCGACGATGTGCTGAATCGTACCGAAACGGCCATGTCGCAGGAGCACTGTTTTCTGGCTACCGAACTGGCGCTGAAAGCCCAGAAACAGGCTCAAATGATTCACCTGACCGCTAAAAGCTAGGCAATTGGTCAAGTTATTAGACCTAAAAGGTTTTAGAAACCTTTTAGGTCTGTTTATCAGCAACTGGCTATTTTAAGACCAATGAACCGTTCCATTCTACTTCTCTTTTTTACCCTTTTCTTTGCCCATACTGGCTGGTCGGCCAACGATGTCAACTGGAAGAAGGTGCGTGTGCTGGTCTATACTAAAAACGGTAAGGGTTATGTGCACGACAACATTCCATCGGCTGTTGCCTGCATTCAGAAGTTGGGTCAGCAGCATGGTTTTAAAGTCGATGTGTCCGATCAGCCTGCGGTTTTTACGGAAGATAATCTGAAGCAATATACGGCTCTGGTTTTCCCGAGTACGAACAACGATGTGTTCGACACCGATGCCCAGCGACTGGCGTTTCGGCGGTATATCGAAGCCGGTGGCGGTTTTGTTGGTATTCATTCTGTAATGGGCACCGAGCGCAACTGGACCTGGTTTAAACGAATGCTGGGCGGTACGTTTGCGTGGCATCCGCACTTTCAGAAACTGCGTCTTAACATCATCGATTCGAAGCATCCGTCGATGCAGGGGTTGCCCAACGTCTGGGAAAAAGAGGATGAATGTTATTTCTCGAAAGACATGACACCGGGGCCAACCGTTGTGATGGTGCATGACCTGACTTCGTTAACTCCGCAGAATCAGGAAGAAAAAGAAAAAATAACGACAAATCGGGGGTCGTTTACCGAACTCTACCCAGCCGCCTGGTACTACAATTTCGATGGTGGCTATACCTGGTGTACGGCCCTCGGACATAACAAAAAAGATTACTCCGATCCCACATTTACGCAACATATTTTTCAGGGGCTACGCTTTGTTGCTGGTCAGGTAAAGAAACTCGATTTCACAAAAGCCTACGCCGATTCACGCGATACACCGATTCGGTAAAATAGTGTATGGTTTATTGTCTATGGTTGCGCTGCTGATTCAGAACCTAATTGAGCGGAGCAACGATAAACCATAGACAATAAACCATAAACCCAACAAATTTCAACATGGAACAGCAACAGGCGGTGCCGGGCGCATCGCAATCAATATATCCTGGCGTTTTTTCGCTCGAAGGCAAGCTGGCACTAATTACGGGCGGTGGTAGTGGTATTGGGTTCGACATTGCTCGTTGTATGGTATCCGCCGGTGCGCGTGTCGTCATAACCGGTCGTCGGGAACAGCCGTTGCAGGAGGCCATTAAAACCTTGAACGATGGCAGCTCCGATACTCAGGCTCACTATATGGTCAACGATGTTACCGACCGGGCGTTGCTGGACGGTCTGGTGGAGGCCATCGAAACAACGTATGGACCCATCGATATTCTGGTCAACAATGCCGGTGTTAATATGAAAAAACCCGCCCTGGAGGTCAGCGACGAGGATTTTGACCGCATTGTGCATACTAACCTGAATTCGGTTTTTAGTCTGACGCGTGCCTGTGCGCAACGCATGATGGCCCGTCAGCGCGGATCAATTATCATGATCTCGTCGATGGCTGCCTACTATGGTATCGACCGGGTTGTGGCGTATGCAGCCTCTAAATCAGCGGTTGAAGGAATGGTTAAAGTGCTGGCGTCGGAGTTTTCGGGCAATGGCGTTCGGGTCAATTCCATTGCGCCCGGATTTATTGAAACCGCCATGAGCAAAACGGCCATGAGTGGCGATCCCGACCGGTTTGCCCGCGCCATGCGCCGTACGCCAATGGGCGCATTCGGTAAACCCGAAGATATTGGCTGGGCGGCTGTTTTTCTGGCTTCCGAAGCCGCCAAATACATTACGGGCGCGTCGCTGCCGGTCGATGGCGGTAATTCAATCGGGTTTTAGTCGTGACACAACTTTAATTGTCCACAGAGGCCACAAAGTTTACTATTGATTTTTTTGTGGCCTCTGTGGACAATTAACTATAAAACGATCCTTTATGACTCATTATGAAAAACGGTTTTCTCATCACTGTACATGCCTTAAGACCATCCCTACCTATGAACTATTTCAAAACTGCATCACTAGCTTTTCTTGTCTTCATGGCTGCTTCGCTGAAGGCTCAGTCTGTCGGCAAAACCTATACTTATCTCATTTACCATAAACTCTCGGCGGGCCTGACTATTCAGGATGCGTTACCGGTAGAGAAAGAGTGGCGGGCCATTAATCAGGCTGCGGTCGATGAGGGCAAACTGATTGGCTGGTTCATGATGGTGAAACAGATGAGTTCGAACCCCAATAACGATTATGATTATGTCACGGTGATTGTATCGCCCGAAATGAGCATGAAAGGAGCATCGGCGGAGGCAATGGCAAAACTCTACGGCGATGATGTAAAGAACCGGATGGCTGATCTGCAAAAGCGCGACCGGGCTACGGCTCCTGTCGTGAAGATGGAAATCTGGGAAACTATTGACGCTGCATTTGGTAATGCCTTTTCACCTGAAAAATCACCACTGGTTGTTGTCGACTTTATGAAACTGCGCGATCCAGCTAGCGACTGGACAACGCCATTAGCCCTATTGAAGCAACTGAATGCTAGTCGCTTGAAACAAGAAGGCGTTATCGGGGCCGGGCTGTCGTCGCTGGTTGTACCGAAAGGTAGTGAGAAGGGCTATAGCCTGATTGCTTTTCAGAATGTAACGAGCCAGAACGTTCTGGCGAATCCCAGTACGGAAACGGCCAGATTACAGACGCAATCGAATCGCTCGTTCGATGTGGTTCGGCAGGAATTGTTCCGCTTCACTGAGTTTACAACCCGACCGAAGAAGTAGCTACTTGTTCGTGATACAATCGCGGACGAACATTTTGGCATTTCAGTCTCGAAGAGATGATATTTTTATAGTGCTTTCTGCTATAGCATTCAAAGCCCCGAAGGGGAGGATAGAAAATGTTACCCCTTCGGGGCTTTGAATACGGGGAGGGCGCTATAATACGTTCATTCCTTCGGGATTATTAAGCTACTCATATATTCTGCTCAATGCCCGTCCGCGATGCAATCGCCGACGGGCGTCCCATACCTACTCATACACCCTGATCTCCATCAGGGCAGCAGGAGCGTTGCCGTTCATGGCTTTCAGATGGATGGTCAGGCTGCTTGTCTCCTGCGGCTGTTCAAACCGGATCGTGTTGCGGCTCTGATGATTTTCGGTCTGGTGATAAATTCGTTCATTGCGGTCATTACAGAGAATATATTCCCGAACGCAGAATGGCGAGGCCGTTTCGGGATGAATCATGATGACTGATTCGAGTGGATGGTCGAAATCGCTATCGAAAAATAACTCAATCCGGCTGATCGACTTCTGCTCGGGCCATTGTAACGTCAACGTCGGATTCGGGTCGTTCGGAGCGGCTACCCAGGCATTGGGTTGGCTAATGGGCCGCTGAATACCATTGCGCACATTTTCGGCCTGAAACAGCCGAATGCCATTGGCTATTTTCAGCGCAATGTTATGGCCTTTCGGTCGTCGTTCGGGGCACCAGAACTCAAACGTATCGACGCCAATATCTTCGGTTGGTTCCTGTTTGCCATAGTTCGAAACGGCTGGATTTGTTTTGTTAAATACCGACAAAACGCCCGTTACGCGCAATTGACTGTGCTGTAGCTGTATGTGTTTGTTTTTCAGGAAGCATACAAACACATAATCTGGCCGATCCAGTTGAGCATCGAAAGGCAACTCAATATCGTGCCTGCCCTTACTAATGGGCAGTGTCAGAGTCTGTAGCGTAACATCAGGGGTGTGATTACCGGATTTGCTGCTTTTCCGTAGCTCAACGACTAGTTCGGTATCCTGATCGGCCGATACAAAGGCTGTCAACTGCGGAATCGGGCCAGCCGCTAGCGGTAGCATCTGAGCCGCCGGATGATTCAGCGTAACCATCGGACCATCCGGTGGGAGGCTGTTCAGTATCAGTTCGCTGGATGCCGTCAGTTTGGCCCGATGTGCCAGATCCTGTTCATCGTGCAACCTGAGTCCGGGTATGTAATGGCCAATACGAAGCAACTCTGTTTGTAGGGAAGCCATCCGCTGCTGCTCCGTAAGATCGCGCGGTTGCAGACCTGCCTTTGCACACAAGGCAGCAGCCATACCAACTGCCTGCCCAACGTTGGCGCTGGTGCCCATTACGCGCGAGGAGCCAAAGGCAACGTGTGAGGCTGAAATAATTCGTCCGGCCAGAAACAGGTTACGGATGTTATGCGAATAGAGGCACCGGTATGGAATCTGATAAATGCCTTTGCTATGCCACTGATTGCAGCCCGGTTTTTCGCTAAAGACCCCATCGGCCGGATGTAGATCGATGCTCCAGCCACCAAACGCCACGGCGTCGGTATGTTCGCGCTGTTCTACTATGTCCTGCTGGCGTAGCATATAGTCGCCTTCGAACCGTCGGCTTTCGCGTTTGCCGGGTATTTGGCCAACCCATTCGAGCGTCATGGTTTCGGCTTCGGGAAACTGCCCCGAATTCTTAATGTAATTCCAGACCCCGTACACTACCTTCCACAATTCCCATTTAATCTCCTCCGTGTCGTGCACCGTATCCAGTCGCCCGCCGTATTCGAGCCACCACAACTGACAACCGTATTCCTGTGCATTAAACCGCCGGTAACGTGGAATTTTTGTGATGTCGTTCAGCGCATAAGCGGGAGGAACAAAGCGAACCGGGCGTCCGGTATCTTTTGTATAAAAATACATCGAGTGGCCCAGCAATTCGCCGTACTCGGCCGAGGGCGCAAATTTTTCGCCGAACTCTTCCATCGATTCGGCACCCATCCGAAAGGCAGCCCCCGCCTGAAAGCCCACAATTCCATCGCCCGATGCATCGCAGAACAAAGGAGCTATCAGCTCATAAGCTGTACTGTTCTGGCTGCAAAAAGCTTTCAGACCACTAATGGTGTCGGCGTCCGATTTTTCGACTTCATATACCGCCGTATTGAGCAGTAGCTTGATGGTAGGTTCACTAGCAACTTTTTCGAGCAGAATTGTATCGAAAATCAGCGGATTCCCTTCGGGATTTCGATACCAGTTTTCGAGAAGTAGTTCGTCGATAACGCCCCCTTCGCGGGCCCAGCGGTTATTATTGCCCATATGCGATGTAGCGCCAAGGACCCATAAGCGCACCTCGCTCGATGCGTTGCCACCCAACACGGGCCGATCCTGCACCAGTACCACCTTTGTGCCCGCCCGAGCCGCCGTAATGGCACTACATACACCCGATAAGCCTCCGCCAACTACAATCAGATCGGCCTCGTGTCGGATAGTTTTTAACGTTCGTTTATCGGTTGCGTTGGACTTTATCATTCGGTTGAACAGTTAAACTTGCTGAATAGGTTGATTGACCAGCCTGATTTAGTGTAGCAAGCCGGTACTGATATGTCTTTTTGATATCTAATCCTGTGAGGATAAACCGACCGGTTTGAGCCGTAGAAATCGGTTGCTGTTGCCACGCAGTTGACCCCGCTGGCTGGTATTGGAGCACATAGCCTGTTGCTTTGGCAACCGGTTCGAAGCAAATGACAGCATCGCGCCCAGCCCGAACGATTCCCTGCAAAACCGGAGCAACCGGGCGTTGACCTCCATCGGGCGTCACATTGCGTTCTTCCGACCAATCGCTGTCGCTCCAACTGTCGGTTACGCGCTGGAATCGGAAAAAATACGACTGACCATTGGTTAAGTTTGGCACGAACAGCGTACCGGGATCGGTGGTCTGTACCGTGCGGGCATTGGCATAATTTCCCGGTTGGGTGGTCACCTGAATTCGGTAGAGGTAGTCTGTCTCGGGACTGGCGTAGCCGACGTAGAAACCGCCGTCGGCGGGCTCAATATGCTGAATCACGGGCGGTGCGTATTGCGTTGTATCGACTTTTATCCGACGAACATCCGGCGATTGTGTTTCGCCCGCATTATTCACGTCAACGATAGCGACCTGATAGGTTTTTCCTAGTGTAAGCTTTGGGATGTCAATGTAATCGTTGCTTGTGGTTGGTGTTTCCTGGTTCAGAGTCGATTCGCCATAGCGGGCTTTATAGGCCGTTGCGGTTGGGTTTTTCTGAAAATGAACACGGATCACACCACCACCGCTTGTGCCATTGTAATAGGTTCGGCCGCCGTTAGTATAGGTTATTACTGCGGGTTTGGGTTTTTGTAAAAAAAGTGTCGTATCGGTCATCACATCGCCCGTAGCGGAGAGTAGTTCAATGCTCATCGCAAAGGCATTGTCGGGTTGCCAGTTGACGGTATAGGTTTTGGTGGCATCGCCCGGCCTAATGTCGGGCAACGCCAGCAGGCCACCCTGTTCGATTTTACCAGTCGCATCCGTTCGTTTCCAGAGCAGCCGGTAGCCATGCAATGGAAAGGCTGGCAAGTCAAGCGCTCCGCGTGGGGTCAGCATTACGGTAGCCGATGAGCTGGCCAACTGTAGGGCCAGCTCACGAACCGGACTGTACTCTTTCCGGATTGACTGATACGCCCGTTTTTTCCGTCGGTATACATCGACAACGCCCCACGGCCGGTTTTCTGAGCCTTCTTTGGTGCCATTGAACCGGCTCCGATAATCGTTAAACGTCCACAGCGATGCGCCAATCAGGTACGGGAAATTTCGGATGGAGTCGACCAGCAGATGCGCATTCAGATTTCCATCGAGGTTTTCGACCATCTGGCCAATGCCGTATTCGGTGTAGAAAAGCGTTTTGTCTGGATGCTTTTCGTGGATCTGGCGGGTGTTAGAGGCTAGATTCTGACTATAACCGTTCACCAGGCCCATATCGCCAGCATCAACAATATCGGGCGAGAATCTGCCCGTATGACTCACAACCGATAGGTAGCGAGTGCTATCTACCGTTCTGGCATACGGAATCGCTTTTTCAACATAGGGGAGCGACTTGGGGAAATAGCCGATTTCATTACCCACACTCCACATAATCACACTTGGGTGGTTATACTGATTGGTGATCAGACGTGTGAGCCAGTTACGCGATGTAGCACTGTTGGGGTCGGCAAATCGATCGAAACCCCAGAGTGGAATCTCGGAAATAATGAGCATACCGCGTTCGTCGAGATAATCCATCACTTCTTCGGGCAGGCACAGGTGCGACAGTCGGGTCATGGTGCAGCCAAGCCCTTTCAGCAGATCGATATCTTCTTTAATACGCCAGGTGGGCAAGGTATTCCCGGTCGTCCGGTCGTCGGGTACCAGATTGAAACCCATTGGCCGGATAACTTCTCCATTTAGCTTCAGCGTATAGGCTTTGTTGTCGATCTCGATCTTACGAAGCCCGAAGCGATTACGTTGTGTTTCACCGTTGGCGAGCGATGTAGTGGCCGTATATAAAAACGGATCATCGAAATGCCAGAGATGCGTTTCTTTGGGCGTAAGCGTCGTTTGTACAAGGGCTGATGCGGTGGTGCTGGCTGGTATGCTTACGTTGAAAGGCAGGGAGCGTGTAAAACCATTCGTAGCCGTTAACTGCACCGTTCCGGTCGCTTCGGCTGGTTGACTACTGTGGTTCTGGAGAAAAACCCGAACAGCTACCGTTGCCGTTTTTTTTGTTAAATCGACCGAAGGCGTAATGTGCTGCCGGACAACTCGAACCGGCTCCGAGATTATCAATGAAACAGGCCGACGAATGCCCCCCCAGTTCCAGGTGGCTCCCCGCGTGAGCGAGTTATCGGCGCAAACGACCAATGTGTTTTGACCGTTGGTATTCAGCCGCTTCGTTACGTCGAATTCAAAAGGCAGAAAACCGCTGTGGTTTTCGCCCAGTTTCTGACCGTTGAGCCACACGCTGCAATCGTGATAAACCGCTTCGAACAGTAGCCGAACTACATGCGTATTGCCAGGGTCAGGTATTGTAAATGTACGACGATACCACCCTTTCCCGACATAGTGCGCATACTCATTCCGTAAATCCCAGTTGCCAGGTACGGGCAATGAATCCCAATTTGCAGTAGCGGTTTGGGGCCGGAACCAACCTTGTTGTTCACCTTCGTTGTTCGGATCGGTCCGAAACGACCACGTACCATCCAGGGTGGTTTTCTGCGCCAGCGTGGAAGAGGCCAGGCCGACCACCAGCAGGGCAATTGTCAATAATTTATAATTCCGGCTATTAGTCATTAATGGTTGCATTTTCCAGGCTGCTTATTTCGATTGAACATCTTCGGGTAGTGGTTCGTCAATTGATTGGCTCCGCTGGCTGGCTCGCCACGGAATCAGAGCCGCGAGCAGAATTACGCCACCAATAATTGACGTGATAGAGCCGCCTGCATCGGCCAATATTCCTAAACCAAACAACATCAGCGCTGTGAACACCAGTGACCCGGCAATCACTTTTAGCCCAAATCGGTTTTGCTGAGCAATGGCTTCTTTTTCCTGATCGGATGTGGCTTCTGATACATCGTCGCGCTTGCGCTGGCGAGCAGCCTGGTACTGAAAGTGTTCTTCAGCTACCAGCCCTTTCGAGCGGGCGTAGAGTTCATAAATCATCAACAACACTAAGGTTAGCCCAACACCAATTACTGTTTCGGCCCCCCGCGACAGTTTGAAATCGAGCAGGATAGGCGACAGCACTTTGAAAAATAGGTTTACGGCCAGACCGATGCTTGTGATCCAGAGCGTAGCGCGGCTGGTCAGGCGTTTCGAGAACAGTGCCCAGAGTGGGGGAGCCAGCAACGGTCCACCCGTTATGGACGAAATACTCAGTACGACTTCTACAATACCCCCCGCTTTGGGGACGAGTAAAGCAATCCCGATCATGCCCAGACCGAAAACCCAGGACGAGCCTCGTGCTACACGAATAAGCTGGCGATCCGATGCGCCGGGGTTTAGTAAGCCCTTGTAAATGTCATTCGTAAATACCGCCGATACCACATTGAGGGCTGTATTGGCACTGGCTGACGTAGAGAAGTACATACCTGTCAGCATTAAGCCCAGCAGACCCGGCGGAAGAACTAACTGGCAGATTTTGAGATAGGCGTTTTCTGTATCAAGACCGGTCAGCGATGGGTCGATAACATGATAAATCATGGGCGGCATCATCCAGATGACCGGACTAATCAAATAAAGTCCGGCAAACAGAAAGGCTACCTTCCGCGCTGACTTCGGACTGTCGACGCTGGTATAGCGCTGCACAAATGTCCAGTTGCCGCCGATATAAGCGATGTGGTAAAAGACAAAAGCGAGTACGAAGCCGAGTGTGTATTCGCCGTTCAGGACATTGAAAAAATCATTGGGAACGGCCTGTACAAAGCCATCGAAGCCACCAACACGATCAAATGAAAGGGGGAGGAGAATGAATACGGCTGCCGATAGCACCACAAACTGGAGAATGTCAGTTACCATTACGGCCCATAAACCTCCAACGGCGGTATAGGCAATCATGAAAATACCCAGCCCGATGGTTGTGGGCACAAGCGGCAGGTTCAGCGACGAACTTACCAGCTTAGCCACCGGATAAAGCACTGAGCCCTTGATGAAAATGCTGACCAGTGTGAAGATGAAAATGTAGGCTTTCTGCACCGTTAGGCCGAGTCGTTCGCGGATAAATTCGGCGGCTGTCAGCGCTCCGGTCGCTTTCCAGCGTGGTGCCAGGTATAGGCCCGTTACCAGCGCACCAATGCACATGGTCCACTGAATGGTGATGGCAACCCAGCCATATTTATAAGCGATACTTCCCCAGGCAACGAAGGTGCCAGCCGAGAAAAAGCTCATAAACAACGACAGCCCACCAATGAACCAGGGAACGGCTTCGCCACCCGCAAAAAATGACTTCAGATTACGTCCTGTCCGGGCAAACAACATCCCGATTCCCAGCACAAAAGCCGAGAAAATGACAATGACGGCGGTATCGATAGTTGTATTCAAGTTTGTCTATTTTTGTGTAAAATTTGTTACTTGTGCAATACCCCAGCTATTCATTTCGGCAGGCTGATGAGGCCACTCAGTTCTTTTTTGAAAGCATCGGCCCGAAAGGTGTAATTCAGAAAGCAGTTATTTTTAGCCTGATCAGCGAACCCACTGTTTACAACCTCGCATTAGGAGATGTTAAGCCCAATACCGCAGAAGTCGACGACCAGTCGGTTAGCGACAATGGCGATACGGCTGTTATTCTGGCTACCATTTTTCAAATCACGCATCAGTTTTTGTCGGCTAATCCAACGTTTACAGTGCTATTCAGAGGGAATTCTGCTTCTCGAAATCGACTCTATCGGATGGCTATTAACCGAGAGAAAGAGGAACTCTTGAGCTATTTTAGTATGTTTGGTTACTATCACGATTCATGGGAAGAGTTTTGGCCTAACCGCCCTTATGTAGCTTTTCTAATTCGGAAAAAATGAGTTTTATAACAACCAGCACAGACATGAAGGCGACTAAAGAGCCCGTAACGCCCAGAATTGCACCTAAGCGCATCCTGAAAGGGAAAGATGGGCGAGTACCATTTGCTGATAAAATTGCTGCTGATAAAGCCTTTCTCGAACGTGTTGGCCTTCCCGAAGAGCTTAAGAAACCCCAATAAAATGACAATGACGGCGGTATCGATGGTTGTATTCACAATGGTTCGTTTTACGGGAAAGTCTGACAGAATTGCTCGTTTATAACCCTTTTGCGTCGACCGTAATGACATCCAGACCAAAAGCAGGTAGCTGCTTCGACATGGTTTTTCCATTCCTGATCGTCAGTTGAAAATCGCTTTGCTGAGCGCGGTTATTCAGTAAAATCACGAATAGTTTTCCACCCTCTACGGTTCTGGCCAGTATGTAGTCGATCGACGGATTATTGAGTTGAACCAGATTCTCATTAATAACCAGATTGACTTTTTCGCCATTGACGGTGCCCGGTTCGAATCCGTATGTCTGATGCGGACCTACCTTAGGCGTAACAAACCCACGTGGGAACGTAACGCGCCCGTTGGAGCGGAGGTCGGCTTCGGCCAGCAGATAATCCGTCAACCACCCAATTTGCCACCATGCATGGTGCGGATAAGGGCCTGCTCCCCGGTTCATGGCTTGCCAGTAGTACGAAGCAACGCTGGTTTTGGGATCAACAAAAGCATCGCGACCAATGGCACCAGCTCGTGCCATATCGGCAAAAATGGGTTCTTTCGTTAGTCCATACATGCGAATGAACATGCCCGCATGGCTGCACAACTGGATAGGACCGTGGCGGGCCGCCGATCCGAAAATACCACCATGCTCGAAACTAAGGCCCGTTTGGCTGATCTCCCAGTCTTCGCGTTGAGTGCCATTCACCATTTTTATGGCATGATCGGCAATTGGGTGCGTATAGATCGATGTTGTATAGATTTTGGCGGCTGTGATGGCCGCGTCTTTATAGCGTGCATCGTTGGTCAGATCATAGAGGTCCAGCAGCGCCTGCGCCGATTGACCTGTCGCAAAATCTGGCGCGTAACGGGCATCGCCACAAACGCCCAGGAAACTCCCCGTTTCAATCGCGTTTTTCAGGAACCAGTCGGCTCCTTTCCGGGCAGCGGTCAGGTATTTAGGGTCTTTCAGAATCCGATAGGCCACAATCAGCCCGTAGAATGTTGGCCGAAGATCCTGAATGTCTTTGAAGATTTCCTTCTCGGTATGACGATCGTAGGCCACCGCCCATTGCCCATTTGGTTTTTGCCAGGTAAGCAACCGATCGGCGCCAAAACGTAGTCGCTCTTTAAGTTCGGCATTGCCTGGCTCAAACAAGAGCATGTTGCCAATGTCGAGCATGGTGTAGTATGTCAGCGCAATGGGTTCAACCACTTCACCCCACTCTTCGACGAACTTTTTCGATTTGGCCAGATAATATTGGCCCTCAACCGCTCCCTTGAAAAAGTTGTTGCCCGTTTCCTGCTGAACCAACTTGAAATTCAGGGCATAAGGCAATACATTTTTTGTTAACAACGGATCTTTGGTTGCCGTAGCGAGCATCCACATCGCGCCGTAGTCGGAGTTTTTCATGGCGTCTTTATTTGAACCGACTACACCGCCCAGATACGATTGTGCCCCAATTTTCTTGCCCTCAAACTCTTCAATGTTCCACATCGACGTTTTGGGGTCGGTGAGGTAGTGGTGCATTTTCTGAATCCGGTCGGTCAGCGATTGCTTGCTCTGTCGTAAGGCCAGTGTTTCTTTGAACTTGTAGACATCATAAACAGCATGGTTCAGTGCTTTGAACCAGTCGCCATCGGTCAGGCTGTAGCGAAAGGTATAACTCACGGGCTCGCCTGTTTTTAGGCTCGACTCGTTTTCGCCCAGCACCGGATAATAGAGCGTTGGCGAAAGCTGGGCTTTTCGATTCATGTGCGATAGGCCAATTTTCCAATCTGTCTGCGTGATTTTATCCTTTGCCCAGGGGTCGCGGGCCAGGCCTGGCTCTGGAATTACGGCCAGCGTAATGCCATTTTTAGCCGTCATCATGGGGCTAAGCGTACTTGCGCACCGTTCGCGGTAAACAGCTGGCAGTGTCGGAATACCATGACCATAGGCATAAGCCAGTGCAAAGTTTTTCTGGAATTTGTTGCCCTGAAAATAGCCCGGTACAGTAGCCCAGGCCAGATTCTGTTCTGTAAGGCTGGTTAGGGTAGGAGTAGCCAGTGAAAAGTAACCGTCTTTTTTGGGCGTAATGGTTTGCTTAACCACAATGTCCGACGGAAATTTTGGGTCGAACGACCACTCGGTTCGTATCGTGGCCACGTCGGTTTCCTGCTGAAATTCAAGGCTGTTTTTACCCGATTGTTTACCTGTTTTCGGGAAAAAATAGAAAGACTGTCCGGCTTTGTTGAGCGATACGGGGTTGGTACTCTCAGCCCATTGTAGCTGCTGGTAATGATATTGCTCGCCCGGAAAGACGGCGCCGGTTATGTCTTTAAAGGTCGTATCAGGTTTATCAGACGGTTTGTCGGCGGCATAGATCAGGGTGTTTTCGCCCGATGGGGCTGGCATCGTTACCCAGGCATTCCCTTTTCGGACAGAAACCTGCCGAATCGTCCAGCCTTTGGCCGAGGATGCCCAGTCAATTTTAACCCGATCATTGGCCAGCGATAGATTTTTGGCCGATTGTGCCCAGGCTGGTAGTGTAATGGCGGTCAGTAAAATAAAAAGTCCTCTTGGGTACTTCATCGTTTTTCGGTAGTTGAACTAAACCGGCTAATCAGGATTACCGTCCTGGGCTGGTTCGTTGTACATTGGTTAAGCCTGCGGTTGCATAGGTCTGCAATTGTCCACTGGTATCGGTATACATCAGGTAGGCGTCCAGATCGGGCCGATTGGCTAAAAAGCGTTTCGTTTTTTCCAGTCCCATCACCATAAAGGCTGTATCATAGCCATCGGCCGTGATGGCATCGGCGGCAAAAACCGTTACACTCAGCAATTCGCTTTGCTCCATCATACCTGTTCTGGGGTTAATGATGTGGCTAAAAATCTGCCCATCCGATGTGTAGTGATTCCGGTAGTTTCCGGCGGTGGTCATGGCCCGGTCCAACAGGTTTAGCGTTACATATAATTGATCAGGATGAAGCGGATTGGGTATGCCTACCGTCCAGAACTGACCGTCGCCTTTTGGTCCTTTGGTTCGAATTTCACCGCCTATTTCTACCATATACTGCCTTATGCCTTTTGTTTCCAGAAATCCGGCCAGCACGTCGACCGAATAGCCCTGAGCGATTCCGTTAAAATCTAATTGTATGTTTTTCTTCTGTTTACGGACTGAACTGGAATCGAACCTAATGTTTTGTAAGCCAACGAGCCGTAACAGCGAGTCTATGTTTGTTATATCAGTTGATGCCGGTTTTTTCGGGCCAAATCCATATGCTTCAACCAGTGGTAATACGGTTGGATCGAAAGCACCATCGGTAGCCCGAAAAATTTCTTCCGATTTCTTCAAAACCGAATAGAAATAGGGCCGCTGAAACCGATGACTCATTGCTCGATTGAATTGCGACAATTCGGAGTCGGATCGGTAAATCGACAGGCACTTGTCAAATTCAGCCAGTAGCGAATCAATGCTGGGTTTCATGTTGCGTTGCCGTGAATCCCTGTATTTGATCCGGTACGTGGTTCCCTGCGTTTCGCCTTCCAGGCTGACTAGTGGCGATTGGGCCTTTATTATTGTTGTCGATAGTATAACGAACAACAGAATAAGCGCCCAGCCAGCCTTAGGGTTTACCTGCTGTGGCTGTGGGTTCGTCTTTGATAATGGCCATAAATTCTGGCAGATGATCCTGATAAACGCCACGCGGTGATGTATTGTATTTTTTAGCCACATACGATGCAAAGCCAACTACCTCACCCATCATACCGCAGGTTCGCATGACGCGCGTACTGCCAAACGCCACGTGCGTTGTGCTGATGTTGCGTCCGGCCATGAACAGGTTGGAAATATTCTTCGAGTATAAACAGCGGTATGGAATGGTGTAGGGAGCCACTTTAATGTGTTTCGTTCCGGCAAAAAACTCCTGCCCGTCAAAGTATTTGCTGTTCTTGGGGTCGGGAAAATGCAGGTCGATAGTCCAGGTGGCGGTAACGGTGCCGTCGGGATATTGTTTGCCGTCCTGAATGTCCATCTGATTCAGAATGTGATCGCCGATTATGCGTCGCGATTCGCGTTTGCCGCCGATGTAGGCTACCCAGGCGAGTTCGCGTTTGGCATATTTTTCTTTCTTGTTGTTTTTCAGATACGACCAGTTGCCAAAGATGGCTCGCAGGTTATGATCCCGGATTTTTTCGGCATCGGTAATGGTATTATAATTTCCGAAACCCGTTTCCCACTCCCAGTCGGCTTTGGGCTGGTCGATGTGGTATTCGTCGGAAAAAGGAAGTGCCCAGGGCGTTTCGGGAAACGACGATATCGTATCGCGTTCCAGCGATGCCCATAGGTTTGAGGTGCCCAGCGTGAAATCGTCGGTTTTTTCGGCCGCCAGCGATTCGCCGGTTTCGGCTTTGCTTTCGCGGCCAAATCGGTAGTCGGCACCGGCCAGGTAGCCAATGGTTCCGTCGCCGGTACAATCGGAGAAATACGTTCCTTCGAAGCGCGTTTCTTGGTTGGTAGCAATGTCGCGACCAACCACTGCCACGATTTTGTCTTTATCTTTTTCGACTTTATAAACGTGTGTATTCAAAAACAACGTGATGTTCCGTTCGGCCTTCACGATAGCTGTTTTGCGGGCATCGCCATATTCTTTTGCATCGGGGTTGCCGTTGCCGGGGTCGCCATTGTCCATTTCCCGCACAATACGACCTAGTTTCGGATAGTGGTTTTTGTCGGTGTCGCCCATCAGATGCACCCGAATTTCGGAGCTGTTGTTACCGCCCAGCACCGGACGATCCTGAATTAAGGCAACTTTCAGACCCATGCGAGCGGCCGAAATGGCAGCACAGGTTCCGGCAATACCACCACCAACTACGACCAGATCGAAATGACCGGCATCGGCTGTTTTGCCCGTTAGATTCAGGATTTTATTCCGAAAGGCATTGAGGTCTTCGAGTTTGTTGGGGGGAGTAAATTTGGCGGCATTGGTAAACAGAATTGCATCGCACCGACCGTTGAAACCCGTGAGGTCATGTAGGGCAACGGCTACCTGATCGGTTGTTATGTTGGTTTCGCCACCATAATACCATTTCCATTCGTCGGAACCACTTTCACCAAAAATCATCGGCAACGGCTGATTGTTGAGCCTGACCTGGAATTTGCCGGGGCCTTTGGGGAAAGGAGCCCAGTCTTTTGTGCGTACCCAGACCTGGTATTTGCCTTTCTTCGGAAAGTTGACCGTGGTCGTTGCGTCTTTTACCGGACGCCCCATGCCATGCGCCATCAGATACGAAGAGCCCTGAACCACAAACGATTGCTGGTCAATGACCCAGCCACCTTTGTTGGAAAAGGACTCGGTTTCCAGAAAAATGTGGTCCTGAGCCGATAAATTCAGGCATAGAAGTAAGCAAAACAGAACGTTGACTACTGTTTTCATGGCTACTTGTTGATTTGGGAAGCGGTTGTTTCAAAGGTTTTCAGATAGGTTCGTACTTCCTGATTGTGGGGATGAAGTCCCTTCAGAAGTTGGTAAATGGCAGCGCTGTTATCCTGGGTTGGGCTAGTGAGCTGGCGTGCTAGTAGTTGTTGCGTTTTATCGTTCAGTGTGGGCTGCGAGGCCAATAAATTCAGTAGCATCGTCGATTGTTCCTGATTGGCTTTAGGCAGCTCCTGGGCAATGGCTTCCGTCAGAACAGGTTTGAATGGTATGTTCGCTAATCGTTTCAGAATAACAATCTGGAGCGAATAGCCTGCTTTCTGATAGGTCTCCCAAAGCCACTTTTGCCGGGCATCGCTTAAAAAAAACGGGTTTGCAATTCGTTGTAAGGCATAGCGAGCCGTAAAAACGTTTCTTCCCTGGATGATCGTTAGAATGTCGGGCAGGAACCCATCCCATATCGTTCCCTGTGCATCAATGACCCGATCCATTGCCCAATATTGATAGTGGTGGTTGGTGCTGGTCAGAAAACTATGCAGCAACTGATCGTCCTGATAGGTTTCCGTTATTCGCCTGATTTCGTTCACTACGTTGCCATGAGCCAGATGCCAGAGCGTATAACAGGTGTATACGGCTCCGTCGATAACTTCATTTTTAACCGTTTTCAGGGTAGCCCCCGCTTTCGCATCGACCGAATCGGCCAGGTTTTCGGTGCCTTTCCCAACCAGATCGTCCATGGCTACATCTTTCAGCAGCGAATTCGGGTTTGCCAGAATATCGCGCAGTTTTTCGTAGTCCTCCGGTTTAAATTCCTTATGGTCCATTTTAGTCAGTATCTGGTTTGGCGGCAGGTCATACCGCGTGTAATTGCCCACCAGATCCCAGTAAAAATTGATATAGACCGGCTTACATTCGCCCGTCAGGCAAACTGGCGTAAACACATTTCGAAAGAAATAAACCGGTCGTCCATTATTGTCCAGAGCTAGTTTAAGCGTATACGAAGCCGTGTCGTTTTCGCGGATCGTAAACTCCCGGATTTTATTAGGGGGTGAAAGAGCGAAAGAGTGAAAGAGCGAAAGAGTGACCATGAATAACAGTGTGAAAAAGAGAGAATACGAGAACAGTACCGCACTACTGCGCTTAGGGTACTTCAATCGCCTATAGTCAGCCCAAAATCTCATTGTTCACATTTCTTATTGCATCCTAATTCACTCAATCATTCAATCATTTAATCACTCTTTCACTCTTTTACTCTTTTACTTTTTATTGCCAGTCCGGGTTTTGCTGTAGCTTGGTGTTGGCGTTCAGCTCATCCAGTGGAATTGGGAAATATTTGTTTTTCGCCTGCACAGGACGGGATGGATAAACGCTATTCACCGCTTTCGGAATCACGGTCAGGTATTTGCCGGTGCGGGTCAGGTCGTACCAGCGGTCGCCTTCGGCAAAGAATTCCCAGGCGCGCTCCTGAATCACAGCATCGATGAAGGCATCTTTGCTCAGACCCGTTTGCAGATCGGGCAGACCGGCCCGCTTGCGTACTACATTGATGTAGCCATAAGCTGCAGTAGTAGCGCCGTTGAGTCGGGCTTCTGCTTCGGCGGCAATCAGGTACATATCGGGCAAACGCAGAATCGGAATATTAGGAATAGCGCCCTGAGTCGAAACGGGGTCCTGATATTTTTTGATCAGCACAGCATCGGTCGTAATCGGCGTAATGTTGCGTTGCGCAACGATTTGGCCGCTCTTATTCACGTAGTTGGTGTCGAGCAGTTGACGGCGCTTGTCGGCTGGGTTAAACGAGTTAAAGAACGACATATAGGCGAACATCGATCCATACGTGGTTCGACCGTATTCTGGGCCAGCACTACCCGGAGGGCCACACAAGCCAACCAGTTGGTGACCACGTCCCGGTGAGATTGGGTCAACTTCGTAAGCCCACATATTTTCAATACGGGCAGCATCTTCCTGATCGTATTTGTACACATTCCGTACATCGGGCATCAGCGCGTATTTTCCCGAATTAATAACGGCCTGTGCTTTCTCCAGTGCCTTTGCCCAATCTTCGTTATACAGAGCCGCTTTGGCATACAGGGCATTGACCACTTCTTTCGATGGGCGGCCTTTATCGACAGCCGGGTACGATGGCAATCCGGCGGCAAATGCCTGATCCAGATCACTATAGATTTGCTTGTAAACCTCTGCTTTGGTGCTTTTACCCACTACGGCATCAGCTTGCGAATAGCTGGGCGTTGTTTTAATGGGGACATCGCCGAAGTTTTTGGTTAGTGCCCATTCGTAGAAGGCCCGCAGAAAATACGCTTCGCCAATAATCTGCTTCTTGCGCGTTTCGTCCATATTGGCAGCGGGTACTTTGGCGATGATCCAGTTTGATTTTTCGATGCCGTCATAGCCCGATGCCCAGATTTGCTGGGGCGATTCGTTGGTGCGTGAGTTACTCTTCTGAACCGTGTAGTTGGGGTCGTAGGAGAAGAGCGTTAACGTATTACGGCCCACTACCCCCCGTGGATAGATCAGATCGTCGCTGAAATCGGGAACCAGCGTCATGGCCGGTCCACTATACATATCGGCAAGCGGGTCATAGGCCGCAATCAGCCCTTTTTCGGCATCGGCCGCCGTCTTATAAAAGGCTTCGGTATAAATAGACGAGTAAATGGTTTCGTCCAGTTTGCAGCTTGCCAGACAGCAGGCCGCGAGTATAGGAATAAGGATTTTTTTCATGAATCGGAATGATTGACTTGTTGAATGATTGAATGATTGAATGATTGACTTGTTGGGTGGTTCAGCCGCACGGCGGACCGTCGCTACAGCGGACCTTAATTCAATCATTTATGAATTCAATCATTCAATCATTATAATGTGATCTGTAAACCGCCCAGGAATGACTTGGCTTGTGGATAAACCAGGTTGTCGATACCAATTTGTGTGTTGGAACCGGCATACGTATTCACCTCAGGATCGAAGCCGCTGTAGCTGGTAATCGTGAAGAGGTTGTTGGCGCTTACATAGACCCGAATATTTTGAATGCCTTTGATGCGGGGCAGCGTGTAGCCGAGCGTTATGTTTTTACAACGCAGGTACGACCCGTCTTCCATGACGTAGTTGGTAACCGGCAAACGACCGCCCTGCATCGGGCTCACGTATTGATTGCTGGGATTGGTTGGTGTCCAGCGGTTAACCACGCCTTTCAGCATGTTCCGCTGGCCCAGTGGCATTTCGAACGACAGACGGCTCGCATTGTAAATGTCGTTGCCCTGCGTACCGGCGAGGAAAACACTGAAATCGAATTTTTTGTAGTTCAGGTTCGTCGAGAATCCATAAATGAAGTTCGGATTCGGATTGCCCGTAATGATCTGATCGGCAGAGTTGATCACGCCATCGCCATTGATGTCTTTTACCTTATGACCACCCAACCGTCCGTCGTAACCCGGTAAAATGGCATCGCCCGTCTGGTTGATACCGTCAAAAACGTAGGTTTTGAAGAGACCGAGCGGGCTACCTACTTTCAGTATCGAATAAGCCGTCACGAAACGCTCCTGTGTGGTGCCGCCATCCAGATCCAGCAGTTTGTTGCGGTTGAAGGTTGCATTGGCCGACACATTCCATTTTAGCGGTCCATCCAGAATCCGGGCGTTTACGGCCAGTTCCAGCCCCTTATTTTCGAGCGATGCGAAGTTGCCGGTAATCGTACTGTAGCCAGAACTGAGCGGCAGCGTTTTCACATACAGCAGGTCTTTGGTGGTTTTCTTATACACGTCGGCAATCAGGCTGATGCGGTTATTCAGGAAACCTACGTCGATACCGATGTCGGTTTGAGCCGAACGCTCCCAGCGCAGATCGGGGTTGGCAATACCCGATGGGTTGATGCCCGTAACGTAGGTATGGTTAATGTTGTAATCGCTACCCGAGGCCGATACAGTTGCCAGCGATTGATAGGGAGAGATACCAGCCGCATTACCCGTGATCCCGTAACTGGCACGTAGTTTCAGATCCGAAACCCAGCTAACCGATTTCATGAACGGCTCTTCGATAATCCGCCAGCCAGCCGAGGCTGCCGGAAATAAGCCGTATTTGTGGTTGGCTCCGAATCGGCTCGATCCATCGACGCGAGCGGTCAGATCCAGAAAATACTTGTCTTTATAACCATAGTTAATCCGTCCCAGATACGAATCCAGCCGCTGTTTGTTCCGATCCGTATACACCGTGCGGTTCAGCGCCAGTTGCAGGGCTTCGTTTTGCGTAGCATCGTTCGGGAAGCCACTGGCATTGATCTGGTTCTGATTATAGGTTTGCGATTGGGTCGCAAATACAGCCGTTGCCTTGAAGGAATGGTTCTTGGCAAACGTGGTGTTGTAGGTCAGAATGCTCTCGTGCAGTAGCGACAGATTGTTGACGTTGGTTTTCGAGCCAGCACCCGAGTTATCGTTCAAGTCAGATTTGTTAACGATGGAACGGGGCGAATATGTATCACGCAGACTGCTTTGCAGATCGATGTTGAACGAAGCCCGGTAGGTAAGTCCTTTCAGGATCGAAAACTCACCGTATACATTGGATAGAATCCGATGAATGGCGGTCTGATTCAGAATAGCCGTGTAGTTCAGCGGGTTGATAACTTCCCGATACTGGCCATTGGCCTGCTCCCCAAAGGGGAAAATGCTGCCATCTTCCCGATACGGTTTCAGGGTAGGTGGAGCACCAACGGCTGCGCCCAGAACGGTTTGGGTCACTACACCTGCATCGCCAATAGACTGGCTACCGGTTGTAACGCCTGAGTTAATGACATAACTGCCCAAAATGCTGGTTCCTACTTTTACGCGATTGCTAACCCGATGGTCGACATTCAGGCGAAACGAGTAGCGTTTGAAGTTCGAGTTAATGATAATTCCATCCTGATTGAAGTAGTTAGCCGAGAGCGACATTTGTGTTTTCTCGGAACCTCCGTTGATCGAGAGCTGATGGCTCTGAATGGGTGCTTCGCGGAAGATTATGTTCTGCCAGTTGACCCCTTCGCCAAGCGACGCCGGATCGGTGTAATAATTGTTTTTGAATACGTCGTTTTCCAGTTGTGCAAATTCGGCCGCATTCAGCACGGGCAGTGTTTTATTTACCTTCTGGACACCATAATAGCTGTCGAGGGTAACGCGGGTTGCGCCCGATTTACCCCGCTTTGTCGTGATCAGTACCACACCGTTGGCCGCCCGCGAACCGTAGATAGCCGAGGCTGAGGCATCTTTCAGAATTTCAACCGACTCAATATCGTTTGGGTTAATGGTCGACAGTGGACTCACGTCATTGATGCCTCCGCTGTTCGAAATCTGAATACCATCAACTACGTAGAGCGGTTCGGAGTTGCCGTTGATTGAGTTGGTACCGCGAATCCGCACGCTGATATTACCACCGGGTGCGCCCGTGTTCTGACTAACCTGTACACCCGAAACCCGTGCCTGCAAACCCTGAGCCACGTTCGAAACAGGCGTCTGAACAAGCTCCGTCGATTTTACCGAAGCAATGGCCCCGGTTGTCTCAATTTTGCGCTGCGTACCGTATCCCACAACCACCACTTCGTTGAGCGACCGGTCGTCGGTTTGAAGTGTTACATTGAGTGTTGTACGGTTCCCAATGGCAATGTCCTGCGATACGTAACCAATAAAGGAGAAGGTTAACGTAGCATCGTTGGGTACATTTTGAACGGAATATCCCCCGTCGGCATTGGTGGTTGTTCCACGCTGCGTATTCTTGATCACGACACTTACGCCGGGAAGTGCATTGCCATCTGCACCAATAACACGTCCGCTTACGGTACGACCCTGTGCCAGAACCCTTGATGCCGCTATGAGGGTGATTACAACCAGACACAGAAATAAACGTATTCGTTTTTTCATGAGGTTAGATATAGGAATAGTTATATTTTTATTGATTTTTGCTGAAGGTTTCATAGAATGTGTATTTAGTAGGTTAAATGCGCATAAATCCACTTTTATCTATGAAATCTTCGACTTCTCCTTGAAGTTGCCTGCATAAGTGCCTTTTGTCAAGGAAAACTTTGATTATTTTTTTGGGAACATTCCCAAAACTTATTGGGAATGTTCCCAAAAAAAAGTACGTTTATGTGGCTGCTTTGGAGGGATAATGTATTAAAGTAGATAAAGTACAATTTTATGCGACAGCACCTGGCTACCATTATTGATATTGCCAGACAGTTAGGAATTTCAAAATCGACCGTGTCTCGGGCCTTGACGGGGCACCCCAACGTGAATACGAAAACCCGGCAACGGGTACTCGAACTGGCCGAACAACTGGACTATCAGCGCAATCAACTGGCCATTTCGCTGCTGACGAATCAGACGCGGACAATTGGCATTATTGTGCCCGAATTCATCAGCTTTTTCTTCCCGAAAGTGATCATTGGCGCGCAGGAGGTGCTGGCCGAAGCGGGCTACAATGTGGTTATCTGTCACTCAAATGAATCGTACGGAACCGAAATTGCTAATGCCAAAGCGCTACTGGCCAGCCGGGTCGATGGGCTGATTGTATCGCATACGAAAGAAACCCGCAATTTCGACCACTTTCGGGTTTTTCAGCGAAAAGGCGTGCCGGTTGTGTTTTTCAACCGGGTTTGCGAAGACATGAACGTATCGAAGGTGACAGTCAATGATTACGATGGGGCTTTTAAAGCCGTAGAGCATTTGATTCTGACCGGTCGGCGTCGAATTGCTCACTTATCTGGACCCGACAGTTTGCCCAATAGCCGCAGCCGACTCAATGGTTACCGCGATGCCCTGCGTCAATACGGTATCGTAGAAGATCCCGAACTCATTATCTCCTACGACCTGACACTGGAGAAGGCCAATATTTATGTCAATCACCTGCTGAATCTGCCGCAACCGCCCGATGCACTCTTTACCATCAACGACCCAACGGCCATCGAAGCCCTAAAAGTCATCAAAGGGCGTGGCTTACGGATTCCCGACGATATTGCCATTGTCGGTTTTAGCAACGATCCGATTTCGGCGCTGGTCGAGCCGGGTATTACTACCGTAGCGCAACCCGTCAGCGAAATTGGGCAACAGGCAGCCGATCTGCTGGTCGAGCAAATGACCGATAAAGACGGCAGCAGGCCACCCCGAACTGTTGTGCTGGAAACCCAGCTTATTGTGCGTGGATCGACGGTGAAGGTGTAGCCCATCGCCCGCCTGGGGGCATAATACAGAAAAAGAAGCGCAACACGGATGACACCGATTGAACGGATTTCCACAGATAAGAAAGCTTTAATCGGTGTCATCCGTGTTCTAATTTTATTTAGAACTGGGAGAACATTATTGATAAGAAGCCCTGGTGCGTAATAGTAATCTATTGAAAAAGTAGTTTTTGTTAAATTTTTTCGGGCATCAGGCCTGATTGATAATGCGCTGACAACGGTAGAGTAAAATTCAGGTAATGTTTAAGCACTTGTTTTGTGCTTCGAAAACAGCCTATGAAAACCGTTCTGCCAGTTGAGTGCCTTGGTTCTGTAAATCAACTGGTTATTGCTTTGTGTTGCTTGATTCATAGGCATTTAATTCAACGCTTATGAAGTTGCTGCTGGGCCTTATAGCCTGTTTCATTGGCATACTTCCCTTTTTGGGGTTTGATGTTAATGTTATCCTCTCTAAATCAACCACCATCGATTCGTTGGGTGCCTGCCAGGGCGTGAGCTATCAGGCGGGCAAGGTCTATCTCTACGGCGACCGCGAAGTCGGAATGATTCGTACCTATACGGTTAAAGGGGATTCGCTGACCTATACCGGGCAGGAAATAAAACTGACCGTCGATGGGCAGGATATCATCAATCACCCAACAGGAATTGCCTACAACAAAACCGGTCCTACGTTTATTGGCAACAGTATTCGGCTCAATCCCGAAGGCACCAAATGGCGGGCGGTTATTTATCTCGTCAACTGGGCCGGACTGCTGCGCTCCGGCACCCTCGATGGCAATCTGTTAAGTACCATCGAAGATGATGCCTGCATTCAGGGCACCCGGCCCGAATACGTTCAGTATCAGAACAAGTGGTATGTTGCCACAGCCGATTATGGCGATAAAGCCAATGAAGTTCGGCTCTATGACCCGATCCGGCTGGCCAAAGCCCAAAAAACCAGTGAACCAGGCGTAATGGTGAAAAAATTCACCTGCTCGCCCTGGGTTCAAAATCTCCACTGGATTCCCTCAAAAGGCATACTCGTGCTGATTCAGAATCAGATAGAAGGACGGCGCTGGCGTTTTACGTTCGTGGATTTGAAAAAGTCCATCGCTGCTGGGAAGCAGGAAGTTATAAAAGAAATTGACGTCGATAAAGCCGACGAGCTGGAAGGGTTTGCGCTCCTGAACGACCTGAAATCGGGTCTTGCCGTTACGTCGTCGCGTCGGCAAAACGTGCATTTTATGAGCCTCTTCTGGTAAGGCTCCCAACAATTTTTGAATACAACCAACTAATCCAAATTATACAACTTGAAATGAATCGCTACTCAATTGAAGGGCTCAGGTGCTTATTGTGTCTGATCCTGGCTGTCAGTCCATTGGTCTGTCAAACGACCAGGGCGGCCAATGTTCTTTTTGGCAATCTGGCAAAGCCCGCTGCCCGTATTACGGGTGTTGTAACCGACGAGCAGAAACAACCCATTCCGGGGGTGAATATTGTTGAAAAACAGACGCGGAAAGGGACCGTTACCGACGCCGATGGTCGGTTTACGATCGAGGTCAATTCGGGCGCAACGCTGGTATTTTCGTCGGTTGGGTTTACTACCCAGGAGCTTGTAGTCAGTGAGCAGCAGACGCTGAATGTGGTGTTGAAAGAAGATGTAAACCAGTTGAGTGAGGTGGTGGCCGTTGGTTATCAGACCCTTCGGAAAAGTGATCTGACGGGTGCGGTTGCCAACGTGAAAGCCCGCGAACTGAACGTATCGGCTCCAACTCTGGGTCAGGCGCTGGTAGGTAAGCTGGCTGGTGTGCAGGTTTCGCAGGTGAGCGGTGCACCGTATGTGAGCACGAAAATCCGGGTTCGGGGTATTGGTTCGATCAACGCCAGTTCGGACCCACTCTACGTAATTGACGGTTTTCCGGCCGGTAACGATGTGTTTATCAACCCGAACGATATTGAAAGTATCGATATTCTGAAAGATGCGGCTTCGGCTGCCATCTACGGTTCGCGGGCGTCGGGCGGTGTGGTCCTGATTACGACCAAACGCGGTAAGGATGGCAAAGGGAAATTCGATTACGAATATCAGTATGGCATCAACCAACTAGCCAAAAAAGTAAAACTGCTCGATGCCAGCGGTTTTGCCCAACTGGTAATCGACGGGCGGAACAACACCTACCGCGATCTGGTGCAGAATAGCGGTAAGCCCTGGAACGATGCGATGTTTTCGGACGACAACGCGACCCGTATTGCCAAAGTCGGGAATGCCAGTGCCGTAAGTATCCCGACCGATTTTTACGATTTCGCCAATCAGAAGCTTATTACGCCCAAATACAACACCGACTGGCAGAACGAGCTGTATCGGAACGCGCCCGTAAGTCGCCATAACCTGACATTTTCGGGTGGTAGCAACGGAACGCGGTATCTGATCAGTGGGGGCTATCAGAACCAGCAGGGGATTATTGTTGCGACCAGGCAGGAACGTCTGAACTTCCGGGCTAATATAGACAGCGAGATAAGCAAAAAATTCAAGGTAGGTACGAGCATTTTCGTGACAGCGACCAACAGCCGCGAAGTGCAGGAAGGTCGCTTTAACCAGGGGCCTATTCTGGGCGCATTGATTTATGCCCCTATTTTCCGGGCTCGCGATGACAACGGTAACCTGATTAAAAACGAAATGGCATCCCAGCAGTCGGCCTATGGGTATCAGACCATCGAAAACCCGGTAGCTATCGCCGAAGAAACCAACATCACGCGGAAAGGATTGCGGGGTACGTATAACGCAACGGCCAGCTACGAAATCATTCCCGGCCTGATTGCTAAAGCCAACGTGGGTTTACAGACCTATAACGAAAAATACGAATACTACCTGCCAACAAGCCTGAGCAGTGGCAACAATCCGCCCTATTCGCCCCAGGCCATTGCAGCAGCTACGGCTACGGCCTTAACGCTCAACACGCAAAACCTGCTGGCCGAATTTACGGCAACCTATGCCAAACAGTTCGGTAAACACCGGGTAAATGGCCTGGTTGGTTATACGGCCCAGAAAACCAATCTCGATCAGATCAGCGTATCGGCGCAGGGTTTCCAGAACGATGCCGTTCAGGAGATTACCGCCAAAGGCGCCGACCCGACGAATTTCTACCTGAACACGAGCACGACGACCAGTAGCGTCGGCTTTACGGGTACGGGCAAGCAGGAAGAAACGTTGCTGTCGTATCTGGCGCGTGCCGAATATAACTACGACGACCGCTACTACCTGACGGCCGCTTTTCGGACGGATGGGTCATCGCGCTTCGGGCCACTGAACCGCTGGGGTAATTTTCCGTCGTTGTCGGCTGGCTGGACCATCTCGAACGAACCGTTCTATAACGATTGGCTGGGGGCTGCTTCGACACTCAAACTGCGGGCTAGCTGGGGGCTTACCGGTAACTACAACGTGGGTAACTACAACTACCTGCAAACGATGGCCAGCCCGACCGGTGCCGTTTTTGGCTCAGGAACGATTCAGACGGCGTTTTATCCGGGACCGATCAAAGACCAGAAACTCGGCTGGGAGTCGACATCGCAATATAACCTGGGTTTGGATGTGGGCCTGCTGAACAACCGGCTGTTCCTGATTGCCAACGGTTATCTGAGCTACTCCTATAACCTGTTGTTCAACCAGCCGATCTCGGCTATTTCGGGCACAACCAGCATTCTGACCAACCTGCGCGATTCGAAAATCCGTAACCAGGGCGTTGAATTACAGATCGACGGGAAGGCCATTTCGACACCAGATTTCAAACTGGGCCTGAGCGGAAACATCTCGCTGAACCGCAACAAAGTACTGAACATGGGCGGTGCCAACACGATTCAGGTGGCGGGTGCCGAACGTTCTTACATTACGCACATTACGCAGGAAGGTCAGCCGGTGGGTATGTTCTATGGCTTTAAGGTGATCGGTATGGTTCGGCAGAGCGACATGGACAACATTGCCGCCGACAATGCCGCCTACAATGCCTCGACCCAGTCGTTTCCGGCAGGTTATGTGCTGAAAGGGCCCGCTCGTTCAACGGCGTCGACCAACCCACTTCGCCCCGGCGACCTGATTTTTCAGGATGTGAATGGCGATGGCGTAGTAAACAACGACGACAAGCAGGTAATTGGAACGCCCTATCCGAAATTTACTTATGGCTTCTCGGTCAATGCCAACTACAAAGCCTTTGATGCCAATATGTCGTTCAACGGGGTATATGGCAGTCAGGTGCTCGATGGTCAGGACTATTACCTGTTCAATATGGAAGGCTCGGGTAACCAGTATTCGGTAGTGGCCGACCGCTACCGGTCGGAGTCGCAGCCGGGCAATGGGCAAGTGTATCGGGCATCGCGGGGAGGTACGCAAAGCAACAGCACCCGTCTGTCGACATTCTATCTGCAAAATGGCTCGTTCCTGCGCTGTGCGAATATCACTGTAGGGTATAACCTGCCTGCTGCCCTCGTTAGCAAAGCGCGGGTGAGTGGTCTGCGGCTGTATGTAAACGTGAACAACGCCTTTACGATCACCAAATACAAAGGTTACAACCCAGAAGTCGATTACAACAACGGGGCTAACCTGGCACCGGGTGTCGACTATGGCAAATACCCGCTGGCACGTGGCTACAACATCGGGGCAAAAATCACTTTTTAATGCCTATCTCAACGGGGAGGTAGCTACGTCCTGCTGGCTCCCATTAATCATCACTAAACAGGTTTTTGTTAGAAGCTATGTTTTCTATTTCCAGGATAAATCAATTCATTAAAGCCCCCCTTTGGGGGGTTGGGGGGCTTTTGCTTCTGATGGTTTCGTGTAGTCAGGATTTTCTGGTCGAAACCAACCCCAATGCCATTGCCACGTCTGATTATTACAAAACAGAAAACGATGTGCTACTGGCCGTAAATGGTGTGTACAATGCGCTACGGAGTAATAGCGGTATTGCCGAAGGCAGTGCGTTATATGCCGAAGAGCGTTCGGACAATGCCGGTCGTAACGACAACCAGTCGAATGCGGGCGAGCCGTTTCAGTTCAACGATTTTTCGCTGCTGCCTAATAATTCGTACCTGCAAACGCACTGGACGGCTCTGTACCAGATCATTACGCGGGCCAATAGTGTGCTGGCCGGATCAGAAAATGTGACGTTTGCCAATGCCGATACGAAAGCGCAATATCAGGCCGAAGCCAAGTTTATTCGGGCTCTTATCTATTTCCACCTGGTTCGGAAATGGGGCGATGTGCCATTGGTAACCAAGCCGCTGAACACCGTCGATGAAGTTAACGCAAACACATTCCGGGAGAAAAAAGAGAACGTGTACAAGCAGATTGTGGCCGACTTAACCGACGTTGTGAACAGTCCGCTTCCCGACGTTCGGGCGGCTGCCGACAAAGGTCGGGTGTCGAAAGTAGCTGGAAATGCGCTGTTAGGTCAGGTTTATCTGACAATGGCTACTACGCTCGATCAGGCGAATCGGGCAACGAACCTGAATCAGGCGAAAACCTACCTGATGAATGCCTATGCTAAGCGGACATTCGGAACGCTGAAGGAAATTCCGTATGCCGATGTGTTCGATGTGGCGAAGAAAACCACCAACCCCGAAGCAATTTTCCAGATCGTTTACAAACAGGGCGATATCAACTATTCGTCGAGCATTGCGGCTAATAACCAGGCACAGGGCGAAACCATCAATTCGCTGAAAACCACAACCGGTGTAGGCGGAAACGTGAAGAGCGATCTGGTAAAAGACTATGAAACGGGCGATGCTCGGAAAGATTTTTCGATTAAGTACGCCAATGCGGCCGTAGTGAAAGACTATTTCATTACGAAGTACCGGGATGCCAGTTCGACGGCCGGAACCAGCGGCTACGGAGGTAACGACTGGCTGCTGATTCGGTATGCCGACCTGATTCTGATGCTGGCGGAGGTCAATATGTACCTGGGCGACGACGCTACGGCGATTAGTTTTCTTGATCAGGTACGCGAACGGGCGGGTTTGCCGCTCTACAATGTTGCCAAAAACGATCCGACGTACAGCGCCAAATACCCAACCCTGAAGCTGGCGATTCTGCACGAACGGCGCGTGGAACTGGCCTTCGAAAACCAGCGCTGGTTCGATCTGCTCCGGTTCTTTACGGCCGACGAACTGGTTGCGTATTTTAAGTCGAAAAGCCAGGCTGATTATGGTGCCGCTCAGCTCTCAAACTTCGGAACGAAAGATTATTATTATCCGATTCCGTTCAACGAGTATAAGCTGAATCCGACGGGGATGTATCAGAATCCGGGCTATTAATCGGCCTAACAGGCTTTTAAACCGAACAGAGCGCTGAGATTCATCGTTTTAGGCTCTCTGCAACTGAGCGTAGTGCTCTTTGCTCTACTTGTATTTCTCTGCAACCTGATCTCAATTCATCAAATCCTGCTCTTAAACTAAGAGCGGGATTTGATGCTTTATCTACAGTATGTTTGTCTGGCTGGCAGCCTCCAGAATGAAAGCGGCTACTTTCTCCGGCTGCGAAACCATGGGAACATGGCTGGTTTTGAGCGTAAGGACCGTTGCCTTTATTTTCTGCGCTAATGCCTGTTGCAGATCGGGATTGATCATGCGGTCTTCGCTGGCCGCAATATACCAGGAGGGCTTGGTTTTCCAGGCCGCTTTCGAGATCTTGTCACCCAGGGCTTTGGCCGACCAGGGCCCTTGTGTTGCGAACATCAGATGAGTTTCTGCTGCGGACAGGTCCTGCGCAAAATCGTCCTTGATTCCTTGGGCGGTTAGCGAAAGAAAACCAGACGCATCAGGTCTTATTTCCGCTGTACCCGGTGCTGCAGGAGCTAACTGGCTCATTTCGCCAAATGACTGCCCTTCATCCGGCGCGCCAGCCGCCACATAAACCAGACCCGCTACGTTGGGATCGTTGCCCGCTTCGGTAATCACCGCGCCACCCCACGAATGGCCAACCAACAATACGGGACCATTTTGCAAGGCGATGGCTCGTTTAGCGGCTGCCACGTCGTCGGCTAGCGATGTGAGTGGATTTTGCACCGAAATGACGGTAAGGCCTTTGGCTTCCAGCAGCGGAATCACTTTGGACCAGCTTGATCCGTCGGCAAAGGCACCGTGAACGAGAACTACATTGGTTACGCCCGTTTTAGTCGATTGAGCGTCTGCTTTTGAGGGGGTTGAAAGGGTCATTGTCATACTGGGGGGTGCGCCATGAGCGCGGTTAACTGTGTTTGGTTGAGATTTTTTGAATTCGGGTATTTCTACTGCTTCTGTTATTCGGCAGCTTTCTGGGTTTACATTAGCCCATCGACATGCCACCATCTACAATTAACTCGGCACCGACTACAAATGACGAATCGTCGGAGGCAAAGAACAGAACAACCTTGGCAATTTCTTCTGGTCGACCGAAGCGGCCCAGCGGAATGGCCTCAACAATTCCCTGATTCATCTGAGTTAGCTGTTGATCCGAAATACCGAGTTTAGCGGCACTATGCAGAGACGTATCGATCGGGCCGGGGCTAATGGCGTTGACACGTATCTGGCGACCGATTAGCTCTGTCGATAGGTTTTTGGCCATTGTCAACAGGGCTCCTTTTGTGGCAGCATATACGCTCGCGCCGGGGGCACCAACGTGGGCATTGATGGAGGTGTTCAGGATGATAGACCCGCCATTTTTGAAAAAAGGCACCAGCGTTTGAATGGTAAAATAAGCCGCTTTGACATTGGTGTTCATGCTTTCGTCGTAGATCGTTTCGGTCATGGCCTCGAAAGGGGCAAATTTGGCCACACCGGCATTGATGAACAGAATGTCGATAGTGGAGAAATTGGCCTGCACAAATTCTGACAAATGGTTCGCATTGCCCGGAATACTGGCGTCCCAAACGATACCAAGTGCTCTTTCCCCCAGCTCGGCAGTGATCTGGTCCAGCGATTTCTGGCTGCGTCCGGTAATCAGAACAGTGGCACCCTGGGCAATAAATTCTTTGGCTGTTGCCAGGCCGATACCGCTGCTGCCACCCGTAATAATGGTTACTTTGTTTTGAAGACGATTCATGGTTCTGTGTTGAAAAGGTTAGCATACTGTTGAACGTAAAAATCAGGAACGAGGTCAGTTGCCAAGACCTTTGGCAATGGTCTGTAACGTCGTAGTCACCTCCGTTGGCATCGACAGGAATGGGCAGTGACTGCTGTTGAGCGTATAGGTGCTTTTGATACCAGCCGCTGCCACCATTCGTTTTTGCAGAGTTAGGCCCACCGCATGATCCTGAGCCGTGTATACGTAGTATTTGGTTACTGTACCAAAATTGGCTGCCGTTAGCATAACCGGATTGGTAAAGGGAATGAACGGTTCGGCCCGGTAGTTATCGACCACTTGCTTTTTCACCGCATCCGATCCGTCCTGAATGAAGATGGGGGCTAAATTTTCAGCCTTTATGTCCAGGGTAAGCTGGTCGGCCGAAGGGATCAACGCGGGTCCCAGTTGGGAGGTGCTATCGGTAGAGGCAAGGGCTAGTAGAGATTGTCCATTGGCCGGTAAGAAAGCCCCGACATACACCAGTTTGTCGATGCGGCTGGGGATTTTTTCGGCCACGGCCGATACCACCATCCCGCCCATGCTATGGCCCACCAGAATCACATTGTCCGAAAGGGCATTAATTGCCTCCACCACTTTGTCCCGGTATACATCCATCGACAGGGTAGCGGGCGAGGTATTATCACTTCCGTGACCGGGCAGTTCGACCACAATTACATTCTGGCCTTGCTGAACTAATTGATCTTTGACGGCTTGCCAGGCATAGGGTGCCTGCCAGGCCCCGTGTACCAGCACGAACGTTTTAGGAGTAGGCGTAACTGTGTCGTTTTTGGTGCAGGACGACAGGGCAAAAATCGTAGCGACGAATAGAATTGCGGAGAAGAATATCGTTTTCATGGGAATTGATTGGTTATAAAAGTAGAGGAAGGGGAAAGTTGATTACTTGTTGGTCGTCACCGACTTATGAGTAGTTTCCGGCTGGGGTAGTCTGTTGTTAATCCAGTTCAGGATGTAGTCGGCGTCTTCTTTCCAGGTCGGTTGCCCCAGCACAAAATGATTACGTCCTTCAAATTCCTTGTAGTCCGTAATCGAGTCTGAATGCTGGTATTTGCGATAGTTGTCGTAATTGAGCGAGGCCGGAATGGTGTTGTCTGTACTACCTGAGGTAAGCAGCAGGGGGGCATGCGGTTTGCTGAAATCGACGTGAGCCGCTGCCGTTATCGTATCGCGAACGATTAGTTTGGATTCGGGTATGGCGAACTGGTAATAAGCGGCTTTCTGCTGCTCGAGCGGCATACCATTGGTGAACGCATATTGCCAGTCTTCGAAAGACATCAAAAATGTTTTCTTCGTAGAGGTGAAAAAGCCCAGCGGTCCCCAACCGGCTTTCAGAAACGACAGCTTAAACGTGAAAATGCCCTGGGGCGGAACCGAGTGAATCGCAATACCGGCTGCTCCCAATCCCCGCTGCAACAAAAGCTGCACCATTAGCCCCCCAATAGAATGCCCAATCAGGATCGGCTTTTCGGGGAGTTGCGCCACAATCTGCGCATAATAGTCGGTCAGGTCGGCCAGTCGGTTAGCGGCAATGCCAACATCGGGATGCCGGTTTCGCAATACTTCGGCCGGAGCATCTTTATGGGGCCAGGGCGGTGCGATGGTTGTATAGCCTTTCTGCTGAAAATACGTTTGCCATTCATTCCAGCAATCATTGCTAACAAAGGCACCGGTGATAAAGACGATGGTTTTGGGACGGGTGATTTTCATGATCGTTTCAGTTTATTTGGTTGAACCACCTAAACCAAACGAAATGCCGTTATTGTATATCTACTGAAAATCAATGTGTTATGCTTTTGTACCAGAAATTCGGCTACCATATATCGTTGGACAACGAACGGCACAACGATATGTCGTTGGCTATAGCTTTTTACCATTCAATACATAGCCCGACTAGATCACTGGAAAAAGTGTGATATTTATTGGCTATGTACTGATAAACAGTACGTTAATATACTTGCCGCCTTCTTTAGTCAACCTGCCAACAGCGGTGGCCTGATTTATGAACGACCAGCCGAAACGAAAACTCGATGAGGAGACTGTTATTAATAAGCTGCGTAGCAGGATGTGCATGGCTGACGGCTTCCGCCCAACCACCAACTGATAAATCGTCACGGGAATTACTGGCGCTGTTGCAGCAAAGCAAACCCGACACTCATCGTGTCCACCTGTTGCAGGATTTGGCTACCTATTACATGTTCAAACCCAACGCGCAGGCTGCCGATATGGACAGTGCCATGACCGTAGCCCGGCAGGCCGAACAGTTGAGCGTGCGGTTACACGATCCGAAAGGGCAGGCAACCAGCTATATTTTGTATGCCCGTGTATACAACCACGATGGGAAGAAGGAGCAGGCAAAGGCGCTGGTACGAAAAGCCATTGCCCTATTTTCGGCCTCTCATTACCTCGATGAATTAGGCGAAGCCTACTTTGAACTCGGCAGCTATTCGCCACTGATTGGGTCGGGGCTGGCGGAACGAATACGGATGGCAGAACTTGCCTTGTTGACGTTTCAGCAGTCAGGGAATAAACTCAAGCAGGCCAATTGTAATAAGGAACTTGGCGATCTGTATCAGGTAGAAGGAAATAATAGTAAGGCATTGGCTTCTCTTCAGCAGGCGTTGAGTTTATACAAAGCCGTGGGCCGAGGTCGCCTGCAAGGGGTATACGACTTACTGGGCCAGGTTTGTGGTGAACTGGGCGATTACAAAGAAGCGATTCGTTATGGCCTGTTGGCGGTTCAGACGGCCGAACAATCCGGCGATTCGACCATGCTGCTGGCTACCATCTATAACCGGCTGGGGATCACCTATCAGAATCTACATGACCTTAAACTGGCCAACCTGTACTTCAGAAAGTCGATTGCCATTGCAGAGACTTATCACGATGTTGGAGCGATCTGTATACTGGCCACGAATATCAGCGATACCTACGTACTGCTCCATCAACCAGTAGCCGCGCTCGATTTTTTGCGGACTATTGTCAAAAGATACACCCTTCCCGATCTGGCCAGCCAAATCTATATTACAGGACAATTTATCAATGCCTATCTGCCCGGTAAGCAGTATATGCTGGCTCAACCCTATAGCGATCGTTTAGTCAGATTATCCGAAAATAGAGAACGGATTGATAATGAAACCCAGCTTTATGCTTATGGTATGCTGATCCGGCTTTTCTTAGATACCCAGCAGTACCAGCAGGCCGATAAATATCTGCTGATTCATCGAGAGGTGGCCGAGAAAATGGGGTCGCTGCGCAGTCTGTCTACCAATCATTTATGGACATTTAAGGTGGACTCGGCGCAGGGCAATTACCGATCTGCCATTATCCATTACCAGCGCCATAAACGGTTGAATGATTCTTTATTTAGCGAGTCGAAAAGTAAACAGATCGCCCTGCTGCAAACCCAGTTCGACACCAGGAAGAAGGATCAGGATATAAAATTAAAAGGTCAACATATCGAGCTACTCAAAAAACAGAGCGAATTGCAGTTGAACGACCTGAACCAGACCAAACTCTTACGGAATGTTACGTTCATCATTATCGTGCTGCTACTGGTCATTCTCAGCTTAGTCTACAATCGGTATCGGCTCAAACAAAAAAGTAACACCGTTCTGGAGGCTCAGCAGATCGAAATCAACGATAAAAATCAGTCGCTGCAACGGCTACTGACCGAAAAAGAATGGCTGCTCAAGGAGATTCACCACCGGGTCAAAAACAATCTGCAGATTGTGATGAGCCTGCTGAATACGCAATCGGCTTACCTGACCGACGAAGCGGCCATGCTGGCCATCCGCGATAGTCAGCATCGGGTTCAGGCCATCTCGCTGATTCATCAGAAGCTCTATCAATCCGACAATTTATCGGCAATTGATACCTCGGCGTATATCCGGGAACTTGTCGAATATCTGCGGGATTTCTTCGGAGCTGGCCAGCGCATCCGGTTCGAGATGCATATTGACTCGCTTAAACTGGGGGTGTCTTATGCCGTACCTATCGGTTTAATTCTCAACGAAGCCATTACCAATAGCATCAAGTATGCATTTCCTGGCAATAGGGCGGGGCAGATTACCATTTCATTCCAGCATACGGGCAGTACGAATTATGTGCTCACCATTGCCGACAATGGAATCGGGTTGCCAGACACCATAGATAGCCAGGAACATGATTCGCTGGGGTTGAGCCTGATGCGAGGGCTGAGCGACGACATCGACGGTCAGTTTTCCGTCATCAACAATAACGGCACCCTTATTACCATCCGCTTTGTATACGAACCAACTGACAGGCCAGAGTCGGCCGGAATAACTCCTAATCTACCTTTTGAAACGACAGCGTTATGAATCAGTCAGTCCTGATTGTTGAAGATCAGTTTATTGAAGCCAATGACCTGCGGTTAATGCTGCACAAAGCAGGCTACCGGGTTACGGGAATTGCCCGTTCAGTTCCTAATGCTCTGGAACTTATTGGGCAGGAAAAACCGGATGTTGTTCTGCTGGATATTTTTCTGAAAGGTCCGCTGACCGGTATTGATCTGGCCAAACAATTGAAGGACGATTCGATTCCGTTTATCTACCTCTCGGCCAATTCCACGCAGGATGTCCTGACGGCAGCCAAAGCAACTCAACCCGATGGTTTTTTAGTCAAGCCTTTTCGGGAAAAAGATGTGCTGGTCACGCTCGAAGTGGCCCGGTATCGGTATGAACACAGTCTGGAGGCCAGTTTTCGACGGGGAACCCAGCTTCTTAAACAACTCAGCAAACTACTGCCTGAACCGATCGACTGGGAACAGAAATTGCTGAAAGTAGGGAAGGCCATTCAGCCTTTCATTCCCTTTGATTTTATGGCAGCCGGGGCTTCAACCCTCGCCAGTGCTGCCTATGCCGACCTGGGCTTTTTGCGAATCGGCTTTGACGACTACCAGCTTGTAGGGCCTAATGAACTAATGGTCATGGCCAATTTAAAACAGCACGAACTGGCCGCCTTACAAGCCAAAACATCCCTGGAAACCGAAGCGACCTGGTATGATGAGAGCGAGTTTAAGCGCATATGCCAACGGCCTTCCATCCGAAAATTGATTGCGAATACCTTTCTGATGCGCTCCCAGTTGGTGATTCCGCTTCGTTTACCGACCGGCGAATCATTTGCATTCTACTTCTATAGTCGTCGTCCGGATGCCTATAGCGAAGAACACCTGGCTCTACTGAGCCAGATAACGGCACTACTGACGGCTGCCGTTGTAGATAAATTGAGTGGGACTTCCAACCGGGCAACGGTGGCTCCTGTAGCCGGGGTGCTGGCACCATCATCAGCGAGCTATTCCAGCCCGGCCAGGTTCGAGGGGATTGTGGGCAGTAGTCACTTACTGCTGACGGTCTTCGATCATCTATCACTGGTGGCTCCTACCGATACGTCGGTCCTGATTCTGGGCGAAAGTGGCACCGGGAAAGAACGTATTGCATCTACGATTCATCAGCTTTCTCCGCGAAAACGGAAACCTTTCATCCGGGTCAACTGCGCTACCTTACCCACCAACCTGATTGAATCCGAACTGTTTGGCCATGAAAAAGGGTCGTTTACGGGCGCTACCGACAAACGCATCGGTCGGTTTGAACAGGCAGAGGGTGGAACGATTTTTCTGGACGAAATTGGGGAGATGCCAGTCGAATTGCAGGTAAAACTACTGCGGGTATTACAGGAAAAAGAGATTGAACGCATCGGAGGACAATCGTCCATTAAAATCAACGTGCGGATTATTGCTGCCACCAATCGTAATCTGGAAAAAGAAGTAGCCGAGGGTCGGTTTCGGCTCGACCTGTATTACCGGCTGAATGTGTTTCCTATTGCTCTGCCTCCGCTACGGGATCGGAAGGAAGATATACCGGCCCTTGTCGAGCATTTTATTGAGAAGTACAACCAAAAAACGGGTAAAAAAATAACGGGCTTATCGGCTCCGGTACTGAATACCTTACTGACGTATCGCTGGCCGGGCAATATTCGGGAGTTGGAGCACCTGATCGAACGAAGCATACTGCTGACAAAAGGCACCCTGATTGAGGAAGTTACTTTGCCCAACATAGGCCAGCCAGGTTTGCCAACGACGTCCGACGAGCACCGGGTCAAGACTATCGATGAAAATGAGCGGGATCATATTATTGCCGTTCTCAAGAAATGCAATGGCCGAATCTGGGGGGCAGGCGGAGCGGCTGAAATGCTAAACGTTCCTCCGACAACACTGAATTCTAAAATGAAAAAACTAGGCATTCGGAAAGAATATCTGGACCCTCGTTAGGCAAACTTGATTCCTTAAATAAGGAGGCTGTTAAAACTTTCTGGAATAACCACCAACTGCGTTCTCTGCGCTAAAAAGGCAAAAGTTTAAACAGGTTCAAGCGTAGCCCAACAGCGGTAAGCCAAATTAATCTATTGATTGACGATAGAGTATCCTTTGTTGGCATTAGCTGCAAGTGTAGGGCCTGGTTTTCCGCTCTTCGAATTTCAACGTTAGCCTTATCCGCCTGAACAGCATTTTTCTAAAAGTGAACCAGTCGTGTATTGTTCGGTTCGTTTGCTGATGGGTAGCTGATACAGAGTACTTTTCGGAATAAGACAAGCACTCTGTATCGTTCCGCATGATCTGGAAATTGCTCTTTGCTCTGCTTTTATGTGCCTTTTATTCTGCACATATTCAATCACAGAGCGGATGTTCGGAAATGTCTTATTTCTCGCGGGTACTGAGGTAATAGACCGGAATGCCCAGACCCGCGATGAGCAGACCCATGCCCGTGTTGAAGGTTTTCGTATAGAGCAGAATAATACAGATCGTTAGCCCGGCAATGATGTAAAGCGCCGGAACGAGCGGGTAACCAAAGGCGCGGTAAGGGCGCTCGGTGTTGGGTTCGGTACGGCGCAGGCGAAACAGACCGGCAATGGTAACCATATAAAACAGCAACGAGGCAAAGGTGCAGTAGTCGAGCAGATCGCCGTATTTGCCCGACAGGCAGAGCATAGATGCCCAGATGCATTGTAGCCATAGCGCCCGACCCGGCACGGCGTTTTGGTTGAGGTGTGATGCCTGTTTGATGAACAACCCATCTTTGGCCATAGCATAGTATAACCGGGCTCCCGCCAGAATCAGACCATTGTTACAGCCGAAGGTCGAAACCATGATCAGGACCGCCATAATGCCTACGGCAATGTTGCCAAAAACCGTTTCGACGGCAGCTGTGGCAACCCGGTCGGCTTCGGCAAACTGAATGCCGCGCCCAATAATATCGGTAGCGGTTGGGCTGCCTTTCAGCGGCAGGAGCGACAGATACGAAACGTTGGCCAGAAAGTAGATCGTAGTTACGATCAGCGTGCCGAAAAACAACGCCAGCGGAATGTTCCGACGCGGATTTTTGATTTCACCGGCAATGAAGGTGACGTTGTTCCAGGCATCGGCCGAAAAAAGCGAACCGATCATGGAGGTGCCAAAAGCCAGCAATAAGGCCATACCCGCTAATGGAACCACTTCGCCCGTTGCTGAGGTACTGGTTGCATCCCAGGCATCTTTAAGATTCGCCGACAGCAAACCACTACTTAGGCCAATGGCGATGCCGATAACGATGAGGCCGAGTAAGGCAATCAGTTTGGCCGATGTAAAAACGTTCTGAATTAATTTACCACTTTGCACACCCCGGCTGTTGAGCCAGGTGAGCAATACCAGACTGGCAATAGCAAAAAGCGATCCGAGTGTGATCTTAACCGGGCCGAGCGCCAGAAGTACATTATCGGGGCCAAGCGCCGGAATAAACACCGCTGTATATTTCGTGAAGGCTACGGCTACGGCTGCAATAGTGCCAGTCTGGATAACCGTAAACACCGTCCAGCCATAAACAAAACCGGTCAGGTGGCCATAGGCTCGCTGAATGTAGATATATTGCCCACCTGCCTTTGGCATCATACCGGCCAGTTCGCCGTAGCTAAGAGCCGCTGCTACGGTCAGCACGCCCGTGAGCACCCAGAGCATGAGCAGCCAGCCCGACGAACCCAGGTTGCGGGCCATATCGGCCGTAACAATAAAAACGCCCGACCCAATCATGGAACCGGACACAATAAGCGTAGAATCGATCAGGCTCAGCGAGCGCTTAAATTCGGTAGGTTCCGTGGCTACATCGGCCGGCGGAACGGAGTTGGGTAGGTTGTCTGCCATGAAGAAGGAGATATGGCCACAAGAAGCGGCTCATTACGCAAAAAAACAAACCTTTAGGCTGAAAACCATCGTTGCCGCATACTAAAAATTCTGATCAGTGCTTATCTGTCAGAATTTATTTTGTTTCTTGTAATAGGTTCGAAAAACCATCTCCGTAACTGTTACAGCTCATGAAAAAGCTACCGCCTATTCCTGAGGATGAACTGGTTGCCGCTCTGAAAGCCCGCAGCCAGAAAGCCTATTCGGTTCTCTATGATAACTATGCTCCTACACTGCTGGGCATTATCTGCAAAATTGTGAATGATGTTGACGAAGCCGAAAATCTGCTTCAGGATACTTTCGTTAAAATCTGGCGATATATCGATACGTATGATGCCAGTAAGGGCCGGTTGTTTACCTGGCTGCTAAATATAGCCCGCAATACGGCTATCAATTTTTTGCGTTCGCAGCGAAATATTGAACATACCGACATCCAAACGCTTACCGATGGTGTAGATACAGACAGGAATGCCATAACTGAGTCAGTCAACATCAGTCACATTGGAATAGCCGACAGGGTTACCGACCTCGATCCGAAACTTCGACAGATGATTGACCTGATTTATTTTGAAGGATATACGCAACAGGAAGTAGCCGACCATCTGAACATGCCGCTGGGCACGGTTAAAACCCGAACCCGTATGGCTTTGCAACAATTGAAAGACCTATTTAGTGATGAAATTTAACGAACAGGAATATATTCACTCCGGTCAGCTTGAGCAATATTGTCTGGGATTACTGGACACCAGCGAAGCCCAGGAGGTAGAACAACTGGCAAACGAGTATCCGGCTATCCGCGAAGAACTCGACCGACTGACTATGGCGCTGGCACATTACTCGGCCGATGAACCCGTTATGCCCAGAACTGGCCTTAAGAACCGTGTCATGGTAGCCTTAAGTCAGTTGGGCGAAGCTCCGGCATTCGATCTGGATAATCTGCCGCTCATCAACGCGCTGTCCGATGCCGACCAGTGGCAGCGGTCGGTGGCCACTATCGAACCACCCGCCGATTTTGGGAATGTTTTCGGGCATGTGTTGCGGCAGAACGAGGGCGTAGAACAATTTTTAGTCTGGGTGCGCCATTCCATCAATCCCGAAGATCATCATGATGAGCGTGAAAGTTTCCTGATTCTGGAAGGGCGCTGTGAGTGCTCTATTGGTGGCGAACGGATTCAGTTATCGGCAGGTGATTATCTGGATGTTCCACTCGATCTGGAACATACTGTTCGGGTTATTTCGAATACACCTGTAAAAGCTATCATACAGCGCCTGAAAACCGCCTGATGGCTCAGACTAATGCCTGTTCGGCCATTGGCGGAATCAGTGGCACACGAACCAGAAAGGTATGCTCATCGTGATGCACCAGTACCGATGAATGATCCAGAAGCTTATACTTCATCATAATGTTCTGTAGGCCGATCTGGCTGGATGGAACAGCCAGTTTTTTCTTCTGTAAATTGTTGGCTACGTGCAGATGTCCCTCTTCGGTATAGAGCCGGATTGTGAGCGGACGGTTGACCGAAATGACATTGTGCTTAATGGCGTTTTCGAATAGCAACTGAAGCGTAAGGGGCGGAATCTGATACCGCAGATAGCGAGATTCAACGCTATTTTCCAGAAAAATAGCGTCGCCGTAGCGGGTTTTTAACAAATGGAAATAAGCATTGATAAATGTAATTTCGTCGCTGAGCGGGCAAAGGTCGCGGTTGTTTTGCTGAAGCAGATACCGATAAACCGACGACAGTTCGTCCAGAAAGCGTTCGGCCTGTTCGGCGTCGCTACCAATCAGCGAAGACAATGAATTCAGATTGTTGAACAAAAAATGTGGATTGATCTGTGATTTGAGCGAATCGAGTTGACTTTGCAGATTTATTTTCTTTAGCTCCTGCGCTTCCGTATACGATAGTTTCCAGCGCTGGTATAAATAAACACCTTCATAATAGGCCGCTAGTTGAACCGTACCTACCACCGATACCAAGGTGTTGAAGAAGTAAGGCCTGAAGAGGAAGTAATTTTCGGCTGGCCAGAGACCAATAATATGGTAAAAAAATGTCTGCGTGATGCGGATAATGCTGGCAAAAATCGCAAACCAGACCAACTGATAAAGAACCCGTTGACGCGTTTGCCCAAACTCCGGGAAGCGCTGCCGCGAAAGAAGAATTCCCTGGCGATTTGCCTCCCAAACCAGCACAGTGCCCACAATAAACAGCAATGGAATACGCCAATCGTTGGGATAAGGGACGTTTGTATAGCCATACATCATCCATTGCCCGATCAGCGCCAGCAAGGGCACTCCGATAATACGCATCCACTTGTCGTTCAGCTTATGCATGTTATCTGCCAATCCACTCGTTGAACTTGTGTATGCGCTTTTGATCGACCCAAACTGGCTGCTGCCTATTGGGTCTGACATCTAGTTTAAGTTGACCACTCAGCGAGTAGTGAATGTGTACAACAGATTTTAGTTCGATAATGAACTGATCGTTCACACGGAAAAAGTGGGTCGGGTCGAGCAGGGGTTCCAGTTCATCGAGCGTAAGGTCAACAACATAGCTGGATTTATCGGTAGTGTACAACCCCGTTACCGCGTTGGTAGTGTAGAAATAGGCAATGTCGGAGGTGTAAACTACAACCATCTGTTGTCCGAATTTAGCCAGAAACTGGGTTTTATACGTTAGAGGCTGCGTTTGTTTTCGCAAATCATCGAGCAGATAATCGATAGCCATAGCACTAACTGGCCGAGCGGCCACTCGTTCAAATTTGGCAAGGGCTTCTTCTAATTCGTCGCTTTTTATCGGTTTAAGCAAATAGTCGAGGCTGTTGCCCCGGAATGACCGAATGGCCGATTCGTCGTAGGAAGTGGTGAAAATGACCGGACATGGAATAGAAACGAGGTTGAAAATTTCAAAGCTTTGTCCATCGGCCAGCTCAATGTCCATCAGAATCAGATCGGGCGACGGATTGGCTTTGAACCACTCGACGGTCGATTCAATACCATCCGTTACGCCAACGATGTGTGTTGCGTGCGAACTGGCATTAAGCAGTTTGGTTAATTTCTGGACGGCTAAATATTCGTCTTCAATGATGAGGATGTTCATAACTCCCTACAAATTAACAGACGTTGAATTAGGGATCAATGTTGCCCAAAAAAAATACAATCCTGTTTAAAACGGAATAAATGATTGATGAACTGGTAGCGTATCGTTAAAAACAGATAAGCCCTGAAATCCAGCGCTTTCTTACGTGTGTAAATAGATTAAAAAGCAACCGTTCCTAAACGTTTCTTCAGTAATCATGAAAACACTACACATACAGTTACGCTCTAAACACCAGTTGCCCAATCTGGCAGACCCGACCCAGGCAGGCACGTCCGTTTCCAAGAAGCAGCGAGCTACTTTATCGTTCATGCTATCGAGCAGTTTGCTTGCACTGATAGCCTGCGGTATTGGTTTAGGTTGCCACTGGATTTTAACACAATTGCCAGTGTTGGTCGATTCGCTGACGAGTTACGAACGAGCCTTAACTCGTTTGGGCTATCCACTGCTCTGACATAGCATGATATTAAGCCAAATGTACGATTTGGTCGTTGTTGGTTTATAGCTTGTTTAAAGCAGTTGCCATAACTGACAAATTCTGTTCTATGATCCAGCTTTCTGAACGGTTGTCTGCCAACCGGCGAATCCCAATTCCTCAGACCAATAATTCGGTCTACAATGCCTCTTACGACATCTGGTGGAATCCCGACGCATTGTTTTTTATGCTGAAAACATCCGTTAACCCAGCACGAATGGGCTATTTTAAACGGATTTTACAAGAGTTGCCCGCGCATGGTACGGGCAAAACATTGCTCGACGTTGGCTGTGGAGGAGGGATACTGGCTGAAGAATTTGCCCGGTTAGGTATGTCCGTAACCGGGATTGACCCATCGCTTTCGTCGGTAGAAACGGCCCGTCACCATGCTTATCTGCAACATCTGAACATAACCTACAGAACGGGTGCTGGTGAAAGTCTGCCCTTTGCCGATAACTCGTTCGATTATGTAAGTTGCTGCGATGTGCTGGAGCACGTTTTTGATGTAGATGCTGTATTAGCCGAGATCAGTCGGGTCCTGAAACCGGGCGGTATATTCTTCTACGATACAGTTAACCGAACGTGGCTAAGCTGGGTGTTTTTGATCAAAATCGCGCAGGACTGGAAGCGGTGGGCATTCATGAAGCCCGATCAGCATCTATACCATCGGTTTATCAGGCCATCGGAGCTAACCGCAAAAATGGTCGATGCAGGATTAATCAATCAGGAGGTGCGCGGTATGGTTGCCAGTTATAATATCTTGAAAACGCTCTACTGGCTTCGCAAACGAACCGCAGGCAAATGGACATTCCGTCAGTTGGGCGAGCGAATGAAAATGCGTGAAGGCCGCGATACGAATCTGTGTTATATGGGCTGGGCAAGAAAAGCGTAAGAGATTGGGTTTATGGCCACTCTGCCAAACGAATCTACCGCACCTCAACCTCATCGACCATAAGCTGGGCTGACCGGCCAGGGTTGCGCAGGCCAGCCGGTACGCGCCCTACGTTGCGGGCAATGATATGTACATAACGAGCCGTTGTTGGCGAAAAATCGAAGGGGAGCCGTTCAAAGGCTCGTCGGCCGTGTTCGGCCGGATTGGTTTTGGCCGTTAGTACGTGTTTGAATAATTTGCCATCTTCCGAAACCGCAATTTCGACTTGTTTGGGCAGGCAAATATTGCGGGCGGTGTATTTCAGAAACCCGATCCGAACATTCTCGACCGGCTCCGATTGCCCCAGATCAATCACCATGTTTAAATCGCCCATGAAGGCAACTACGCCTTCAACCTGGTAGCCACCCATACCGCCTGTATTACCATCGGTAAGGCTGAAATTTAGGTCGGGACGGCCATTGGTTGGTTTTGTCAGGAGCCGATACGATTTGCCCGACGCTTTCGAGACTATAAACTCTTTCTGAACTTTGGCTAGCTGGTTGAGCGGCCTTCCATTTTGAAAGGACACGGCCCGGAATGTAGTCGATTGGTCGAGCAGGATGGGCTTTTCGTAGCGGGGCGATTCAACCGAAGGTATACTGCCATCGACGGTATAATGAATTTCAGGGACCAGCTTATTGGCCGTTATGGTCACCTCAATTTTGCCATCGGTAGCCGGTTTACTGGTGAGGGCAGGGTCATAAAGCGTACGCGAAAAGTTTGTGTTCAGATTCCGTAAGCGCTGAAAATGAGTGCCGAGCCGGCGCGTAAAGTCGGTGTAGTTTTTCTGATCGAGGGGCGTCCAGACTACTTCGGCCAGGGCAGCGGCACGGGGCCAGACCATGTATTCTAGCTGTTCCTGAGTCGAAATATATTCTGTCCAGATGTTTCCCTGGCTACCCAGGATATGCGATACCTCGTCGGGCGACAAACCGGCCGGAATCGGATCGTATGAATACACTTTTTCGAGGGGTAAATAGTCGCCAAATCCGGTTGGTTCGTAGGCCGGGTTGCCTTGCAGGTGGTCCAGATAGCAGAACGTGCCGGGGGTCATAATTACATCGTGTTTCATACGGGCTGCCTGAATGCCTGCCCGAATACTGCGCCAGCTCATAACCGTAGCATTAGGTGATATCCCTCCCTGCAGGATCTCGTCCCAGCCAATAATCTGCCGACCTTTAGAGGTCACAAACTTATCGATACGGGTAATGAAATAGCTTTGCAGGCCATTTTCGTTTTTCAGGTGCTTTTGTTTGATGAGTTGCTGACAGAAGGCATTCTGTCGCCAAACCGATTTAGGACACTCATCACCACCAATGTGGATGTATTTGCCGGGAAAGAGGGCTATTACTTCGGTTAGCACATCTTCCAGAAACGCGAATGTTTTTTCTGTTGGGCAAAAAACGTCCTGAAAAACGCCCCATTTTGTGGCTGTCTGGTAAGGGCCAGGTTTGCAGGCTAGTTCGGGGTAAGAGGCCAGGGCGGCCATTGCATGACCGGGTAGCTCAATTTCTGGAATTACATTGATATATTTTGTAGCGGCATAACGCACAATTTCCCGAACGTCTTCATACGTGTAGAATCCGCCATAGGGTTGATGATCATAGATCTGTGGGTCGTAATCGTCGTAATGCCCAATTATAGTCTCGCTTCGGTGTCCGCCGACCTGCGTAAGCTTCGGATGTTTTTTGATTTCGATACGCCACCCCTGATCGTCGGTCAGGTGCCAGTGGAAGTTGTTAAGCTTATGCAGTGCCATCAAATCGAGGTATTTCTTGATGGACGGTACAGGGAAAAAATGCCGGGATACGTCAAGGTGTAAGCCTCGGTATCGGAACCGGGGCCAATCCTGAATTCGACAGGCGGGTAGGGTCAGGGTTGTCAGGTTGGTTGCTGGTACCAGAAACTGATGGGCTAGTGTAGTTGGTGGCATAAGTTGATACAACGTCTGAACCGCATAAAAAAAGCCTGGTGCGTCGAGAGCTTCGACTGTTATTAGCTGAGACGTAACATCAATTCGATAACCCTCATGGCCAAGCGTAGTATCGGCCGACACATTGAACAGAATGGCGTCGTTGAGCTGAGCCAGTGTATGAACATTATGAATAGGAACTGTCAGCCCTGTGCTCCGATTGATATGATGCGCAAACGTGTCGGCAATGGCTTTCAGGTCAGTATTGGCAGAGGGAATAACAATCCGGGTTGTTCGGCTGATAACGAAATCGCCCGTTCGGGGTGCAAGTTGAGCCGGACGGGGTATGATGGTATATCGATTAACAGACTGGCCAAAAGTGGCTAAAAACGGAACAACAAGAGCCGCTAGCAATAAAAAACGATTCAGCATACTAAGCAATCAACGGTGAGCACAGGCCCATAAATTCAACGCAGGTATATATAAAAACTGTATTGATGCAACTATGTTCTTCTACTTGTTGGCCTAATAAATCGAGGCTTATGCCGTTTTGCGTACGTAGTTTTCAGGATTTTCTGTACTCAATTAACCAGGTGGGAGAAGGTGATAATCTGCGGTAGGCAACTTTCGGAGCAAATAATGCTAAAAAAAATAATGTTCGTTCTGCTATTCGGTGCAATGGGGCTGGAGGCAACTGCACAAAAAACGACTGATCCAGACATTGCCGAAACGCACCATTATGCGATTGACATAGCAGGCATTCGGGTTGGAACAATGACCGCCGTTCGGCAGTCTAAAGCTGGCGACCGAACAACATACATACTCGTCAGCGATGTAAAAGTGAACTTATTAATCTATACCGTAAAAATTTATTACAAAGTCGTTAGCCATTTTGAAGGCAAAAAGCTAATGCTGTCTACAGTTGAAGCGCAAACAAATCGGGGCAATTACGGCTCCCGAACCGAATGGCAGGGCGATCATTACACCATTGTGGCTAATCAATATAAATACAATCGACAGGCAATCGAACCTCAGCCTATCGATTTTTCCGTTTCATCGTTGTACTTTTACGAACCAGCCGGACGGAATAAGGTGTATGCTGAGTATTTTGGCGATTATTTCACCTTTGTTCCACTAGCTGCCGGAGCGTACCGGGCAACCCTGGATGATCGCCAGGATGACTACTTTTACCAGAATGGTCGGTTGGTAAAAGTGATTAAACATAACTCAATAAAGAATTTTGTAGTGCGGCTGCTGGATTAGTGCAGCACAGGAAGAACAGGGCAGAGGAGCGAGAAGCCGCCTAGTACCGATTGCCATTCAACGTGAATGGCCGCGAAACATATCTATCGTAACGCTCTGTTGTCAATGAAGAAACTGTTCCTGCTGGTTGCAGCCGGGGTTGGCTGCTTTTTTTGCTCCTGCCGTGAGGCATATGCGCAACCCGGCGCACTATTAACGGTCAATGCGGCCCTTTCGGGAAGCCGACTAATGCTCCCCGACGATGACAAGGATAATCTGATCCATTTCTGTGGCGAAAATCTTCCCGATAATCAGCCCAAAATTACTGAGCGATGGATACGAACGCTGAGCCGTCAGGCATCGCTGGCTGGCAGCCTGGCTCTGTTGAAACGCCGGGCGTCGGTTATTTTCCCTCTCATTGAGCCTATTCTGAAGCAATACAACATTCCTTCCGATTTTAAATTTTTACCCCTGCTGGAAAGCGCCGTTACCAACCGGGCAGTATCGCGCAGGGGAGCGGCTGGTTTCTGGCAACTGATGCCGCAAACCGCACAGTCGTTGGGATTAACCGTATCGCGCAAACGCGACGATCGATTCAATCTGCTGAAAGCAACCCACGCAGCCTGCCGTTATCTCAATGATCTCTACCAGCAGCTTGGCTCCTGGATGTTGGTAGCAACGGCCTACAACGCTGGGCCAAACTATATTCAGCAGCTAAGTCGCCAGCATCCAGATCTGCATCCAATGGCGTTGCCCTACCGGTCGGCTGAAACGAAAGCATATTTGTATCAGGCCGTTGCGGTTAAAGAATTGCTGACCCGACCCGAAGCCTATCGCGATTATTTAAGCAGTCGGCATCTGGAATTGCTCGCAGAAAGTGTTGTGCTTCCCGACGAACGCGCTGCCATTCTGGCTTCATTTGATATAAGCGAAGACGCCTTTGAACAGGCAACAATACAACAACTGGCCGATGATGGCCCTACATTCGTAACCGATTCAACAACAACGGTCGTGCTCTTAACAGAAGAGGAGACAACAGAGCCCGATTCGGCGGTTGGCTCCAGCGAAAAAACGGCGCTGGCATCTGCCGACATTGTGCCGGAGGCTGTTCTGACTCCGCGAGTAACGACCCGCAACATGACCGAAGGGCAATTGGCCGAAGGTAAGCTCTATATTTTTCAGGTGGTACAGCCAATCACGCTCAACGAGCGTTCATTTGCCGTTGGCGATATGATTCATGCTCATATCGAATGGATTGATAAAGCATCGGGACGAGTCTTTCTACGAACGGATCGATTAATAACGGCCGAAACACATCAAACCATTCCGCTCAAACTTGTTGCAACCGAAAAGCCAAAAACGCCGGGCGTTGCTATGCCCATGTCTTTGGAAGGGTGGAAACTTACCTGGGAACAACTGTGATACTATTGCATAACCTTACGCTCGTCCACGCTTATGTTCTGGACGAGCGCCAATAGTCAATAGCAATTACGCTATGGTTTGTTTACTCGGCAATACTTTAGGGCCTTGCCGGTTTATTTCAGACACGTAAGCCTCGCTGGTGATGCCCACCGATAGAAAGGCCTGCTGCATAGCTGCTCCAACCTGTTCGGCGGTCTGTGCATCATGACTTAGGGCAAACATAGAAGGCCCTGAACCAGAGATACTACAGCCTAATGCGCCATTGTCTAAAGCGGCCTGTTTTACTTCGTTAAATTCTGGAATCAGGATAGAGCGAACTGGTTCGATAATGACATCGACCAGCGACCGACTGATCAGACCATAATCTGGCGTCATTAATCCGGCAATCAGGCCTGCCACATTGCCCATCTGAATGATTGTATTCTTTAACGAAACTTCATTTTTCAGAATGAACCGGGCATCTTTGGTGTTGACCTCAATGTCGGGATGAACAAGCGTACAGAATAACGTGGCCGACGTTTCGATCCGAATCACATCGAGCGGCTGGTAGCTACGGATTACGCAAAACCCACCCAATAGTGAAGGCCCTACGTTATCGGCATGAGCTGAGCCGCAGGCAATGCGTTCGCCTTCCATAGCGAAGGGCAGTAGCTTTATGGTTGGCAACGGACGATTCAACAGTTCGTTAATTGCAAAAACACCCGCAACGGCGCTGGCTGCGCTGGAACCTAGCCCGCTGCCAAGTGGCATTTGCTTATGAAGAACTACATCGACACCAACATCGGGGCGATTGATGTGCTTCAGATATGTTTCGATGGCAATGCTTGCTGTGTTACGACCCGTTTCGCGGGGTAACCGACCGTCATCGCCAATAATATCGATAATTCGGACGCCCGGTTCCGGGCTGGTCGTTAAGGTGATCTGATCGCCGGGATTGTCGACGGCAAAACCAAATATATCGAACCCGCAAGCCACATTGGCTACGGTAGCAGGAGCAAATACTGTTATTGAATCCACGGTGGAAGAGGGAACAACTTTAGCTACAAGTTTAGAAATTTTAGCCCGCAATATCAATTTTAACGCTTTTCTGCGCTAATCATTCTGCTTTGACAACGAGTTTCTTATCAAAGCATGGCTGACAAAGTTATTACAATTACTCTTATAGGCCTGTTCATGGAAAATACGTGTTCAAATAATATCGTTTAATACTATAGATTTACTATGGAAATTAAATTGAAATTTCGCCTTCCCTATATGGCTCTGGCTGTAGCTCTGCTGGAAGCCTGCCAGGGAATAGGACCGGCAACAAACCTATTTCGTCCAACATCACCCCATGATCAATATGGTCAGTCATTACGAACGGCTAAGCTTGACCAGACGGCCTTAGGGGCTGACTGGCTGGCAGCCGGTGAACGGGCTTTACAGGATTCGCTTACTATTTCAATCCCATACCGAGAGCGTGGCTATTTCCCGGCTGCGAAACCATTTGCTGTTGGGTATCGGATGAGTGCGCAACGTGGCGACCGGTTTCTTGTACAGGTAGAAACGCAGGGAAAAAAGCAAACTCAGGTATTTATTGATGTCTATGCGCTCGACGACCGAAATCGCGCCAGTTTGTTGGCCGCTTCAAAAGCCGACACCAATGTGTTGGCCTGGGAGCCGCGTCGGACACAAACTTGCCTGATTCGGATTCAGCCTGAATTATTGCGAAGTGGCAGTTATACAATTTCGATCACCCGTGAGCCCGCATTGAGTTTTCCGGTTAAAGGACGCGACAGTCGCCAGATCAGTAGTTTTTTTGGTGCTTCGCGCGATGCAGGCCGTCGGCGGCACGAAGGGGTCGATATTTTTGCTCCTCGTGGTACACCAGCGGTGGCTTCAGTCGATGGCGTCATTACGGGTGTTACAACGAACAGCCTGGGCGGGAATGTGGTGTTTTTGTCGGATAATGATCGCGCTATTCGGCTATATTATGCACATCTCGATCGCTGGAACGTCAATACGGGTCAGCGTGTAACGATTGGCGATACCGTAGGGTTTATTGGCAATACCGGAAACGCCCGCACCACCGGACCACATCTTCATTTTGGTATTTATGGGTTCAATGAAGGGGCTATCGATCCATTGCCTTTTATCCGATTGGGCCGAGGACCAGCCAGGCAAACGCTTTTGCCGGAGTCGAAGTTAGGCGATTCGGTTCGGATTTCTACAAATCGGGCGTTTGTACGAGTTGCTCCGGGTAGCGATGGGCCAATTTTGCGAGAGCTACCCAACGCAACAGCACTTACTGTTGTTGGCGGTACGGCGGCATGGCTGCGAGTCGAACTGCCTAACGGACAAATGGGCTACGTGGCCAGTAGTTCAACTGAATCGATGAAACGACCTCTTCACCGGGTAACTCTATCAACGTCGACTAAACTGTTCGATGCGGCAGATCAAAGGGCGGCTGTCGTTAAAACATTAATGCCGGGCAGTGACGTTAATGTATTGGCTAAATTTTCTGATTTTCAGTTTGTTAGAAGCCTGGATGGCCAGTTTGGGTGGCTATCTGTAGCCACAGCTCCATAAGCTAATAAGAAATATTGTTTAGAAACTATCTAAATTAGAGTTTGATTTGTATATTTGTGCATTCTTTAATGCAACCATGACGAGTAACCTACCGGCAACGTATCAGGAAGTATTTAGGACTGACAAAGGTGTTGTTTATCAGTGTGATACAACCAATCGGCTGATTCTGGAATTCTGGGATACCCATACAGCTTTATCGGCTCGCGACTTTACCTACTTTCGGCGGATGGTCGAAACCATAGATGTCCGGCAAATGGCATTGAGCACCGATGCTGCTTATGATGTTGAAATTCTGACTCCTCCCCGTTCTGAACGTTGTTATGTGCTTACCCTATGCGAAATTGTGCATTTGAGGGAACTCCTTGCTGGGGCTAAGCTCATGCTCGAATTAAATACGATCCTTCGCGAGTGCGGCTGCTCGGTAGCCGAATAAGCATACATAGACTTTGTCTAAATATTCTCATAATCAACCGGCTGCATAACAACGGCCGGTTTTTTGTTGTTTTTTTGTTACAGAATTATCTCACCGCACACGGTAGCCTTATACTTATGAAAGACTTAGCAAGACTTCGAACACCTATTAAAGAGAGCATCGAACTGGCTCTGAATCAGCAAATACAAATGGAAATGACCTCGTCATCGAAGTACCTGGCGATGGCGGGCTGGTGCGACCGTAATGGTCTGGATTATAGTGCCGGCTTTTTTTATAAACAGTCGGAAGAAGAGCGTACTCACGGCATGAAGCTATTTCATTACCTATGTGATCAGGGGGCTACTGCATACTCGCCCGAAATACCGGCTGTGAGCCAGGAGTTTGATTCACTACGGTCTGTGTTCGAAGCCGCGCTGGAGCAGGAAATTGCCGTGACGGATTCAATTAACCGGATTATCGGTATTTGCCGTCGGGAAAACGACTACGCCACCGAAGAGCTTCTGAAGTGGTATGTGAAAGAACAAATGGAAGAAGAGTATATAGCTCGTCGTTGTCTGGATCTGTTCGATCAGATTCCGGCTGATCAGCTTTTCTATCTGGATAAAAAAGTTTCCAGCGTTACCTATGATGGGAACGTATTTGATGCGTAACAGCTCGTTATAAAGTTCAAACGGGTGCCTGTTTCAGAGCAGGCACCCGTTTGGCTTATGGTAGCTAAGCAATACGGCGTCTTATCCAGACAGAACACTGCATTGTAAGCCAGCTTTTTTCAGGATTCTGATTATATCGGTTTCGGTTACCGATTCGGCTTCAACGCGTAGGGTACAATCGCAATCGTCGAGGTCAATACTCCAGCGGCAAACCGCGTGCCCCGACTGCTTTTGCAGTTTGCAGAGTTGGCAAGCTACCCGGTGCACGCGCTCGTCGGTATTGATGTTTGTTCGGAAGGCATAACGATTGAGCATCACACTTAGCATTTAATTTTGTGCCCGGCGCAGGGTTTCAATCCAGTGAAGACGGGCAACGGCCCGACTGAGCATATTGCGAAGTTCGAATAGCTCATTTGATCGGAAACTAAATGACAGATACCGGGATGGTGTACTTAAATGAATCCGATCTTCGTGCGGATGAGCCGCGAAATAAGCGTTTGTATCAATGCTTCTTACATTCCATTCCAGAGCCAGAAAGTCATCGTAGCACAGCCATTGGGTGATATTATTAAACTGCAAAGCAATATTGTGAGTATCGTCGGGGGCCGTATGACCGTATAGAATTATTCGTCCGTTAACCGAATCAGATAAGAGATGGCATTGGCATTTCATAGGAATTTCCGGTTTCAGTGTACAACTGTTTCCTACGACTAAACTAGTCTTTATTTAGAATATTTCCAAATAATATCAAAATTATTAATAATAATTCTAAATAATGATCTAGCCAACAGGGCTCAAGTCAACTGTTGACATAAGTTGCCGCTTTATTGGACAGAAGCAGGAGGAGGTGTTCCCCAGGAAGTATCAACAGGGGTGATGGTATCTATCGTATCGCAGTCTTCGAGTCTTTGCTGCAGATTTCTGATCTGGCCTTCCTGCTGCGAAATACTACGACGAAGGTCCTGAGTGGCGTCTTCGAGTCGCTGGTGCCTATAATTGGCAACACCTAATAATGCAGCTATGCCCAGCAGTAGCACGACTACTACGGTTAGGAGAGAGTAAACGACTCCTTTGCTGGTAGCTTGCATGGTAGGTAATAGTAAGAGGTGCAAATAAACAAAAAGCTATAACCATAAAAAAGCCTATGAATCAATCGACCCATAGGCTTTTCCAGAATGTGAAAAATAACGTTAGCGAACGGCGCCATAATCCTGACCAGCACTTTCAGGGAAGTTTTTCATAATGCTGGTTACCGTTTCGCGGAAGGCCTGATCGCGGTCGCGTTCTTTATTGCGGGTGTTGAGCTGACCTGTTGCCCAGCCTTGCCAGATAATGTCGTTCGTACGGGCATCAATCACGTTTACCACAACGCGGTTTTCTTCATACTGGCGAGAATAAACGTTGTTACCCATGCCACCATACCACCACGAATAAGGTGAATACATATTGTTCGACTGGATTTGCTGACGATCGCGCGAATCAGTAAAGAAGCGTACGACCAGATCGGCTTCACCCTGATTGACGGGCTTATAGCCGCGTGCTTTCAGGGATTGATCCAGCGCGTCGGCAATTCGGCGTTGGTTCAGGTTGCTACCTACAATGGGGTCTGCATTGCGCTGACGATCGGCCTCGATACGGTAGGTCGAAAACTGACGGACATTTACTTTAGGATCATAGTCGTATTTGACCGTAATGGAAGGGGCGCAGGACGCCAGCGTACCGACGATGAAAAGACTGCTAATTATGCCTTTGAGTTTCATGTGTTTTTGGATCATTATTGGGTGTCAAACCGATTAGTTAACGTTGAGCAAACGGCCATTCGTATATGACAACTAAATAACTGAATATAGGAATGGATAGTTCCGGAAATGGCCTTTGGGTAAGAGATGGTATTGGTGTTTAACTTGTTGATAATTAGTAGGTTTATGGGTTTTTATTTGTTTTTGGATGCCTGATTTTTATACGGCGGTACGAAATAGCCGGAGACCTGGTATACTGATCTTTAGAATGACCTGATGGAACCCTGTTAGATTCTTTATCACGTTGGAAAATAATTTGTATATTGACTTTTATGCTAAACCACCAAAAAACACATTTACTGGTCGTAGAAGATGAGCCTAAGGTAGCTTTGTTTATAAAAAAAGGCCTCGAAACACAGGCTTATGCTGTAACAGTAGCTGCCGACGGGCGTGAGGGAAAGCGACTCATAGGCTCTGAACGCTTCAATTTAGCGATTCTGGATGTAAACATACCCTTTGTTAGCGGTCTGGAACTCGCAACGTATATTCGGTCTAAAAAACCGGCCATGCCAATTCTGATGTTAACAGCCCTCGACACAACAACCGATAAATTGTTGGGTTTTGAGGCTGGCGCTGATGATTATCTGGCTAAACCGTTCGATTTTCTTGAATTATTGGCCCGTGTGAAAGCATTGCTTCGTCGGGCAGCTCCTCCGCAGGAAGCCGAACCTATTCTACGCTTGGCCGATCTTGAACTCGACATACCGGCCAAAGTTGCGCGTCGGGCAGGTCGAACAATTGAACTGACAGCCCGTGAGTTTTCATTGCTTGAATACCTTCTGCGCAACGCTGGGCGGGTCGTGTCGCGCGTGGATATAGCTGAGCATGTATGGGATGTGGGTTTCGATACCGGGACAAATGTAATAGAGGTATATGTCAATTATTTACGTAATAAAATTGATAAAGACTATCCCAATAAACTAATTCAGACCGTAGTGGGTATGGGTTATGTACTGAAAGAAAAATAGCGTTCCTGTTCGATGACTATCCGCAACCGCCTTACTTTTCTTTTTACGGCTATTGTATCAGGGCTGCTTATCTTATTCGGCCTTGTACTGTACATTGTAGCCGAACGGCTGCGAGAGAGCGAATATCGACAGCGGTTGCGTGCCGAAGCTACCACATCGGCCGAATTATTGTTTGGCCGTCAGGCTATTACACCTCAGCTCTATCGGTTGTTGGATAAGAACCAGATGACCGTACTGACTCAGGAAGAAATTATTATTTATAATTACCGGAATCAGATTGTTTATGAAAGTGGCACTGATTATCTGACGGTCAGCAAAGAACAGTTAGATCAGATTCGGCTGGAGGGCGAGGTATACTGGCGCGTGGGCGACCGCGAAATAGTGGGCGTTCTGTTTACCAATCATGCCGACCGTTTGGTAATACTGGCTTCGGCTGTCGATAAATATGGATTCAGTAAGCAGTGGGATTTAGCCATGCTCCTGGTCAGCGGGTGGTTTCTGGCGACGATTATTGTCTTTCTAGCCGGGCGTTTTTTTGCCGGCCGTGCGCTTAAACCCATTCGTCGGGTTATTGCCAGCGTAGATACGATTACGGCTTCGCAGTTAAGCACTCGTTTGACCGAAGGCCCTGACAATGACGAGCTCAGCCAATTGGCGCAGCGATTCAATCAGATGCTTGACCGGCTCGAAGATGCTTTTCGGCTTCAGCGCACGTTTGTATCCAATGCCTCACATGAACTCCGTACACCACTAACGGCTATTACAGGACAACTGGAGGTTGCTCTGATGGCTGGAGATACTGAAGCTGACCTGCGTATAATGGTTCAATCGGTTCTTAACGACGTACGCGACCTGAATCGATTAACCAATGGGCTTCTTAGCTTGGCTAATGTTAGCCTCGACGAATCAGTTGTGGCAATGGTGCCAGTAGCGCTGGATGAACTTGTTTGGCAAACCCGCTCCGATCTGCTTCGGGTGCGCTCGGATGCGGTTGTGGTGGTTGAAATTGGTACTACACTACCTACAAGCTGGCGGGTCAATGGCAATGAGGCTTTACTTCGAACGGCCTTGTTCAATCTGAGCGAAAACGGAGTCAAGTTCTCGCCCAACCATCGCGTGTCTATAAAATTAATGGTAGAAGCTGACTCTATTGTGCTTACTTTTCACAATCAGGGGACAGCTATTCCTCCTGCCGAATTAGCCGACATCTTCAAACCTTTCCGGCGAGGTAGCAATGGCCAGCATATTGCCGGGCACGGAATCGGTCTGTCGCTTACACAGCGGATTATTCAATTACACTACGGACGGCTTTCGGTGCAATCAGACGATACACAGGGAACAATCTTCACCCTGTCGCTCCCTCAATCCTAATCTCTTTCTAATCTGAGTCTAACCCGGTTCTAAATTGGTCGTAGCAATTTTGTTTCAACAAAGGGCAACGAACTTGGCTGCTATGCTTAATAACTATTCATAAGGCAACAAAACGCCTTCCTTTCGTACCAGGATTATGAAACAGTACACCCTTGATTATTCCAGACCCCGACCAAAAAGCTGGGCTCGGGGCCAACGGCCTAATCGTCGAATGCGACGCGCCTTTCGCCAGGTGTTTCCGCTGTTGTGTGGGTTGCTTTTCGGCATTGCTCTGGTGGGATTTCTACGGATGAGGTCGGAAGTACAGTTTCACTACAAACGCTACCAAAAACAGGTCATTCAGTATGACTCGTTATTGGAAGCCAAGATGGAGGCCGACCGGCAGTTGAATACCTTGCGTACAAGATTGTTAGAACGTTAACTCATAGCTACGCATTGATTAAATTCTGATCGTAGAGGCTTACTCCTCTGCTGATAAAAGTTAAAGCCATTGAAGCTTTCCATAAGTGCTCGACTTTACCTAACAGCAAGGCCATTGTTTCTAACGGCGGGACCCTTCTGGTGCTTTGGCCTAATTCGTTGGCGTAATTAAGTCCGTCTGGCAGGACGTGGCAGATAGCAACTGTGTCTCTCCTGCCAGTTCAATCTAAACTCATCATTCATTATTGATACACCCATGAAAACTACACAAAATCCTGATCTTGCTATGGGTATTGGCAGCGTTGTCTATGCCCTGGCCAAAGTTGATGGCCGTATCCAGCTTGCTGAAATGCAGACTGTTAAAGAAATAATGGCAAACGAGCCACATGGAGATTTAGCCCTACATGCCTTCTTTTTGAAGGAAAACTATGACGAAAGCCCCGAAGAAGCTTATGCATTTGGCTTAAGACGGTTTAAAGCCAATCGCCATAGCCTCGACAAGGCTACTAAACAGCGGTATATCGCCTTGCTGCAAAAAGTAGCCGAAGCACACGACGACATATCGCGCAAGGAGCAAGAGCTTATTCAGAATTTTCGGCGTGAGCTACGTCGGCTCTAGGCCAATCCGCTTATTCTGTTCATTTACAACAACAAAACCACAGCTATGAAACCGGTATTTTCAATTCTCATGACGGCCGCTCTTACTGCTATTTCGGCAACTATATTGGCACAAACAAGACCCGTTTGGGAGCGCGACCCAACCTATTCGGTAAACAACTATAAGCACTCAAACAAGGCGGCTTCTGTACACCATCGGCATTTTGAATCCGGTATGGGTGTTCGTGTTCCTCAATCGGGAACCAACCAGTTGGCCAGTTATAAGATGCCTAAGGTTGGTCAGCCGCCTGTAGGAGGAATTGTATTGTTGCATACTCCCAATCAGGATATAGCTAGCCGAAACTATAAAATGCCCCGATTAACTCGTCCTGTTGTTCAGTTGGCTCCCGCTTTAGCGGAAAAGCCTTCTTCGTCTAGTTCTGTTACTACCGATTGATAAGGAGCTCCACTAAGTTGCTTTCGCGTTTTTTGTTTTATGGCAGAACGCCCTTCGAGTGTTTATTACCAAAAAAGGCGAAACCAATACGGTTTCGCCTTTTTTATGTTTATACTAACGCATGTTAACTGGCCAGTGCTTCGGCACCACCCACAATTTCAAGAATTTCCGTTGTAATAGCAGCCTGACGGGTGCGGTTATACACTAGCCGTAGCTCTTTCAGCAGTTCACCAGCATTGTCGGTTGCTTTATCCATCGCCGTCATCTGCGCTCCGTAGAATGCTGCATTTGAATCCAGGATTGCTTTATAGAGTTGGATTTTAATCGTTTTTGGGATTAGTTCCGTAACGATTTCTTCCTCCGACGGTTCGAAGAGATAATTGATCGAAGCCGACGAACCAGCAGTTGGTTCAGTAGAAACAATTGGAAGCAGTTGCTCAGTCCGGATGATTTGTACGGCGGCATTCCGGAATTCGTTATAAACAACTTCCACCACGTCGTAATGGCCATTGGCAAAGCCTTCCATTGCTTCTTCGGCGGCAGCACGAACAGTAGCAAAGCTCAATGACCCATACACGTTCATATGGTTTGTATTTACCTTAAAACCACGACGTTGAAAAGCTTCTGCACCTTTTTTGCCAATAGCCATAATGTCGAGGTTTCCGGACCGTAACTGCGATGTATACTTTTCGTCGATCAGGTTCAGTGCTCCTTTAATTGCATTCGTATTGAACGCACCGCATAAGCCACGATCGGAAGTAATTACAATAAGCAATACACGGTCAATTTGCCGTGTTTGTTTATACGGACTATCTGACGCCGTTTCTGCCCCAGCCGAAACGGTTCCGAGCATCTGGCTCAGTTTCTGGGCATAAGGCCGCAATTGCGTGATGTTCTCCTGAGCCCGACGAAGCTTGGCAGCGGCCACCATTTTCATCGCTTTGGTGATCTGCTGTGTCGAATTAATCGACGATATGCGGGCGCGTACTTCTTTTAGAGATGCCATAGTCTTCTGAAAGTTTTCGGTTTCAGTTTTTAGTTTTCAGTGCATGAAGTGCAAAAACAATTTCGCGTCAGCCACTGAAAACTAAAAACTAAAGACTGAAAACTAGTTTAATATTGAGCCGAGAGTTCAGCGGCTACTTTTTTCAGGGTAGCGGTTGCTTCGTCGGTAAGTTTACCGGCACGAAGGTCGTTCAGAACTCCTGGATATTGAGCACTCAATACCATAGCAAACTCGCTTTCGAATGCTTTTACTTTGTTTACCGGCACTTTGTCGAGTAAGCCGTTGGTAGAAGCATAGATAATAGCAACCTGCTGTTCTACCGATACGGGCGAATATTGAGGCTGTTTCAGCATCTCCTGATTGCGTCGGCCACGTTCGATGGTTAGCTTCGTCGAAGCATCGAGGTCAGAGCCGAACTTGGCAAACGCTTCCAGCTCACGGAACTGGGCCTGATCAAGTTTCAGCGTACCTGCCACTTTCTTCATCGACTTGATCTGTGCGTTACCACCCACGCGCGATACCGAAATACCTACGTTAATGGCCGGACGGATACCTGAGTTGAACAGGTTCGACTCAAGGAAGATCTGACCATCGGTAATCGAAATTACGTTGGTTGGAATGTATGCCGATACGTCACCGGCCTGGGTTTCAATAATTGGAAGAGCCGTCAGCGAACCGCCCCCTTTCACCTTATCTTTCAGAGAGGGTGGCAGGTCGTTCATGTTCTTGGCGATATCGTCGTTGGCGTTGATTTTCGCAGCCCGTTCCAGCAACCGGCTATGGAGATAGAATACGTCTCCCGGATAAGCCTCACGGCCGGGTGGGCGACGCAGCAGCAGCGATACTTCGCGGTAAGCTACGGCCTGTTTCGACAGATCGTCATAAACAACCAGTGCCGGCCGGCCGGTGTCGCGGAAGTACTCACCGATAGCCGCACCCGTAAACGGTGCAAAGAACTGCATTGGTGATGGGTCCGATGCGTTGGCTGATACAATAACTGTATAATCCATTGCACCCGCTTTGCGAAGCGTAGCTTCTACCTGCTTCACGGTCGATGCTTTCTGACCGCAGGCAACGTAGATACAGAATACAGGCTGACCCTTATCGAAAAATTCTTTCTGGTTAATGATGGTATCGATGGCTACTGCCGTTTTACCGGTCTGGCGGTCACCGATAATTAACTCGCGCTGCCCCCGGCCAATGGGGATCATGGCATCGATCGCTTTAATACCCGTTTGCAGTGGCTCGTTAACGGGCTGCCGGAAAATAACACCGGGTGCTTTCCGTTCCAGCGGCATTTGAAATAATTCGCCCTGGATAGGGCCCATGCCATCGATCGGTTGGCCAAGGGTATTTACTACCCGGCCCAGAATGCCATCGCCAACGTTTACATACGCAATTTGGCTGGTGCGCTTAACGGTATCGCCTTCTTTGACGTCCGAATAATCGCCGAGCAACACGGCTCCAACGTTATCTTCTTCAAGGTTCAGGGCCATGGCCTGAAGTCCGTTGTTAAACGACAGCAATTCACCGGCCTGCACTTTCGAGAGGCCGTAGATACGCGCTACGCCGTCGCCGATTTGCAGCACCGTACCGACTTCTTCGAGTTCAGCCTCGGTTTGTGTACCGGCTAACTGCTGGCGCAGAATGGCTGATATCTCGTCGGGTCTTACGGATTCCATATAAGATAGGATGAAATTTAGAGATTGATTTTCGGCCGCAAAGGTACGATTAAAATTTAATAAAAATGTGAATGATTCTATAATTCAACTCTGAATCTTAGACTTTTCTGATAAATTGATAATAAAGATCTAAACCATTGAGCGAACAATAAAACCGTTTGTCCAAATTTGGAGTATTTTAAGAAGCTATGATTAGCAAAAGCAGCCACGATTCGTTACTTTTATTGGCTGGATAGAAAGATTATTCGGAGTAAAAGCAACTGTGTTTAGCGAATTAAAACGGAAGTAAAATTTTTGAGAAACTGACACTTGCCAAACTTTTCTTCTATCTGTTCACGTTTTATCAATAAATGACTTTATTACGTATTACCCCGTTTTCAGTTCACATGAAGTTCAATCAATGGATGCTGGCCAGTGTTGCGTCGGCCGTTTTTGTCGCCGGTACTGCGACTGCCCAAGTCAAAAAGCCAGTAGCTAAAAAGCCAACTCCGGCCAAAACAGCCGCTGTGGCAAAACCCGCTGTTGCTGCTAAAGCGCCAACAACACCTTCGTTAGCAACAACTCAGGATTCGATTAGCTATAGCATTGGCTTGTTTATGGCACAAAACCTGAAGCAGCAAGGTATCAATGATTTAAACAGCACTTTGCTGGCTCGTGGTCTGGAAGATGCCGTTAAGGGCGAGAAAACCCAGCTGTCGATGGAGCAGGCCAGTCAGGTAATGAATACCTTTATGCAGAAGCAGATGGCGTCTCGGAATGCCGAGAACAGTAAGCTGTCGGCTGAGAACAAAAAAGTGGGTGAGGCTTTTCTGGCGGAGAACAAAACCAAGGAGGGCGTAAAAACAACACCCAGTGGTTTGCAGTATTCTGTTGAAAAAGAAGGCACCGGCGCTAAACCAACGGCTACCGATCGTGTTAAAGTACATTACACAGGCCGCTTGCTCGATGGAAAAGTATTCGATAGCTCTGTAGAGCGCGGACAACCTGCCGAGTTTGGTGTTAATGAAGTAATAAAAGGATGGACTGAGGCTTTGCAACTCATGCCCGTTGGGTCGAAATGGAAGTTGTATATTCCGGCCGATCTGGCCTACGGCGACCGGGGAGCAGGGCCTGATATCAAACCTGGCTCAACACTGGTCTTTGATGTCGAATTGCTTGACATTGTTAAACAATGAGTGAATGGTGAATGAGTGATTGAGCGAATGGACAAACTCAATAGCACCATTCACTCAATCACTCATTCACTCATTCACAATTAATCTGGGTAGTGTAGATGAAGAAGTATCTGGTGACCCTTTTGCCCGTGCTGATGCTGAGCTTTCAGCCGGATTCGCCTTCTGGAGCGTTCACTCCGGGCAATGCGCTGTCGAACGTGGCGCAATCGTCGGACCCTGCCGATGAACTAAAACCTACTGTCTCTCAGGAGAAAGTAGAATCGCTGGTTGCAAAGCTGCTGACTACGTACCATTACCGGAAAGTGCGGCTCAACGATTCACTCTCGTCGGTTGTATGGGACAATTATCTTAAAGAAGTAGATAACAGCAAAACCTATCTGCTGGCGTCAGACGTAGCAGCTTTTGAAAAATACCGGTACCAGATCGATGATGCCCTGGTGAATGGTGACCTGACGGCCGCTTACGATCTGTATAATGTGTTTCGTAAACGATATCAGGAACGGAGCGATTTTATTAAGGCTCAACTGAAAAAACCGTTCTCTTTCACGGCTGATGAAACCTTCAACACCGATCGGGAGAAAGCAGCCTGGCCCAAAACGATTGAAGAACAAAACGAGCTTTGGCGTAAAATCCTGAAAAATCAGGAACTCGAACTACGCCTGGGCAACCGCAAAGACAGTGCTGTTGTGGCGCTGATGTCGCAGCGGTATGCCAACCTTGATAAGGCAATTAACCGCATGAAGAGCGCCGACGTATTTCAGATGTATATGAACTCGTTTGCCGAAGCGCTCGATCCGCATACAAACTATCTGTCGCCATCGAATGCTGACCGGTTCAATCAGGAAATGAGCCAGTCGCTGGAAGGTATCGGTGCTATGCTACGGGAAGATGGCGACTATATTCGGGTTACGGATGTGCTGCCGGGAGGTCCTGCCTTTAAAAGCAAACTGCTCAACAAAGATGATAAGATTGCCGGTGTAGCCCAGGGCGATAATGGCGCTATGGTGAATACAATGAACTGGCAGGTCGATGATGTGGTCAAACTGATCAAAGGGCCGAAAGGTACGGTTGTTCGTTTGCAAATTATTTCGCCAAATGCACTGGCCGGAGCTCCTCCTAAAGAAATTCGACTGGTGCGCGAAAAAATAAAACTGGAAGAGCAACGCGCTAAGAAAGAGGTTATTGAACTAACAGATAATGGACGCCCATTCAGAATTGGTGTAATTAACATTCCCATGTTCTACCGCGATTTTGAAGGAGCCCGTAAGCGTGAAGAAGGCTTTAGCAGCACTACCAGCGACGTTAAGAAGTTTGTAGAAGAGCTGAAAGGCGAAAAAGTTGACGGTATTGTCATCGATCTGCGCGATAATGGAGGTGGTTCTCTGACCGAAGCAATTAACCTAACGGGTTTGTTTATTCCGAAAGGCCCCGTTGTTCAGGTTCGCGAATCGACTGGCGAAACGGAAGTTTATACCGACCCAGATCCCTCTGTAACCTACGACGGGCCAATGGCAGTTCTGGTGAACCGGTTTAGCGCATCGGCATCCGAAATTTTTGCCGCTGCCATTCAGGACTACAAGCGTGGTATTATTGTAGGTGGTCAGACTTTCGGTAAAGGAACGGTGCAAACCCTGATCGATTTGAATCAGTGGCTGCCTAAAGAACCCGAGAAGGTAGGTCAGGTGAAAATGACAATTCAGAAGTTCTATCGCATCAATGGCAGCAGCACCCAACATAAAGGGGTTACGCCTGATATTGAACTTCCATCAGCATTTTCGGCCGAAGAATATGGCGAAAGCTCTCAGCCAAGTGCATTGCCCTGGGATCATATTGGATCTACTCGTTACGAGCAGTCTCATGCGCTCGACGACAAAATTTTAAGCCGTTTGCGCGAACGTTTTGAACAACGCCTTAAATCGGATCCAGAAATGAAGCAATTGACACAAGATCTGGCCGATTTTAAGAAGGCCAAGGAAAATACAGTTGTGTCGCTTCAGGAGTCGAAACGTCGGAAAGAGCGCGAAGATGCAGAACGGAAACGGGCTGCTGCCAGCAAGGTTTCGCAGATCTCTACGCCAACCGATGAAACAGGAACGGCTAATGCACCGAAGAAGAAAAAAGACCTGTATCTGAACGAAGCAGGACTAGTACTGGCCGATTATATTCTGGCTGCCAATGTAGCTGTGAATAAATAGTAGCTCTGTCGTTATAAGTAGAAAAACCCATACAACGAACTGTTGGATGGGTTTTTCGTTTTATGAAAAAACGAAAAGCGTAATGTGGTATTTTCTTGTGAGGCAAACGGTACCTGAAAGCAGTCAGTATCAAAAATTGCAGAAAAAAGCGATCCTGACCGAGGTAGAATTATTTAATGAACCTTACGAAAACTGGTATGTCTTTACGGTCGAAAGAGAGAGCTACGTGGCCTTTATGGACTATTTAGACCGTGAAGGAATCGATTATGATCTCACATCCGACCGACCAACACGGCAGGACTTGCTGCTGAAAATGCGTTAGTTATCGGCTATTTGTTCCATTCCAGCGCATTTATGTTTGCGCCAATCTTTTTGCCTTCCGTTAGCCCGGTTTCATTATCCTGCCGGGTATGAATATTTCCGTAAAAACGCGAATCGGCCGACTCCTGAGCGGCTGCTGCGAATGAGGTAAACGTACGGGCTTTGAATTCAACATTACGTTGTGCGTCTTTGACCCGGCCAACGTGCGAATCGTCGACAAACGCAAATCCTTCGCCATAGAGATCTGTCATAACGGTGGCTGCGGCCGACGATTGAGTAGCATGACCAGAAGGATAGCCCGGAAATGGTGGAGCTGGCCAGAACGGAACCCAGTTTGGGTCGATGGCTAGTCGCCCATAGGTGTAGGGACGTAGATTATTGTACGTAAACTTGCAGCGCCAGCATAGAATAAATGCATCGGCTACGGCAATGCCTGTGCGTGCAAAGGCTTCGGTTGCCCGTGCCAGATTGCTTTGGGCGGTCTTGATGGCAATATTGGCAATGCTATAGGAGTGACCTGGCGGAGTGAAAGTATCGGTTGGGTTATCGGCCCACCATACGGCAATCTCTTTTTCGGTTTGGGTCAGATTTTTAGACTTTGTGTAAACATCCAGATACTGCTGGAATATGGCCGATTTAACATCCGTTGAGTAAGGTAGCGGCTTCGGCATTGGCAACAGGTCGTTTGCCTTTACAAATGTCCGGTTTTTTCCCCAGTAGGGTTGCATTGGGATCTTCTGTCCATTTTCGGTGGGCTGCCAAAGTCCGGGACCTGTTGGTACTACATAACTAGCCGGGAAATTTCGGGAGTAGCCTTCATGCCCACCGTCGGTTTTTGACCACTCAAATAAGGCCGATGCTATTTGCTGGCCAAAGGTGATCGAACGCTGGTTAATGGCGTCGTCTGTGTCTTTAAATTGTGTCAGAAGTACCTGTTCGAGCGAGTCGACACGAGCTTTGTTGGCGGCCGATGTAGTTGGATATAGGTCGCGGATGATTGCTGCCTGGGCTGCGTTGGCACTTAGTGCCCAGTTGTAGGTCTGACCCGATTCCGGTTGTGGTAAGGCTGGAAGTCCCTGAAGCTGTCCTCCCAATGATTTTCGGTCAGCAATACCCGCAACCACAGCTTCATACATTGCTAAACCAGCATAGCCTAAAGCGCGTGAAGCGACTGGGGGCGAAAAGCCAGGGGTTGTTTGGGTTAGCTTAAGCTGAAGAGTTGCCCATTGAGTGGCAACATCATTGCCATATTGGTCGGCCGGTTTGCCTAAAGCAGCGCCTGGTTGAGTAGGATCGATTGGCTGTTTATGACAGGCGGCCAGGAGCAATAATATAATAAAAGTTACCCGTATTCCAGATCCATTAATCTGATTCAACTCTGAGGGTAAATGATTTTTCATATAGTAAACCAGACGATGTCAATAACTGAAAAAGTTAGCTATATCTACTTTAGCAAAAACGCTGCCAAAGAAAAGAAGCTTTGGCTTTTATGGCGTATAATATACTCGATGGGTCAAGTTTCGGCGTAACTTTGATATCTATTGTCTATTTGTGATTTGGCATGCGTATACCCGAAGAGACTGTTGACCGCATCAGGCAGGCTACTGATATTCTGGAAGTAATCAATGATTTTGTTTCGCTCAAAAAGCGAGGAAGCAATTATATTGCCTGTTGCCCTTTTCATAATGAGAAGACCCCATCTTTCAATGTCAATCCAACGCGGCAGATTTACAAATGCTTCGGCTGTGGCAAAGCAGGTGATGCGGTCCGTTTCGTGATGGATATTGAAAACATTGGCTATGGCGAAGCACTCCGCTATCTGGCAAAAAAATATGGTATTGAAATCGAAGAACAGGAACAAACTCCCGAAGATTTGCTTCGGCAGAATGAGCGCGAGAGTTTGCTTATTGCCCTGAACTTTGCTAAAACATTCTTTCAGGAAGCATTACTTCAATCAGATGAGGGTAAAGGTATAGGTTTGAGCTATTTCCGGGAGCGGGGCTTTTCAAATCCAACTATTGAAGCCTTTGACCTGGGCTATAGTTTTGACCAGTGGGATGCGTTGTTGCAGGAAGGGGTTCGTCGTGGCTATAGCCGAGAGATGCTTGAAAAAGCAGGACTTATCCTGATCAAAGAAGGAGGTAAGGTATTTGATCGATTCCGGGGGCGGGTTATGTTTCCGATCCATAATGTTTCGGGGCGGGTAATTGCCTTTGGGGCGCGTATTCTGAAAGTCGATAAAAGCCAGCCCAAATACCTGAACTCACCCGAAACCGCGGTTTATCATAAGAGCCAGGTGCTATATGGCATCTATCAGGCAAAACAGGCTATCCGGCAGGAGGATGTCTGTTATCTGACAGAAGGCTATACGGATGTAATTTCGCTCCACCAGGCTGGCATCAAGAATGTAGTTGCTTCGTCCGGTACTTCACTCACTACCGAACAGATTCGACTCATTGGCCGCTTTACGCAGCATGTGACCATCTTATATGATGGCGATGCGGCTGGCATAAAAGCGGCTCTTCGCGGTCTGGATATGGTTCTCGAAGAAGGACTCAATTTAAGGCTGCTGCTGTTACCCAACGGTGAAGATCCTGACAGTTACGTACATAAGGTAGGGGCCGAAGATTTCAAGGCCTATATCAGAACAAATTCTCAGGATTTTATTGATTTCAAAGCAGGGCAATGGCTTGCCGAAGCTGGCGACAATCCACTTCGGCGGGCCGAAGGAATCTCCGATGTTTGTGCCAGTATTACAAAAATACCGGACCCGCTCAAACGACAAACCCTTTCTCAGCGAGTTGCCCAGGTCTTTCACGTAAGCGAACAATCAGTGATTTCCGAAATTAACCGATTGTTGAGGAAACAGCAGGACCAAAGCCGAAAAGACTCTGAGCGGCAGCGTCAAACTCGGCAAAGCGGTACGCCTGCCCCCGAGCCCTCTGCCGATGACCTGAATGCCTTATTTGCCGACGCTGAGATTGACTCATCGGAAAGCGTAAATAAATCGGTATGGGAGCCCGATGAACGTGTTAAGCCCGTTAAAACCCCTATATCTTTTCAGGAGGAAGAATGTATCCGATTATTGATAAACTACGGGGCTCGTGAGCTTGAACCAGGTATAACGCTCTGTCAGTACATACTCAGTGAGCTTCATGAAGTAGATTTTCAAACTGCGCCGTATAATCTTATTCTTACCCTGTTTCGGGAAGCCTACAGCCGGGGCGAGATATTGACTGCGGGTGATTTTTTGAATCGTCCTACAGCCGATGAAGTTGATTTCCAGCATCACACAATTCATCTGACAACGCCCCGCTATGAAATCAGTGATGGCTGGCTAAAGCATGAAATATATGTGCCCTCGGAAGAAGAAATAAGCATCTTAGCCGATGCTGCTTATCGGAATATTTTGCGAATTAAGAAAATGCTGGCAGAGCAGCGTATGGCAGATCTACAGCAGCAGTTGCGTGACCTGAGTAGTAAATCGCCCGAAGAAGCAGACTTACTACTCACTGAGTTTATGCATTACAAACGCATTGATGTAGAGATTTCGCGCTTATTAGGCACTGTTATATCGGGCTGATGTAGGTACATCCTGTACGTTGATCTTACTTTGTTTATTTTAAATATAAAACCTATGGTTTTTATATTACCGCTTATTATTATAGGAATAGTAATTTTTTACTATAATGACCATAAAAAAAGTTCCTCAGAGTTCTGAGGAACTAACCTTTATCAATAGGGGGAGGTGAACACTATGCTTGAGCTACCGATTTGGCATTTAGCAATTCGGCATCGATTTCCCGGTTTAATTCAGCCAGCAAACGAGTATGCGAATGAAGTTGTCCGGGTTTTGAAGGCTGAGCTGAACGACTGGCCTTTTGCCCTGTCATATCCAGCATAAGCGTCATCAATACATCACTCATGTGATGACGCAGTGTAATGAGTTTTCGTAACCGTGAGCGGCTAGCACCACTAGACCGACGGCGGTCGGCAACCTGAAGAGAATTGATGACCTCAGTGAGTTGGGCATAGCGATGATGAAACTGTTCAGTCGCTTCAACCCATTCCATAATTATAGTTTGTATTTCGGCCGAAGAAGCTTCGTAGGCGGACGACAATGTTTCTTGCTGGATCATCATAAACTCGTTTCTGAAATAGAAGACAATTAGCTGATGACCAAAAGTAGTATGCTATTATAAGGTAAAACAAGCTGTTTTGCGTGAAATCACCATTTCTCCGGACGAAATCACCCATAAAGAATATGCCATTTAGGTGATTTCGTCCGGAGAAATGGTGATTTCAGTATTGAAGTATTGCTTGAACTCAGCTTTACATCGTAGATTCAACCACTCTTTTATGTATCAGCCGATATGAATCAGTCAGCTACAGGCCAGGAACCTACAAAAAACTTTGCTCTTCGTCGTCGAGACTTTTCTATTCTTGTTGCACAATCGGAAGTATTTACCTGCGAGGTGCTTAGCCAACTGTTGAAGGAACAGGGGTATAATGTAGTAGGACGCGCTGTTGAAATGGAAGATACGCTTCAACAGATTCGGGTAAAACGACCGCAATGCGTAATTCTGGAATCAGAAATTTCCGGACAGCGAAGTTTCGACATCGTGCAGGAAATGCGGGCATCGAATTATCAGACCAAATTTATTCTTTATACCAGCAAACCCGATTTTCGAATGGTCGCCAAAGCGATGCAGATGGGTTTTTTCGGGTTTTTATATGCCAGTGATGGCCTGGACGAGCTATACCGGTGCTTCCAGACAGTGAGTAATGGTGGTTGTTATTATAGTAATGGTTTCATGAGTTTGCTGAAGAATTTCGGAGTAGAAGTTCTTTCTGATGCAACTCGTGAGGAGCTGAGCCGGCTTTCAGAACGGGAAAAAGAGGTATTACGGATGATTGCTAACGGAGCAACTGCAACTGAAATAGCCGATCAGCTTGGAATTAGTTACCGAACGACCGTAAATCACAAAGCACATATTGCCAAAAAGCTGCAGTTGGATAGTTGCCGCCAGTTGCCTCGTTATGGAATATCTGTAAAAAGCTATTTATAGCGATCAACTAGCTTGCCAGCATAAATGGGTCGGGAGAAGTGTCTGCATAAGGAGTTTGAGCCGCTCCATTGCTGGTACTTCCTTGAAGCCATTCGCGAAATTCCTGCATCCGAGCGCGAGGAACCACTATTTCGTGTCGATCTGGTGTGTTCAGCCGAACAATATATTTGCCATTTTCCCAGTATGCATAGTTCAATACAGCCTGCCGATTGACAATATAGTCGCGTTTTATACGGAAAAAACGATTTGGATCTAAATCCGTATCCAATTCATTAAGGGTTTTACTAATTAAATATTGCCCTTTGTCTAATTGGGCGTAGTAATAACGTTCTTCAATCGTGAAAAAGTAAACATCTTCGACTGGAAAGTCTAATTCGCCATGCTGGTTTTTCCCTTTGAGATGCGATAAATATGGTGACGGCTGATTGGGGGCAGACGAATTTTGGGCGGCAAGCGCTGCTTTGGCATTCTCTACTGCCAGCGCTGCCTGATTTTCAGCTTCTTGCTGAGCTTCCTGACGCTGTTTAAAGTAGTCAGAAATAAGCGAGATGTTCGCAATGAAATACCCAATTAATAAAATGGGAATCAGGTATCTGAAATAGATATTGATTGTAAAAGTACCAATCAGGTACTTTTTTACATAATGTGTAAACGAATAATCCGGAAAGGATTCTAACAGAAAGCGAACTGTTTCTGTAATCGGATTGAAAACGAAGAATGAAAATAAGAGGATTGGCAATAAACTTAATTCATATCGGCTAATACCGCGCAATGTGGCCGGGACCGAATCAATTTTAAAATGATTATGATATTGATTTAATAAAGACACCAGTATGTAAGCTGTACATACTTCTGGCAAGATCATTGCCTTAAACAACGCAGTTACATATGGGACAAGACCACCATAGTTAGATAGTTTTGCAAGTTTTGCCGAGTATGCCGATGTCCACGATAATACTTCAAGAAGCAATACTAAGGCAAGCAAAATGCCTATTGCATACTGTGGCTTTTTCAAAAAAGTTCTAGTCAGCTGTATTGCTTTCATGCTCCTTTAGCAAAAATCAGGACTAAGTTATTAGTAAATATTGACTAATCCAACATGAGATATTGAGACTTTTCTTCGATTGAGTCCCCTGGCAGGCTGCTCTAATTTTGTATCAGTCAAATGACACAAACAAAAAGCCACTCAGGCAATTAACAATCGATCTAAAACAGAAAAGTCACATGAAAAAGCAATTCGCCATCAAAGCTGTACAGAATCAAAAAGGTATTATTTTATCGGCTGCTAAGAGAGAAACTGCTAATATTATGAAATTTATGAGCGATGATAAGCCTTGCTGCGATGTCTGGAACGTATTTCAAGGGCAGGCTCCTAAGACTACTTTTTCACTCTAATATTAACAGACTATGCCATCCGCACGAAGTCTTTATAAACAGGAGCTGAATCGGTGTCGTGATCATTTCAACCAGATCAACTTGCAGAAAGAACAAGGGTATCTGATGAAGTACACCACCTTTTCCGCAAATGTTGAGAATATCATACCAACCATCCCGCGCAGTCAGCATGAAGCTATGTTTCAGGAACTGCTATTGCAGCGAATGTTTACAACATTCGACCAGCAGTGCCTGACTGCGGGGGATTTGGTTAAAATTCGAGGGTCGGAAGATCTGTTGACAAATGAGGATGGCCCTAAAATTTACTGTACCTATCACCTGGGGTCGTATAGGTTATTGACCAGTGTATTGTTTCGTAGGGGTGTCGATTGTGTTTTGCTGGTAGGCAATAATATGAATCGGTCTCAGGGCGATGATATGATTGAGCATATTGACGCTCTACGTAAAAAACATGGTCTGACAAATGTTTTCCGTGTTGTTGAAACGGGCCATCAATCGGCTGGCCTTACAGTGCTGCGGGAGTTAAAGGCGGGGCGATCATTGATTGCTTATGTTGATGGAAGCCCCGAAACTGCCCCTCAGCCTGGCGAAGAAGATAAGTTTTTGCCGGTGCCACTCGGCAACCGTCGGGTGCTGACCCGTAAGGGGGTGGGTTACCTCTCTCATGCTACCGGAACACCCATTGTTCCTGTGGTAAGCTATCGGCAGGCCGACCTGACTAATGTACTACATTGTCTGGATCCAATTCGGCCAATCCGCCAGAGCGATCGGGATATGTATTGCCAGGAGGCAATGATTCAGCTTTATCAGGCTTTTTGGCCTTATTTGAAGCGATACCCGGCTCAATGGGAGGGATGGACGTATATTCATTCATTTTTGGAGCCGGAGAAACCAAAGCAGGGGCAGTTTGCTCATTGGCCCGCACGACCAACGTTCAATACAGACCGTTATTCGATTTGCGATCTTGAACAAACGCCTATTTTATTTGATCGTAGGCTATATCAGACCTATGAAATTACGGAGGATCTACGTGATCTGCTTCTTAACATCAACTCGGTTGATTCTGTAGAAGGGCTTGTCGGAAAAGAAATGTTCGGTGAGCTAATGGAAATGGAGGTTCTCCATTAAGACATTCATGAAAAATCAATGGCCCAATTCAAATTTATTTGAGTTGGGCCATTGATTTTTAGGGCGTTATAGTAAATCTGTTAAAGAATTTATTGAGTTAACTAGGCTACGCTACTAACTTCAATTTCTTCGCCGGATTTATTGAAGAATTTAAAATTAACAATCCCCAGCGAGCTGTCCCGAATTAGCTTTATCCAGGTTTTATACTTAAAAAACCATTGCATCTGTCTGGAAAACAGTCCTTTGGTATAATACGCGTATAAAAATGGGTGCATAGAAATTGAAATACCTCGCTCATTCTGTTTGGTCAGAATATAATCGAGATTATTCTCAATAACGTCAGTTACCAGAACACTTGCCTGAATGGTACCTGTTCCGCCACAAGTGGGGCAAACTTCACGCGTAACAATGTTCATTTCTGGCCGAACACGTTGGCGTGTAATCTGCATCAGACCAAATTTTGTTAGCGGCAGTATTGTAAACTTCGACCGGTCAGTCTTCATTTCATCGCGCATGATGTCTTGCAGAAGTTTTTTGTTTTCTGCTTTCTTCATGTCAATGAAGTCAATGACAATGATACCGCCCATGTCGCGCAATCGAAGCTGCCGGGCTATTTCCTTGGCCGCTTCACGATTCACACTAATTGCTGTAGCTTCCTGATCTTCTTCAGAATTCGATTTATTACCGCTATTGACATCAATAACGTGTAATGCTTCGGTGTGTTCTATGATCAGATAACCACCGCCAGGTAAACTTACCGATCGTCCAAAGAGTGATTTAAGTTGTTTTTCAAGCCCCAGGGCTTCAAAAATTTTTGTCTTAGCATTATGAAGCTTGACAATTTTCTCTTTGTCAGGGGCAATTGTGTGAATATACTCCCTAATCTCTTCATACGACTCGCGCGTATCTACAGTAATGCTTTCGAACGATTCGTTCAGCATGTCGCGTAGTATCGACGATGCTCGGTTCATCTCGCCCAGCACACGATCGCGGGGTTTGGCTTCAGAGAGTGCTTTTACGGCCTGCTCCCATTTGGCAAGTGAGTTCTGAAGGTCGCGGTCTAGCTCTTCAACATCTTTGTCCTGGGCAACAGTCCGTACAATAATGCCGAAATGTTGTGGTTTCAACGACGACATAAGCCGGAGAAGCCTCGACCGTTCGGCACGGTCGGTAATTTTCTTTGACAAATTTACGCCGTCTGAAAACGGCACGAGGACCAAATAACGGCCCGCAATCGATATGTCGCAGGAAAGGCGTGGACCTTTGGTTGAGATGGGTTCTTTTACCACCTGAACCAGAATGGGAGCATTTTTCGTCAGTACCTTATCGATTTTCCCGATTTTTTCGATAACAGGCTCCAGTTTAGTACTATTGAGCCGGCCGGTTGTGACGCGCTTGGCGATTACATCTTTAACAAATTTATTGAGCGAATTAATATTCGGGCCCAGATCCTGGTAGTGCAAAAATCCATCTTTCTCATGACCTACGTCGACAAAAGCCGCATTAAGGCCCGATGAGAGTTTTTTGACTGTTCCTAAGTAAAGATCGCCAACGGTGAAGCTGCTGTCTAACTCTTCTTCGTGATATTCCAGCAATCTCTTGTTTTGCAAGAGTGCAATACGATCACCTTTCTGAGTAGAACTGATAACTAATTCATTACTCACAAGATGAATGAACGGTTAAGAATGGCTTTATAAAAAAAAGAAGCCACGTTCGGGCTTTACAGACCGGCACGAGGCTTCAAAATAAGTTGGCAGTTGCAGTCTACAGTAGACAGTGAAGCAAGTTGGCAAGCAACCTCTCTGACTGCCTGCTGCTTACTGCGTACTGCCTACTATTTCTTCTTATGCCGGTTTTTTCTAAGCCGTTTCTTCCGCTTGTGTGTCGCAATCTTGTGACGTTTCCGTTTTTTACCGCAAGGCATAGTATGCAATACTGTTTAATGGTTGAAAATATATGTCGGCTGGCCACTCGGCCAAGCCCAAAATATCAGTTAACGGCAATCAGTCAGCAGCATATAGCGTTCCATAAACTGCTCCCTGTTTGCTGATTACTGTTCATTGTGAAAGCCGTTCCTCATATTCCTGAACTGCGGCCAGAATCTGAGGATCTTTTTCCTGCTTTTTCACCTGAGCAAATATCTTCCGGGCTTCTTCTTTCTGCCCCGATTCGGCCAGGCTGACACCCAGGTAGAACCGTGCTTTGCGGCTCGCCGGATTGGTAACCAATATTTGACGAAAGCGCTCAACGGCACGTTCATACTGACCTGACCGCATTGAAAGTAACCCTAAGTTGAACAAGGCCAACTCATTTGTCGGATCTTGCTGCAGAACTTCACGAAGAAGCATAATCCCCTGCATTGGTGTATCCGTACTGACATACGTCATTGCCATATTGGCTTTGGCTGCCAGCAGATTCGGATTCTTAGCAAGGGCTTTCTGATAAAAATCCCGGGTTTTCTGGCCCAGCGTTGCTGTTTTCTTTTCATCGACAGCGAATGTGTAGGCTTCGAAATACGCATCGCCGGCCTGAAGCAAATTCGGTTCTGTTGGTTGTTCAGTAGCGATCAAATCAGCATAGTAAGCCGCACTGTCATACTGAGTCACTTCCCGAAAGAAGGTAATTAACTTACCGCCAGCAGTTTCTTTCTTTGCCGAATTAGCCGCAAAAAAATCAGCTTTCAGCGCCTTTAATTGTTTCTGCTGTTCGACCGACAACGGTTTTGCATGAATTGCCGTCTCATCGGGCGTACTGGCAGCGGCCCCTGGCTGAGCAGCCGATGATGATTGCGTCGTGCGACTTCCCGGCGCTGAACTACTCAATTGCTTACTTTCGTTACGCACAACAACCTTAGGCAGGCTATATAAACCTGCGGTTAAGGCCGTAGCCAAAACGATAACCAGAAGCACTGATTTATTCATGGGAAGTTAGTCACGTCGCAACAATCGGGGATGACTTGCCCAGCCGTTAGGGACTGCTTTTTTGTTTACTCAGCCGCTACTTTTGCTCTGTCGCTGGTTTTTACTTGTTCAACAAAAACCTTGGCAGGTTTGAAGCTCGGGATGTAGTGCTCGTCGATCACCATAGCGGTGTTTTTCGAGATGTTCCGGGCTACTTTCTTGGCTCTTTTCTTGTTAATGAAACTGCCGAACCCTCTCACATAAATATTCTCTCCCTCGGCCAACGAGTCTTTAACCACCGAAAAGAAGGTCTCAAGGGTGTTCGTCACCTCGGCCTTATCGATTCCGGTCTTATCGGCGATCTCTGCAATTACGTCTGCTTTCGTCACGACTTCTTAAACTTTAACGTTTACTGTGTTGTTGAAAATTCGGGTGTCAAAAATGGGAGCACAAAGGTAGAGGTTTCTAAGAAATTATAAAAACTCTGCGCCCCTATTTTCCTGATCAACGACGCTTTTTCTTTTTTTATTTTGAATTGGCAATCAGACCTTAACGAAAATGAAATGGTATTTGTACCTAGTCTGGAACGCTGGTACGAGCACCATAAACGCGATTTGCCGTGGCGTCATACACGCAATCCGTACCACATCTGGTTATCCGAGGTTATTCTGCAACAAACCCGTGTAGCGCAGGGAAAACCGTATTATGAGCGTTTCATAACGGCCTATCCTACTATTCAGGATCTTGCCCGTGCCGATGAGCGCGAACTGCTGCGGTTGTGGCAGGGACTTGGGTATTATTCCCGTGCCAGAAACTTACATCAGACGGCTCGTTACATAACGGATCAATTGGCCGGAAAGTTTCCTGAAACATACCATGACCTCTTGAAAATGAAGGGGATAGGTGTTTATACGGCTGCCGCCATTGCTTCGTTTGCCTTTAGTGAACGTGTTCCGGTGGTGGATGGAAATGTATATCGGGTGTTGGCACGGATGTTTGGCATTGAAGAAGACATTACAACAACTGGAGCCAGGAAAACATTTGCTGCATTAGCCACCCGGCTTATGCAGCATGCCAATGATCCGGCTACCTACAACCAGGCCATTATGGAGTTTGGAGCAATTCAGTGTACACCTGTTGCTCCCGATTGTTTGTTATGTCCGGTTCAGCAACAATGTGTGGCCTACCTGACTGGGCAACAACATCGGCTGCCGGTTAAAGCTAAAAAAGCGCCCGTTCGGGAGCGCTTTTTCCAATATCTGGTTTTTAGAAACAACAACCAGCTCGCTATGCGTGAGCGAACAGACCGCGACGTGTGGCAAAATCTGTACGATTTTTATCTATTGGAAACTGATGAGCCTAAAACCGCGTTCCGAGAACTGCTGCTACCCGATACTGTGAACGAATTGGCTTTTCAGGGCGTTCTGGCGTCTGTGCCCACCGAGGCAATGCAGCTATTGTCGCATCAGCGAATTCGGGCGGTTTTTTATCTGATCGACTTGCCTGATACGTTTTCGGGAAGTTTGCCTACGGGTTTTAAATGGTATTCTATGGCCGAAATCAGCCATCTGCCAAAGCCCGTTTTAATTACGAACTATTTAGAAAATACGTTTGGATAAGTGCGTTTGTTTCAGTATCTTTAATCTCTTTAATCCCCACTTATTTATCATACGTAAATAACAAAACACAGCGCATGGCAAGCCTTAACAAAGTAATTATTATTGGTAATGTCGGCAATGATCCCGAGGTCCGTTATCTGGATGGAGGATCGGTTGTTGCCCGGTTTAGCGTTGCCACTAATGAACGATATACAACTCGTACTGGCGAACAGGTTGAATCAACTGAATGGTTCCGGGTTGAAGCCTGGAACGATCAGGCAAAAACAATTGAAAAATATTTACGTAAAGGGCAGCAAATTTATGTAGAGGGCCGTTTACGTACCGAAACCTATACGGATCGGGAAGGGAAAGAACGATTTTCGCTGGGTGTTCGGGCAACGACATTCCAGTTTTTAGGTGGCCCTAATGAGCGGCAGGATGGCGGATCATACGAAGCGCCTGTTCAGCAACAGGCTGCCCCGGCCCCACCGCGCCAGCAAGCAGTTCCTCAGTCAGCCCCGGCTTCACGCCCGCAGGCAGCCGCCGAACGGCCTCGGCAACAGCCAGCCGGAACATCTGACCGGCGCCGGGAGCCCGACCCCGTACCTTTTGAGAGCAACAGTGGCGACGATGATCTGCCGTTCTAACTACTGGAGGCTCTATTGTTGAACGAGATCTGATATACATGGACCCCGGTAGTGATCCTCTTCCTCGACAGGTGCTCCCAGCCATAGATGGTTGGGGCACCTATTTTGATTTATACGGCCCTTATGCGGCCCTGATTCTGCTGCTATTGGTGCTGGCCGGTTTAGTGTCGGCCTCCGAAGCGGCATTCTTTTCGCTTTCTCCTGACGATCGGGCGCGTTGCCGCAATAGCGTATTGCCCGGCGATCAGCGTATTGCCAGTCTGCTGGATCGCCCAAAGCGACTTCTGGCGTCGTTGGTCATTTTTAATAATCTGCTCAATATTGCTGTCGTTGTTATTGTTACCTATCTGACCTGGGAGTTCTCCCAGATTTCGCATGGGTCGAAGTGGGTACTTGCCACAGTGACCCTTATAACAACGCTGGCTATCGTCTTATTCGGAGAGATAGTGCCTAAGGTATATGCCAGCCAGAATAATATGGCTGTTGCCCGACGCACTGCCCCGCTGGCAAAAATTGGCCTGGCTGTTCTTCGTCCGTTAGCCATGTTGTTGGTCAGTCTTAGCAATCAGGTTGATAAACGGATTGAGCGCCGGGGGTATAAACTCTCGGCCGAAGAACTGAGCCAGGCTGTTGATCTGACCGGAAACGATGCTACAACTGAAGAAAAAGAAATCCTGAAAGGCATTGTTAATTTCGGCAACCTAACCGCGCGTCAGGTAATGCGGGCACGACTCGATATATCAGCTGTAGAAGACGATCTGCTCTTCTCCGAATTGATGAGCCAGATTAATGCATCGGGCTATTCGCGGGTTCCAGTCTACAAAGAATCACTCGATCAGATCGATGGTATACTCTATATAAAAGATCTGCTTCCACATATTCACGAAGACGATTCTTTTAGGTGGCAGTCTTTACTTCGTCCGGCTTTCTTTATTCCGGAAAACAAAAAAGTGGATGATCTGTTGCAGGATTTTCAGAAACGGCGGGTACATATGGCCATTGTTGTCGATGAATATGGCGGAACACGTGGCCTGGTAACCCTGGAAGACATCATTGAGGAAATTTTTGGTGACATCAACGACGAATTTGATGATGAAATTCCGGCAGGTTATCGGCGCGAAGATGAGCGTACTGTGGTCTTCGAAGGAAAAGTGCCAATTACGGATGTGTGCCGGATTCTGAACGTCGATGCTACAACTTTCGAAGCTGTTCAGGGCGACAGCGAATCGTTGGGGGGGCTGTTGCTGGAGCTATTCAGTCGGCTTCCCGTAGCTGGTGATCAGACTACCTACGGTGGTTTTACCTTTGACGTACTGTCGGCCGACGATAAGCGGATACATGAAGTGCGGGTTACCAAAGATGATTCGGTGGAGGTCGATTCGTAATCTATGCTTATACCCAAAGACCCCGTCCCTGGTTATAAGCAGCACCAATGCGCTGGATGTCTTCTACTGAGTAGTTCAGAAAATTGTTGGCCCGGAGCTGACGAAGCTTTTGTTTTTCAAACCAGGAGAGTTTTCCGTCAATCAATACACCAAACACAATCAATCGCTCCAGACTTCTCCGAATTTCGATGGGTGCATTATTAGCTCGTTCAATAAAGTGGCCGGTTAAGGTAACGTTCGTTCGCAAATCGAACCGATCGACCAGCGTTTCGGTCAGCAGAAAGTGGGCATAATTATACTGACGTTTCAAAATAGCAACGTATTGAAGGGCTTCCAGAATCAAGGGCCGAAACTGTTCGTTGGTGCCCCATTGGTCGTGGAGTTCATTCACAAATTCCCGAATTGTGAGCGGGGCCATAACACGCACCTGCGCTTCGTGCAGAACCTGCCAGGATGCCCAGGCATTCCAGGCGGCATAAATGGGCATTCCGGCCAGATCGGTTAGCTGACGCAAAGCAAACCGGCCTAAAAAGCGCTTTAACAAAAATTTCAGAGCCAGGTTGCTGAGTGCTGCTTTGGCAATATTGAGCAGAAAAAAAATGGTTAGGCCCCAGCGCGGCATATTCAGATAAGGGTCTATACCGAAGCGCAGAATTCCCCGATTTGTTTTTTCCAGAGCAGCGTCGGCAAGAGCCTGCAAATGTCGGTCATATTGGGCGTCATGGGCACGGGGAAACTGACAGATCTGCATAATGGCTTTCACCCCCAACAAGTTTAACCCAACCAGCAGGTTAACCTCAATGTAGACCAGCAATAATCCATAAAGTGTGGTAACAACGGGTATATAATACAGCGTACCGAACAGATTTACGGGCGTGTCCTGAAACAGATCTGGCCAGTTATACTGAGGAATGTAAAGAAGCAACACACCCATAATACCCAACAGTGCTGCGAGGGTAAGTGTTAGCACTTTTGTACGTCGGATAACCCGACTTTCTATCGGATTAAGTACATAAGGCTCATCACTTGGATGAGATGTGTCGAGAGCCTGCCGTAAGTAGCGCATAGCAAGATGGTCGAGTGGACCAAAGCCATTATTCGGTGGCCGGGTTGACATAATCGTAGCGTGACAGTGGATTTATTTCTACAACTAAAGAACCCGCCGGGTTGTTAGCAAAAATCAGGAATTGATTAAAACTTTATTAAGATTGGACACTTAATGTCTAAAATAGGCCTCTAGGCCTGTATGGACAAAAAGTCCAATTCAACGTTCAGTAAATTCAACGAGAGTAAGGCTTTACCAATAAAGCCTTACTCTCGTTGGTTATGATCCGAATCATTCTCTGCTGTTTGATAGTAGGACAAACGCTGGCCCAAAGCGTAGCCCCTGCAAAATCTAAGTCATCGACGCAAAAAATGCGCGATGAAATGCGGGAAGCCGCGCAGACGTTTCTCCAGTCACTAACGCCTGAGCAGCATAAGCAGGCCACGTTTGCCTTCGACGATGCCGAGCGATTCAATTGGCATTTCGTTCCACGAGAGCGCAAAGGCCTCCCCCTGAAACAGATGACTCCCGACCAACGCAAGGCGGCCATGGCAATTCTCAAAACGGGATTAAGCCAACAGGGGTACGATAAAGCCGCGTCAATTATGGATATGGAAAATGTGTTGCGGGTTATTGATAACCGCCCACCCAACGATACCTATCGTGATCCGGAAAATTATTCGTTTACCATCTTTGGCGATCCCGCATCGAAAGACCCCTGGAGCTGGCGGGTTGAAGGTCACCATCTGTCACTGCAGTTTATAGCGCAGACGGGTAAAATACTGGCCCAAACACCAACCTTTTTCGGAAGCAACCCGGCTGTTTTGCAATACGATCCACACATGGCCGATAAACGAATGTCGGACCCTCGGGTGAAAGATCTCCCTCAGCGAGGTCGGGAAATCCTGAAAAAAGAAACCGAGCGTGCTTTTGCATTATTGAAAACTCTAAATGCCGACCAGAAGAAGAAAGCAATACTGGCTACAGTAGCTTACCCTGAAATGGTTACGAGCAATAAACGGAGCGCCGTTCTGGAAAAAATGGATGGTTTGCGATACGATGAAATGAATGAAGACCAGCGTAAACTATTTATGAACCTGTTGCAGGCGTATCTGGATAACTACCGTATCACGCTGGCCAACCAGCAGATGGATAAGCTGAAGAAAATCGGCCTGGACAGTCTTCGGTTTGGCTGGGCTGGCGATCAGACCCCAGAACTAGGCGAGGGCAAAGGCTGGTATTATCGGATTCATGGGCCTACGATTCTGATCGAATACGACAACACACAAACCAATGCCAACCACATCCACACGGTTGTGCGCGACCTAACCAACGACTTTGGTGAGGATCTGCTTCGCGAACACTACAAAACTGCACACGGGAAAGAATAAACTAAAGAGTGAAAGTGTGAAAGAGCGAAAGAGTGCTTGACTGCGCTATTAAAGCGATCAATCATTCTTTCGCTCTTTCACACTTTCGCTCTTTCGATATATATGGCAAATCTGATTGGTGATAGTCTGGATACCCGAACATTCGACGCTATTGTGATTGGTTCTGGAATTAGTGGCGGATGGGCCGCTAAAGAGCTAACTAAAAATGGACTTCGAACGCTGGTTCTGGAGCGTGGTCGTGATGTGAAACATATTGTCGACTACCCAACCATGTTGTTAAATCCGTGGGAGGTAGAACATCGGGGCCAGTTGCCGTTGAAAGTGCGTCAGGAAAATCCGATTTCGAGTCGGAACTACGCATTTCGCGAAGATACCATGCACTTCTTCGCAAAAGACAGCGATCAGGCCTACATTCAGGAGAAACCGTTCGACTGGTTGCATGGGTATCAGGTTGGAGGACGTTCGCTAACATGGGGGCGCCAGACGCAGCGGTGGAGCGATTTCGATTTTGACGGACCCGCCCGCGATGGCTATGCCGTCGACTGGCCCATTCGCTACAAAGATCTGGCTCCGTGGTATAGCTATGTTGAACGGTTTGTGGGAATCACCGGCAACCGCGATGGACTGGCTACGCTACCCGACGGGGAATTTCTGCCTCCGCACGAAATGTCGTGTGTAGAGTCGTATTTCCAGAAACAGATTCGTAATCGTTATGCTGATCGTCATGTTATTATGGGTCGGGCGGCTCATCTGACTCAACCAGCGGCCATTCACAATCAGCAGGGGAGAGCACAGTGCCAGAACCGATTATTGTGTGAGCGAGGGTGTCCCTATGGCGGTTATTACAGCAGCAATGCGTCGACGCTGCCGTGGGCAGCCAAAACCGGGAAACTCACCCTTCGACCCTATTCGGTTGTGCATTCACTGATTTACGATGAAACTAAAAAACGCGTAACGGGCGTACGGGTAATTGATGCACACAGTCGTGAAATGACCGAATATTTTGCCCGAATTGTTTTTCTGAATGCATCAGCCCTGAACACTAATCTACTCCTGCTTAACTCCATGTCGCACCGTTTTCCGAATGGATTGGGAAATGATAATGGCCTGTTAGGTAAATTCATTGCATTTCATAGCTATCGGGGGCGGATGGCTGCCGAATATGATGGACTGCTGGAGTCAACAACCCGCAGTCAACGCCCCAATAGCTGCTATATTCCCCGATTTCGAAATGTACTAAAGCAGGAAACCGATTTCCTGCGGGGTTATGCATCAACGTTCAGCGCATCGCGGTCGGTGCTGCAAAATCCTGATATGATCGGTGCATCGCTGAAAGAAAAGCTACTCGAACGTCAGTTAGGACCCTGGCAAATTGGGTCCAGCATGATGGCTGAAACCATTCCCAAAGAAACCAGTACGGTCAGGCTCGATAAAACGCAGACGGATGCCTGGGGAATACCGCAACTACGGATTTCAGTCGCGTATGACGAGAACGACGAGAAAATCCTTAAAGACTTTTTCGAGCAGTTTACCGAAATGTACAGCCAATGTGGTTTCACCAACATTAGGACTATCGACACGCAGCGCCGACCGGGTAGCGAAAACCATGAAATGGGGGGCGTTCGGATGGGGAAAGATCCTAAAACATCGTTGCTGAACCGCTGGAATCAACTCCATAATTGTCCCAACGTGTTCGTGACCGATGGTGCCTGTATGACCTCAACTTCCACGCAAAATCCATCGTTAACCTATATGGCTCTAACGGCTCGTGCTGCTGATTATGCAGCTAAACAATTGAAAGCGGGGCAACTTTGAAAAAATATTGATTTGCTAACCATGCTGTCATGAACAACCTGACACGACGGGATTTCCTGCTCTCAACGACTGGCCTATTTGCCGCTACTGGCCTGGCAATGGCTACACAGGCAGGCAGTAAAAAACCATTGCTGGCGTTTTCAACACTTGGTTGTCCTAAGTGGACACTCAACCAGATTCTGGATGCAGCGGTAAAAGACGGTTACGACGCCATTGAAATTCGTGGGTTGGAAGGCCAAATGGACTTAACCAAAAGTCCGGCATTCGACAGTTCGGACCATATCGCCAGCACACGAAAACTTGCTGCTGCCAAGGGCATAAAAATTATTAATCTGGGAGCGTCAACGCAACTGCACCACGCCGATCCAGCTACCCGGCAACGGCATCTGGACGAAGCAAAACGGTTTATTACACTGGCCGATGAGCTTGCGTGCCCCTATGTTCGCGTGTTTCCGGATGCTTTGCCTAAAGATCAGGAACGGGAGGCTACACTCGATCGCATTGCCCAGGGCTTAGTCGAACTGGCCGATTATGCGAAAGGCAGTAACGTAAGTGTATTGCTCGAAACCCACGGCGACGGTGTGCAAACCGACGAGCTTGTCAGTATGATGCAGAAGGCTAGTTCGCCTAAAGTGGGTCTGATCTGGGATGTATTCAATATGTGGTCGGTAACAAAAGAGCCACCCGCTCAGGTGTACAAAAAGCTGAAGCCTTATATCCGGCACACGCATATCAAAGACGCAAAGATAGTCGATGGTAAACATCACTATGTGGCTCTGGGTATGGGCGATAGTCCAATTTTTGAAGCCATTGCGGCCCTGAAAAAAGGCGGTTACAGCGGTTATTACAGCTTCGAGTGGGAGAAAACGTGGCATCCTGAAATCGAAGAACCGGAGATTGTTTTCCCGCACTATCCGAAGGTGTTAAATACCTTTTTTGCAACCGGAAACCGACCCGCCCCAAAGTAGGTAAGACACTGAAAAAGGATGACTCGTTGGGTAATGCACGAAAATATGTGTGCCATTTAACAACTTTTAAGGCTCATAACCACTTGTTTCTTCGTAATTTGTGAAGATTTTTTGTTACCAATTCATGAAGAAACTCCTTATCAGCGCGTCGGTTTGCCTGCTTAGTATAGCAGCTTCGGCGCAGGAAACGCAGTGGTATCTGCAGGATAAAACCGATAAAACAGCCGGAATCAGCGTCGAACGCACCTATCGCGAACTCCTTAAAGATCGTAAACCAACACCGGTAGTGGTAGCGGTTATCGATGGTGGTATCGACACCACCCACGAAGATCTTAAACGGGTATTGTGGGTAAATCCAAAAGAAATTGCCGGTAATGGTAAAGACGACGATAAGAACGGCTACGTCGATGATGTTCACGGCTGGAATTTCATTGGTGGAAAAGATGGCCGGAATGTCAGTTACGAAACCGCCGAAGTAACTCGGCTGTATGCACAGTTGAAGCCAAAATATGAAGGGAAAGATCGGGCCTCGCTGAAACCTGCCGAACAGAAAGAATACGATCTGTATAAAAAGACCAAAGAAGAGGTCGAAAAAAATCAGGCTCAGTATAAAGCGCAGTATCAGGGTATTAGCCAGTTCTATGCGCAGTATTCGCAGGCGGTCGATGTGTTGAAAAAAGCGCTTAATGTATCGAAACTCGATACGGCAACCCTACAGAAAGCAGCCGATACGCTTTCGGATGCGACCCTGAAACGACCCGTGACCGGTATTCTTCGGTTATTACGCCAGCAGGGCGCGGCCGATACCGATGTGGTGATGAACGAACTCGAAAAAGCCAACGAGCAACTGAAATCGCGGGCCGAGTATAACTACAATCCCGATTTCGATAGCCGGTCTATTGTGGGTGATGATCCTACCGATCTGAACCAGCGCGATTATGGTAACTCCGACATTGCAGGTCCCCGTCCCGATCATGGTACACACGTTGCCGGTATTATCGGTGCCGACCGTACCAACGATCTGGGTATCAAGGGCATTTCAGATGCCGTACAGATTATGGGCGTGCGGGCCGTACCGGATGGCGACGAGCGCGATAAAGACATAGCCAATGCCATTCGCTATGCCGTAGATAATGGTGCTCAGATCATCAATATGAGCTTCGGGAAAGATTATTCGCCCCAGCGCAAAGCCGTGGAAGATGCCGAACGGTATGCTCTGTCGAAAGGTGTACTGATGGTGCATGCCGCTGGCAACGATGGTAAAGACATCGACACCGCAGCTAATTATCCTTCACCCCGATTTATAGATGGTTCGGCCATCCCGAATGTGATTACGGTGGGGGCCAGTGCCGAACCTAATGATGCCGATCTGGTTGCCAGTTTCTCGAACTACGGCAAACAGAATGTAGATGTGTTTGCGCCGGGTAAGGATATTTATTCGACCGTGCCGGGTAGCAAATACGAAAATAATAGCGGAACCAGTATGGCCTCTCCCGTTGTAGCCGGAGTTGCTGCCGTACTGAAATCGTACTTCCCTAAACTGACCTATGCCGATATTAAGCGAATTATTCTGCAATCGGCAACGCCCTATAAAACCAAGGTACACCGGCCCGAATCGACCGATATGGTTGATTTTTCGAGCCTGTCGAAAACGGGTGGTATTGTTAACCTCTACGATGCCGTAAAAATGGCATTGGCCCAGGAAGGCAGCACCAAAGGAAAATAAGAAAACGCTTTTTAACGGCCCCGTTCAGCTATTGCAAGATGCAGTAGCTGAACGGGGTCGTTTGTTTATTGATGTGAATCAAACCCTGCGTTCTTGAGCCGTCGTAGTAATGAATTGATAAATAGGAATCCATTTTGTTCAGATGATCTCTCTTGGAGCTACCACTGAACATTCATCATCTGTTATCAAATGTTGATAAGCTTAAAAATGTGGGTCGTAATACTCCTCTCGAAAGCCAATTTTTAACAAATACCCCCCGAGATAGTAGTTTCCATCTTTATGTAAATAAGCTTTTTTCACGGTTGAAGGTTGGTTGTCGCGGCTAACCACTACGTATGATTTCTTCACATCTATCACTGTGTAGGCTTGCCGATCCGACCAAAGAATAAGCGTTGCTCCATCACCTATTTTAGGTTTGCCTGGTTCTGCAGTAGCGTAAAGTTGATTTGTTAATGTGCCGTAGGTCATTTGTTGAAAATTTTATCCAAGTGGTATTCTAAAAAATCTTTACGAGGAAAAAATTTGCTTGGAGGCCTAATTTCTGTCCCTTCAAGCCTGCCAAAATGCTCCTGAAAATAAGCTTCTTTCTTTCGTTTTTTTAGCTTTTCCGCTAATACGATTTTGTAATCAGTATCTACTCCTATAAACCCTTGATCGAACGCTACATCATATAGAGCAGATAAACATAAGCCATTCTCAGGATTGACCCGATGTTGCTTATTTTTTGACCAGGGAATGATATGACTGGCACGTAACATCTGAGGAATGTCAATACCACTAATTGCACATTTCAAATCGAAATTATTGAGTACAATGCTTCTAAAGAAATTTTGCCCAACCCGTACATTGACAGATCTGGTAACATTTATCCCGTTTCTACTTTGCCATTCTTGTTCTTCCTGTTCTACTTTAGCCTCAAGTGATACACCTTGTTTTTCTGCTAAAATACGCTCACTTTCAATGGCTAACGATTCCCAATTATTGTAGAACTCGTTGAAAACTTCTTTATCAAGTTTGCTATGATGGCCTAGTCCTTTTATACCTCTTGCCTGCTGTACTGGGTCGAGACTGGCAAGATTTTGCATCTTTCGGCCAACTGATCCTAAAGACCTATCGATAATACTAGCCAATTGTTGCACTTTAGGATTACCACCATGAATAGTGCCGTAGGGAATTTTATAGTAAAGATTAAAGGCTAAGATTGTCTGCTCGCGCGTCCATAAATCATTCCTAGACATATTCTAATTTATGAGTGTGATTAAAGAATTTTTAAAGAGTTTTGTAACCCAGTATACTTTGTTTTAGGCTTCAATTTGCACCCAGATATTGTTGTGATTTTCCGACCATTGGCTACAAGTTTGGCTTCATTTTCTGCATCACGGATTTTATTACCATTAATCTTATTGAGCCACCAATCGGTACGGGTTTTTGGCACAACGAAATAACGGCAGCCCTCATGTCCATGATAAAATCGGACCGGCGCACCGGCAGCCATGAACAAATATTAATTTGGGCAGTACTACATCGGGTTTGCCGGGCAGGCCTTTATCGTGTAGCCGATACCGGAAACCGTGGGCGTGAAGAAATTTGCGGACGATTAGTTCGGGCTTTGTGTCTTTGCTTCGCACGCGGTTCATCCGGGCCGACGTTTCGGTTGTAGCTGCGTTGAGCAGGTGTGTGTACGTCGGCCATAATCATCAGGTATTTTGTTGAGTACTTGTTCACACAAAACACTTGATTTATCTAATTTGTCTTTATCGTCAAGTTTGTTCAAGCGGTGTTTGATGCTAGAGAATCGTCTCTTTATCGTAGATGCCTTGAATAACGGTTGGCATAACAACGGCTTCTTTTAATCAATTGTAATACCCTTCTTCACTAAATAAGCACCAATATTGAACGAGTGACCGTCCATAATCTCAACGTCTTTATCCCAATCAACGGTTTCGATTCGTTCGGGTGTCGCTATCAGGACAACCTGCGGGTCGGTCAGCACCCAAATAATTTTCTGAACGCCAAATTCGAATAGTTTACGGGTCTTTTTGTAGATATAGCCGTTTTCGGTCATCTCGGCCGTGTCGGCTTCAATATCAACTTCAATCGCAATCTGAGGGGGGACTGTTGCGTATTTTTTCGAAATCTTGTCAGGTGTCAGCACCGTCTGGTCATAAATGGCAATATCATTGGCCAGGTTGTTCCGATGATCGAGATGAACACCCGGCTCGCCAGTCAGAACAAAATAAGCGTTATCGTCGATGAATTTGCCTATTAGAATTACTAAATAGGATACAATAACGGATTGTAAGGTGCTGGCACCCATAATTTCTTCAAGTGTTTTTTTTCCGGATAATACATCCCGATAGCCTTTCCGATAGATAGGCTTGCCATCCATGATTTCGTAAATCAGGCTTTCCGGGATTTTGCGCCGGGGTTTGGGAAGCGGTCGGCGGGGGGTGTCGTATGCAATAGCCATAGGGTTGTCGTCGAAATACGGTCGTTCCAGCAGATTGGCCTTTTTATCTTCTATGTGTTAGCAAAAATACAACAATGTAAAATGATATTCAGGTAATCAAAGTGGCTGTAAGTCAGATTTTGCTGATACTTGCTGTCGTTGACGCAATTGTCGCTGATGCGAATTTTTGCTGACACCAATGATACGAAAGGGTCGCGTTCGCGGAAACTACACCCGGCTGTTTTACGTTGTTGTTTAGAATAACCCATTGTCAAGCGTGACAGAAGAAAAAGCTGCTGGACAACAGTCCGGTCTTACTGATATTGACCTGACGGGCTACGAGCAAATCGAGGTTCTCGGTGCCCGCGAACACAACCTGAAAAATATCGACGTTACCATTCCCCGCAACAAACTAGTGGTCGTAACCGGCATTAGCGGTAGTGGTAAATCATCGCTGGCTTTCGATACAATCTATGCCGAAGGCCAACGACGTTACATGGAAAGTTTCTCGGCCTATGCTCGTTCGTTTATCGGCGATATGGAACGGCCCGATGTCGACAAAATCAACGGCCTGAGTCCGGTGATTTCCATTGAGCAGAAAACAACGTCCAAAAACCCCCGCTCGACCGTTGGTACCACCACCGAAATTTATGACTTCCTGCGTCTGCTCTATGCGCGGGCGGGCGAAGCGTTTTCGTATGTGACGGGGCGCAAGATGGAGCGCCAGTCGCAGGATCAGATTATCGATACCATTCTGGAGCAGTATGCTGGTCAGAAGTTGACCTTGCTGGCTCCGGTTATTAAGGGACGTAAGGGACACTACCGCGAACTGTTTGTGCAGATTGCCAAGGCGGGCTACACCAAGGTTCGGGTGGATGGCGTGGTGCAGGACATTGCGCCCAAGATGCAACTGGATCGCTACAAAATTCACGACATCGAAATCGTAATTGACAGGCTGGTGCCAAAGGCCGAGGATGGAGACTCACAATCGCGTTATCGGCTGAGCCAGTCGGTGCAAACCGCGCTAAAACAGGGCAAAGGGGCTATGCAAATGCTCGATGGAACTGGAACGTTAGTCTACTTCTCGCAAAACCTGATGGACCCTGAATCGGGCATTAGCTACGACGAGCCATCGCCCAATACGTTTTCATTCAATTCGCCTTATGGAGCCTGCCCGGTTTGCAATGGTCTGGGTGTTATTGAAGAGATAACCGAAGAGTCTGTCGTGCCCGATAAATCGCTGAGTATTAGCCGGGGAGCAATTGCTCCACTGGGCGAATACCGGGAACTTTGGATTTTTAAGGAACTCGAAGCTATTCTGAAAAAGTATAAACTCAATCTGACATCGCCCGTTAATAAGTTTCCCGACGACCTGTTGCATGCGCTGTTATACGGTACCGACGAAGAAGTAGCGGACGGACCATCGAAGAAAGCTCCAGGCCATGGCAACGGATCGGAGGACTATTATAGCTTTAAGTTTGAGGGAATTATTCATTTCCTGAAACGGCAGCAGGAAAACAGCAGCGACAAGATTCAGGAGTGGCTAAAAGACTTTATGGTTGTAAAGACCTGCCCCGAATGCAACGGTGCCCGGTTGAAAAAAGAATCGCTCTACTTCAAAATCGACCAGAAAAACATTTCGGAACTGGCCCGTATGGATATTTCCGAACTGGCGGCCTGGTTCCATGGACTGGAAGACCGATTGAGCAACCGCCAGAATGTGATTGCCAAAGAAATTCTGAAAGAGATTCGCAAACGCATCGGTTTTCTGCTCGACATCGGTCTTGATTACCTCACACTCGACCGTCCATTACGTACGCTCTCGGGGGGGGAAGCACAACGAATTCGGCTGGCAACGCAGATTGGTACGCAGCTCGTTGGCGTTCTCTATATCATGGATGAACCCAGTATTGGCCTCCACCAGCGCGATAACGTCAAACTGATTGATTCACTGAAAAATCTCCGCGATTTGGGCAATACGGTGCTGGTCGTTGAACACGACAAGGACATGATGCTCGAATCCGACTTTATTCTCGACATTGGTCCGGGAGCCGGTCGGCATGGTGGTCAGGTGGTTGGCATTGGGACACCCGAAGAGTTCCTGAAAAATGGCAGCACCACGGCCGACTACCTGAGCGGTCGGCGGAATATCGACGTACCGACAGAGCGACGCAAAGGCAATGGAAAGTTTTTGATTATCAAAAATGCAACGGGGCACAATCTGAAGAACGTAACGCTGAAGCTGCCGCTCGGCAGGATGGTAACCATCACAGGCGTGTCGGGAAGTGGCAAGTCGTCACTAATTCATGAAACGTTGTTCCCGATCCTGAATCGTCATTTCTATAAATCGAAGCGCGAGCCGCTGCCGTTTAAAACCGTAGAAGGGCTGGAATATCTCGATAAAGTAATTGAAGTCGATCAGTCGCCTATCGGTCGTACGCCCCGCTCGAATCCGGCTACGTATACGGGTATGTTCTCCGAAATTCGGACGCTGTTTGCCGAACTGCCCGAAGCCAAAATTCGGGGCTACAAACCCGGTCGGTTCTCGTTTAACGTGAAGGGGGGACGCTGTGAAGATTGCGAAGGCGCAGGCATGAAAAAAATCGAGATGGAATTCCTGCCCGATGTTCATGTCATGTGCGAAACCTGCAAAGGCAAACGCTTCAACCGAGAAACGCTGGAAGTTCGTTTTAAAGGAAAATCCATTGCCGACGTGCTGGATATGACCGTGGAACAGGCGCTGGATTTCTTTGCCAGCCAGCCCAAAATTCTGCGAAAAGTGCAGACGCTGAATGATGTCGGCTTAGGCTATATTACGCTGGGGCAACATGCAACGACATTGTCGGGTGGAGAAGCCCAGCGGGTAAAGCTAGCCGAAGAACTGTCGAAGAAAGATACGGGCAAAACGCTTTATATTCTCGATGAACCAACTACTGGATTGCATTTTCAGGACATTGCTCATCTGCTCGATGTGCTGAACAAACTGGCCAACAAGGGAAATACGGTTCTAATCATCGAGCATAACCTGGACGTGATCAAAGTATCAGATCATCTGATCGATCTTGGTCCCGAAGGCGGTAACAAAGGTGGTAACATCATAGCTGAAGGTACGCCCGAAAAAGTAGCCGAAGCGAAGGGAAGCTATACCGGTAAGTTTCTGAAAATGGAGCTGGCGGGCTAATAATTCGTTTAATTGACGGGTTATATTATTAAAAGCAGAGCTTAGGCGTGTAATTAAAGAACGTTTATCGGATGCCGAAGCATTATTTAATGCGGGACGGTTTGATGGAGCCACTTATCTGTGTGGATACGTTATGGAAGTTGCTCTTAAATTAAGAATATGCAAGACACTTAAATGGGAAGGTTTTCCTGAAACAAGAAGGGAGTTTGAGGGCTTGGCAAGTTTTAAAACTCATGATTTTGATAGTTTACTACATGTATCAGGAGTTGAAGATAAAGTTAAACAACTGTATCTTTCAGAATGGTCGACCGTTAGAACATGGAATCCTGAGATGCGTTACAATCGGGTGGTTTCTATGAATAGAGCCGAGACATTACGGAAAAGAACTCAAGTTTTGGATATAATCAGGGACACTAAAACGCTTATACAAGTACTATGTATGAAGGAGTTTATTAAAAAAATAGGCGGTTTGGTTCCTGAAATTACTCACGAAAAAGGGGACTTAAGTTTTTTCGGGCTTGTGCTCCGTGAGGATGCTCTAGTATGGGATATATTGGTTGCTGCTAAATGGATTGATGAAGATCGAAAACGGGCGTTAGACTACTTAGTAAAGCGGGTGCAACATGTGCTTACTAAATCGGAGTTACTTGAAATATCAGGCATAATTTTACTACAGGATGAATATTTTGCAGGCCATTCTACTTTCGTGAGTGAAACCGGTTGGGAAGAAACAGATATTGAATTGTATGGAGTAGCGGTTAAAAAAGCATACATCTTCGTGGCGTCTGATGTCGAATTTCATGTAGAAACCCAATATATACAAAATAGAGCCTAGCGAATCAATAGAATAAGTCCATGCGTAATCCTTTCTTCTACGTTTTGCTTCTGGTGCTGGTCGTTCTGGACGGCTGGCTGCTGGCACACCCCAATCTGATCGGTCAGGCTGGGGTGTTATTTTTTGATTATGATTATCTGGCCACCTTCCCGAAAGCGCTCGGAACCGTATCGCTGGTTGTTGGACTGGCAATTCTGATTACCTGGGGAGTCGGCCGTTTGAGTCAACCAGTTGCCATTGGTATTACGGTAGCGTTGCTAGCCGCTTCGGCCTACTATCTTTTTCAAAGTTTTACGCAATACAATTCGGGCGTTTACAAATATACAGGGGCCGGTTTCCGGGCGGGGGCAATTCTGTTGCCGGGGTTGCTTGTACTGGTGTTCGGTGAGTCGCTGCTTCGGCGGCTTAGGTAGTATATTGAGTTAACACCAGATTAGGCTACTATCGGTAAGATTGGAAGCGGACTTACACAAACCTCAATATAATGACTTCATCTAACCTTCTCTTTGGCATCGGATGCTGGCGCAGGCTATTTATTTTTCTATTAATACTATACAAGTCAAATCCAGGTTTCGCTCAGGTCTACCTGCTTAAGCCTGACCGTATTTTCGATGGCGAAGTAATGCACGAAGGCTGGATTGTTCGGATCAAAGGTGATAAAATTGAAGCTGTCGGACCGGCTTCGTCGGTTTCGGAGGCAGGTGCAGAAATAGTCGATCTGAAAGGAACAACCCTGTTGCCGGGTCTGATTGAGGGGCACTCGCATATGTTTCTGCACCCCTACAACGAAACACCCTGGGATGACCAGGTTTTAAAAGAAGCCCGGTCGTTACGTACCGCACGCGCAACCGTACATGCACAAAAAACACTGCTGGCGGGTTTTACCACCGTTCGTGATCTGGGTACAGAAGGAGCGGAATACGACGACGTAGGCTTAAAACAAGCGATCAATCAGGGCGTAATTCCGGGGCCACGTATGGTGGTTGTGACGCGGGCACTCATTGCGAGTGGGAGCTATGGCCCCAAAGGCTTTAGCCCCGATATTGAGGTGCCGCAGGGAGCCGAAGAAGCCGACGGGCAGGATGCTTTGATTAAGGCGGTTCGAAGGCAAATCGGAAAAGGGGCCGATGCTATAAAAATTTATGCCGATTATCGCTGGGGCCTAATGGCCGAAGCGCGGCCAACGTTTACTGTTGATGAAATCAAACTGATTGTAGAGGTTGCTAAAAGTAGTGGACGGGGCGTTGTGGCACATGCCAGCACCGCCGAAGGAATGCGTCGGGCTATTGTGGGCGGTTGCGAAACCATCGAACATGGTGATGCGGGTACACCCGAAATTTTTGCGCTTATGAAACAACACGGTACTGCTTTGTGCCCAACCCTGGCGGCTGGCGATGCCATTCAACAATATCGGGGCTGGAAAAAAGGGCAGGACCCCGAACCGGATCGGATCAAACAGAAAAAAATAACCTTCCGACAGGCACTCGATGCAGGTGTAATCATCTGCGCCGGGGGCGATGTAGGCGTATTCTCCCACGGGGATAATGCCCGCGAACTCGATATGATGGTCGATTATGGTATGAAACCGCTCGATGTGCTCCGTTCGGCGACGTCAACAAATGCCGATGTTTTTCATCTGGCCGATCGAGGCCGGGTGAAGGCGGGACTATTGGCCGATCTAATCGCTGTGGAGGGTGATCCAACTAAATTAATTACTGATCTGCATCGCGTTAAGGCAGTTATGAAAGGCGGAAGTTTTTATAAACGATAGCATAAAACTTATTGTCTGAGGTTGCTGTTACACTTTAATATAAACGTAATACGGCTTTTTTAACATAATTTCATCCGCCGTTTAGGTTTTTGGGCTAATTTCGCCCCTACGCTCTTAAGCTGCTAATCCATTATTTCTGAATACTCTACCCTGATTTTTTATATGGCCAACACTGCTGAACTAACTGTCGATGGTAAATCGTATGAATTTCCAATCTTTGAAGGAACTGAACACGAGAAAGCCTTCGACATCTCTAACCTCCGTGACCAAACCGGCTACGTTACCTTAGACCGGGGCTATAAAAACACTGGCGCTACGAAAAGTGCTATTACATTCTTAGATGGTGAGCAGGGTATTCTGCAGTATCGGGGCTACTCGATTGAAGAATTAGCTGCTAAAGCATCGTTTCTGGAAGTAGCTTATCTGCTTATCTATGGCGAATTGCCCACTAAAGAGCAATATTCAACTTTTGAAGATTCGATTCGTCGCCATACGCTGGTAAACGAAGACATGCGGAAAATTTTCGATGGTTTTCCGGTAAACGCTCACCCAATGAGCGTTTTGTCGTCTTTAGTGAGTGCGATGAGTGCGTTTTACCCTGACTCTCAGGACGAAAAGTCTGATCCTGATGGGCATATTATCCGCTTGCTGGCTAAGTTGCCCACAATTGCAACCTGGTCGTATAAACGGTCGCTGGGGCATCCGGTCAACTACCCGAAAAACAACCTCGACTACATCTCCAACTTCCTGAACATGATGTTTGCATTGCCGGTTGAGGAGTATAAAGTTGATCCGGTTGTTGCCGAAGCATTAAACGTTCTGCTGATTCTCCACGCTGATCACGAACAGAACTGCTCAACCTCTACCGTTCGGCTGGTAGGATCGTCGCAGGCGAACCTGTATTCGTCTATTTCGGCCGGTATCAGCGCTTTATGGGGACCACTGCACGGTGGAGCTAACCAGGAAGTGATTGAAATGCTCGAAGCGATCAAAGCCGATGGGGGCGATGTAGGCAAATATGTCGACATGGCTAAAAATGCGAAGACAACGGGTTTCCGGCTGTTTGGATTTGGCCATCGGGTCTACAAAAATTTCGATCCTCGTGCCCGGATCATTAAAAAAGCAGCCGACGATGTATTGGGTAAGCTGGGCGTTAATGACCCCGTACTCGAAATCGCTAAAGGGCTCGAAGAGGCTGCGCTTCATGATGAATATTTCATCCAGCGCAAACTATATCCGAATGTTGATTTCTATTCGGGCATTATTTATCGGGCGCTGGGTATCCCAACCAATATGTTTACGGTCATGTTTGCGATTGGGCGTCTGCCTGGCTGGATTGCACAGTGGAAAGAAATGCGTGAACAGAAAGAACCAATTGGTCGGCCACGTCAGATTTATACGGGCGCAACTCTGCGTAAGTTCGTGTCAATCGAAAATCGATAAGATACAGGCTGGTAATTCGTTAGGATTAGCCAATTGACATGATTTTGAGACTCCATCTATATGGAGCCAACTGTTTATACAAAAAAGCGATAGTTTCATTCTCGAAGCTATCGCTTTTTTGTATGTCTGGCGTAATTATTGCTATTTTTATAGTAAATTAGAATACATAATTTATGTACTATTTTGAGTGTAATGATTGATAAAAGTTGTGATTACTAATAAGGCGAGCCTCTCCTCTTGCTGAGTGTTGTTGTGGCACTTTCTGAAAACCTTACTGAATCAATTTGTAGTCAATTGTAATCGATTGATCTATTGGTGTTTACGTTTAGTAGCGCCAGACGTTAGATTCTATGTTCGGTTTATCAATAAAAGGCCATGCAAAAAATTTATCTGATAGGGTGCGTAATTGCAGTAGGGCTATGGGGATGCATAAAACCAATTACACCGGCCATTCCTGCTGTGTATTCAACTGACTATTGGGGCGAAGTTTCGGGTACACTTCAGGGTTCAGCTTTAAAGAACCCACGGATTGCCGCTGCTTCACGAACGCCTTGCAGCAATAATGCCTTCGATATCACTATTACCGAATTCGGCGATAATGGGGGAAAACAAAGCCTGTTAAGCCTGCTTAATATTCCCAAAAAGGTTGGTTCGTGGTCTAAATTTAAGGTCGATTACGACTTGCTGTATTGTGGTACTGATACCATTGGCTCTATATTTAGATCTATAAGCTGGGGTGTTTACAAGCCTCTTATCAGTAGCGAAACACTAGTAACGATTCAATCCTTTGATGCGGTATCGGGCGAAATCAAAGGCTCTTTTAGTGTTAGGATGGTGCCTGACGCTCAGGTCGATAAATCGGCACCAACGATGCTTGAGATCAAAAGTGCATCGTTTACAACAAAGCTTAAGAATAGTAACGGGACCTATACTAAATAGGCTAGTTCGGCTATTGCATAAAAAAAGGTGAATGCTAAGCATCCACCTTTTTTTATGCAGGAATTCGGTTTAATCGTCAATCTCGCCTTCACCATCGGCATCAGTACCTTCCAAAACAGGATCGAGCAGAGCTTCTTCGTCTTCAGCGATTTTAGCACGGATTTTTCCTTCCAGTTCGGCCATCAGTTCAGGGTTATCGAGCAGTAACTCTTTAACAGCGTCGCGGCCTTGTGCAAGCCGACTGCTGCCATAGGAGAACCAAGACCCCGATTTCTTGATGATATCCATTTCAACGGCGAGGTCAAGTATTTCACCAACTTTTGAGATCCCCTGACCATACATGATGTCGAACTCAACGACTTTAAACGGAGCCGCCAGTTTGTTTTTAACGACTTTCACTTTAGTCCGGTTACCCACTACATTGTCGGCTCCTTCTTTAATTTGCCCAATCCGCCGAATATCGATCCGTACAGATGCGTAGAACTTCAGTGCGTTACCCCCGGTGGTTGTTTCAGGGTTGCCAAACATCACACCGATTTTTTCGCGAAGCTGGTTAATGAAAATGCAGCAGCAGCCGGTTTTGTTGATCGTACCGGTTAGTTTTCGCAACGCCTGCGACATCAGACGAGCCTGCAAGCCCATTTTGCTTTCGCCCATTTCGCCCTCAATTTCGGCTTTAGGAACCAGCGCTGCTACAGAGTCGATAACGATAATGTCGATAGCGCCCGAGCTAATCAGGTGTTCGGCAATTTCAAGCGCCTGTTCGCCATTGTCGGGTTGCGAGATAAGCAGGTTTTTGGTGTCGATTCCCAGTTTCTCGGCATATACACGGTCGAACGCATGCTCGGCGTCGATAAAGGCGGCTAATCCACCATTACGTTGCGCTTCGGCAATGCAGTGCATGGTCAACGTGGTTTTACCCGACGATTCGGGACCGTAGATTTCTACAACACGGCCACGCGGCATACCGCCGATGCCCAAAGCCAGATCGAGCCCCAGCGAACCTGTCGAAATGACTGGAACATCAACGACTTTAGTTTCGCTAAGACGCATTACGGTGCCTTTGCCAAATGCTTTATCTAACTTTTCAATGGTGGTTTGGAGGGCCTTTAACTTATTGTCATTAGCAGATGCTGTGGCTTGCGCCGTATCTGATTTTGCCATGTTGGATGGTTGTTTAAACAGATAAAATTAACCAAAAAACACTGGATTGCCAAATGCTTTCAGTAAAAAGTTAAAGCTATTGCAGGCAGTCTGAACAGGTTTTGAGTTTGTGGTTTAATTGTCTGATTGTGAGATTGATGGTTCTTTAGATGAGCCTGTGCAAATGGGCCCCTTAAAAATAAATAACAGGGCAAATATAATACAACTATATTACATTGGCCCTGCTTTTTGAAAATGAATTAGATGGTCGAATCGGCAGGCGCAGGAAGCTGTTGTTGTGGCGGGGCTTGTTGCGTATCCGGTTGAGGGTAGGGCTGGCGTTGTCCACCCGGATAAGCTGGGTTTGTACTATAGGGGGATGGCGGTGGCCCTATTACCTCAACTCCTGTGATGTAGTATTTCGTTTCGCCATTCCAGGGCAATTTCAGAATCTTTTCTTCGTAGTGTAATGTTACACGCTGGCCTGTTTTTACCGCTTCTGTTATCTGTTTGGCCACGGCTTCGTCTTTCACCGAGAAATCAAAGTACTGTGGGGTTAATGAGCCAGTTTCGCCCGAAAAGCCCCCAACGTTCAAAACACCTTCGTATGTCTTGAAAAGATAGCCCCGGCGGCTAAATTTTGAAACGGTTCCGGCACGTTCGCCATCGCTATAACTCCAGCCGGTAAGTGCGTATAGAACGCCAAAAACAACTAATAAAAAGAGCAGGAAGTACAATAACCCTCGCATGGATATGATTGGTTAAGTTGCAGTTTACACCGTGCAAATAGACAAAATTTTTGGATACGTTCAGAAAACAGAACGTGGATGAATGCGAATTGTTTACAGAGACAACACGCTCGAATGAGACGGGATTTAGGTAGAAAAGCCACCTATTAGACAAATTACTTAGCCCGAATAGCAATGACCGGATCGAGACGGGCGGCCGAAAAAGCAGGAATAATACCCGACAGAACACCAATAACACTCGATACGCCCAGGCCGAGGGCAATATTGCCGGCTGTCAGGTGGAGTTCGAGACTGCCGAGCTGCATAAAAGAAAGCAGATACACCAACCCAATGCCTGCCAATCCACCAACCAGGCTTAACAGAATGGCTTCGAACAGAAACTGAAACAGAATGACGTAATTTTTGGCACCCAGCGATTTCTGAATGCCAATGATGTTGGTGCGTTCTCTAACGCTCACAAACATAATATTGGCAATCCCAAAACCACCAATCAAAATCGAAAAACCTCCAATAACCCAGCCCGCAACAGTCAGAACCGAAAAAATACTGCTGATTGCCTGAGCGGCAGCTTCGGGCCGGTTAATGGCAAAGTTATCGTCCTGGGTTGGACGTAACCCCCGGCGGGTTCGCATGAGCCCCCGAATTTCGCTTTCAAGTTCCAGAAGCCCTTCATCTTCGTCGTAGCCTTTTACGGCAATGTCGATGCTGGGTGTAATCGAATGATACATTTTGGCAAATGCACCGAGCGGAATCAGGCATTTAACATCGGGGTTGCCTCCAAAATTGACCAGACTTTCTCCCTTTTTTTCCTGAACGCCTATAACAACGAAGCTCAAACCACTTATTTTAATGGATTTGCCAATAGGATCTTCGCCCGGAAAGAGATTTTCGGCAACGTCGGCTCCAATAATGACCACATTGCGGGCAACGTCGATTTCCTGTGGAGTGAAATAGCGGCCATCGGCTACCGGCACTTCCGAGATTTTGTTATAATCGAATGTTGTTCCCTGAATCAGCGATGTCATGCTATTGTTGTTGCGTTTCACCGTTACCCGACCTTTAAAATCCATAGCAACAATGGCCTGGGCATTTTCGAGTTTATCGTTCAGAAACCGATATTCTTTATAGCTTGGCTCGGGGCGCTGAAAATATTTCCACCATTGGTATTCGCCCCCAAACGACCAGGGCCATTTTTGTATATATACCACTTTGTCGCCAATAAACGACAGGCTGTCTTTGATGTTCCGTTCCAGCGAATCGACCAGTGTAAAAACGGCAATGATGGCAAAAATACCAACGGTTACACCCAGCAGCGAGAGCGTTGTGCGCAGAAGATTCGAACGAAGCGCCTGCCACGCAAACCGAAAACTTTCGAGAACCTGACGAATAAACTGCATGAGTGACGATCGGGTCGGATAGGCTTGTGTTGTGCCCAATCCGGTGAACGTAACAAAGTAAAAAATTAAATTGATACTAGCCCACCAATTTCGGACAAGTAGCTCGTTCCGATGGATAAATGGTTTCAGAGGGCATCGGTTTGCCAGAATCGACGCCCTGTTAATTCTGGGTGGAAAGCCATTTTGCTGAACAAAAGATTTATCAAGTTGTACTAATTCATTTGTTTGGCGAGTGGGCGTATTGCTGTAAGGCAAATTTTGTAGTTTAGTGGTTTCCAATTACCTAGCCGGAACGCTGTATGCAAAGACGCATTACTTATTTTTCTTTATCAGTTGCTTTTGCGGTGGCATTTGTCGCCTGCAAAACACAGGCTCCATCAACAACCAGTACGAGTTCATCGAAAGTTGAACAAGGGCAGGGCGTTTATCAATATCGCGACGAAGATCCGACCGTTAAGCCATTTTTCTCCGACCGCAAAGGCGTAGTTGGTCGAAATGGTATGGTCGCTTCGGCACATCCTGAAGCTTCTAATGTAGGGCTGGCCATTCTTAAAGCAGGCGGAAATGCAGTTGATGCCGCGGTGGCGGTCCAGTTTGCGCTGGCCGTAGTGTATCCGGGTGCCGGTAATATCGGTGGGGGTGGATTTATGGTATACCGGGATAAGGCCGGTCAGGCCTACACGCTCGATTATCGGGAAAAAGCCTCCGGTCAGGCTAGCCAGAACATGTACCTCGATTCGGCGGGGAATGTGCGCCCGGGATTAAGCATATCGGGACATTTGGCCAGTGGAGTACCGGGCTCGGTAGATGGAATGGCCGAAGCGCATAAACGCTTTGGTAAACTATCGTGGGCGCAGGTGTTGCAACCCGCCATCGATCTGGCTGCCAAAGGCTTTCCGCTCACCGACCGCGATGCGTTGGGCTTGAACCGTATTAAAGCCGATTTGCTTAAAATCAATCCTGGTAAAGTCTATTTTCTGAAAAGTGCGTCGCCGACCGATACGGTTAGCTGGCATAAAGGTGATTTGTTTGTGCAGTCCGATCTGGCTAAAACCCTGCAACGGATTCAGGCACAGGGGCGCGCGGGTTTCTACGAAGGTGAAACGGCTCGGCTGCTGGCCGAAGAAATGAAACGGGGGAATGGACTGATTACGGAAGAAGATCTTAAAAACTATCACTCTGTCTGGCGCAAACCCTTGGAGGCAAAATATAAGGAATATAATGTGATCACGATGCCGCCAACCTCCAGTGGTGGCGTTGCTTTGATCCAGCTTATGCGCTTTACGGAACCCTATCCGTTGCACAAATGGGGTTGGAATCGCGATTCTACTGTGCAGGTCATGATCGAGGCCGAACGGCGTGTATATGCCGACCGGGCCAAATTTCTGGGCGATCCTGATTTTGTGAAAGTGCCGGTCGATACGCTGATTAGCCCTGCTTATCTTCGCACGCGCTGGACCGACTTTTCGTTTGCCAAAGCTACTGATAGCAAAAACGTAAAAGGCGGTGTAATTCCGGGATACGAGAGTCTGGAAACAACCCACTTTTCAATTGTCGATAAAGAAGGCAATGCCGTTAGTATTACTACAACGCTCAACGGGGGCTACGGAAGCCGTGTGGTTATTGGCGGGGCAGGCTTTTTCATGAATAATGAAATGGACGATTTCAGCATCAAACCGGGTGTTCCGAATATGTTTGGTCTGATCGGCAATCAGGCAAACGCTATTGCTCCCCACAAACGGATGCTATCATCCATGACGCCGACAATTCTGGAAAAGGATGGCCGACTGTTTATGGTAGTTGGAACACCAGGCGGCTCAACCATCATTACATCGGTTTATCAAACCATTCTCAACGTGATTGAGCACGGAATGAGTATGCAGGAAGCAGTTAATGCGCTGAAGTTTCACCATCAGTGGCTTCCCGATAAAACGATCTTCGAGAATGGCGCTTTTACGGAAGCTACCATCGAGAAACTACAAAGTCGGGGCTACATCCTCGAACAGCTAACCAACACACTGGGACGTATGGACTGCGTGCTGATTCGGCCCGACGGTTCTTATGAAGGAGCTTCGGACCCTCGGGCCGATAATACGGCCCGAGGGTACTAAGTTTGTCATTGGTAAATTGGTCATTAGGGATTGTTTCCAATGCTTAATGACCAATTTACCAATGGCCAATACTTAATCCAGCACATTCTTCAACTCCCGCGATTGCTCTTTATGTTTCTTATCGTCGCTGAGGAGTTTTTTGGCGTATGATTTTACCGCGTCGTTGGGAGCATCGTCTTTCAGGTCATCGGCATCATCGAGCGCATCATCGTTTAGGTCGACCATAAACGTGAGGTATTGCAAATCGAATGCCGTGCCTTTCGACATATCGCTTAGTTTCGATAACTGATCGTTGCTCCTGGGGCTTAGCTCGGTAGGGAGCGTAAGGTTCATCTGTTTGGCCAGCGATTGAAGCGTACGGTCGTCGGCCTGATGATCGTTCATGACCCGTTGCGCGTAGGCTCTCACTTCTGGGTTGGTGGCTTTTGTGAGCGCAACCTTACTTAGCTCATACTCAGTATGGCCACTATTACTCAGCTCGACCATTTTTTTTGCCACTTCTTTTGCTTCTTTTTTGGCATCATCGCTCATGGCAACGGCCTGCCGGTCGATCCGGTCGTTGTTAATTTTCTCCGCTTTTTCGAGACTATCGGAACCCGAGAAACAGCCCAGCAGTAGCGATACCATGAAAAGTGCAGGAAGTAGGTGGTTAGCTTTCATTGGGGCAGTATGTTTAGTGAATGGTAGTTCATTAGAAAAAGCAGCAACTCCTACAAATGACTATTGACCAATAATCAGATAGTGCATTGGCTACTGCGTTTGCAATAGTGTCAACCAGGCCTCTTTTACTTTGTTCTCGGCCAGGAGTTGTTTGGCTCTGAAATGAAGCAAATCAGGTAAATACTGACACCCAAATTGTGCTTCCTCAATCAACTCATCTAACACGCCTGAGGCTTTGAACTCACTGATTTCGTCGATAGTGGGCAGTGTAGCAAAGCTGCCCAATTTTCCTAAATCGTTTCCCGTCAGTATGCTGCTAGTGCGAATCGGTTCCGGGATCTGATCGAAGCCTATTCCTATTTTGGGGCGGGCTACTTCAAATAGTGCATCGCCATGCGCACGGGCATACCAGTCGCCACCCATTCGGCCAATCAAATCAAGGCGGTGTGGGTCAATAGCGCCGGTTTCGTTGAAAATGGCATCGTTCAGGTGGGCCATCACTACTTCGCAGACAATCAGATAACCGGAGCCCGGTGGGTAAAAATCGCCCGTAGACTGTTCATGGGTTGGAATAATTTGCCGGACAATGCATTCAAACGAGGCCGGAGATTCGCCAACGCGCGGTGGCCGAATTCGCTCCGACGGAATGGCCGTGAACCCTGCTTTTTCGAATTCGTTAATGCCACGTTCAAACTCAGCACTGGCCAGCGACATTTGCTCGACCATTGCGTAATTAACGATATTGATTACAACTTCACCGACTTCTTCAACGTTAAGCAGTGTATGTTTTTTGTGCCCATGACGGTTGATGCTGGGGGCAAAAACCAGCGTAGGGGGATTATAACCGAAAATATTGAAGAAACTGAATGGGCTCAGATTGACCTGTCCGGCAGCGTCGATAGTGCTGGCAAACGCAATAGGGCGCGGGCCGATAGTGCCGATCATATACCGATAAAATTCGTTCGGTTGCAGATCGGCCGGGTTGATGGTTCTTGTCATGGCAGTGAGTCGCTTACCTCAACAAATAGGTTAGGAGGGGAGAACAGTTCCCGCAACATCGCCCAGATCGACGCGAATACCGTCTGAAAATCCCCCGCCACGCAGCAATACGGTATCGCCATCGTTCAGAAAAGTTCTTGTTTCGTGCGTGTTCAGATGCAGTGGCCGGGTTCCGTTCTGACTAAGTTCAAGTAGCGAGCCATAGCTGCCAGAATCGGTTCCTGAAATTGTACCGGTAGCCAGTATGTCGCCAATCTGCAAATTACAGCCGCCAACCGTGTGATGGACAATCATCTGTGCGAAACTCCAGTAAAGATAGCGGGCATTGGTGCGACTGATGACAATTTGTTCATAACCAACGGGTTGCATAATAACTTCTAATTCAAGATCGAAATGCGACGGCTGGGTAGTTTGTAAATACGGTAGAGGAGTTGGCTCCTGCTGTGGGCCGTTTATGCGAAACGGTTCAAGATCTTCGAACGGAACAACCCAGGCCGATAGGCTTGATGCAAAATTTTTCCCCAGAAATGGCCCTAGTGGCTGATATTCCCACCGCTGAATATCGCGCGCCGACCAGTCGTTGAAAAGCGTAACGCCAAAAATATAGTCTTCGGCTTCATCTATAGCAATCGATTCGCCCAGTGCGTTGCTTTTGCCGATGACCAGACCTAGCTCTAATTCAAAATCCAGTGCCTGCGACGGACCAAATGTGGGTTTGTTGTCGGCGTTTAAAAACTGACCGACTGGTCGGCGGATCGGTGTTCCTGATACGACAATCGACGACGCCCGACCGTGATAGGCTACGGGCAAATGACGGTAGTTAGGCAGCAGAGGGTCGGCATTGGGCCGAAACATTCGGCCCACGTTTTCGGCGTGATGGATACCAGCGTAGAAATCGGTGTAATTGCCAATCCGCACGGGCAGGTGCATCTGTACGCGCGACTCATCGATAAAAGCCTGATCATGAACATGCCTGAAAGCAATAGTTTCGTCGTTGAGTAACTCTTTCAGGTGTTGTCGAATGCGTTGATGAGCGGGTTTGCCCAGGGCAATAAAATCGTTCAGGACGGGCTTTGTAAATACAGTTGGATCAATACCCAGATCATCGAAATAGCCAAGCAGGCCGACAACTTCGAGGTCGAGAATCTGCCGACCATGTTTATAGCCAACACGGGGCGATGCAATGTCGTAACTGAAAATGCCGTACATAAGGAAAGGGGCTACTACTCGCTGATATTGCTGTAGATAGAATCCATTATCCTGACAAAATGTTGATAATCTTCTTCGCTTAGATCGCCCCAGCCTTTGCGACGCATGGCCGACACGATTGGGAGTACTTCCTGATGTTTTGCTTCGCCTGCTTCGGTCAGATACACCAGAAATTTCCGGCGGTCGTTATCGGCCATTCGGCGTTCGGCCAACCCTTTTTGCGAAAGCAAATCAATGATTCGCGTAACCGTTGGTGCATCTTTAGTTGTCATTTCCGAAATGGTATTCTGGCTGATGCCCGGATTTCGGTAGAGGTGATCGATAACAACCCATTGATCTACAGTTAGTCCAAAGTCGGCATCGTTAAATTGCTTCTGAAGCGCATTGCGAATTTTTTTGATAGTCGTATCAATCTTAAAGAAGTAGGCCCGTGTATCTGAAGGATGCGTCATAGAAACCTCCCAGCGGCTGAGGGGAGCGTTTGGCTGCTCCGATGTAGGTTGGGAGCACTAAAATTAATAAACTATGGCTATTTGTGGCCATTGTTAACAGAACTGTGGCACGGTTGCTTCGGCCATCCGACAGAATAAGCTTCTGAGAAGAAGCGATGCACTTTAATCATGCCAGAGTTCTGTTAGTAGTTCTTCCAGAGTTGCTTCAATTTCGGGTACGGAATGATACAGTTGCTCGAACGATTGAATGACGAAATATTGCTCCTGAAAATGATCGATTACATAGGGCGTTTGCAGGAGTTTGCTTACATTATAAGGCAACCGACGCGGATGTGGGCTATACAGACTGTAGGTTGTTTCGCCAACCGACGACAAAATTCCGCCACCATAGATCCGTAATTCTTCAGATTCTTCAATCAGACCGAATTCGACCGTATACCAATACAACCGCGAAATCATGTCAATGGCTGGTTCGTGATCAACAAAACGAAGCGCAATTCGGCTGAGCGATGCCAGAAAGTCACAGAATGCCTGATTCGACAGCATCGGAACATGCCCGAAGGTATCATGAAACATATCGGGTTCGGGCAAATAATCGAGTTGATTGCGCCGACGAAGCCAGGTTGTTGCCGGAAAGTTTCGGTTGGCCATCAGATCAAAAAACGCCCGATTGGGAATCAATCCTTCAACGGCCGAAACCCGCCAGCCCGTCAGTTGCTGCAAACGCGGATTTAAATCCCGTTCAAAATCAGGAATCCGATCGGCCCGAAAGCCGGTTGCCACAATCCCGTCGAGATACGCCTGGCTGGCTTTCCCCGGTAATTGTGCCATCTGCCGTTCGAACAGAAGTTGCCAAACGGCCTGGTCGTCGGCTGTATATTGTGAATAAGATTGGTTCATGGCAAATGAGTGATTGAATAAGCTTCGCCTGAAGATTCATCCAGTCAAGAGACCCCTAATTCAACCGCAACGGCGGAGCGTAATTCAATCATTAATTAAAGTGTTCCCCTTAATGCCTGTTCCCGTTCGATGGCTTCGAACAGGGCTTTGAAATTACCTTTCCCGAACGAGCGGGCTCCCTTCCGCTGAATAATTTCGAAGAAGAGAGTAGGACGAGGGCAAACCGGTTTGGTGAAAATCTGAAGCAGATAGCCTTCGTCGTCGCGGTCGACCAGAATGCCTAGTTGGCGCAATTGATCAATGGACTCATCGATTGCGCCAACCCGTTCGGCAAGCTGGTCGTAATAGGTTTCGGGTACACTCAGAAATTCGACACCCCGATCGCGCAGCGCCAGAACAGTTTCAACAATATGATCGGTAGCTACGGCAATATGCTGAACGCCGGGGCCGCCGTAGAAATCGAGGTATTCTTCGATCTGCGATTTTTTCTTTCCTTCGGCCGGTTCATTGATCGGGAATTTTACACGACCGTTGCCGTTGCTCATCACCTTACTCATTAGCGCCGTATACTCAGTCGAAATATCTTTATCGTCAAACGAAACCAGTTGCTGAAAACCCATTACATCGTGGTAAAAATTCATCCAGATGTTCATTTCATGCCAGCCTACATTGCCAACCATATGATCGATGTATTTTAACCCGACATCGGTAGGTTGATAATCGGGTGTCCAGGGCGCGTAGCCTGGCAAAAACACACCGTCGTAGGCTTCTCGCTCAACAAATACATGAACTGTGTCGCCATAAGTGCATATGCCTGAGCGGACCACATAGCCATGTTCATCGTGCTCATAGGTCGGTTCAATAAACGGCGTGGCACCGCGCCGAACTGTTTCGTAGAAGGCGCGGGCGGCATCATTGACCCATAAAGCTACAACCCGTACGCCATCGCCATGCCGATCGATATGCCGCCCAATGTCTGTGTCGCTGTGCAGGGGAGAGGTAAGCACAATCCGGATTTTCCCCTGTTTCAATACATAGGACTCCCGGTCTTTCAGGCCAGTAGCCAAGCCAGCGTGAGCGATCGGCTGAAAACCAAAGGCTGTCTGGTAATAGTGGGCGGCCTGTCGGGCATTGCCAACATACAGTTCAATATAATCAGTACCGTTGAGTGGCAAAAAATCGGCCTGCTCTGAGGCCGTTGGTTGATCTTCCAGGGTTTCTATTGCTTCCATTGTTGTTTGTTGATAAGGTGAACGCTGATCGTTACAACGCTAACCACGATTTGTAGTAGTTGCCGTCGTCAATCTGCAAAGCCTGTTCGGTTAGCATCAGCGGACGAAACGTATCGACCATGACAGCGTACTCCTGCGTTTCTTTTTTGCCAATGCTGCGCTCCATTGCACCCGGTGCCGGGCCGTGTGGAATACCGCCGGGATGCAGGGTAATATGCCCGGCGGCAATATCATTGCGCGACATAAAATCACCGTCGACATAATATATGACCTCGTCGGAGTCGATATTCGAGTGGTTATAAGGGGCAGGAATAGCCTTTGGGTGATAATCGAACAAGCGGGGCACAAACGAACAGACGACAAACGAATCGGTCTGGAAGGTTTGGTGGACGGGTGGTGGCTGATGGACGCGGCCCGTTATGGGTTCAAAATTGAAAATCGAGAAGCCATACGGAAAGTTGTATCCGTCCCAGCCCACTACATCGAACGGATGGCTGGCATAAACCAGCGAATGCAGAGCGCCCTGTTTTTTAATTTTGATCAGGAAATCACCGGTTTCGTCATGCGTTTCCAGTGAGCCGGGCCGGATGATGTCGCGTTCGCAATAAGGCGAGTGTTCCAGCAACTGACCAAACTGATTCCGATACCGCCTGGGCGTATAAATTGGCGAGTGCGACTCAACATACAGCAGCCGATTGTCGGTAGAATCGAATTCGATCTGGTAAATAGTTCCACGCGGAATAATCAGATAGTCGCCATATTGGAATGGTATTGTTCCAAACAGGGTTCGTAGCCGACCCGACCCGCGGTGAATAAACAGCATTTCATCGGAATCGGCATTCTTATAAAAATAGTTGGATAGCGATTGCTGTGGGGCCGCAAGCCCAAAAATCAAGTCGTTATTGACCAGTAGGGGTATCCGGCTCGTCAGATAGTCGTTGGCGGTCGGTATCGAAAAGCCAATGAGTTTCCGCGACAGCATATTTTTATCGACGGCAATTTTGGGGCTCATGTCCACGCTTTCGCGCACTTCGCGTACCATTGTTGGGCGGTGAACATGGTATAACAACGACGACATTCCCTCAAAACCAATGGTACCAAACAACTGCTCATAATACAGCCCTGCGGCATCTGGCTTCTCGAATTGAGTATGCCGTTTCTGCGGAATGCGACCAAGTGAATAATAGAATGGCATAATCCTCAGACAACCAAACGAACCGGTTATGCTGTTGATACCGACCCGGATTGATCGTGTTTTTATTGATGAAGAATTATAATTGTCTAAACAACTATTGTTTTACATACAATTATACTACTAAACAACATAAATTGCATATTGTTTAGAAAAAATTTTCTTATAAGTTGATTGGATGGATAAAATAAATGTAGAAGTCCTTTGTATAGGTAGCCGAAAACCTTTTACCTAATTTTGGAACCGACTGAAGAGAATTAACTACTGACTAATAACTTAAGAAGAATGCAACCTACCCTTTTAATCCTGGCGGCTGGTATGGGTAGCCGTTATGGTGGCGTAAAACAACTCGATAAGTTTGGACCCAATGGTGAGACCATTATCGACTATTCGCTCTTTGATGCTATTCGGGCTGGTTTTGGCAAAGTAGTGTTTATTATTCGTGAAGAACTACGTGCCGATTTTGACGACGTATTTGGCGAGAAATTAGCCGGTAAAATAGACGTTGATTATGCCATTCAGCGGCTGGATTCCTATGTACCTGAAGAAGCGGGCGAGGTGCGTCGGTCGAAACCCTGGGGAACGGGCCATGCCATGCTTTGCGCCAAAGATCATACAAAAACGCCTTTTGCTGTGATCAATGCCGATGATTTCTACGGCTTCGAGGCTTTTCAGTTAATCGGCGATTTCCTGAAAAACGATACTGACGACCAACTGCAGGCAATGGTTGGCTATGAGGTGAAGAAAACCTTATCAGAAAACGGTTCGGTATCGCGGGGAGTATGTACCGTAAACGAAAACGGCAATCTGACAACGGTAATCGAACGGACAAAAATTTATGAGAAAGAAGGCCGGATTGTGTATGAAGAAGCTGATGGTCTGACGCCTTTAGCGCCCGAAACGCCTGTTTCCATGAATTTTTGGGGTTTTAAGCCTTCGGTATTTCCGCTGGTGCAGCACCAGTTTGAAAGCTACGCTATTGCCAACATCAACTCGCCTAAGGCCGAATTTTATATTCCGACCGTAATGACGAATCTGATCCAGACCGACCTGGGGCATTGTAAAGTGTTCCGAAGCCGGTCAGAGTGGTTTGGAGTCACGTACCCGGAAGATAAACCCATTGTGCAGGCGGCATTGCAGCAACTGCATAACGATGGCAAATACCCGGACAAGTTGTGGTAAAAAAAAGTTTAGTGTTTATGGTTGTTCCGCCCAGGAAGTTTCCAAATGAGCAGAGTAGCCATAAACACTAAACCATAAACGGTAAGCGAAGCTTACTTCTTCGTCACGCGCACGGCAATCCGGCGGTTTTGGGCGCGACCCTCAGCGGTTGCATTCGAAGCGACCGGGTGCTCCTGGCCATAACCTTCTGCATCCAGCCGGGAGGCTGCAATACCTCGCTTAACCAGTTCGGATTTTACGGCATCGGCCCGATCCTGCGATAATTTCTTATTGACTACAGCGCTACCAGTATTGTCGGTATAACCACCCAATTTAAGGTCTACCTGTGGATAAGCTTTTAAAATCTCAACCATATTGATCAACTGCTCATGCGACGATGGCTTAAGCGTGGCTTTGCCCGTGTCGAATAGTAAGCGATCGAAGTTGAACCAGGTTGTTTTATCGACGGGTTTATTCTTGTCTTCAATAAACTGAATCAGCTTATTTTCGATACCGAGCTCTGGAATGTTAAGCTCAACACCCGATGGCAACTTGTGTTTGAAGAACGATCCGAGTTTGGCGGTAGCTTCTGCAAGTTCTTGTTCGGCAGAATCGATAGCTGCACCAACAGCACTACCAAGGCTATCGGTCGCTGCCGAAACATCAGAAGCAGTACTATCGACCGTTGCCCCCATGCTGTTTTCGGCCGACGATGTTGTAGTGGTACTATCTTTTTGGCAGGACCGCAGCACAAAGAATAGAGCTAATGCGCCAAGTGCCAATAAAAGCCAGGGTAGCCAGCGATTTCCGTTGCCTCGATTGTCATCATCGTCGTTATAAATGGGGACTGACGACGGTTTGTAAGTAGCCGTTGACTCTCTGGCAGCCGAGGTCATGTTCGACAGTTTGGCACCCAGTCCACCTAAAAGGCCCAGTCCGGGAATAGTGCTGAGTAGCGAAGCCAAACCCGATGGAACAGCAGCCTCAACAAGAGGGGCCTGGCTATTCAGTAAGTTGGTTAGACCAACGGGACCGCTGCCATCGTCAGTCATTTTTTTACCTATTAAACTTAGCAGGATTGGGCTAACCAGGCTCATTAGCGACGATGCCGACGATTGCTTTACGCCACTAAAGCTGGATATGGCTTCGGCAATAGAGGCTGCTTTGTTGCCAAACAGGCTGGAAACAAGGTCTGAGCCAACAGAAAGGAGGCTGGAAAACTGGCCACTTTTGCCATTAATCAGGTCGTCGAGCTGACCGAGTACACCATTTGTTGACCCAATTACTTCGCCTGTGTTACGATTAGGTGTGGTGAGCTGCCCAATCAGGTTCATAATTGTCGACGGGCCTCCGGGTTCCGATGCTTTCTGAATAATACCGCCCAGCACAGCGGGGAGCACGCTGTTTAGCGCTGTTTGGGTTTGGGTTGTGCTTTCGCCAAGATGGTTACTCACCTGATTCACAACAGTATTTGTAAGGTAAGCTTTCGCTAAGTCTAAGAGATTTACTGCCATTGGTATAATTTGTTTAAGTGTGCAGCTCATTAGACGGTGAATTGTGAATAAATAACTATTTTGAGAGTTTTTTTTATTTAAAGCATCCTTGGGGAGGTATTTAGGTCGGTTTGGGATTATAGATTATACCTGCCCGGTGTTTTGATGAATTCGGGCTGATAGGTCAGCAATTGCTCTTTAAACCCGTGTATGCCTATTACCAACTCAATTGAGTTGGTAATAGGCATACACGGGTTTAAGTTGTGCACTTAACTTTTTTGATCGGGATATTTTTCAACAATTCGCTGCACTTCGCGGGTTAAGTGAGCGGTTATGCGGGTTGGGTCAATCAAGGCATCTTCTACCGATCCGCGCCATACCAGTTTATGGGTGCGGGTATCGACCATGTCGACAACAAGAGTTCCGGCTTTATACTGTTGCTGAACGTATTGCTGGCCACCCCAGCCCCACCAGCCAGGCATCCATCCTCGCCATCCCCAGCGGCCCCAACCCATATATGGACCATAGATTGGAGACGACGGAGCGGCTACCGTACGGGTTTTATCTTCCACAAAAAAATGGTAACCGATCAGCAGATCAGGGTTGGCGTTAACCTCCTGAAGTCCTTTATTGGACAGCACGCCATTCATCGTATTTTCGACGCTTTCAGTGGCTAGCGAGTTATAATAAACAGGGTTTTGACCCGCCTTAACGTCGGAGTCCATCCAGGCATAGGTTTTGTATTTACTGAAATCGACCCGGTTGTTCTTATCGACAGTTACCCGTGGCGAACACGCATAAATCACTGCCAGTAAACTGGCTAACATCAGCACTTTTCTCATAACGTTGTGTTGTTTACCGTTTTTCTGGTAAACTGGCTGTTTCTGGAAAAGTTTGCAGCGGACTATTGGCTAATTGCTTACAAGGTTGGGTGCTTCTTATGCCAGTCGGTAGCATCCTGATAGGCTTTGGCTACGGCCAGTACTTTACCCTCTTCGAACAATTGTCCCATAAACGTAATGCTGCTGGGCGTATTCTGCTGGTTAAAACCATTAGGCAATACCACGCAAGGGTTGCCGGTTAAGTTTGTAAGTGTTAGGTTGCCACCCGCATAAGCTGGGCTAACATAAACATCAATCCTGGCAGCCTTCAGTCTTGCGTCCAGTTCATTGATGAGTTTTGTCCGGGCACGATTTGCCTGTATATACTCAACCGCTGGCACGAATCGCGACGAGCGGAATTTGTTAGGCCAGGCACTTTTGAGCTGACGGACCAACAGATCGTCTTTGCCCGACCGGGTTAGCTCATCAAAAGCAGCAGCGGCTTCAACACCCAGCAAAAACGAAATATGATTTGCTGGAACACTGGTTGGTAGATCGAACGGGACTAACTCAGCTCCTAACTGCCGGAGCGTTTGGAGCGTCAGTGAATCGTTCATTCTGGTAGGATAATTACTTTCAAAGGCTTTTTTTACGTAGCCAATCCGCATTCCTTTCAGTGAAGTTAATGGGCTATATTGAAAAGGAGCATCAATCACAGTAAGATCATTACCATCTGGCCCATATATGGCGTTGAAAACCAGCGCACAATCTTCTACTGTGCGGGCAATTGGCCCAATTTTATCCATGCTCCAGCTAAGCGCCATGGCACCGTGGCGACTCACCCGGCCAAACGTTGGTCGCAGTCCGGTGGTGCCGCAAACGGTGGATGGCGAAACGATAGACCCCAGCGTTTCGGTGCCAATCCCGAACGGCAACAGACCCGCTGAAACAGCCGATGCCGTACCAGCCGACGAGCCACTAGAACCTGTTTCGGGCTTCCAGGGATTGCGGGTTTTTCCCCCGAACCAGACATCGCCCATGGCCAGTGCTCCGAGTGTCGTTTTTACGCATAAAACGGCCCCTGCTTCGTCGAGCCGTTGGATAACGGTAGCATCGAGATTCAATTGCTGCTCCTTATAGGGAGTTGCTCCCCAGGTTGTTTTATAATTTTTTTGGCTTAACAAATCCTTAGCTCCATAGGGAATACCATGCAGTGGACCGCGATAGTTACCCGCTCGAAGTTCGGCATCGGCCCGAGCAGCTTGTTTAAGTGCCAGTTCTTCTGTAAGGGTTATGACGCAGAAGAGTTTGGAATTATAGGTTTTAAGCCGGTCAAGGAAAAACCGGGTTAGTTCAACCGATGAAATTTGTCGGGTTCGAATCAGTTCGCCCAGTTGCGCAACGGTGTAGAAAGCCAGGTCGTTTCGGTTCGCGGGTAAAGTGACCTTACCAACAGGGGATGCGTTAAATGATGAAGCACCCGCTGGAAGTTTGAAACCGGCCGGAAGCGGATTAAAGTACAAGGCTGGAGCTATGTCGTTCGGAAGGTCAACTTTGCGGAGCGCTTCATAATCGGTTCGAAACCCATTGAGATTGTCGAGCATGGAATCGCGCTCGGCGGCAGTGAACGTCAGGCCCAATAACTGGGCTGCCACTTCAGTCATGCTGGTCGTTATTGGTTTTTGGGCATCGTCGGTACTAAAGGCACCCAGAAAGAAACTGCCCAGGCAGGCAGCGAGGAAGAGAACTTTTTTTTTCATCAGATCAGGCTGTTGACAAAGCAATAGCCTAAATTACGGCAAGTCACGAATTAATCGGCTGTTGCCGTAAAAATTCGTCATGAATGGCCAGTACCTGCGGAATCAGCAACTGATGCTCATCATTGTTGATAACGTAATCGGCCAAGAGCAGGCGCTCGTCGTCGCTGATTTGCTGGTGAATGATGTTTCTGATTTCTTCTTCGGAGCGATGGGGGTCCCGTTTCTGGATTCGCTCGATCCGTAGTTGCAAAGGAGCCTGAACAACAATCACTTTATCGAGCGTATTGCCATGACCGGCAGCGTTCATAATTGCGGCCTCTTTAATCAGATAGGGTTTGTCGGTATGTTCCCGAATCCAGGCCTGGGTGTCGCTCAGAACACGTGGATGGATAACCTGATTGAGTTGCTGTAGCAATACAGGATCATTGAATATCTGAGAAGCGATCCAGCGCCGATTATAGTGGCCAAGAGCATCATAGGCATTAGAACCCATTAGGCGCAGAATATCGGCCTTTAGAATAGGATCATGTTCGGTGAGCCACTTCGCCCGATCGTCGGCTATGTATACTGGTATGCCAAGTGTTCTGAAAATTTGACAAACCACACTTTTGCCCGAGCCTATACCGCCCGTTACGCCAATTTGAAGGGGAATTGCCATGGCCGTTTTTGGGGTTATCGCCTGGATAAGACCAGAAGCTCGTCTGGTCTTATTTATTTTTGAGACGTAGTTGTTGAAGGGAGAGAGAGCAACTCACCCACTTCGAAACTGACCGCTACCCGATCGGTGCTAACATGCAGTAGTGGATGACGGAAATGGTTGATAGCTACTTCATTGTCATAATTATCGGCAATGCGTTTGCCGGGAATACTTAGCATAATCGTATCAGACAGGCCACGAACCAACCGGGCTGGGCCTTCTACCTGAATGGTGTGCGGAGTGAGGTTAATTATACTGGAAACAACAAAGCGAGGTGCCAGATTAATATGCAAACTGTCGGGGATCAACCGAATGGTTTTTGTCATTCGCCGATCGAAACCCATTTCGACCGTATCGGCCACAACATAATTGACATGCAATTTCTTGATATGTTCGGCCAGGGCCGCTGTTAAGGACGATGTGTTAATGATGGAGGCCTGTAATGGGTTCGGTACTGTATAGTCGATTGGATCGACCCGAAACGGAAGCCAGGAATGGCGTAGTAACCCCCAGCCATCACCCGAAACATTAACCCGGACAGTACGGGGCAGGGGTTTGGTTGGTACAAACAGCGAGTCGTTATAGATGAACCGGATGGGGTATTCAATATTTAGCGTATATCCGGTTTTGTTCAGTGCGTTTAAAAACCAGAACAGCGTAGCTGCGGCCAGACATAAGAAAGCCTTTGTAGGCTGAAACGGACGATTGTTTGACGGAATAGTCACAATACAATTAGTATAGCAGCCCCGTTGCTGAGCGTTGGAATATTTTGCTCAGCAACGGGGCTTTCTTTTATTTGTCCGATTCGGCGGGTTTTGCAGAAGCCTCGCGTGAGATCGATGACTTCTCGAATGTCATTTTAACGCCCCGGTCTACTTCAAGCGTAACGGTTGTTCCTTCTACCGATGCAATGCGCCCGTGAAGACCGCCAATCGTTACTACGTTATCGCCTTTTTTGAGATTGTCGACAAAGCTCTTCTGATCTTTCTGCTTTTTCTGCTGCGGACGAATCATGAAGAAATAAAAGACACCAATGATACCTACCCACAACAGTACGTTGTAAAGCATAGATGTATTGGAACTGCCCGAAGCCTGGAGTAAAATCGAAAACATGGAGTAGTTATATTATGATTTTTGGGTAGAATCGGCTTTGGGATTCACCAAAGCTTTGAATTGCAGATCCGTCATAGACGGATCGGTATTGGCAAAGATCGTAACCGTTTTATTTTGTTCACCACTTTTTCCCCGGCTGTTGAACCGAACCCGGATCGAGCTTGTCTGGCCGGGAGCTATCGGTTCGCGGGGCCATTCGGGAGTTGTACAACCGCAGGATGCCGTAATGTTGTTGATAATCAGCGGAAATTCGCCGGTATTGACGAATTTGAACGTGTGCTCAACGGTATCGCCTTCGGTAAGGGTTCCGAAGTCATAAATGCCTTTTTCTTCGAACGTTATTTTAGGCATCTTCCCCGATGCCGTAGCCTTTGCCGATTCGCCCTGCTTTCGGTTATCGCAGCTAATCTGTCCAAAACTTACCGCAGCCACGGCCAGAACAAAAAGCCAATTCTTCAAATACATGGGGTAGCTTATAGAGTTTATAGTATACAGTTTATGGGGTTCGGTTGTTGACAAAAAGAATACCGAACCCTGTAAACTGTGGACCTGGACGCATTTAGGCGTTTTGTTGCTTGATCTGAGCCATCAACCGATCGACATCTTCCAGCAATCGTTCTGCTTTTTCGCGGGCATCGTTTACAACGCGCTGCCCCTCATTTTTCGACAGATTTTCGGGTAGCTCTGTGGAGTTAACCAGATCGTTAATCATACTTTCGATCTGTTCCCGGTACTTCGATAGACGAAACGTCAGGCGATCGCGGGTAACTTTCCCCTTATCGGGGGCATACAGCAATCCGATAGCAGCACCTGTAGCAATTCCGGTCAGCAAAAAGGTTAAATCACGGCCAATTCTGCTCATTTTCTAGAAAAGTTTTCAGTTTTCAGTTTTAGTCTTCAGCAAGGTGATACTGAGAGCTGTAAACTGTAAACTCAATTAACTAAAGACTATTTATTATCCAGTAACCCGCGTCCGCTCTTACGCAAACGCCCGGAAGCCTGTAGCTTTTCGGAGAGGTTATCCAGTATTCCATTGACAAATTTACCGCTTTTAGGCGTACTATATGCTTTTGCCAATTCGATATATTCATTAATCGTTACCTTAACCGGAATGTTTGGAAAGTTAAGCAATTCGCAAACAGCCAGTTTAAGAATGATCTTATCGAGCATTGCTACCCGTTCAACATCCCAGTTTTTCAACTGATCGACCAGCAACTGTTCGTAATCGCTGTCATTTTCCAGCGATTTCTGAAAAAGTGTGTTCAAAAACAACTCATCTTCTTCCCAATCGTCGGTTAAAGGTTCCAGTTGCAAACCGGTTGGGCTTTGCGCCGATTTAAGCGTTCGGATGGCCAGACCACGTACGACTTCACTGTTTTCGGCCCAGCTCAAATCGATCTCGGCCAGATGGTCGCGAATAACTTCGTGCTTAAATATAAGTGTTCGGAGCAGATATTGTACCAATGTCTGATCTTCATCGGCTGTATGGGTTCGCTGAGCACAATAAGCACGGTAGGTTTCGTCGGTTTTCAATACGTCGCGCAGGGCTTTGCGAACAAAGCCTAAATCGTCGGACCACGATACATTGTAACGGAGGGCTTCGTTCTGAAGAGCCTGAAGGCCAGCCAACGTTTTAATGACCGAATTGTCGTTTAAATCGGATTCGAATGGGAAAGGAACTTCGTCGACATCGCGGTACTGGCGTTCACGATCAGTACGGGCTGCATGCCCCAGTTCGACCATGAGCAGTAGTACCCGCAGATAATCTTCGTAAATGCCATTGACCTGCCTGAGCATCATTTGTGAAAAATGCTGTCGATCTTTTTTGGCCCGAACCTGGTAAAATAAATAACCGTCGTTGGCAGCTTTAAGAACTTTCTGGGGGGCGTCGTCGTCCTGGGCGGGCTGATTGGTTTTAATGGCCTCTTCAAAGAGCAGGCCAGCAAGTTGTCGGTAGCCTTCGAGCTGCCGTTTATCCTGTGGCTGCATCGAATTCAGATCGGGCTGAAAGAGATCCGTAATGCCATCGAGGGCTAATTGTTGATTAGAGAATTCGGCCTGCTTAAGTGCATAGAGCGCCTGCATGACCTTTATTCGGAGTAGTCGCCTGTTGAGCATCCCGGATAAAACTAGTATATCTACCGATAAAAAAAAGAACTGCTTTAACTCAGCAAAATTAAGAATTATTGCCCAGATGGCCAAGCCCTGAGTGTAGTCTGTCAGAAAAGCGAGTGTTTGAATGTAAAATGTTGGAATTATCGTGCATTACATCTTGGTGTTTCTAACAATTTAAATTAAAGTTTATATTGTCTATAGATAAATAGTTAATTTGGCTTTGCAGAGTTGCAAAGCCATCATTTTATTCGTAGTTTTCCAGTTGAAACCGTATGACTTAACCTATACTGATCCTTTACATGTTTGTTGTTTTCTGGCGCCAAAATAGCCGTTTGGTATCTATTGCTATTGCTTTGCTAGGGTTTTTGTCGGGGTGCGGGCCAGCACGTTATGCTTACTTTCAGCCGCAGCAAAACAATTTTCATCGTCTTCAGAATACGGCAAGTTTTATCGTAGCTACAGATACAGTACCTGCTCAAAATGTTGCCGTATCGGAAAGCTCCGCTTTTTCTGCAACAAGCCCATTGGCTACTACCATACTGGCAACCCCGTCTGCCCAACAGCCTGCATCACTACCCTCTGCCATAAATTCGGGCATACACCGTAATCCCGATAGTTATCATAATCAGCGGTTCAGTAAGTTGTTTCGGTCGTTGCCTGTTGCACACGTAGCCCCAAAAACGCAGCTGATTGACCGGCATAGCCGAAATCGGAAAACCTATAAACTGGCGTTGGTGGCACTGGGCATGGGGATTTTGTCGTTCAGTTCGCTGTTTATTATAGGCGGAAGTACGCTTACCTGGGTATTAGGTGTAACGCTTCCGCTTGCTACAACCCTGTTGGGCGTTGCCAGTATGACTACTATCAAACGAAATCAGGATCGGTATCGGGGAAAGGGCTGGGCAATGGCCGCTATTATGCTCGGTACGGGCGTGCTTGGGCTTGCATTGGTAGCGCTGGCCGCTTTGTCGGTATCTGAAACCATAAATCGCTGACTTCGTTTTTCAGAAATAAGCCTTTTGCTAATTTCTGCCAGTCTGCTGGCGTTGGCTCAGGCCTGGGTGCAACTTTTCCCGGATTCGGACGGTTACGAAAATAAAGTTGTTGGGCCGTACTGTGAAAGCACTTTCCTACCTGAATAAATATCTCCTCAAGTATAAATGGTATCTGATTTGGGGGACGATATTCACGATTATTTCCAATCTTTTTGGCATTTTCCCGGCGCAGTTAGTTCGTTATGCGCTCGATTTGGTTCGGGAAACGCTCGATGTTTATTACCTCTACGACAAATCGCCATTGCAGTCGTCGCTGTATGAAGTATTTGCCTTCAGCCTGTTGTTGTTTGGTATAATGACACTGGTGATGGCCTTGCTGAAAGGTTTCTTTCTGTTTCTGGTTCGGCAAACGCTCATTGTTATGTCGCGCCATGTGGAGTATGATCTGAAAAATGAGATCTACGACCATTATCAGACACTACCACTGAGTTTTTATCGCCAGCACAGCACCGGCGATCTGATGGCACGTATTTCCGAAGATGTCAGTAAAGTCCGGATGTATGTTGGACCAAGCATTATGTATGGTCTGAACCTGATCGTATTGTTCATTCTGGTCATCTCCTACATGGTTAGCATCAACGCCCGCTTGTCGTTGTATGTGTTGTTGCCATTACCAATTCTGTCGGTGGCTATCTATCTGGTGAACAATATTATTATTCGTCGGTCAGAAGAAATTCAGCGTAGTCTGTCGAAACTGTCGACCTATGTGCAGGAGGCTTTTTCGGGAATTCGAGTGCTGAAAGCCTTTGTGCAGGAGAATAATTCGGCAACCCGGTTTGAGGCCGAAAGCGATCAGTATCGTAGCAAGTCACTTAGCCTCACGCGTGTTGATTCGTTGTTTTTTCCAATTGTGGCCATTCTGGTGGGATTGAGCAACGTATTGGTTGTGTATGTTGGTGGTCAGGAGATTCTGGCAGGGCGGTTAACGCCCGGTAACATAACGGAATTTATTCTGTATGTAAACATGTTAACCTGGCCCGTTATGGCGCTCGGCTGGACAACAAGCCAGACACAACGGGCGGCCGCTTCGCAACAGCGCATCAACGAATTTCTGTCTATTAAATCAGACATTGTTTCGCAGAAGAACATTCGACATTCAATTAATGGTGAGATCGAATTCAAAAACGTTCGGTTTGTTTACCCTGATTCAGGAATTGTTGCCATTAAAAACTTCTCGATGCATGTTCGGGCGGGCGAAACTGTGGCAATTCTGGGAACGACTGGTTCCGGTAAAACTACACTGGCCAATCTGCTGACCCGAATGTATGATGTTTCGTCGGGCGAAGTGCGAATTGATGACATTCCGGTCAAAGACTACCATCTGACCTCTATTCGGGAGCAGATGGGCTACGTTCCGCAGGATGTGTTCCTGTTTTCAGAAACGATCAGCAACAACGTTCGGTTTGGGAAACCCGATCTGCCGCAGGAGCGTGTAGAGCAGGCCGTTCGGGACGCTGATCTATATCAGAACATTATCGACTTCCCTGAGCAATTTGAAACACGGGTTGGCGAACGGGGTGTTACGCTTTCGGGCGGGCAGAAACAACGGCTAAGCATTGCCCGGGCTATTGCCCGCGATCCCAAAATTCTGATTCTGGACGACTGTTTATCGGCAGTAGATACCAATACGGAAAATATTATTCTCAACAACCTGAAGCGTATTATGGCCGATCGGACATCGGTTGTTATTTCGCACCGCGTTTCGTCGGCAAAGCTGGCCGATTATATCATCATGCTCGATGAAGGAGAGATTATTGAGGAAGGAACTCACGAAGAACTGATGGCCAGCAATGGGGCTTATCGTGAGCTCTATGAGAAGCAGCTACAAACCGAAGAGGTGTAACTATTGCTTATTCGGTAGCGCATGGGCAATACATATTACGACAAAGGCCCCGGCAAACAGGCTTGTTTGCCGGGGCCTTTGTCGTAATTGTTAAATAATTAGCTTCTGACCAGGTTTTAGCGAATTAGAGCGCATGTGGTTCAGCTTTTTGATGCGTTCGATCGTAAGGCCATCATAGCGCTGGGCAATGTTCCAGAGCGTATCGCCATCCTGAACCAAATGATAGCGAGGTTTGTAGCGTTTGGTTTTGGCCGCCACTTCAGCTTTTTTATGACTTTTAGTAGTACCCTGATCGGCAAGCCGCTCTGAGCGCGTTTCGGAGACTTCTTTCAGAATAACCAACTTCTGTCCGCGTTGGATACGTGTTGACCGCAGATGGTTCCAGCGTTTCAGGTCATAAAGCTCTACATGAAAACGTTCGGCAATGGTACCCAGATTATCGCCACGGCGCACAACATACGTTTGTTTCTTAGGCTTACGCAGAACAACCGTTTCCATGTCCTCGTCCGATTCCTGGTCTGATTCGGCAATGGCCAGTCTGGTTTCCGTGTCGAGTGGTTCGTCCAGCGTCATGAGCGCCAGCGGATTGCTATTCAGGTCAGACCAGCTACCGGCCGAATCGGTGCCATAGCGGATGGTTTCTGTACTGGCCAGCAACACGTGCGCCATTGCAGCAGGAATCTGACTCGACGAATCCATAATTGCTTTGCGACGGGCCGTCAAATAGGCAAACTGCTGGCGAGGAACCCGCAACGGATACCGTTGGGTATACTCGGGCAGAATGGTTGTTGTAATCGCCGGATTCATTTTTTGTAAATCCGCAAGCTCAATTTTCGTATGCCGGGCGAAGGTTTCAAGGTTAAAATAACCCGAAACCTGAATGGTATCGTGCGGAATCGGATATTCGTAGGTTTCGGCGTAGATTCCGTGGTCGTTGGCGAAATTCATCAGATACGTAAACGCAACAAACTGAGGTACATATCCACGGGTTTCTTTGGGTAGCGCATCGTAAATCGTATAAAACGAATCGCCCCCCGACCGGCGCATAGCTCGTTTAACGGCACCAGGGCCGCAGTTATAAGCAGCCATTGCCAGTTCCCAATCGCCGAAGATGTTGTACAGATCGCGGAGGTATTTGCAGGCTGCTTCAGTTGCCTTTACCGGGTCCATGCGTTCATCTACATAATCGTCCTGATATAACCGTAAGTCGCGTCCGGTTCCTGGCATGATCTGCCAGAGACCGCCTGCCCCTGCGCGGGAAATGGCCCTTGGATTCAGCGCCGACTCAACAATAGACAGGTATTTGAGCTCATCAGGTAAATTGAAATCGGAAAGCATCCGCTCATAAAGCGGGAAAAACAGCGGCATCCGCTCCAGCATTAGTTTGGTGGCACTGGCTTTGCGGAATGTGAAATAATCGACATAAGCCTGAACGGCTTTATGGTAGTTTAGCGGGATGGTTTTCTGAAGCGTTGTTAGCCGCTCCCGCAGCAAACTGTCGGGTACGGTCGATACAAAGGCAACTGTATCTTGCTTTACAATCGTACTGTCTCCGAGTTGTTGTTGACCGGCCACGGCTGGCCCGGATTGAAACGTAGTCTTGGCATGAGCTGTTATTGTCAGACCCATCACCACACTCAACAGCCCCATTCGTAACAGGCTACGGTTCAAGTGGTTCATGCAGTTTTATGGTTAGGTAATCGTTACGCACCAAAACGACGTATGAAGCGGTATTGGGTATGAAATATGATACATGAAGTATGGGTTTAGCTATATAGCCTACGTCATACCTTATACTGCTTATTTCATACCTGCTACTTCACCCATCAATCAGGCCATCGCTTTGGCCAGAGCAACCAGGGCTCCTTCTGCAAAAGGCGGAGCCAGCAGTTGTATACCAATCGGCAATCCATTATTATCGGTACCATTCGGTATCGAAATGGCTGGATACCCTACTACATTAGCCTGTACCGTAAAAATATCGGCCAGATACATCTGTAGCGGATCTTCTGTTTTCTCGCCAAGGCGAAAAGCTGGTGTTGGTGTGGTAGGAGATAACAAAAAGTCGTACTGGTCGAAAACCCGCTCGGTTTCTTCCCGAATCAGCCGACGAACCTGTTGGGCTTTTGTATAATATGCATCATAATAGCTGGCACTCAGGGCGAAGGTGCCCAGCAGAATACGCCGACGAACTTCGGCACCGAACCCCTCTGTGCGACTTTTTTTGTACAACGACAAAAGGTCCGTAACTGATGCATTCCGATAGCCATATCTGACTCCATCAAATCGGGAAAGGTTCGATGAGGCTTCGGCCGTTGTCAGAATGTAGTAGGTAGGTAACAGGTATTTCAGAAGCGACAGATCGACTGGTTCGACCGTGTGGCCCGCGGCTCTTAACTCTTCGATTTTTCGTTGGGTAGCTTCGCGGATGCTGGCCTCGATGCCTTCGCTTTCCACACCATCGCGCAGATAGGCAATGCGCAGAGGGCGGTTGGGCAGTTGTGCCTGCGAATAAGGCTGAACCGGCTGTGCCGATACCGTACTGTCGAAATCGTCGGGGCCAGCCATGATTTCAAGTAAGAGAGCCGCATCTTCGGCTGTGTTGGCAATAGGGCCGATGCAGTCGAAAGAAGAGGCATAGGCAATCAATCCCCAGCGGCTTACACGTCCATAGGTTGGTTTGAGGCCCACCACGCCACAAAAAGCCGCAGGCTGGCGCACCGACCCGCCCGTATCGGAACCAATGCTGGCAAGGCAAAGGCCAGCCTGAACCGCTACGGCCGAACCTCCGCTCGAACCACCGGGAACCCGGTTAGGGTCGGCGGCATTGCGAACAGGGCCAAAAGCAGAGTTTTCGTTGGACGAACCCATTGCAAACTCATCACAGTTCTGACGGCCAATGATGATCACATCTTCGTCGATAAGGCGCTGAACTGCCGTTGCCGTAAACTGAGCGATGAAGTTATCCAGAATGCGGCTTCCGGCCCGTACGCCATGTCCGGCATAATTCAAAACGTCTTTAATTCCGATAACCATACCCGCCAGCCGCCCTGCCGAGCCATTGCTGGCAGCTAGTTTCTGATCGATACGGTCGGCCTGCTTACGGGCTTCGTCGGCATAAACTTCGGTAAAGACATTAAGGTGGCGATGTTCATCAATGCGGACGAGGTATTGCTCTACCAGTTGGCGGCAGGTAACAATACCGTTTTTGAGATCGGCCTGAACAGTAGCGAAGTTGCGGTATAACGTCACAAGAAGGACAATTTACAGCCCCCTAGCCCCCAAAGGGGGAAGTGCTGCTTCGGCAGTCCAATGCTGCCCAGGTAAACTGAATATGACAGCACTTCCCCCTTTGGGGGCTAGGGGGCAAAAAACAGACAATCAGCCGGTTCCGAACGGGAATCGCCTGATTGTCTGTCTATTAATGAAGTTAATTATTTCTCCGACTCTTTCAGACCTTCTTCGATGTTTTCGCGAACGTCTTTCGTGGCGTCTTTGAACTCTTTGATACCTTTTCCAAGGCCGCGTGCGAGTTCGGGGATTTTCTTAGCGCCGAACAACAGGAGCAGTGCTAAGAAAATGAACACCATTTCCTGACCGCCCAAACCCATAAATGCCAAAACACTTGCCAAAATCATGATTCTTTGGATTTGAATGTATGCAAAAATAAAAAAACTCTCTCGTACAATCTAGTAAAACCAGGGGAAACTTCTGGTTTCGACAAAAAGAAAAGGCGGAACCAACACGACTCTAATGATCTTTTTCCGTTTTTCTTTTACCAGCGCTTACCCAATCTTTATTGTTTTAACCCGATGCGGAACGTCTTCAGCCATGGTGGCTGCCGAACCTTCCCACTGCCGAAACTTTTCAATATCGTCTTTTATTCCACTGAAAAGCCACAACATTAACGCAATATCGTCCGATAAACCAACAATTGGCAGAAAGTCGGGCAGAATGTCAATTGGTGATACAAAATAAATCAGCACAGCAATCATTCGAATCAGCGTTTTCCAGGGAATTTGCCGATACTCGCCCGACGCATACGCCCGAAGCAAGCGGGTAACTATGTTTAACTGTTCGCGGAAAGCCGCAATATTAGCACCCGACAGACCGCCACTTTTATCGAGGGCTTCGCGGATCAGGTTATACAGGCTACGGGAATTACGGGCATAACGAACAGCACCGACATTGGCCCGTTTGAAAAAAATAGAGTTTAGAATTCGTGATATGAGGCTCTTATTTGCCATTCGTTTAATTAGATGAGGGTTGGACGCTGGACAATTATCGGTTTAGACCAAGTATTGGATAAAAGGATACGCCTTTGGTTTAATCAGGAAGCCGGGTGTCGAACATCTAACCTTCTAACAAAAAAAATCTCTAAATAATCTATAAACTGAGTAACAGGGCCAGAAGTTTATTCCCAACTCATTGGATTGTCAGGAGCGGGGGCCTTACTTTTGCGTCGCTTGTTAACCCTTTAATTCCGAATACTGTATGAAAGTTACTGTAGTAGGGGCCGGGGCCGTTGGAGCCACCTGCGCCGACAATATTGCCCGCCGAGAGCTTGCTCAGGAAGTTGTTCTTCTAGACATCAAAGAAGGCATTAGCGAAGGAAAATCCCTCGACATGCTCCAGGCATCAACATTGCTCGACTGTGATGTTAAGCTGACAGGCTCTACTAATGATTACGAAAAAACGGCGGGTTCGGATGTGGTCGTTGTTACATCGGGGTTACCACGTAAGCCGGGTATGACTCGTGAAGACCTCATCGGCATCAACGCGGGTATTGTAAAAGGAGTAACCGAAAACATCCTGAAACACTCTCCCAACGCCATTTTTATCATTATTTCGAACCCAATGGATACCATGACGTATCTGGCTCTGAAAACGTCGGGCTTGCCCAAAAACCGAGTCATCGGTCTGGGTGGGGCATTGGATTCGGCTCGTTTCAAAACCTACCTGTCGCTGGCTATGAAGTGCTCGCCCAATGACTTGCAGGCTTCGGTAATTGGTGGTCATGGCGATACGACCATGATTCCGCTGACTCGTCTGGCTACGAAAGCGGGGGTGCCGGTGAGTAATTTCCTGGATGCCGACACGCTGAAAAAAGTAGCTGCCGATACAATGGTGGGTGGCGCTACCCTAACGGGCCTGATCGGTACATCGGCCTGGTATGCACCAGGAGCCGCCGGAGCCTATATGGTTGAAAGTATTCTGCGCGACCAGAAACGCGTAATTCCATCCTGTGTATTGCTGGAAGGCGAATATGGTCAGTCAGATATTTGCCTGGGCGTACCCGTCGTGCTGGGACGGAATGGTTGGGAAGAAATCATCGACTATAAACTGAACGACGAAGAGCAGGCTGCTTTCAATAAATCGGCAGATGCAGTTCGGAGCATGAATAGTGTGTTAAGTACGCTGAATATTGGCGTATAGGCTGTTTGGTATTCCTGATTTATACAAAAAGGCTTCAGAAATGAAGCCTTTTTGTATGCCTTTACTGAAGCATGCAGCTCCATCAGGGGGGAATTTAGCTCTAAATTAGTATAATCAGTAACCTTGCCCGTATATTTGTTGGGTACCTGCTGAGGGCGTTTTTTTACTTGTTAATCATTAAGACCGTAACGGATTATCATTATGTTAGACCGATTAAAAGCGATTGCGAAGCAGGTGCTTCGGCCTGAACCGAAACCAATAGTTGAATTTGATCAGAAATCACTTCCCTGGATCGATCAGCCTGAGGCCGACATTGATCGGTTTGTTGCGGCCTACTCCCGAAAACAGGAGTTCGCCTATGATTTAAAAGAAAAACTTACACATTGGCAGTCGAACGGCTATGTAATTCTGGAACAGGCTATTCCAGTAAGCCTGATAGATCAATTGTGGTCGGAGGCCGAAGAGTTGATCAACCACCCGGAAGACTATAAAATAAACATACGGGTCGATAAACCCGAATTTGCGGCAAGGCCAGTCCAAATGGCGAAGGAATTACCAACCGAAATAATAGGAGGTACTTATGTGAAGGTTATGGATTTTCATAATGCATCCTTAACCGGAAAAAAGATAATGCTGCACCAGCAAATTGTCGCATTTCTGGAAGCCGTTTTTAATGATCGGGTAGTGGGAATGCAAAGTCTTCTGTTTAAATATGGTAGTCAACAGGCAACTCATCAGGATTTTGCCTACGTAGTATCCGAAATTCCTAGCCATCTGGCAGCCTCCTGGGTTGCTCTTGAAGATGTTTCGATTGATGCCGGTCCGCTCTTTTACTATCCAGGATCGCATAAGGCAGCTAAATTTGATTTCGGAAATGGTATTTTCTTTAATGAGAAATCAAGCCGCAATCCGACCGATTTTGGAATCTATCTTGACAAACTGTGTACAGAAAACGGATTGAAACGGAAGACACTACTGATCAAAAAAGGTGATGTTTTATTGTGGCATGCTGCATTAGCGCATGGGGGCGATGAAATTAAAGATATTTCCCATACCCGAAAATCGTTTGTTTGCCATTACTCGTCGCAAAAAGCCTATCGCCGTCATCGGCAGGATGTTCAGGCGGAGCCTAATCGGATCTCAATTAATGGCGCTGATGTGTTTACGCATCCTGTTCTGACCGATGAGGAGGATGTTTTTCCGCTAGGACAGGCGTTTTAAAACAATTCCTAACCCTATCAGTCTGCCTGCTTTACCGGCAGCAGCACTACACCTCTGTTTTCGCTGGTAGCAATCGTGGCCTTGCCATTTAGGTTACCCAAAAAATAATATTGTTTGTGGTATTTTTGGCTGATCATTTACACTTATTTGTTTTATGAAAAAGCTATCCTTTCTCACACTGTTTTGTTTTACTCTTGCGCTTTCGGCCTTCCGAAGCGACAGCGCAAACCTGAAAACTGTCGACGATTTTGCGACAATTTATATTTACCGGGGTGGCCAATTTTTTGGCTCAGGGCTGAATTATAGCATTTACGTGAATGGCCAGAAAATCTGCAAGCTTAGCAATAACAAATACATCGAATACAAAACCAAGCCCGGAAAGCTGTCGATAACGGCCCAGCGTGGTGGGGTTGAATTGTTTAAGCGGGAAACCGAACTGGAACTGGATACCGAAGCCGGGAAAAAATACTACGTGAAGGGTGACGTAAAATCGAGCATAACCCGTACGCGACTGGAAATGTCGGAAGTAACCGAAAATACAGCCAAACGCGATATGAAAGATATGACAGTCGATAACTGTCAGGAATCGCTGGATAAGAAATAATTTTTTAGAATCGGATTCTAAAAAACTAAACGTCTAAAGCCCCATTCCGCCATGCGATGGGGCTTTAGACGTTTATTGCTAAATAAAAATCTGGTATTGCAGGATCAGTTGGCCACGGCGGCCTGCTGGTAAGTACTGCGAACCGCTTGCTTCGTAGTAAGGACGATTCTGATAATCGAGGGTTAGCTTGCTGTTGTGACCCCGAATGAAGTAGTTGAGCCCCACATTATAGACACCCAGGCTTTTGGTCAGGCGCTGATAATTGGCGAGCTGGGCCTGTACATAGGGCATAAAGGTGCCATTGCCCGCGCCGAACAGATCGCGTTTCATCAGATAACCAAACTGGCTATACACCACATTGCCCGTGCCAAACATAGGATAAGCATTTCCCTGCGTTCCGGCCGGATAGCCCGATGCAATGCCGCTGGCCGGATTCATAGAGCCATTGAAGCGCAGGTAATTTTTGCCGTAGTCGGTATGGAAATAGCCCAGGTATGCATTGATGGCGGTGCCTTTTTCGCGGTTTAGGGGCATGTCGAGGAAAGTGGCAACAGACCACAGGTTCAGATTCTGATAAAGCGTGTCGCCAGGAGCATCCACGCGAACGGTAGCGTTCTTCTGCATAATGAAACCGGCTTCGAGGTTAAGTATTTTCTTCGTGCCCAGATACGTTCCTGTGTTGTAGCCGGGCGTCTGATTGGCTTCTTTATCGAAAAACTGCCACATGAACAAGCCCTGAAACTGTTTGTGATGGCCTTTCAGCGCAAAAATAGAGTTGGGTCCATAGGTTGGCACCGAAGCCCCATTCGTCTGAATGGGGAATGGGTCAGAAAGGGCGATCCGATAGTCGAGATGGCCAACCTGCCCACGGGCGTAGAGACTTAGCTTGCGCGAAAACTCGTCGGTTTGGTCGACTGTTGCCTGGGCAAACAGTGGAACATCCATACTCATGATCGAGCTGACACTGGGCGACGAAAAGCGCGACAAACCATTAACGATGGTTAAGCCTCCGCCAATTTTGAGGTAGTCTTTATTTTTCCATACCAGATATTCACCGACTGCATCATGAAAGAACGCCTGAATTTTCCGGTTCGATGAGGACGTTGGGTTGAAACCGCCATTCAGATAATTGAAATTGTTCATGCCAAACTGAAAGTAGACAAACACATGATCGCTAAGCTGGCCGTACATCTGCATCCGTGTCCGACGTAGGCCAATATCGAACGTGTTGTTTTTCGGTTCCTGAATAACGGTTGTTCCTGGGTTGCTCTGATTGTATCGGAACCAGGCCTGATTCATGAACGTAACTCTGAAAAAGTGAGAACCCGATGCGTTCAGATTGTATTTAAGCTCGGTTTTATCGGACGCTGACGCTGGTCTGGAGGTGAGTGTATCTTGAGCAAAAGAAAGCTGGCTAATTGTCAGTAAAGGCCCCAGCAACGCAAGTTTAGCGGTCCAATTCATATGATGTCCGTTTGGTTCGAACAATTCAGTTTTCGAAAAAAGTAACTTGTTCGACGGTATGTGGAATGAGAGAATGTATAGTTTACGTCGATACGGAAGGGGTAAAATTAAAAAATCCACACGCCTATGAAGCATATGGATTTTTTAATTTTTCAGGAATTTATCTTACACCTTCGCATTGGCAGGAACCGGTTTCTGTTTCTTACCCGTCAGTCGGTTATAGAATCGACTTAACCGGTTGAAGATATTTTCGAAAGTCAAATAAACAGTCGGTACCAGTACCAGTGTCAGTAACAGCGAACTGATCAAACCGCCAATCAACACCCAGGCAAGTCCGTTTTTCGATTCCGAACCATCGCCGGTAGCCAGTGCCATTGGCAGCAGACCAATCGTCATGGCAATAGTCGTCATCAGAATGGGCCTAATCCGCTCACGACCGGCTTCAATCAGCGCATCGATTGTATTTTTACCTTCTTCTTTCTGCTGGTTGGCAAAGTCGACAAGCAGAATGGCGTTTTTAGCGACCAGCCCAATCAGCATCACCATACCCAGCATAACGAAGAATGAAATAGGCTGTTCGGCCAGCGCCAGCGCCAGGAAGGCTCCAATCACCGCCATCGGAATCGAGAACAGGACCACGAATGGCCGGAAATAGGAGTTATACAACGCTACCATCAGCAGATAAACGAAGGTAACGGCCAGCCCCAATGCAATGCCTAAGCTCCCAAAGGCATCGGACTGACGCTCCAGATCGCCTTTGAGTTTATACGTGACACCGCCCGGTAATTGTTTTGTTTTAAGGATGTTGTCGATTTCGGCACCAACCGTACCCGTTGGGCGACCAACCACGTTTGCGTTGACGAATAGCGAGCCTACCCGATTGTAACGCGTTAACTGTGTGGCGCCAGTACCCAGTTGCAGATTGGCAATCTGCCGAATTTCGACCAGATTCCCCTGACCGTCGGGCACCGTAAGATCGCCAACGTCGTCTTTACTTTGCCGATTAAACCGGTTCAGTTCGATCCGAATGTCGTAATCGCGGCTTCCAACGCGGTATTTACTATCGGTGTTGCCGGAGAAGGCAGTCTGTAGAGTTGCACCAACATTGGCCACCGAGATACCATACTGGGCCATTTTTCGGCGGTCCAGATTAACTTTCAGTTCAGGTTTTGGATCATCTACGCCAAGCTCAACATCACTGGTGCCACTTACCGATTTCACAATTTGTTTCACGACCGCAGCCGCCTGCAGGAGTTCCTGCTGCGAATTTCCCTGAAGCAGAATCTGGATTGGTGTAGCATTAGCCCCCCCAGTGATACCAACCGGCGCTGACTTCACGTTCAGACCGGGGGTTTTCATGATCTCGGCTTTGGTTTGGGCCGCAAACTGTTCAATGGAAATATCCCGTTCCTGTTTTGGGATAATGGTGACGGTGATTTCGGCCTTATGATACGGCGTTGATCCCAGACCGCCACCCGACGACGAACTGGAGTAGCCTACGTTGCTGTTTACTTTCGTAACCAGCTTGTTCTGCATAAGCTGTTTTTCAATTTTCTGACAGATTCGGTTGGTTTCGGCCAGGCTGTTGAACGGTTCGCCTTCAATCTGAACGATAAATTCGCCCTGGTCACTCTGCGGGAAGAAGGTGGTACCGATAAAGCCACCCGCTACCAGCCCAATTGAACCAACGAACAAAACAATGGCCGTAAGATATACCCACCGTTTGTGCCGTAGGCTCCAGGCCAGCAGCCGGGCATAACCATGCTTCAATGAATCGAACTGACCTTCGAACCACAACAGAAAACGTTTGCCAAGACCAGGTCCGTTCAGGTCGGTTTCCTTCGCAAACCGTGACGCCAGCAGTGGCGTGACCGTAAACGATACAATCAGCGACATCAACGTTGAGAACACAACCACCAGCGAGAATTCACGGATAATGTTGGCAATCAGCCCCTGTACAAATACCAGCGGCAGAAACACCACTACGTCGACCATCGTAATGGCCAGAGCCGTAAAGCCAATTTCATTTCGACCATCGAGCGATGCCGTTCGGCGGTCTTTACCCATTTCGAGGTGGCGATAGATGTTTTCCAGCACCACAATGGAGTCGTCGACCAGAATCCCAACCACCAGCGAAAGAGCCATCAGTGTCATCAGGTTGAGCGTAAAACCCAGCAGATACATTGGAACAAACACCGAAATGATCGACGCTGGAACCGACACCATCACAATAAAGGCATTGCGGATGCTGTGCAGAAACAGCAGCATCACCAGCGCAACGAGCACAACGGCAAACTCAAGGTCGAAAATTACGCCTTCGGCCGAGGCCAGCGTATAGGTCGATGAGTCGCTGGTCACTTCGAACTTCAGGCCAATGTTGGCATATTGCTTTTCGATACCGCCCAGAATGCTACGCACCTGCTGGCTAATTTCCACAGCGTTGGCGTCGGTCTGTTTCTGAATCGTAATACCGATCGATTCGCGTCCGTTAATCCGGTTGATGGTTGTGGCATCGGCAACGCCATCTGTTACGGTGGCAACATCACTCAATAAGACTTTCGTACCGTTAGCTGCTGTTTTTACCGCTGTATTCCGAATCTGGTTGATATCGGTAAACTTACCAGCCAACCGAATGGCATACTGGGCCTGATCAGTTTCGATACGACCGGTCGGATAATCGAGGTTTGAGGAATTAATGGCCTGCGTAACCTGCGACAACGATAAATTATAGAGCTTCAGCTTGTTGGGATCGAGCCCAATGCGGATTTCGCGTTCGCGGCCACCCGTCAGCGTTACCTGCCCTACACCGTCTACTTTGGTCAACTGCGTCCGGATCTGATCGTCGACCAGATCGTAGAGTTTGGTTGGTGCCAGATTAGCGCGTACCCCCATTCGGATAACCGGCACGTCGTCGGTCGAGAATTTAAGCAGGGTAGGTGACTCTACTTCGTCGGGCAGTTGCGACAGAATCGCGTTTACCTTTCGCTGCGCATCTTCCAGTGCCCGGTTTGGGTCGGCGCTGGCATTCAGTTCGAGCTGAATGATCGATGATCCTTCCTGACTGGTAGAGCTGATATTTTTCAGGTTTTCGAGCGATGAAACCGCATCTTCGATTTTCCGGGTTACGGAGTTTTCGACCTCGCCAGCCGCTGCGCCCGGATAGGCCGTAATGATCGTTACGACCGACGCATCGAATTTGGGCAGTAGGGTATAGTTCAGACTTTTGTAAGAAATGAACCCCAGAATACCCAGCACAGTAAAGGCCACGACAACCAGCGTTGGGCGTTTAATGGCTATCTCAGTTACTGACATTATGGATTGAGAGTTTATGGTTTATGGTTTATAGTCTATAGTTTATGGTTGCCTGCTGTATAAGGATCTATACTGATAGGCGAAGCAACGATAAACCGTAAACGATAAACCGTAAACCGAATTACTGATTAACGGCTACTGATGTGTCTGTAGTTGCCTGCGCGCTGTTGCTGCGGCTAACGGTCACTTTAGAACCGTTGCTTACGTTAAGTTGTCCATTAACAACAACTGGCTCACCTTGCTTGAGGCCGCTCAGAACCTGATATAAATCGCCGGTGTCGTAGCCTAATTGAATTTTACGCAGTCGAACCGTATTGTTGTTTTCCAGAACATAAACGCTGGCACTATCGGCCCCGCCAATCAATGCCCGACGTGGAATAAACAACCCGTCGATACCATTACGGAACGTAAAGCTGGCATTGGCCAGCGTTCCGGCTTTTAGCTGATTTTTGCTACTGTTGTTCAGATAAAGTTCAACAGGATAGTTATGTAACGCATCGCCTTTGGGGCTAATGTAATGAACGGTTCCGGTGAAGGTTACGCCTGGGAAAGCCTGAGCCGTTATGGTTGCCTTATCGCCCAGTTTAAGCTGATAAACAGCCTGTTCTGGTACGTTCACGACTAGTTTCAGGTCCTGTAAATTAATGACCGATGCCAGCACCGCACCAACCGCTACGTATTCGCCATTCTCAACCTTTTTGTCGTACACATACCCGCTAATGGGGGCAACAACAGCACCATTACCCAATACACGCTTCTGCTGTTTGGCGTTCAGAAGAGCCGTATTGTACTGATCTTTATACTTCTGGTAAGCTTCCTGGGTTACGGCTCCTCCTTTCAGGAGCCGTTCGTAGCGTTCCATTTCGCGCCGGGCATTTTCGACGTTTGTCTGGTTGTTTTCAACAACAATATCCTGTACTTCGTCTTCAATATAACCTACTTGCTGGCCTTTCTTAACGTAAGTGCCCAGTACGAGCTTGAAATTCTGGAGTTTTCCGCGAGTTTCGGCAATAATGTTGGCTTCGTTCTGCGCTTCTACCGTTCCCAGCAGCGATAAGTTCTGATCAAGCCGCTCATAGGCAACAGGCTGAACTTCCACTACCGGCGTTGTCTGGAATTGAGCCGTTGAGGTTTTCGCGGCCTCTATCTTCTTTTTGTTATTGATTAGTCGGAAGGCAATCAGCGCGATCAGGGCAGCTACCGCTCCAATAATAATAATTCGTTTCATGGTAACTGTTTATTTTTGAGTAACGTATTGAAGGATAGTTCCCTGGGCGTTTTCATAATCTAATCGGGCCTGATACAGATTAATCAGTTTATTGGCCAGGTTGTTTTGGGCGGTTGTTAAGGCATCTTTCGAGTCGATCAACGTTACCGATGTGGCAATGCCCTCTTTATATTCCAGTTGCGTAACCGTCAGAATTTTCTGCGCCAGCGTAATGTTGTCGCGTTCGCGCTGAATGTCGGTAACCAGATTCTGGTAGCTGACCTGGGCGTTGCTCAGGCTCAACTCGGCCGATTCGCGGGCCAGTATCTGTTGCAGCCGCAGGGTTTCCAGGTTCAGCCGATTTTCTCGGTCACGGTAATGACGCTGGTTACCGTCAAAGATTGTCCAGTTGAGGGTTAGGCCGACTGCTCCGCTCTGGAACCAGGGAAAACCATTTCGGAAGAAGTTAAATTCCTGCCGTTGCGCGTTCGTTCCGTAGGTGCCATATAACCCCAGCGACGGCAAATAGCCCCGGTTATTCGATAGTCGGTTTAAATCCTGTAGTTGTGTATTGATCAGCAATTGTTTGTAATCGGGACGATTTTCGAAGAAGCGGTTGCCTGGGCTTGATAAATCGGTTACGACCAACTGATTTTCTATTTCCAGCGCCTGTAGGCTAAGCGGTTCGTTCTGAGGCATTCCCATCTGGAACTTCAACTGGTTTAAGGCCAGTTCATAACGGCGCGTTTGTTGCTCAAGCTGCGATTGCAGATTATTCCGATTCAACTGAATCCGTCCAAAATCGATTTCGCGGGTTGTGCCATTTTGCAGCCGAACGCGTTCCTGCTGCAATAGCGTGTCCGATGATGTTATATCCCGAATTGTTAACCGGCGTTGCAGGTCAATCACTAAAGCCTGGTAGTATGCCTGAGCTACATTGTATGCTTGGTTTTGTTCGGCCTGGGCAGTTGCTTCTTCCTGAAGTTTGGTTGTCAGTTTAGCCGCCTTAAGGGCTAGCCCCAGCGATGGGTCATATAGTTTCTGATCGACGCGCCCAGTCAGCGTAGCCGAATACTGGGTTCCGAATTTTACGGGAATAAAGCCGTCGGAAGTGGTTCCGCCTACCGCTGTTGTGCTCCCAACACCGCCTGTGCCTGTGGTGCTGGTAGTAGATCCTGATCCCGCTGAGGCCAAACTGCCTGGCAACAGCGTAACCGGAATTTTATAGTTATCGATCAGTGATCCCGACACCGAAACCTGTGGCAGGTTTCGGCCTATGACCTGTTGGGTTTGTGTGAGCGATATTTTCTCGTTAAGTCGGGCAATTTTGACATTTGGGTGATTGGCGCGGGCATACTCAACACACTGTGCCAGTGTATAACCATCTGTAGCGGCATTTTGGGCGCTGGCAAACTGCGCCAATAATCCTAGTAGTAGTCCCGTCAGTATGGTATGCTTGATACCTTTCATGTTTGCGATTCTAAGTCTAGTGAAGAAGAGATTGGATTTATAGGCCTCGAATGAACCGACGAATAGCTCGCTCGAAAAGAAGTTTTGGTTGTTGAAACATGGCTACCATTTTGGGGTCTTCTACTTTTTTCAGCAGTCGTTCGCCCTCCTGTGGTTTTATGCTGGTAATCAGATTTATATAGCCCTGCATCAGACAGAACCAGTTAAAGATGACTTCAAAAATGGGATCTATATCGGGGCATACTTCCCGAAACAGATTTTCAATTTTTTGTTTGGCTTCGTGCATTTCTTCACGAACCATGTCGCGTTGCTGGTCCATGCGTTCGGGGTTGTGCATGAGCCGAAACACTTCGGGTTGCTCATTGGCAAAATCCCACTGCGCCATGGAGAGCCGGACAATTTTCTCTTCAGCACTGAGGTCCATGTCCAGAACTTCATCCGTATTGCGACGAAGTTGAGCATGACCTTCTTTAACGATGTTTAGTAATACATCCTCCTTGTTTTCGAAATGTTCGTAAACAATGGGAGGAGTATATTCAATGGCATCGGCGATGCTCCGAATCGTTACAGCGCTCCAGTCTTTCTCTCGGGCTATATGTCGGGCCGCATCCAGAATCCGCTGTCGGATTTCGGCTTTCTGCCGGGCACGGCGATCAATAACACTCATCTATCTAACAAGTTTCAAAATATCTAACAAAGGTAGATTTTATTTGTTTCGTTAAATCTGAATTTTTTTTAAAATTTGATAAACGGTTCTTTTTAAACGCCAAAAGGCCCTTACTAACCTAGGTTAGTAAGGGCCTTTCGTGGAAAAGTATAAATTTTAATTAGTTAGTTCCAGTCGGTCCAGTCGCAGGCAGGAGCCAGCCATTCCTGACCCGTATCGATTGGCATACCGTCGGGTGGCGTTTGCGGATTCGTTGCTTTTATATCAGCCGCGTTCTCGTCGGCACGCCGAATTTGCTCCAGCGCAAACAGATGATGAGCAGCTATTTTCGGATTTGCGTTTGACGCGCTGAGCTTTCCTTTCAACTCAGAAAGTTTTAAACCGGCAATAGCCCGAGCTTGCGAAGTAGCTCCCTGATCGCTGGCCAGATCGATCATCTTCTGCAACAGCAACTTTTCGGTCAATCGTTTCACCTCGGCCTGATAGCCATCGGCCGGATCGGCTTTATACCACGTAGCCGCCAGCAATTGATCGAGGGTGCCTTCCAGGCTCAGTTGGGCCGGATCGATAGCGGATTGCATAACCAGACGACTAACACGCTGATCATTAAACAACATTTGAAGCGTCATACCGGCAGCTGCTTCGGGAGCCGCCATTGGATCGAACGAGAGCCCCGTCCGGCGTTTGAACACCTCCCGTGGATTTGGATCGTAGCGGAAGGGATGCGGAGGAATCAGAGTCAGGACGGATTTGGGCAATGCCAGAAAAGCCGGATCGATGGTAGCAATCAACGCATCCAGTGCCCGTTTCTGTTCCTGAACCGGAACCGTCGATACTACTGGCTGGCCATCGCCACGCAATGCGTTGGTATAGAGTTGACCACCTACTACCTTAGAAGCAGCTTCGACCTGATAGCGATGGAACATATACATCGGTACGAGTACTTCTTCAAGCGTGGCCATTGGTGTGCCGACCGGAATTTTCTTCTCCGAAAAATTCGCCAGCGCAACCCGCCGAACATCCGATACGCGCTTCAGTTCATCCACCGCATTGGCGCCATTGTCCCAAAGGTGCGTACCGGGGTGAACCGAACCTTCGGGGCGTGCGTCTTTATCGGTCAGAAAAGTCAGACCAGCCTTGTGCATGTCGGTTACTAGCTTATCCAGTGCCTGTTTTTCGTCGGCACCATTCGGGAATTGCTCGTAGCCATAACGAATACTCCATTTGTCGTAAGCACCGATTCCTTTGGCATACGCATCCGACAGGTCGATGCTGGCTCCCTTTACTTTGGCAACCATTGTCGGATAATCCATTACTGAAGCCCGATCCTGTGTGCTGGCAATGTAGTTATGTGGCAGGCCAAGTGTATGACCTACTTCGTGAGCGGCCAGTTGCCGTAACCGTTCAATCGACATTTGCATCATGGGGTCCGACGAAGGAGCGGTAGCACCAGCATAATCGCCAACGAGTCCCTGCGCAATCAGATAATCCTGCCGAACGCGCAGCGAGCCCAGCGTTACTTTTCCTTTGATGATTTCGCCAGTCCGTGGGTCAATGATACTGCCACCATACGACCAGCCGCGTGTTGACCGGTGAACCCACTGAACCAGGTTGTAGCGAATGTCCATTGGATCGGCATCGGCCGGAAGCAGTTTTACCTGGAAAGCATCCTTATAGCCAGCCGCTTCGAATGCCTGATTCCACCAGGCAGTTCCTTCCATCAGCGCCGACCGAATGGGTTCGGGCGTGCCGGGATCGATATAATACACAATGGGTTTAACGGCTTCGCTCACTTTTGCCGATGGATTTTTTTTCTCCAGCCGGTGCCGCGAAATATACCGTTTGATGATGGGCTGACTTACCGGCGTTGCATAGTCGAAGTATTCGATGCCGCCATAACCGATGCGAGGGTCGAATGCGCGTGGCTTGTAATTGGCGTCGGGCAATTGCACAAACGAATGGTGCTGATGCATCGTAACGGCCGACGCTGTTGGCACTACTTCGCGCAGATAAGGCCCCGGATTGTCGCCGGTTAGTGTAATGATGGTTTCGAATTCCGTATTCTGTGGAAATGCTTTTGTTCGGGGTAAGTATAGAGCGCTGCGGCTCGCATCGAATTTGAAGCTTCCCTGCTTGGTTCGGGCAATGGCCTGAATGGCGCCAACTGCATCCTGCATCAGAAAAGGAGTCAGGTCGACCAGTACTTTGTTTCCCTCATCGACGGCAACATCGAATCCGGCATGGACCGATTTGGCAAAAGATTCTTCAACAGCCTGCCGTTCGAGCGGATCGTTGCTAATGGCCCGATACGAATAGTTCGGTTCGATCAGTAGTACTTTCGGGCCACTCCGCTGAAATTTCACAATATGTTCCTGCCCTAATCGGCCCCGGTCGAGGCCAATGTCGTTGGAGCCAACGCCCTGCGCCAATGTTGGATAATACAGGAACTCGGTGTCGAACTTATCGATTTCGAGCCAGATTTTCCCTTTTTTTGCGTCCCAGTAAAAGGTCATGAAGCCAGGATGACGCTCCATGCCGTTGGTGAAGCTGCTGATACTGGCCGAGCCTCCCTGCGACTGCTGCGCATGAAGCTGGAACCCAGTAAGTAGTAGTAAGCTAAGAAGTGAGAGTAATCGGTTAACCATTGTAAGCGAGGTTGTATTTTGCCGCTCAAGTTACACCCAAATCGCTTACGTATTGATGCCAAAAGCCCGGAATAATTGCGCAGTTGTTTTTGTAATAGTTGGCAAAGTCTTCGGTGTTAGGGCGAAAACGGAAAATTTTTTGCCTTATTGGGCCAGGGCTCGTTTCAAAACCCCGCCAATAAAACTTCCGATAAAAGTCAAAATAATTGCCCCGTATAAACCAAATGTTTCCAGGTCGCGGGCATTGTTATTTTCGGGAACAGTTGTGAAAAATGTGTAGCCGATCCAGAGCGTAGCCGCCTGAATAATGGCCAATATCCAGCCTTTGCGGGGTTCCAGAAAACCAATGATGGCAGCGGCAACGGCCGCCAGTAAATAGGGAAGGTGAATTACCGTCGATTTTTTGATGACAACTAGCAGGATAGTGCTATTGATCAGAATGAGTGCTACGTGGCTCAAAAACTTCCGATCTAAAAATGAGGTTGGGGTTGAAAGTGGTGCCGAACCGGCCGTTTCGGGTGTTTGACGGAGCTGGGCTGCCTGGTCGAGATCATGCTGTGATTCGGCCATTTGCCCAAGTTGTTGTCTGGCCAGTCCGCGCCATTCATACGGATCGGGTTGGGTACCTTTCGAATAAAAGACCGCTTTATCGAATTCCTGAAAGGCGGTGTTATAATCGCCTTGGTCGTAGAGAATCTGACCCATTTCCAGATGCAAACCCGCCACAGTGTTGTCGTAGCTTTCGCCGGTTTTCAGGGCGGTAATGGCAGCGGGGATGTTATCTAAAGCGCGATGGCAACGTGCCAGGTATAGATAGGCAACACTCGATTTTGGGTCTTTCTGGATATACTGATTAAAAAAGGCTAAGGCCTCTTCAATCTGCCCGGCTTTAAGTAATTTAATACCTATCTGTAGCTTATCGAGATCCTGTTCGGAAGACGTCCGCAAATCTGCATAATAGCGCAGGTAAATGATATAGCCAATAATAGCCGCTGTTACGAGTATTTCCATTTGTTGTTGCAATCAAAACCGCATCGGATATGGTGCGGGATGGCAAAGAACTAAACCGTTTGTTATATGATACAAGACTTTTTTAATTAAAAACATTCATTCCGATTTCTCCTTTGTCCTGGATTAACACGTCCCAAAGAGCGAATTGTTTAGGCAATGGTCCAGATAGCCAATAACAGCACAGCCCCCGATCATCTGGTCGGGGGCTGTGCTGTTATTGGCTATCTGGCTACTATTAAAGTGGATTCTGCACGATGGCCAGATTGGCATTGATTTCACGTCGCGGAATCAGAAACTCCCATTGGTTATCGCCCGCCGGAACATCGAATAATACGGCTACCGACGAACTGATGTTAGCATCGTTTCGATTCAAGGGCTGATTCAGGCGTTTTAGATCCGTAAACCGGAAGCCTTCGCCCCAGAGTTCAACACGCCGGTTGAAAAGAATCTCATCAATGAGCGCAGCGCCTGTTTTTGTCGAAAGCGTATACGAAGCATCTCGCTTGCTTACCAGATCAAACAGCACGCTGGCTGCTGCCGAGTTATTACCCAAACGGGCCTGTGCTTCGGCCTCGATCAAATACATTTCGGCAGCACGCATGTAGGGAATGTCGCCCATTGTACTGGTTGACGGTGTACCGGGCAAGCGGAACTTTTGAGTCATATAAGCAACCCGTACACCCCCCGTAGGCACAATCGAATTGGCGGTTGTGGGTGTTTTAACCCACATTTTCGAGCGTACATCCGTTGCTGGTATCTGATTGTAGAGTTTGCTGTTGATAACTTTGGGGTCAACGCGGATATTGGTTGAGTTGAAGTTGCAGGAAATATAGGAGTGATAGGCCCCAAAATACTCCGTCTGATCTTCAAGGTGATCGAAACCCCACATCCATTCGGGATTGCTGATGTCCGAAAAACCGTCCTGATACTGGGTAGCCGTCATGGGTGAATAGTTCTTACGGGCTTCGGCGGCAAACTTGGCGGCATCGGCCCAGTTTTGCTGCACCAGAGCCACCCGAGCCTGAAACCCTTTGATCACCTCCAGATTAATGTGCGACTTATAGCTACGAGTTGTAGTAAGCAGGGTAGCCGCTTCGGCCAGATCCTTATTGATCTGCGTATAAATGTCCTCCACTGTTGCGCGAGGTAAACCCTCTGTGGTAGGAGCCAGAATCAGGGGAACACCCAACTGACTGTTGGGCTTGGCGGCTGCATCGTAGCGTTTACCGAAAAGCTGTACCAGATTGAAATACGAGAAAGCCCGCAATCCCAACGCTTCGCCTTTTATCTGATCCCGCTCCGACTGTGCACCGGCCGCATTGTCGATATTGGCGATGGCAATATTTGCATTGCCAATCAGTCGATAATACAATTCGTAGGGTAACTGATCGCCGGTAGATGTTTCTGACCGGTGTGCCTGCCAGCGTGTTTCGGCGAGGTGCCAGGTGTTTGACGTGTTGGGTATAACTACATCTTCGCCCATTACATCCAGAATAATCATCATAGCCGGATGGCCGAAATGCCCCTGTGAACTCAAATAGCGGACAATCATTGCCCGATATATACCGTTGATGGCCGCAGTGGCATTTTTGGTTGTTGCATAAGCGGCACCCGCGTCAATGCTACCAGTAGGCGATGTGTCCAGATAATCTTTTTCGCACGACGTTGTAAGCAGTCCTATTGCCAACGCCAATGTCAAATATCTTTTTTTCATGCGTGTTGATGCTTAAAGCGTAAATGAAATACCTAAGATCAGGCTCTTGGCCGGGCTAAATGCGTTGCTCGTAACGCCCGAGAAGTTTTGCTGCACGTTCATGCCTTTCCGTTTCGACAGGATCAGCAGGTTTTCGCCACTGACATACACCTGGGCATTTTCAAGGAACAGTTTACGCGCCAGTGTGCCCGGCAGAGCATAGGAAAGCGTTATCGAACGAATGTTCAAATAACTGGCGTCGGTAAGCCAGCGATCCGATTGGGCATCGAAATCAGACGTACGGCCGGCGTCCATCCGGGGCACATTGGTAATGTCGCCCGGCTTCTGCCACCGTTTCAGAATATCAACGTGTTTCGCACTGCCGTATCCGCCTGCACTCATCAGCGAAGCATAGGCCGCATCGTAGGTTTTACCGCCTAACTGATAAACAACCAGTGCCGATAACGACAGCCCTTTATACCGGAACGTATTGGTGAAACCACCCGACATGGCCGGAATAGACGTGCCACTGTAATGATAACGGGCATTATTGACACTCGTCGTCAGGGTATCGCCCGCTTCCGTAATCCGAGAATTAGACGCTACATAGTTGGCGGCCCGATATTCGGCTTCGCCCGTTGTTGGGTTGACGCCTTTGTATTCCCGTAGCCAATAATCGTAGATAGAATGACCGACGGCCAGTTTCTTAGTTCCGTCAATAATTTCGGGGTTTTCGTCTGGCATCTTTGTGATCCGGTTTTTGAGCCGCGTCGCATTCAGGTCTAGGCGCCAGGTAAAGTCCTTTGTCCGGATTGGCTCAACACCCAGTTCGATTTCAATACCCCGGTTATACATCGTACCAATGTTGCGGGTAACGGTCGAAATACCCGCCGAGAGAGGAAGCGGTACGGCAAAAATCAGGTTCGACGACCGGCGATCGAAATACTCAACCGTACCCGATACGCGACCTTTGAAGAGGCTGAATTCGACAGCGGCATCGATTGCATTGCTCGACTCCCAGGCCAGATTCTGGTTTCCCAGGCTCGTTTGCAGGATGCCCGCTTCCGATGCATTGTTCCAGCCAAGCCCATAAAGCGGCTGCCAGGCATAGTAGCTAATGGTATTGTCCTGAGCCGACTGGCCGGTGTTGCCACCACCATCGTTACCCGTCTGACCATACGACGCCCGCAGTTTCAGGGCGTCGATGGTTGGAATCGCGCGCAGGAACTCTTCCTGATCTAAACGCCAGGCACCACTAACGGAGTAGAAATTCCCCCAGCGGGTGTCGCGGTAGAACTTACTCGACCCATCGCGACGAGCCGAAAGCGAAAGGAAGTACTTCTGGTCGTAATCGTAGTTGATCCGTGAAAAGTAGCCTTCTACCCGACGCATGAAAGCCACCGACGCCAGGTTTGTTGTAGTAGTGAAATTAACCAGTTCGTAGTTGCCATCCAGGATCTGCTGCGAGCGTGAACCTTCCAGATTGTTATCACCGACCTGGAAGTTCTCATGGCCGAGCAACACCTCAAGATTGTGTTTGTCGAACGTTTTGCCGTAGTTCAGCAGTTGGTTCAGGTTATAGCCCGTAATGTTCTGAAATTCGTGTGAAGCCCGTCCGGCCGGAGCGCCATCGCCAATTTCGGGGTTTCCAAATGTATAGCCGTTGTAGTTGGTAATGTCGGTTCCGATGTTTGTCGTGAACTTGAAATCCTGTAGAAACGAAACTTCGGCATAACCACGGGCGCTCAGTACGTTCCGGCGAAAGTAGTTCTGATTCAGCATGGTTTCGGCAATCGAATGGCGACCACCAAATTGAGGCCGGGCGGGTAGGCCCAGCGCGGTCAGGTTACCATAATCCCAGCGCCGGTTGCCATTTGGAAGCAGCAGGAACTGCCCCGGATTGGCAGGGTCGTAGGCATATACCGGATAGATAGGGCCTATGTTGCGGGAGAAAAAGAACGGATTGACAAACGCAGTGCTGCTGTTGGCATCGGCCTGATTCGATTTTGAAAGCGTAGTCGACAGGTTGGCACCCGCTTTGAGCCACGGCTTCATCTGCGAATTGATGTTTAGTCGACCCGTAATGCGTTCAAAATCAGACCGAATCAGGTAGCCTTTGTCGCTCAGGTACGACAATGACAGAAAATAATCGGTTTTATTCTGACCACCCGAAAAACTAACGTTCAGTTCATTCCGGTTGCCCTGCCGCATCAGTGGTTTCTCCCAGTTCAGATCGTCGGGCGAGAACTTCAGGGTTGCGTTTGGATTGACCTGGCCATTGGCGTCAACAACCTGATCGTCTGGTACGTTATAGACATTGTAGCCTACCAGGCTAATCAGCCGACTCGATGCATCGGCGTTTGCCGTTGCCAGAGCGACCGGGTTTGTGGCGCGATAGGCAATGCTGTTTCGGTAAATTTCCCACATCAGTGGATAATACTGGGAAATGCCAACCCGGTCGTATTCGGGCAGACCCCGTGTGCTGGCTCCCCGCGTATAGCGAACATTGATCGAACTACGATCCCGCTGGCCTTTTTTGGTGGTAATCATAACCACGCCATTGGCTGCCCGTGAGCCATAAAGCGCTGTCGACGCAGCATCTTTCAGAACCGAAATGTTTTCGATGTCGTTTGGACTCAGGTTGGAAATGTTGCCTGAATAGGGAATCCCGTCGACCACATACAACGGATCGTTACCCGACGACACGGAGCCAAAACCCCGGATACGAATATCGGGTGCCGAACCCGGCTGACCACTACCCGCCGTTGTCTGCACCCCTGAGATCGCTCCCGAAAGCGCCTGGCCAATGTTACTGACAGCGCGTGTTTTAATTTGATCCGGTGAAATAGTACCTGCCGAACCCGTAAACGATGCCCGCTTGGCTGTACCGAACGTTGTGATAACAACTTCGTCCAGATTGGCCACATTAGGCGCAAGGCTAACGGCAATTGTTGACTGATTGCCGACTGCAACCTCCTTCGATTCAAACCCGATAAAGCTGAACACCAGCCGTCCTGAGGCCGGAATGTTTAATCGGTAATTGCCATCCGCATCAGTGGTCGTGCCACGGGTTGACCCTTTAAGCTGGACACTCACACCAGGCAATGGAGCTCCGTCTTCGGAGGATGTGACACGACCGCTTACCGTGACATCCTGAGCTAGCACTGGCAGACAAAATAGGCAGACCAGAAGCCAGCTTAGAAGTAAACTTTTTCTCATGAAGTGTGCTAATTAAGAAATTTAACCTTTTTTTAATCGAAGCCGCAAAGGTATTAAAGGAGTATTAAAAACAATATTTTATTCTAAAAAATAAAATTTATTCTCTTATAAATGTTGAATTTGGATAAGTTTCACTAATTTGTTAGGGGTGTTAACTTGATAGGTGAAATAGCTTTCGTTATTATTTGCTGACATAAGGTGTATACAAACCAACAATAGGTATGTATTGGCATCACTTTTGTCAAACGCCAGAATGGAACAGAACGTGCTGATAATGAAAGCGTATACGGCCTAGCGACCACAATAAAACAGTAGGCTAAATCGACCCCATTGATGATCCAGTCCGTTTTTGAATTCGCTGGTTTGCAGGGTTTGATTAAACGAGAATTGCACATTTTTGTAAGCGGCAGCAACTCCCCAGTCAATCAATCCCAGAAAGTGTTTTAGCTCTACGGCTGGCAGCGCATAGTAGTTATGGGCACCATTGAACCAGCCGCCCTGTAGCAGCGAATTGTCGAGAACAGCCCGGAACGACGTTCCAAACGTGGTATATAGCTGCACCCGTCGATGCGGCCGCCCGGCCGACGAGTTATAAAGTCCCGTAGCACTCTGAAAATAATCATTGAACAGGCCAAAACGCAGAACGGTACCCATACTGGCGTAGTTACTGAGCATACCCAGATTGGCGTCTACCCGGCCAATGATATCGAACACAGGTGAAAATTGCGGAACCAGGCGGTTTTCGTAGCGGACAAAATAACTAACGGCCGGATCATTGGGCATTTGTGTTCCCCAGCCCATGGGGGTTTTAAAATTTTCGGCCAGATGAAACTGCTGCTGTACTTCGGCGGCTCCACTCAATGGGCCAATAACGCCCAGTATGAATTGTGAGGTAAGTTTGCGCCCTTTGACGGGATCGCTGGAGGTGAGCCCCCACGACAGATACAGGTAACCGGCATACGGATGATCGTTCGGATAAAGCGGGCGGTTACGAATGGTCAGGTTTTTGGGCGTGTAGATTTCCTGACCAGCACCAAAATCATACCGATATGAGTAAGACTGACCAACTCGGGAAGCAAGTTTGAGCAGCACATAACGCGTAGGCCATTTATGCCAGTAATTGCTGAAATGCTTTACATGAATGCCATTTGTATAATAACGATCGGAGGTATTTCTGGCGCGGAGTTGAAAAGCGTCGTTATCCCACGATGCCTGTAAATAGCTGCCCATAGGCAAACTGTCAGTTGGTACAGCTTGCGCAAAACTGCTGACAGTTTGCCACATCATGATCACCCACGCAAATCCAGAAAGTCTACCCGACACTTTAAAGCTATATTTGGTTTATTGTAATTTAATTTAAAAAACCAAATATATCTTTAAAGTGGAATATGGTAACATTATGTGCGAAATTACCTGTAATTGCAATTGCGGCAGTATGTATTTGCGGTAGTTGCTGAATTAGTTGAGCCCTACACTTTTCAGGTTCGTTTCAAGGTAGGAAGTGTATTGTTGGTAAAGCAGCAATTGGGTCTTTGCGCTATAGGCTACCCCATGTGCACCCGGCGGATAAATGCGTAAGTCAGCATCTTTTCCGGCATCTTCCAGCGCATTGACCAGCTGAAACGTGTTGCGAACATGCACATTCTCGTCCATTGTCGAGTGTGCGATAAACATTTTTCCTGCCAGATTGCCCGCCTTTGGCGATACTGCACTAGCCTGGTATTTTTCGTTGTTTTCGGGCAAAAGCCCCATATATCGCTCAGTATAAATGGAATCATAAAGCCGCCAGTCGGTAACGGGGGCGCCAACCAGCGAAACCCTGAACACACCCGGATGAGCCAACATAGTATAGCTGCTCATGAAGCCTCCATAGCTGTGGCCGCGAATGGCCATGCGGTTTCCATCGACCCACGGTTGTTTGGCCAGCCACGCGGCTGTCTCCGTAAAATCCAGACTTTCGTACTTCCCGAGTTGTTCGTAAACAATCTTTTCGAAATCACGACCGTAGCCCCCACTCCCCCGGTTGTTCACGCCAACCACAATGTAGCCCGTTTGGGCCAGCCACTGATGCCAGCCTGTTGTGGCAAATTCGTTATACACCGACTGCGAGCCAGGGCCACCGTAAATATCGATCACGACCGGGTATTTGCGGGTAGGGTCGAAATCGAGCGGTTTAATGATCGAAATATCGATAGGCTGACCGTCGGAGGTCGTAAAGGTTGCCAGTTCTTTGGAAGCATAGGCGTGGCTGGCCAGAAAATCTGTTACCGATTTGTTGGTTTCCAGCGCTTTAATCAATTGGCCTTTGGTATCCCGCAATTCTACCTGCGTAGGAGTCTGTACGTTGGCATAGCGGTCGATAAAATACTGGCCACTGGGCGAAAAATTGACCGTATGTCGACCCGCTACCGTTGTGAGTCGGCGTTTATTTTTCCCGTCCAGATCGGCTACAAACAGGTGCCGTTCGGTTGGTGAAACTTCGGTGGAGGTGAAATACGCTTTTTTTGCCTTTGGATCGATATGATGCACGTAGGTTACTTCCCATTTTCCGCTGGTAACGGCGTTTAGCAGGTTTCCGGTATAATCGTAGCGGTAAAGGTGGGCGTAGCCGTCGCGATCCGAAACCCAGTAAAATTCCTGAACACCTGCCGGGAAATAGAGCAAATGGTCGATACCGGCAAAGAAATCGAAGATGTCGATCCATGTATTCGATTTTTCTTCCAGAATCAGTCTGGCGTCGCCGGTGCGGGCGTTGGTCATAAACACCCGCATGTGGTTTTGCTTCCGGTTCAGGTGCATTACGGCCAGTTGGCCTTCCAGCGTAGTCCAGTAGATGCGCGGGATATAGCCATCTTCCAGATCGACCTTCATCCACTGCTTATCTTTGTTGGAAAGCTCAATAACGCCAATGCGAACGGTAGGATTTTTGTCGCCTACGCGTGGGTAAGGCAGCGAATCGAACGTTTCATCGAAACCTTTGTAATCGGTTAGTTTATAAATCGGTACCTGCCGCTCGTCCGATTGCCAGAAAGCGATGAACTTGCTGTCCGGCGACCATTCCCAGGCCTGAGCGAGGCCGAATTCTTCTTCATAAGCCCAGCCAAACCGACCGTTATAGAATGCCGGTTGAGCATCGTTGGTGAGTTGAGTTTCGGTTTTGGTGGCAAAATCGAACACAAACAGATTGCCACCCCGCTCGTAACCCACTTTCTGACCGTCGGGCGACAGTTCGGCCGTTTGAGCGTCGTTAACAACGAGCTTCAGCTTTTTATCGGCAACCGAATAGACATAATAATCTGAAATGCCTGAGTTACGGTATACAGGCCGGAAATTAGTCTGAAAGAAAATATTTTTCGAATCCTTCGACCACTGAAAAGAACGATAAGCGAAGGGTTTGTTTGTACCGGGAAACGTCAGTTGGCTGCCATCGAAAACAACCGCTTCTTTTTGATCTTTGGGCGACAGGGTTTTGATGATACTTTGGCCATCGATAAACGAAAATTTGTTTCCGCCTTCAATCCAGTTGACGCTGCGGGGCCCGGCCGAGCCATTCAACTGACCAGTTGCCGATAGTGCCTGTTGAAGTGTAGTATAACGCTCTTTCGTCTGAGCCAGAGACTGCCCCCAGAAGAGCCAGCTTAAGCCTATCGCTACGAAAACAAGTGGGCTACTTTTGGTACGAGTAATCATACGTTCGTTGACTTGGTTGAAATCGCCAAAGCTACTGAAAATTGTGTTTTAGTGGTCTGCCGAAATTGGATTTAGGCCAGATGCGAACTGGAGTTTGCCGGGATGGAAGTGTACTAAAAAACGCTTTTATTGCATCTGTAGAGGCTTTTTTTAGAATTTGGATGAGCGGTAATTGTGCAGAATTATTTATAAGTAAATTTCGTCCCTGGGAAATATTTTCTTGTTGCATCAATTAACCATTACATTCCTATGACTGATAGGTACTCACTCATCAGCCATCGCTTCCGGCAGGTCTGGATGCTATGGCTGGCTTTACTGTTTAGCGCAGGAGCTTTAGCGCAAAACACGCGTTATACGTTTACAGGGCGAGTGGTCGATGAGACCAGACAGCCCTTGCCGGGGGCTACGGTCTTGATTGTTGGAACCACGCTTGGAACCTCTACCGATGCCGATGGGAATTACACACTTACCGCAGCGCTTAAGCCTGGGCCTGCTACACTGGCGTTTATGATTATTGGCTACGAAACACTTCAGAAGGGCATTACACTGGGCAATGCCGACCAGATTACGGTCGATGCTGAGTTAGTGACCGCAACAACAAATCTTGATGAAGTTGTCGTTACAGGCTCTACACTGTCGGCTCCCAAACGTGAACTAGGGAATGCCATCAGTACCATCAAAGCATCTGACTTAGGCCAGAGTGGTTCTGGAAATCTGGTGAATTCCTTGCAGGGGAAAGTACCGGGTGCGCAGATTACGCAGAACTCCGGCGACCCGGCGGGTGGTATCACGATTCGTTTGCGTGGTATCAAGTCGCTGGTCGGTTCGTCGGACCCGTTGTATGTGGTCGATGGTGTAATTGTGAGTAATGCCAGTACCAACGTGTCGCAACTGGCGCTGTCGAATGATGTGGGCAATGCCAGTGTTGGTCAGAATCGGTTGTCGGACATCAATCCCGACGATATTGCCACCATTAACGTGATCAACGGAGCGGCTGCTGCTGCGCAATATGGTTCGCGGGCGGCTAATGGCGTTGTGATCATTACAACCAAACGCGGGCAGACGGGCAAGCCGCAGATCACCTTTTCGACCTCGTTCAACATCAACGAACTGCGGAAAAGCGTGCCTGTCAATACTTACGGCAAGCAGTTTGGCTTTGCGTCGCTGCGGTTATACCCAATTGGTGGGATTTCGGCTGCCCAGATTGCAGCCAATCCGGGCGTAACCACTACGGATGTGTATCGGGATGGAGCTTATACGCCCCTGGCTACTAACGTGGTTGACGTACAGCGCTATAATTACTTCGATCAGATTTTCCGGACGGGCTACGGTACCGACAACAACCTGTCGGTTGCGGGTGGTCGTGAGAATACACAGTATTACATCTCATTCGGTTATCTGAAAAACCAGGGCATTATTAAGGGAACGGATTTTACCCGCTATAATCTGCGTGCCCGTGTCGACCAGCGACTGGCAACCTGGGCCAAAGTGTCGGTTGGGTTGAGCTACTCAAACAGTTTTTCTGATGAGAAGGCTAACGGCAACGTATTCTACAGCCCGATCAACTCGGTTAATATCACCAATAACATCTATGATATTACCAAGCGCGATGCAGCCGGAAACCTTCAGGCGGTTGAGCCAACGCGGGTGAACCCACTGTCGACCATCGAAGACATGAAGTTTTCGCAGTCGGTAAATCGTACGATCAGTAGTGTCCAACTGAATCTGACTCCCCTGAAAGGCTTAACCGTCGATTATATTGTGGGGGTCGATGCTTATTCACAGTTCGGTAAAAACTACATTCGTCCGTATCCCTATCAGGCTGTTGCTGGTTTGCCTGCTGCCCGCTATCCAAACGGATTTGCCGCTACAGCTACCAATCAGGTGCTTCAGTTCAACAACGACCTGAACGCTCAGTACGAACGGCAGTTTAGCGATAAATTTAAGATCAATGCAGCCATAGGGTACAGCTATCAGTATTATCAGGCCGATTATTCGATCAATAGTGGGCAAAATCTGTCGCCGTTTATCGAAACGGTTAGTGGAGCCAGTAACACGACCTATCAGGTTCGGTACGATCTGGACCGGTTTAGCCTGAGCGGTATGTTTGCGCAGGCAACGCTGGGATACCGGAATCTGGCGTTCGTTACGGGGGCTGTGCGTCGCGATCAGTCGTCGAAATTTTCGCCGACTCAGACAAACCAGTACTATCCAAAAGTCAGTGGGTCGTTCATTGTATCGGACCTGGATTTCTGGAAAAATCTGTCGTTCAATGACGCCTTCAATAGCCTGAAACTACGCGCCAGCTATGGCGAAGCGGGTAATCTTTCGGGTATTGGTTCGTATGCCCGGTTCTACCAGTTTAGTCCGGTGGGTTTCCTGGGTAAAAACACTGTAGTGCCTGGTACGCAGTTGGCTAACCCCGACGTACAGCCGGAGCGCATGGCCGAACTGGAAGGCGGTATCGATCTGGCTTTCTGGGGCGGAAAGATTGGCTTAGGGGTTACGGCTTATCATCAGAAAATTAAGAATCTGGTCGTAAACCGGACATTGGCCCCCACTACGGGCGGCACGAGTATTGTGAACAACGTTGGCACGATGGAGAATAAAGGCTTTGAAGTCGTACTGGACGTTAATCCCGTCAAAACCAAAGATTTTAGCTGGGACTTCACGGTTATTTACAACCACAATCGCAACAAAGTTCTGGATCTGGGCGGTCTGCCCATCATCAGCCTCGACCCATCGTCGGCGTCGGGTACACCGGCTTACCTGATTGTTGGTCAGCCAGTTGGCGTTTTCTACGGAAGTGCGTATGCTCGTAATTCAGATGGTTCTCTATTGCTTTCTCCATCAGGCTTCCCGCAATCAGAACGGGCTGTAAATCAGGGTAATGGTGCTATTGATTTTGTTCCAGCTCGCAATGGCGACGGATCGGTTGATGTATCAAAGCCAACGGCTAATGTGATTATCGGAAATCCGAACCCAAAATGGACGGGCTCATTCAGCACCAATCTGTCGTATAAAAAACTGACTCTTCATGTTTTGCTGGATGCGGTGCAGGGGTCGGATGTGTTCAATGCCGATAAGCGGACACGGCAGGGCGTAGGGTTGGGCGATTATGCTGAGCAGGAACTTCGCGGTACGCTGAAGCGTGGCTATATTTTTGGTATCTACAATACGCAGGAGTTCCGGGTCGATCCGGGTTCGTATACCAAACTGCGGGAAATATCGCTGGGTTATACACTGCCAACGCTGGTAAAGGCCATCAGTCGGTTAAACGTTGCGCTGGTAGGACGCAATCTGTATTCCTGGGATAAATACACCGGCTTCGACCCGGAGACGAATGCGGGCGGTAATAACGACCTGTTGCGGGGTGTTGACTTCGGGAATGTACCTATTCCACGCACGTATCAGCTAAAACTGACCGCAACATTCTAACATCAGAAAACTGAACTCATGAAAAAAATTCAGACATATATCGTGTTGGCGGCTCTGGCTCTAGGGCAGTTTGCCTGTAATCAGACCTTTCTAAACCCCAGCACCATCAGCCAGTCGCAGGCAGTTAGCTCGCCCGACGGCTTAATTACCCTTTCGAATGGATTGCAGTATCGCTATACCACGGGCGGGGCTTTGAGTGTTCTCTATGCCCGTACGGCCGGTGCCGGTTTGACAACCCGCGAAGATTTCGTACTCAACGTGGGTAATGCTGATGAAGCTAACCTGGCCTTGGGTGGCGGTAATGTGAGCAATATTAACAGCGTGGTGCGCAATCTGTGGACACAAAGCCATCTGGTGCGCTCGAATGCCGAACTAATTCTTGCCAATACGGGTGTTGTTAGCGATGCCGGTACCAAAAGTGGGATTGTTGGCTATGCATCTATTTTTCGGGCGTTATCGCTTGGGACATTAGGCTTATTTTTTGAGCAATCGCCCGTTACGACCGGCAATAATGTTCCGTTTGTGCCACGGGCTCAGGTATTCAAAGAGGCCATTACAACGCTCGAATCGGCAGCAACGCAGGTGGCGGCAGCTCCTGTATCATCCGATTTCTCAGGTAAAATTGTAACGGGCATCGACATTCCCAATACGATTCAGGCGCTGATTGCCCGCTATGCACTGTTTTCGGGCGATTACGACAAAGCACTGGCGGCTGCGGCCAAAATGGATCTGACGAAAAAGTCGGTGTTTAACTTCGATGACAATACGCGGAACCCACTCTTTGAGTACACATTTGGCAACCTGAATGTATTTCAGCCAACCAACGTGAATTTGGGGCTAACGGGTAGCCTGACGCCTGATCCGGCCGACAAGCGGTTGTCGTTCCTCACCAAGCCCAGTACCAACACGGCTGTGGCTCCCGTTATCGCAACGGCGTTCTATACAGCTAACAATGCGGCTGTTCCGGTCTATTTGCCGGGCGAAATGCTACTGATTCAAGCCGAAGCCTATGCCCGCAAAGGCGATCTGACCAATGCCATTGCGCAACTGAATCGGGTGCTAACCAAAACAGCCGCTCAGGATGCGTTTGGGCTGGGTGCGGCTTTACCTGCTTACTCCGGCGCACAAACAGCGGATGCCGTTCTGGCCGAAATCTATAAGAATAGGCAGATCGAACTGGCATTCCAGGGCTTCCGGCTCGAAGATAGTCGTCGGTTTGGGCGGCCGGGACCGGGTAGTGCCAATGCCGAACGCAACCGAAATTTTTTCCCGTATCCGTTGACCGAGCGCAATAACAATACCACAACGCCACAAGATCCGGCGAATTAAGCTATTGGTCATTAGTTAGTAAGTTCTTAGGTAGAACTGATGACTAATTAACCAATGACCAATGACTAATCAACCAATGATTTAAAACTTCACCGGTAGTCCGGTTCGTGTTGATTCGTAGATGGCCTGAAACAGGGCCACTACGTTTCGGCCGTCTTCGCCCGTAACGGCAGGTGGGCGGTTTTCGCGAATGGCGTCGCAGAATTCGGCAATCTGCAACCCAAAATAGTAGACCGTTGCATCGATGGTGTTGAAGAATGCCGTGTCTTCGGCGATAAATTCGGCCAGTTTGTTTTCTTCGCCCGGAACGGTCCATAAATCGTTGACCGGCGGATCGGTGATTGACGATCGACCCGCAATAAACAAGGCACCGCCATCGGTCTGAACGCCTACCGAAGCGCCATTCTCGCCATGAACGTGGACTTTCCCAAAGATGCCGGGCTTCTGCGAGTTACTGACGATGATATTGCCCAGACCCCCATTTTTGAACTTGATGATAGCTAGTGCTGTATCATCGACTTCGATGTAAGGGTGGTTCAGATTTCGCCAAACGCCATACACTTCGTCGATTTCGCCCATATACCACAGCAGCAAATCCAACTGGTGGGGCGACTGATTCACCAGCACACCACCGCCTTCCTGGGCCCAGGTGCCGCGCCAGGCGTCACTTTTATAATACGCTTCGTCGCGCCAGCCGAGCATCTGGATAGTGCCCAGTACAGGTTTACCAATTTTCCCCTCATCGATTGCCCGGCGAATGCGCTGACTAGGTTCATAAAAACGCCGTTGACTGATCGTGCCCAGATAGCGACTGTTACGTCGGGCGGCTTCAATCATGGCATCGCAATCGTCGAGCGTCGATGCAAGTGGTTTTTCGGATAATACATGAGAACCTGCATCCAGAGCTGCTATAGTTGGCTCGCGGTGGGCGGGATGAGTCGTACAGACCAGACACAGATCGACCTTTTCGCGGGTAACCATTTCCTGCACGTTATCATAAGCGCGGATGTCATAATGCTTCGCAAACTCTTCGGCTTTTGTATAGGTACGTCCATAAACGGCTACGAGCTTCGCATCAGGAACTTGTAAAGCCGCTTTGGCATGTAGGTGGGCCACTTTTCCAGGCCCAATGATGGCAATGTTCATAAACGATGATTTGCTTTCAGGTGTATGGATTTTTCCCTAACATTCGGGACAGTTCCAGCCATAGTACCTAAATGAGAGTAATTGCTGTTTATCTACTGATCTTTTTACGAATAATTGATGGATTTGCGCAAACAAAACCAATTCCGACCATTCATACGAAGCAAAATTTCCTGATTATGTATCTGGATGGTGAACGCGATAAGCTCAATGGCATCAATCAAACTCTCAACCCATTCAGCTACAATTTCGGATTAACCAAGCCATCGGTTCCATTTAGGCTGGTTTCGGAAAAAGACTCGATTTCGATGTTCATTCGATACGGGGAAACAACCGATTTTCGCGTGATTCGGGAGGGAAAAGGTGATACGTTACTCTGTCATTTTACCAGCCATGAGTTTGTGAAAGCGGCTGTTTTTACGGATACCTACAAAAAAGCAAACGAAGGCAAAACGGTTGTAGAAATACCAGAAACGTATGAGTTATTCAATATAGTTGTGGCCCTGACTGAGTACGGCAAAACGGAAGCTGTCTACAAAAAAACGGATTATTACCAGTCGATGATGCAGCAGTTTACGCCGTATAAAAACCATCCGGCTGTTCGCACGCTCGACTCGTTGCTAGCTAAATCGGGCGACAGCTATCATCCGCTCAAGATGGATAGTTATGCCTATTGGTTCGAGGGTGATCAGATTCGTAAAGGGGGTATTTATGACCGGGTTAGCTGGGGCGACATCAATGAACTAACACCTTATGTGCCACTCCTGGAACAGTTTGCTAAACAATCGGGCTTTCGGGCGTTTTACCAGAAAAATAACCAATACTACCAAAGTCTGATCCTGGATTTTCAGAAAAATGTAGACGTGGCAGCCATGAAAATCTGGCTGGAAAAACAATTTCCAGCCACACACTATTCGGCCGTTAAGGTTATTTTTTCGCCGTTGGTAGGCTGGAATCAGTCGGCGAATCATTTCAGCGATAACGGATTCACCGAAGCTCAGATGCACATCAATTTTCCATTTATCGGGCAGAAAAGTCAGCCGGCAGCCATCGCGCGTGGGCAACGGATGACCATTGCCTTTACAGAACTGAATCATAGTTATCTGAACCCCGAAGCAGATAAGTATGACGAATCAATTTCGGCAGCATTCGGCGATCTGTCGAAGTGGACGACGCCCAATACGCCTTCGTTGTCGTATGGTAATGCGCTTTCCTGCTTTGAAGAATATATGAATTACGCGCTGGTTACACTGCTTTATTACGATTTGTTCGATACCGAAACAGCAGAGAAGCTACGTCTGTCTACCGAAAATGGCATGGTGCAAAATCGGGGATTTCGGAAGTTTCGGGAGTTTGATCAGGAGCTACTTCGGCTATACAAAACCAGAAAACCGGGCCAGACCGTTGCCGATCTTTACCCGGCTATTATCGCGTGGTCGGCAAAGCAGTGATCAGGGTTTCAACACAACTTTGATAAGCCCTTTTTCTTTGTCATAGAGTCGGCGGAACCAGTCGGCACCCTCTTCCAGTGGCACTTCGGCGCTCAGAATAGCTTCAACATTGATGCGGCCTGAGGAAATAAGCGACAGAGCCGCTTCATATTCGCCATTGATCGCACAGGAGCCCTGCAATCGGAGTTGGCGGGTTACGACGGCCTGCAATGGAATTTCGATGGTAGGAGCCAGATTGCCAACCAGGGTGACAGTTGCTCCTTTTCGGACGCACTCGATCGCGGTTTTGACCGTAGGTCCGGCACCTACAACTTCGAAGGCTACATCGGCTCCGCGCCCGTATGTGAGCGCCTGTACCTGACTGGCCATGTTGCCTGCTTTGGCATTGAACGTATGCGTAGCGCCCAGCGATGTGGCCAGGGCCAGCCGATCGTCGTCGAGGTCAATGGCGATAATGGAGCCGCAGCCCGCTAGTTTCAATGCCTGAATTACAAACAGCCCAATCATACCCGCGCCAACAACTACGGCCGAGTCGTTGACCTGAATGGGCGTTAAGCTAACAGCGTGCAGAGCCACCGCTACCGGCTCGACCAGCGCAGCCTGCGTAAACGAAACATTATCGGGAATGGCATAGAGGATATGCTGAGGAACGGCCACATATTCGGCAAAAGCCCCCTGGCGTTTAAAATCGGGAGTCGATACGCCCACTACTTCGCGCCCGTCGCTGAGGTTGTACATGCCACGTCGGCTATACCAATCATCGAGCGCATAGACTGTGGAGTCGAACGTGACGCGGTCGCCGGTTGACCAGTTTTTTACCTCGGAGCCAACGTCGGCAATGATGCCGGAGGCTTCATGCCCCATCACAATGGGTGGGATTCGTCGGCCGCTGCTGCCATCCATGCCATGAACGTCGGAGCCGCAAATACCTACGGCCTGAACCCGTACCAGCACCTCGTTCGGCTGAATCGTTGGTTGAGGCAAATCCTGAAGAGCGAATTGATTGTATTCGGTTAAAACGAGGGCTTTCATAAGTCGAAATGAGCGGTTATAAAGCCGCTTTTTATAGTAACTAAAGCAGCTTTATGACCGCTCTACTTTATTGTTTCTGGTAAATCTTGCTAAATGACTCGATTGGTACCTGATCATATTCCCCCTGGCGTAAATATGGGTTTATTTCATAGGTAACAACCTCATCGACTGTGTCGGGGATTTCGCCAAATAGATTAGTACTTGCCGAAGCGGTATAGTTCTTTTTTACCCAGATGAGCCGTTGGTCGGGTTCTTTACCCCAGGCTGGGTTGTCGCCTAATACTAACTGAATTTTGGCCCAATCGTTAAAAAAATATTCCTGAAGCAGTGGAATGATGCGATCCCGGAAGGCATCGCATAGATCGGCATGGTTTTCAATATGGATCAGGTAAGCGTGGCCAATCTGATGGTCGCGGTCGAGCAGGTATTCGATGCGTTCGTTAATGGTTCGAAGCAACTGCGGCAAATCGATGCCATCGACAATAGCCAGCACTGATGGGTCGGGCACTACCTCGCGGAAGGCGAACCGCCGACGCAGGGCAATGTCCAGCAAGGCAATCGAACGGTCGGTGGTATTCATGGTGCCGATAATGATCAGATTCATTGGAACGCCAAACCGCTCCTGCGAATAGGGTAGCGTTAGCCAGAGTTCACATTCAGCACCGAGTCGTTTGTCGGCTTCGAGCAGCGTAATCAACTCACCAAATACACTGGCCACATTAGCGCGGTTAACTTCATCGATAAGCAGATAGTAAGGTGGAGCTTTTCGAAGGCGTTGCATTCGGTTTTCGGCCGTATCGTTCAGGCAATCGGCCAGCGTGCCATAACCCGCCAGATGAACGGCGGACAGGCAGGCTTTGTAGAAAATTCCTTTACGAACCCGATAACTGATCTGATTGCCAATCACCTCTGGCCGAATCCCTTCAACAAATTCTTCATAGCTATACGATGGATGAAACGTGATGAGGCTTGAATTGCTGTCGTGCAGGTAGGGTTGTAAGGCAAAGGTTTTGCCGGTTCCCGGCGGCCCGAACATGATGAGGTTGCGGGGTTGGCTCTGCGATTCGAGCACAATTTCATAGTCTGGCTTGGGTTCTTCGACCGAGTGACCATTAGAAATTCGTTCGGCCAGCGCAGGGTCATTGGCCAGCCGAATCAGATCGCTCAGCAGTGCTTCGTCTTCGGCAGCGCGGTATACATCGGCATTATGTCGGGCCGAATGCGGGCCACGTTTGGTACTTTCGACCAGTTCGAGCAGGCAATCTTCCCAGCAGGTGCGAATGGTTGGCTGCATCAGCAGGTGCACATTCGACTGCCCGATAATAACGGCCAGGTAGTCGGATTTTTCGGTAATCGGTTCAAAAGCCAGTTCTTCGATACCTTTCAATCGGTCCTGACACGATTTTTTTATGGTTAGGTGATATTCCACTTCACCGCGTCGTGGCTTTTGAATACGTAAGGCCTGAAAGAAATTAATGTCAGCCGAAATCACGGCTTTTTCGCGCCGACCAGGTGCAAACGCCAGTCGTGCATCGCCGTTGGGCAGGTTAATAATGTCGATCAGCTCTTTCAGTAAGCCAAAGAACCGCCGGACCGCTTCAGGATGACTGATGGCCCGGATGCTTTCAATAAGTGGCTGCTGATACGTTTCTGTTAGCACGTAGTTGTCAATGGTTATTGGACATTAGTCATTGGTTAATTGGTCATGAGTTAGTGCTTTACCAATGACTAATACCAATTAACCAATGGCCAATGACAATTGCGAAACTACAATTTTTTTATGGGTATACCTTAGGTAAGACTACTTGCTAACTATACATTTGCTATTGTATATCCGGCTATTTATGAAAACTAAATTTCTACTGATTCCCCTGTTTGTTATCGTTCTGCTGGCAACGGTGCTAGGGTGTAAAGAAGACAATCCGGTCATTCAGACGTGCCTGCTAACGAGTACAACCGATCAACTGGTTGAAACAACAGGCCAACTTACCGACGAACTAAAACGAACCTTTAGTTACACAGCAGGAGCGGTGACTTCCATAGCGGAGAAGTCTAAAAATCAGGATGCCACATTTACGACCACTATGGTAAATGGCCGGATAACAACAGCCGCCAGCGCACAGGATATACTAGTACTGGCCTATGGCTCAACGACCAGCCCCACCAGTTGCACCTTTATTCGTAACAGTAAAACGATGTCGACGTTTGCGATGGACTACAACGCATCGGGACAAATGACTAAACTTACCGAAAGCCGACTCGTATTACCCACCAGTTCATTGACCCGACAGCGGGTGTACACGTTCACCTACGATAGCAATGGCAATCTGATGACCGAACGTGCTCAGTTTACACTAACCGATGGTTCAGTGGTGACACAGGAAACGGATTATACGTTCGATGCGAAGCCGTCGCCCTACAAACGGTTTTCAGAACTTCCCTTGCTCACGCTGGTGGCGCTGAGTCAGGCGGTTGAAACGTATCCGGGGCGGTTCTGGCATATCAATGCACCATTGACGTTGAAGTCCTATAATCTGACCAGTGCAGGCGTTCGGTCGAACCTGCGCGAATCGTCGACATTTACGCCTACTTACGATAGCGATAGCAAGCTGACAAGCCAGGATCAGACCGCTATGCTCTATCAGTCGAGCGTTCCTGACCCCGTAACGAAGAAAAACAAACAGACATTTACGTACCTGTGTGAGTAGCCGATAGAATGATTACTCATGGATGATTAATTCGTCATTGTTTAGTTCGATAAAGTTATAGGTTTCGAACAATTCATCAACGGTCGTAATTGTCTGTCTGAATAAGTCGAGTAAAGGCCGATTTTATATATTTCCTGTCGTTAAAAGTAATAGACGGGGAGGACGTTTGAACAATAGGTAACTGTCCTGAAAGTCAGAGTCTTTTGTTATAACAAAACGGTTATCAATTGTCGCTAGATGCTGAATCTCTGTGTCGCTTGTTTCATCTTTGCCAGGTAAATCATCCGTATGAATTACGGCATATCCTTTTTGCCGTAGTACGTCTGCCAATAAATAAGGCAGTCGTCGCATCAACTAAATAGTTCATGCGACGACTCGATGAATGCTCTTTATACTGGTTAATCGACTTGCATAAGCTAGACAGGCGCGAATATCATCTTCTTCTAAGGCAGGATAATCAGCCCGTATTTCCTGGTGAGTCATTCCAGCGGCCAGTAAATCAAGAATTAGTTCTACCGGATAACGCTTATTTCTGATAGTTGCTTGCCATGACAGATGTCGGGGTTAAGCGTAATGCGGTTCAGCAATGTATTTTCCATATTGACCGTTTTTTTTAACACAAATTACGCCAAATAGCTCCCAATACTAACCACATCGGCAAAAACACCGGAGGCCGTTACTTCGGCACCTGCGCCGGGGCCTTTCACTACCAATGGGCGATCCTTATAGCGCTCGGTTGTGAACGAAACAATGTTATCGGCTCCCGTAAGCTGATAGAACGGATGATCGACTCCAACCGCTTTCAGACCAATAGTCGCTTTGTCGTTCTCGAAACTGGCCACAAACCGTAGCTTTTCGTTCTTGGCTTCGGCCTCCGACAGCAGATTCTCGAAGTAGTTGTTGTTGCGTTCGAGTTCGTCAAAAAAGTCCTGAATCGTTGGTGCATCCAGGCAGGCTTGTGGTAACAGATTGGTGATCGTAACGTCTTCCGGTTCGAGTGGGAAACCGGCTTCTCGGGCCAGAATCAGAATCTTTCGCGCTACATCCTGACCGCTCAGGTCGTCGCGTGGATCGGGTTCGGTATAACCCTTCTCTTTCGCTTCCCGAACCACATCGGCAAAGGACGTTCCGGGTCGGAAGGTATTGAAAATAAACGACAGCGTACCGGATAGAATCGCTTCAATTTTCAGGAATTGGTCGCCTGCCGTGATTAAGCCCTGCACCGTATTGATGATTGGCAGACCTGCCCCCACGTTTGTTTCGTAGAGAAACTTGACGCCCCGGTTCAGGGCCGTACGCTGGAGCCGCCGATACTCGCTATAGGGGCCGGAGTTGGCTACTTTGTTAGGCGTTACGACCGATATGTTGGCATCCAGTAACGATTCGTAGAACTGAACAATGTCTTTGTCCGACGTGCAGTCGATGAAAACCGAGTTGGGCAGGTTGTAGTCTTTTATTTTTTCAACAAAAGCAGGCAGCGAGGTCGTAACACCTTCGGTCAGAAGCCGTTCGCGCCAGTCGTCGAGTGCAATACCTTTCGGGTCGAGCAGCATCTTTTTTGAGTTCGTCATGCCCACCACACAAACCTTCAGCAGCTTTTCAGTACGCAAAAACTCATTCTGCCGGAAAATCTGGTTCAGCAGCGTTTTGCCGATCAGGCCGGTTCCCACCAGATAGAGATTCAGTACCCGCGCTTCGGACTGGAAGAAGATGTTATGCAGCGAGTTAAGGGCTTTCGACAGGTTGTTTTTGTTGATCACTACCGAAATATTGATTTCCGACGAACCCTGCGCCACGGCTACAATATTGACCCCGTTTTTGCCCAGTACAGAAAATAGCTTTCCGGCAATACCCGAACTTTTTTTCATGCCTTCGCCTACGGTGGCAATTACCGACAGATCGCGCTCGATGGTGATATTGTCGATATGGCTATGGGCAATTTCGGTAGCAAATTCGGCATCCAGAATGGCCTTTACGGTTTCGGCTCCGCGCGGATCGATGGCAAAACAGATCGAATGCTCCGACGATGCCTGCGAGATCAGAATTACACTAATTTTATGAGCTGCCAGTACGCCGAACAATTTTGCCGATACCCCTGCTACCCCGATCATGCCGGAGCCCTGCACGTTTACAAGTGCAATATCGTCGATACTCGAAATGCCCGTAATGGTGTACTGACGGCGCTCGGCTGTGCGGCTCACTACGGTTCCGTTATGCGTTGGATTAAAGGTGTTCAGGACCCGAATCGGAATATTTCGGGCAAAGGCTGGTTGCAGGCTTGGCGGATAAATAACTTTAGCACCGAAATGCGATAGCTCCATCGCTTCGGCATAGGTAATGGTCGGAATGTTAAACGCATTCGGAACCTTACGCGGGTCGGCTGTCATCATGCCATCGACATCGGTCCAGATATCGATCAGATCGGCATTCAGAGCCGCGCCAATAATGCTGGCTGTATAGTCGGAGCCACCCCGGCCCAGTGTAGTGGTTTCGTTTTTTTCGGTCGATCCGATAAAACCCGTTACCATTTGCAGGTCGGTGGTTTTGGCAAAATGCTCCAGAATCAACTGGTTGGTGAGCGTGTAGTTTACTTCGGCCTGACCGAACTGCGCGTCGGTTTTTATGATTGTACGGGCATCGCAGAACTGGGCCGGAATGCCACGGCTTTTTGCACACTCGGTAATAACGGTTGTGGATAACCGTTCGCCAAAGCTGGTGATCAGGTCGAGCGTACGAGCCGACAATTCGCGAATCAGTGATACGCCCCGCAGCAGATCTTCCAGTTCATTAATGATGCCGCGGATGGTTGCAAAAACCTTACTTTGCTCTTTTACCGGAATCAGCGCTTTAATGACATTAAAATGCCGATCCTCGATCCGACGAACCAATTCCAGATAATCGGTATTGCCGGTAGTGGCCATCCGTCCAATTTCGATCAGTTGATTGGTAATGCCGCCCATTGCCGAAAACACTACGGCGATCTGATCGCCATTTTGGCGGTGATTTTCAATGATCTGGATGACCTGTTTTATACTCTCTACGGACCCAACCGACGTGCCGCCAAATTTCAGAACTTGCATTAGTAATGAGCGAATGAGTGAATGAGCAAATGAATGAATAGTTGGCAAGTACAGTACCAATGCACGTTTTTAGTGGGTAGTGTATCTACTATTCATAGCAAAATAGGCTGTTGATGAAGGTAGTTTTGGGAGCGCAAAGATAACAGGGGCAACAAACATTCAGGTGATTATTAACAGAAAAGGCACATCAACGATATGCCTTTTTGGGAGTTGGGTCTGGTTGGTTTATGAATTATAGGCATAAACATCCACTATTTCGCGCTGATTTATGAGTTTCCAGCCCGTTCCAACGGCAATGGCATCTTCAGCCAGCGCTACCAATGGGTCGGGCAGATCCTGTTCGTGCGTGAGCCAATGTCGGAGATGAAAAAACGCAAACGTGCCTAGCAAGGCCCCTAGCCCTCCAGCCAGCGCACCATATTCGGCCGGATGGCCATCGAGTTCGGTCAGGACCGCTCCGGAAGCCGCCCCCGACAGTATCCGGCCAGCTAAGGATATGGGCACGACCCGATCCGGTATATCCGGGATTTTATCGCCAACCAACTCACCAGCCGCCAGTACTTTCAATACAGTGGCCGTTGTGGGCGAATTTAGGATACGCAATTGGGAATCGGTAGGCAGTTGAGTGTCCATGTGGGTCAGTTTATGACTAACAAATGCGGGTGCCAGCATACTACGCATTCCGGCCACGATACCCATCTGGAAAGCGGTTAGGCAGGTTAAGATCATGTTGATTTACATTGAGTTCCTTCAGAAAAACAGTGCGTCGTCCCGTTTGTTTGATTTACGATTTTATCGCTTTCGCAACCGCATGGCCTGCCCACCTCCAGCCGCCAGTTTTAGGGTTAGTACATCGGTACGACTAAGCGTACGGGTCTCCTTTGTCAGATGGTTCGGTTCTTGTGCTACATCGGGCGCATCGGAATATATTTCGGCTGTATAGGTGCCTTCGGGCAGAAAGTCCAGACTGATTGGAAGATGGCGGGCGGTTTCGTTTGTAATGCTGCCTATGTACCAGTCGGAGCCATGGCGACGGGCAATGGTAATATGCTGGCCAACCTCGGCGGCCAGTACACGAACTTCGTCCCAGGTGGTAGGCACTTGCTGCAAAAACTCAAAACCCGGCTGATTTTTGTAGGCATCGGGATAGTCGGCAATCATTTGCAGGTAACTTTCGAGCACCACATACATGGCGAGCTGATGGCAGCGCGTACCGAACATCATTGGCCGGATATAATGCACCCGAAATTTACTGGTCGGAACAGCCCGAAACCCACCCATATGCATATCCGTTGCGCCTGCCAGCATCCGTGTGAAAGGAAAATTGATGTCGTGATCGGGCGTTACGAGCGTATCCCACTTGTTCACTTCGTAGTTAAGAGTTCCTTCGCGGGTGAGTTCATTGGGATAGGTGCGATGCATTCCGGTGGGTTTGTAGGCCCCATGAAACTGAACGTGTAGTTTGTGCTCGGCGGCTTTTTGCAGAATGCGCTCCTGAATATTCACCATTTCCTGATCGTCGCGATCCATAAAATCGACCATCATGCCATTGACTCCCCAGCGTTCATACTGCGCAAAAACCGAGTCGATATGTGGATACAGGACCGACCAGTATACCCAAACCCGAATGCCAACCCCGCGGCTTTTGGCGTAGTCGCAAACCTGTTGCATATCCAGCCCTGGAACGGGTTTCGACGCATCAGAATGGGCACCTGGCGCATACCCAATGCCATCGCTGACGTACCATTCATGCCCACCATATTCAACCACCGAATGATAGTCGATGTGGTTGTCGGCACAAAAGTCGATGTAATATTTGTTGGTTTCGAAGTTGTTGCCCGGCGCGAAATTAGTGTCAGGAACGATGGTGCCGTTCCACCACGGGAAGGTTGTTGTGCCGGGTTTTAACCATGAAATGTCTTTGATTTTTGATGGCTCGTTCAGGCTCGTCAGGATGTTCGACTCAATGAGTGTACCAACGCGGTCGCCGATGAGCATAACACGCCAGGGTGTCCGGTGTGGTAACTCCGCTTTTACTTTTATGCCTAACTGGTTCGGTAACGGCGAGAGCTGACTCATCAGCACGTTGTTTTTTTTGATGAGATACATACCTGCATAATCGCTCAGAGCTGCTTCGGTAATGGCAAGGTACTGCTTGTTGGGAAACTGAAACAGCGTGGGCATATCCATCAGCGTATCGTTTTTGATCTGGCTGAGTGGCATTGTCGTATAAAGTCCTTCGTGAGATGTGGTGAAATTGATCCTGAAGAGGGTCATGACCGTGGGGTTCTCTGCCAGCCGAAACGTAGAGTTTTCGTCCATGAGCACATAATTTGGCCAGTTGGGTTGTTTGGGAAACTCGTAGCGGAAGGCAATGCCATCATCGAATACCCGTACGGTAAGGTTGATTTGCCGGTGATTGCCCGTTTTTTCAGTTAGAGGGAAAATAGCCTCCCGGCAGTGATTACGGGCTGTTTTTACTTTCCCGACAGTCAGATCATAGGTTTCGTCGATGATGCGCAGGGCTGGCTTTTTGTAGCTAAGGTTAGGGCCGAAAAGACCGCTCCCCTGAAAATTCAGTGTAAGCTCCGAATCGTCAACGAGTGTTTTTCCATCAAAGGTAACATGATAGACTGGGGCAGCTTTTGTGAGTGTGAATGTGAAAACAATTCGCCCATTTGGCGAAGCAACACGGATTTTTTTCTGGGCCAAAACCGGCGAGAAGCAACTTATTAAGTAGAAAAGCAGATAAATGAATCTCATTGATAACCAAAGAATTAGTTGATGTATGATTGCTGACGTCAGGATTGGATACTTCTGTAGCCAGCCATCGACAACTGGCCGGTTGTGGGTATAAATCCGGTCTTTACCCAGAATAGCAAGTTTGGGCAGATCGCTGGTTGCACCTTCATGCGAGACAGATACGTAAGCAAAGGCTAAGAAATACGTTCATTTTACAATTTTTTCTGGGAAAAAGGTAGTTTGTTCAGGTAGCTACTATTCGGAATCTGATGCTCGCCTAATCGGATCGAAGTTAGGGCATTTGGTAAACCAGTCGTTCTGTTTCCTGTCTCTAATAAATCCAAGTAATGTCAGTTCCCGTAAATGTAGCGTACCGTAGAATGAAAAACGGTCTTTTCGACACATATAAAAATGATAAGTAATGCGTAAAGAACAGAACGATTCGGGCCTGACCATGCTGCCGGGTCAATTAGAACCGGTGATGGTAGGACGTCGCTTATTTCTGCGTTATGCAGGAGCCGCTGTGGCAGGAGGGGCTGTTTTGGTCTCTTGTAAAGATGAAGAGAATCCAACGACGGTGCCCACAACTGTCGATTTAGGTACGGGCGATGTCGGGATTCTGAATTATGCCTATGCGTTGGAGCAATTGGAAGCCGCTTTTTATGATCAGGTCATTAAAACACCCTATATGGGTATGACGGATGCCGAAAAGACTATGTTGACCGACATTCGCGATCACGAAATTATTCACCGGGAATTTTTCAGGGCGGCTATTCCTGCTGCCAGCCGAATTGCCGATTTAACCCCCAATTTCACCGGAATCACCTTCAGCGATCGGGCCAGTGTACTGGCAACGGCCAAAGCCTTCGAAGATTTGGGGGTTGCGGCTTATAATGGAGCTGGAAATCTTATTCAGGACGCTAACTACCTGCTGCTGGCCGGAAAAATTGTGTCGGTCGAAGCACGCCATGCAGCGGCTATTCGCGATCTGCTCAATCCAAAATCGGCCGATTTTGCGGGCGATGATGTTGTGGCTCCTACTACGGGTCTCGATGCGGCATTGAAACCGGCGGCAGTTCTGCCCACAGCTCAGCAATTTGTGGCAACGCCCTTGAGCGGAGCTAATCTTCCAACTGCATAACCTGACACAACGCTATGAATTTAGTTAAAGTAATTTCTGAACTTGAGCAGATTGACCCCGAGCTTAACGAACGGTATAGTTTCTATTCGCGCCGGAATCTGATAAAATACGGTACCAATCTGGCGGCAGCCGCTATTCCGGCATTGGTGGCCAGCACTTTCAATCAGGCATTTGCTCAGTCGACTACGCCATCGCAGGCAGCCATTGACGTGGCTAATTATGCGCTGACACTCGAATACCTTGAAGATGAATTTTACCGGATGGGCCTGGCGGCATCGGGTTTGGTTCCTGCTGCCGACCAGGCTGTTATCAGCCAGATCAGCAAGCACGAAACGGCTCACGTCAACCTGCTGAAAACCACGCTGGGAGCCTTAGCAGTAGCAAAACCAACCTTTAAGTTTCCGGCCGATACATTCACTAATTATCAGAAGTTTCTGGCTACTGCCCGTGCTTTCGAAGATACGGGGGTTCAGGCTTATAAAGGCCAGGCCGGAGCACTGATCAACGATAAAGCCATTTTGCAGGTAGCCTTACAAATTCACTCAGTCGAAGCCCGGCACGCATCAGAAATTCGCCGGATGGCGGGCCTGAAAGGATGGGTTTCCGACCCTACTCAAACAACGTTTACGCAGGGTGGCGTTAACCTTAAAAATCTTTCTGCCTTAAGTGGTAAATCGGATGATGCCCTGCGCGAAGCGTTTGATGAGCCCCTGACCAAAGAGGCAGTATTAGGCATCGTGCAACCGTATCTGGGCTAATACCAGTACGGCCACGTATAGGGAGGCCGGGAAACCGGCAAGGTGAAGGAAGGCATCGGGGATTTTCTCCGGTGCCTTTTTGTTTTCTTTTCTGATTCGCCCCTTTTTTTGTTGCTTGCGACAAATTCGCCAGCGTGGGTGGGAAAGCCGCTATGAAATTTCTTCGCATTCTTCTACGAGTCCTGCTTGGGCTTGTTATCGTACTTGCTCTTTTTCTGGCCGTTAGTCTGGCGCCAGTCGACGAAACGCCTTATCGCGAAATGCCATACTATGCCCGCACAAAACAACGACTAACCGATTTGCCAACTCCACCGCCCGGAAAAGAACCCGTGCGGGCGGGCTGGGCAAAAGTAAATATTACACCACCGTATACAACGCCTACGGGCGGGTATGGCGAACGACTCGGTAAGCACTGGACAATTGTCAGCGACTCGATCTATGCCCGCGCTATCATGCTCGACAATGGCACTACAAAAGTGGCTGTGGTGGGTTTAGATTTGGTCATTACGCCACCAACCGTAACAGAAGCGCTGAAAAAACGATTGCCGGAAGTGGGATTGCGCTGGGAGAATGTCTACATGGGGGCTATCCACTCACACAATAGTATGGGGGGATGGGCACCTCGGCTGGTAGGCCAACTGATTGCGGGGGAATACGGCGAAAAAATCGTCAACCGCATCACTGATGGGGTTCTTACGGCTATTCGGAAGGCACAGGCCACAATGGCACCGGTCAAAATTGGGTTTGGCGAAACCGATGCTACCGATCTGATCTCGAATCGACTTAGTTCATCTGGTCCAACCGGGCCGCTCGATGGAAAAATCCGGCTATTGGAGTTTCGAAAAAACTCGGGCGAATCGGCGCTTCTCTGCACCTTTGCCGGGCACCCTACACTGTTCGATGGCGACAATGCCACCTATCTTAGTCGCGACTATCCGGGGGCATTGGTTGATCGGCTGGAGAAAAAATCGGCCGATTTTGCCGTATTTCTGGCGGGTGCTGTGGGCAGTACGGCACCAAAACCAAGAGGGAAAACCGATTTTCAGGAAATTCGGAACTATGCAGGTGATCTGGCTGCCCGTATTGAACGGGTTGTGCCAAAAATTCAGCCCGAACCAGATAGCACGTTGTCGATTCTGACGTTGCCGCTCGGGCTTCGCGAACCACATCCGCGCGTTGTTGGCAACTGGCGGGTTCGGCCCTGGCTCTTTTATGCACTTTACGGCGACTATCCGTCCGATCTGAAAGCACTGCGCATTGGGCAAACCGTATTGCTTGGTACGCCCTGCGATTTTTCGGGCGAGCTGGCTGCCGAACTCAATCCATTGGCTACTCAGAAAGGGCTCAATCTGATGGTTACCAGTTTCGATGGCGGCTACATTGGCTATATTACTCCCGACCGGTACTACAATCGTCAAAGCTACGAAACCCGCGACATGAACTGGTTTGGGCCATACAATGGTGCCTATTTTGAAGAAATGATGGCTGGCCTGTTGAACAAAATCGATTAGGCCAGATCAGGGAACGACCAGCCGTTTCTGCGGGCCGTTTCTATCAAAAGTCGTACTTTTTTCGTATATTTACCTAACTATACCAGCTTCAATTCGCTGCTTTTCCGACGTCTGAATGATTGCTTATCTCGACGGAGTGCTGGCCTATAAAGAACCAACCTACGTGATTATCGACGTACATGGTGTAGGCTACGCAGTCCATATTTCGCTTCAAACCTATTCGACTCTGCCGGGCGGTGGCGAACGGGTTAAATTGTTTACGCACCACCTGTTTCGTGAAGATGCCCAAATCCTGTACGGTTTCGCCATTGCCGACGAAAAAGCGCTGTTTCTCGATCTGATCGGCGTGTCTGGCGTTGGGCCAAATACTGCCCTGGGTATGCTATCGGCCATGCAACCAAGCGATTTACGGCTGGCCATTTTGGGCGAAAATGTTCGGGCGGTGCAGGCCATTAAAGGAATTGGGGCTAAAACCGCGCAGCGAATCATTCTCGAACTGCGCGATAAGATGAAAAAAGCAGGCGTTGTTCCCGACGGACCTACCTATCGTCAGCAGGCTGCCGTAAATCCCGTTCGGGAAGAGTCGCTGGCTGCATTGGTGGCACTCGGTTTTCCGAAACCAACTGCCGAGAAGAGTGTAGACGATGCGTTGAAGGCCGACCCTGATCTGTCCGTAGAAGATGTCATTCGCAGGGCATTGCGGCAATCCTGATTGGCGTAGGATAAGTTTTTCGGCAGGATGAAGAAGATGTCAGATTCAGGCTATCCAACACAGTTTGCTCAATTACGTTGATTCGTTATAATGGATTTTACAAATTTACCCAAAGTTGAACTTCACCTGCATCTCGATTGCTCGCTGAGCTATAAGGTCGTAAAGCACCTCCGACCCGAAACCACTTTGGAGGAGTATCGGGAGTCGTTTATCGCTCCTGCCAAATGTAGCGACCTGGCCGATTTCATAACCCGGGCCATTAAGGGGATTGAGTTGATGCAGACGCCCGATGAGTTGCGCCTGGTAACGCTTGACCTTTTTGAGCAGCTAAAAGCTGACCATGTGATTTATGCCGAAATTCGCTTTGCGCCCTTGCAGCACCTCGAAAAAGGTTTGAAACCGGAAGAAGTAGTGCAGATTGTGAATGAGGCCGTTAGCGAAGGTATACAACAGACGGGGATTCAGGCCGGAGTTATTCTCTGCACACTTCGGCATTATTCGGAAGCACAGAGTATGGCAACTGTACAACTGGTGAAGCAGTTTTCTGGTACAAACATAGTCGGTTTCGATATTGCCGCCGACGAAGCAGGTTTCCCGATCGATAATCATAAAGCGGCTTTCACTTTTGCCAGCACCCATGGAATAAAGTGCACCGCCCATGCAGGCGAAGCCAAAGGAGCCGAAAGCGTCTGGGAAACGTTGACGCATTTTCACCCCCTCCGGATTGGCCATGGGGTCAGAGCAGCCGAAGATCCGGCTCTACTGGCTTATCTGAATAAAAGGCGCATTCATCTGGAAGTTTGCCCAACCAGCAATGTTCAGACGAACGTGTTCGGCTCGATTACCGATCACACGGTCGATCGCATTTACCAATCCGGGGTTTCAATGAGTATCAATACTGATGCTCGAACAATATCGAATGTAACTCTGGCGCATGAATATCAACTGCTCGAACGGGTATTCGGCTGGGGAACAGGCCATTTTCTGCATTGTAACCAGGAAGCCATCGAACATTCATTTACAACAGACGAAATTAAAGCTCGTTTGCAGGAAAAACTCGAAGCTGGATACGCAACTGCCCACCTCTGAAATTGTATTTAACAAAGGCACTAAATCGCTCAGGTGGCGTAAGCCGATGTCTGCTTTTTATGGCTTGAAACCCTGAATTGAAGGGCCGGGAATGCAAATGGGTTCGTATGGCTTCTATGAAAGTTAGATGGATAGATCATATTAATTTTTTATGCCCTGATCGGGGAGAATTAAAGTAGAGTTAAAATTGACTACTTTTACGATTGCTCGGCCAAGAACCACATCTGACGTGTGTTTGTTTGACCACTTTTAAAAAATCTATCGTTCGATTAGACGATTGGCCCGATTTTGGCCGTTTAAGGTTAGGCGTAACAACGCACTACCACTACCGAACCTGAAAGTATAGTCGATGGTGAACCCTTACCTTGTTCACAATAATTTGCTGAATACCTGTTTCCTGGCTGTTAGGAAAAGTGCGTTCGCTCGAAACGGGTCGTTGCTATGTGTACTTTGGTTAATGCTGGGTATCAATTTTAGTGTAGCCCAAAATCAGCCAACTCCGACCCGACGTGGCGCTGCTGCCCGTCGCCAACAGGCCGCTCAGGATTCTGCCCGTGCTGAAGCCCGGCGGAAGGCCGCTATGCGTACCGACTCGATCAAGCAGGCTATTCAGGCCCGAACCGACAGTATTCGGGCTGCTCGCAGCGCCAATCGTCGGCCAACGGTTAACTGGCCCGATCGTCGGGCTACGCGTTTTTCCGATCGGCCGTCGCGATCGCCGTTTATTCTGCGTGATCCCAAAGGTGTATCCACCGACTTCCTGCTCGATCCTTATGGGCAGGTAGGTGTTTCGGAGCGAGTACGCACAGGCGTGTCGTTATCGGGCCCTCCCATGCCTAACAATGTGCCGGGGCAGACCAACACATCCATTCCTGGGCCAGGTGGCACAACGGCCGTTTTCCCTGATGCCGCTACACCCAGTACAACTCCGCCCGGCATGATTTCTCCGGGTATTCCAATGCCGGGGCTGGCCTTGCCGCCGTCAATGTATGGAATGCCTTATCGGCCAGCCGAATCGATTCCTTATTCAACCTATAACGAATTACAAAACCAGCGGGTAGGGCAGACTATTCTGCGCGATTATAGTGCCCGTACTGAAGGGCAGAGTGCCGTTACGGGCCGGGGCCTGATTCCGAAACTCGACCTGCCGCCAGTCATTGATCGGTTGTTTGGCGGCAGCAATGTCGATTTTAAACCGAATGGGTTTGTGACGCTCGATTTTGGCTACCTCTATCAGTTTATCGACAACCCGGTTTTGCCCGTTCGTCAGCGTCGGAACGGGAATTTTCTGTTCAACGAACAAATCAGCATCAACTTTAATGGCAAGATTGGCGAAAAGCTGGGCGTACTGGCCAACTTCGATACCAAAGCCAGTTTCAATTTTGAAAACGCCCTGAAAGTAAACTATAAACCTGGCGGAGGATTACCGGCTTTCGGTACCGGGCAGGGGTTACCTAATTTACCTAAATTACCTAATACTCCTCAGCTACCAGGTGCCAATGGCAAGCTGCCCGGTTTTACTCCGCAGAACGAAAGTATCCTGCAGGGGCTTGAAGTGGGTAATATTAGCTGGGCAGTCAATAGTCAGTTGATTCCGGGCGTACAGAACCTGTTTGGGGTAAAATCGCAATTGCGTTTCGGTAAGCTTAATGCCACGGTCGTCTTGTCGCAACAACGGTCGCGGAAACAGGAAATCGTATTGAAGGGCGGAACATCGAACCGGCCATTCGAAATACGGGCTGATCAATACGACGAAAACCGGCACTTTTTTCTTTCTCAATTTTTCCGGAATATCTACGAGCAATCCCTGAAATCGCTGCCGCAGGTAACTTCAGGCGTAAACGTAACCCGGATTGAGGTATACGTAACCAACCGCACCAATACAACAGCCTCACTACGGAATATTGTTGGTTTCCAGGACTTAGGCGAAGGAAATCCGTATAACCAGACGAACTCCAATGTTCGGCCATTTTCGGGTAATGGCCGAACGCCTACCGATAATGCGGCCAACGGTCTGTTTGCTAAACTGACGGGTAATCAGAATGCTGCCTTCAGGCAGGTAGACCAAACAACAGACCAGCTCACAAGAATTTTTGAACTTACGAAAGGCACGGACTACGATGTACTACGGGCCTCCAAACGACTGACTGAAACCGAATATAAGCTCCAGCCCGAACTAGGTTATATTTCGCTGGTAACGCCACTCCGAAACGACGAAATTCTGGCCGTAGCCTACGAATATACTTACCAGGGGCGGCACTATAAAGTGGGTGAACTGACCGAGGACTACCAGTCGCGGAAAGACGACGAGGTGCTGGTATTGAAACTCCTGAAATCGTCGACCATTCGGAACAACCTACAGTTGCCGATGTGGAATCTGATGATGAAAAACATCTATTCGCTCAATACGTCGCAGGTGGCCCGCCAGGGATTCCAGTTGCGGATCATTTACAAAGACGACATAACCGGCATCGACAATCCGAACCTTCAGGAAGGACGTTTGACCCAGAACCGGCCGCTGGTTCAATTGTTTGGTATGGACCGGTTGAACCAGCAGTTGGATGCGCAGCCCGACGGTAACTTCGATTATGTTGAAAACATCACGATCGATAGTCGATATGGCAAGGTTATATTTCCCATACTGGAGCCGTTTGGTTCGTATCTCGACAAACAGTTTGGAGCCGATGAGGCTTCCCTGAAAGCGAAATATGTGTTCAGTACGCTCTATACATCTACCTTGTCCGATGCCCAGCAACTGGCCAGTAAGAATAAGTTTTACCTGAAGGGAGCGTTTCAGTCGAGCAATGGTGCGGAGGTGCAGTTGCCGTATGGGGTAAATGAGCAGTCGGTGTCGGTAACGGCCGGGGGTGTCCCGCTGAGTGCCGGTGTCGACTATGCCTTCGATGCACAAACCGGTCGATTGCGGATCATCAATGAGAGTGTAAGTAATTCGGGTCGCGAAATTCGGATCAGCTTCGAGCAGCCCGATTTATTCCAGAATCAGATTCGGACACTGATTGGTACACATTTAGACTATGCGTTGAGTCGCGACATTAGTTTGGGCTTCACGGCCATGCATATGAAAGAAACTCCTGCCGGGTATCTGACACGCGTGGCACTGGGTAATGAGCCAGTCAATAACACCATTCTGGGGCTTAGTGCCAATATTCGGAAAGATGCTCCTGGCCTGACCCGTTTGCTGGATAAACTGCCAATGGTGCAAACCAAGGAACTATCGACTGTGCAGTTTAATGGCGAAGTTGCCCAGTTATTGCCCGGAACAAACCAGCGAGCCCGAAATGAAAGCTATCTGGATGATTTTGAAGCAACCCGAACAATTTTCGACCTGACCCGCCAACCCATTCGCTGGCGTCTTGGGGCAACACCGCAGCAGTTCCCTCAGGGTTCGTTTCAGAACCCGTTGGAGTCGGCCTACAATCGGGCACGGATGTCGGTATATTCGGTCGACCCAACGCTATATACACCCGGTTCGCAGGGCGTTGTCTCGAACATCGACCCCGATGAGGTTAAAAAATACGTTTACGAACGCTATTTCCTGCCGCAGGATCTGTTTCCGGGTCGGTCGGTCCGGCCTGTCCAGTTGCCGGAGAGTATTCTCGACGTAGCCTATTTTCCGGCAGAGCGGGGGATGTATAACTACAATACCAACCTGAACGCCAATGGTCAATTACCTAATCCGAAACAGAATTTCGGATCGGTAACCCGAGCCATCGCTTCAGATATCGACTTCGATAACGCTAACATCGAAAACCTGACCTTCTGGCTCATGGACCCATTTGTAACGGGGGAAGCCGGTAAAATTCGGGGTAGCAGCGATCCGAATGCGCTTAATACCAACAATACAACCGGGGGTAAACTCTTCTTTAACATTGGCGACATTTCGGAGGATGTTATGAAAGACAGTCGTTATGAGTTCGAAAATGGTTTTCCAATTGATTCGACGGTTAGTTCGCGGAATCCGGGTACCGAGCAAACGGCCTGGGGGCGGGCGCCTAGCCAGCAATTTGTAACGAATGCCTTCCAGAGTGGTGATCGCAATAAGCAGGATATTGGTCTGGATGGTTTGGCAAATGCGGCTGAAAAGACCCGTTTTCAGAGTTATTTGAATACCATTAAAACCAAAGTTAGTCCAGAGGTTTTTTCTGCCATTGAGCAGGATCCGGCTGGTGATGACTTTAAGTTTTATTTGGGCGAAGAAGCCGATCAGCAGAAATACATTGTAGCACGGTACAAACAGTATATGGGCATGGAAAACAACTCGCCCGAAAATACGTCGACCAATCAGTTTCTAACCCCCGCTTCATCGACTCTGCCCGACATCGAAGACCTCAACATCGACAATACCATCAACGACAACGAAGCTTATTACGAGTACGAACTCGATCTGCGACCCGGTAAACTGGAAGTAGGCCAGAATCCGTATATCGTCGATAAGGTGTCAGTGCCATCGGAAGGCGCCCCCGGAGGTTACGTAACATGGTATCAGTTCCGGGTTCCAATTCGGCAGCCCACCCGGGCCGTAGGAGGGATCAATGGCTTTAAATCGATGCGATTTATTCGGATGTATCTGACCGATTTTGAGCAACCTGTTGTGTTGCGGTTTGCCGAATTGCAGATGGAGGCCAATCAATATCGTAAATACACCGGCGACCTGAACCAGCGTGGCCTGCAGGAAGTTCCCGAACCCTATGATGCACAATTTACTGTTTCGGCAGTTAACGTTGAAGAAAACAGTAGCCAGCAAACTTCGTCGACGGGTGCAAAATACATGTATACCGTGCCGCCGGGTTATGTTCGCGACCGCGACTATACGCAGGTAAGTACGGTGCAGCTTAACGAGCAGTCGATGCGGTTGAGCGTAACGAACCTGCGCGATGGCGATTCGCGGGGCGCTTTCCGGAACACGAGTTTCAACCTGTTGTTCCGCGAGCGGCTGAAGATGTTTATCCACATGCACAATTCCGATAACGAAAGCGGTCAGGTATCGGCTTTTGTGCGCTTAGGAACCGATTATACCGACAACTACTACGAAATCGAAATTCCGAATCTGGTAGCAACGCCGGGTAATCTGACGGGCGATCCTGAAGATGAAGGACTGCGGGCGCAGGTCTGGCCAGAAGCCAATAATCTGGACCTGGCGTTTTCAGAACTTATTACCGTAAAAGCAAACCGGAATCGGGCCCTGACTCGTCAGACATCGTTGGCTTATAGCGAACTGTCGGCCGATCAGCATTATAAAATTACGGTAGTTGGTAACCCAGATTTAAGCGCTGTTCAGTCGGTGATGATCGGGGTGCGAAACCCAAAAATTGTTGGCGATGGCGAACGGGCCAAGACCTTTACCGTTTGGGTCGATGAATTACGGGCTAATGGCTACGATCAACATGCCGGAATTGCCGCCACGGGAGTAATGAATGTGAAACTGGCCGATTTGGGAACGCTTACGGCATCGGGGCGAATAACCACGTTTGGCTTTGGGGGTGTGCAAACCCGAATTGGCGACCGGGCGCTGGAAACGACAACGGAGTTTGGATTTACATCGGCCCTGGCGCTGGATAAATTTTTTCCGCAAAGTTGGGGACTACGCATTCCGATGTATGTGAACTATGATCACCGGAATGTCGATCCGCACTTCGATCCGCTCGACCCGGATGTGCCTCTGGATATTTCGCTGTCGACAAAAACGTCGGAAGCCGAACGCGAAAATTATCGAAAACTAGTGCAGGATAACACCATAAGCCGGGGGTATAATTTCTCAAATGTTCGGAAAATAAAAACGAATCCAAATGCAAAACTGCATTTCTATGACATCGAAAATTTTTCGTTCAGCTATGCTCACAACGATACGAGACGAACAAATATTCTGACGCAGGAATATCTGCAAAATCAAACAAAAGGAGGCTTTTCCTATACGTTTAGCAGCCAGCCGAAAACGTTTGAACCATTCCGAAATAAGGCCTCATTTGAGGCTCCGTATCTGCGCTGGCTCAAAGACTTTAATCTGACGCCGTTGCCAACACTGGTATCGATTCGGAGCGATATGGACCGGAGCTTTATTAAAACTCAGTTGCGCTCATCGGATCTGACTACGAATGGTATTGTGCCGCAGTTTGAGAAGTATTTCCTCTTCAATCGTTATTACGACCTGACCTGGAACCTGACCCGTAGTCTGGTACTAACCTATAAAGCACAGGCCAATGCGATTATCGACGAACCGGCTGGCGACATCGATACCCGAGCCAAACGCGATTCGATCATCAATAGCATCAAACACCTGGGCCGGATGAAAAACTTCAATCAGGACATCAGGGCTACTTACCGCCTGCCGCTCGACAAGATTCCGCTGCTCGACTGGATGGCTGCCGACGCCGTGTATGGAGTCGGGTATCAGTTCCAGGCCAATTCATACGGCATTGCCGATTCGTCGGGGGTGCCTTTCGGGAATATAATTCGTAACAACCGCGAACGGGGTGTGACGGGCCGCGTAGACCTGATTCGGCTCTATAACAAAATCCGGTACCTTCGTTTTGTCAATACGCCCTCGCCGGTTCGGAAGAACTTTGCCCGTAACCCCGGCGATATTGAAGAAATTGAACGAAGCGAAAGCAAGGTGCTGAAAAACTTTACGCGGGTATTGCTGACGGTTCGGGGGATCAACTTCTCTTATACCATTCAGGAGTCTACCATTTTGCCGGGTTTTCTGCCTTCGCCCCGATTCTTTGGCTTGAGTAAGGAAAATGCACCGGGCCTGAATTTCGTGCTGGGTGGACAGGATTATAATATTGCCTACAAAGCCGCGCAGAAAGGCTGGCTGTCGCCGAGTACGGTGCAGAACACGGCTTTCCAGCAAAACCGCGCCAAAAATTTCAGTGCAAGAACAACGCTGGAGCCGTTTAAAGACTTCAGAATGCAGGTCGAGTGGCGGCTGACGCGCTCCGATGCCTATCAGGAATACTACCGCCCGGCTACGTCGGGAGGCCCGTTTGAAACACAGTCGCCGGTGCGGAGCGGTCAGTTTAGTATGTCGTTCTGGTCGTTCCGAACGGCGTTTATTGGGTTACGGAAAGATAATACATCGCCCATTTTCGACCGTTTCGAAGAATATCGGCAGTATTTTGTTGATCGCTTAACCAAAGCAAATCCAGATGGAGGAGGCAAATACACGACTACCTCGCAGGATGTGCTGATTCCGGCGTTTTTTGCGGCCTATAGCGGCCAGCCGAAGGAGAAAGCCCAACTGTCGCCGTTCTATAGTTTTCCGCTACCCAACTGGCGAGTCGACTATAATGGATTGTCGGGCTTAGGGTTTATTCAGAAAAAATTCAGCGCCTTTACCATCACTCATAGCTATACCTCGAACTACAGCGTAGGCAATTTTATTTCCAATCTGGATTATGGGTCGGCCTATGTGAACCTGGCGGTGCAGAATTTTGCGCCGGGGACCATTATGGATCAGAACGGCCAGATGTTGCCGCTGGCCGTAAACCAGCTTGGTCAGTACATGCCCATTCTGGCCATGAGCACCATTACTATGTCGGAGAAGTTTGCGCCACTGCTTGGGGTTCAGTTTCAGACAAAAAACCGGATCAGTGGCCGGTTAGAGTATAATCAGAGCCGCGATGTTGCGCTGAGTTTGTCGAATGCGCAGGTGGCAGAGCTAAGCAATAAAGACCTGACAGCTTCCATTGGCTTCACCCGGCAAAATGTTCGGATTCCCTTCCGAATCAATGGGGCCTACAAACGGCTGAAAAACGACCTGACGTTCTCCTGCAACGTAACCTTCCGCGATACGCGGTCTATTCAGCGCAAACTGGATGCCGAGCAAATTATTACGGCTGGTAACGTAAACTTCCAGTTGCGACCGCAGATCAGTTACGTGGTTAGTCGTCGGTTGAATTTCAATTTCTATTTCGACCGCACCTTCAATGATCCACTCGTGTCGAACTCATTCCGGCGGGCAACTACCTCTGGTGGTGTCCAGTTAAAATTCAATCTGGCAGAGTAACGAGTTGCCGGTTTTCGGTCAGGTTCGAAACCTGTAGCGAATGGCAGTGGAGTAGATCGATTTTTTTGCGTAGATACTGCCTTACGTGATCAATCTGGGCTGCCGCTTCGTCCATTTTCTGAAGCTGGGCTGTCAGAATTTCCCGTTTGTCTTCGTCTGTTAGCCGACCGGTATGCCAGTCGGCTAATTTTTCCTGTATGTCTTTTAGCGTGAATCCCATTGCTTTGGCAAACTTGATCTGAATAAGCGTCGTAATATGCGACTCCTCATATTGTCGATGTCCTTGCCGATGCTGGCGATTGCCCTGAATTAGCTTTAGTTTTTCATAGAACCGAATGGTGTCTGGCGTAAGGCCGGTTCGTTCGGATAGTTCGCGGATATACATAGCTGTAAAAAAGATAGACCGTTGGGGAATTCTGGAGTAGGCTCCAATTTGTAGGGTAAAGTAACTGACTTGAGACTGTTTGCCAATCATTCCGTCAGCATACAGGCTACAGGTAAACATAACTCGTTACTCCCATGACAAAAACAATTTTTATTACTGGTGCATCAACGGGCCTTGGCCGGGCCACTGCCATTCTGTTTTCAACTAAAGGATGGAATGTAATTGCAACCATGCGCAAACCCGAAAAGGAAGTCGAATTAGGCCAACTGCCAAACATTACGCTGCTTGCTTTGGATGTAACAAATCCGGCTCAGATCAAATCGGTAGCTCAGCAGGCTATTGAAACGAGTGGTGTCGATGTCGTATTCAACAATGCAGGTTATGGATTGGCCGGACCGCTGGAAGGTACCACCGACGAGCAGATTGTGGATGAAATTAATACCAATTTGCTGGGTGTGATTCGGGTTACGCAGGCTTTTATACCCTATTTTCGGGAAAAGAAATCGGGGTTGTTTATTACAACAACCTCAATAGGGGGTTTGGTAGCACTCCCCTTCAATTCGGTATATCATGCCACAAAATGGGCGCTTGAAGGCTGGAGCGAAAGCCTGTTGTTCGAGCTGTCGAAGTTTGGAATAGGCGTTAAAACCGTTTCGCCGGGAGGTATCAAAACCGATTTTTTGAGTCGTTCGCTGGTACTGGCCAACCATGATGCATATACAGACTATATCGATAAAGTACTGGTTGCTTTTACGAATCCAGAGCGCCAGGCGTCGTACTCTACGGCCGGGCAAATTGCCGATGTGGTGTATGAAGCTGCTACGGATGGCAAAAATCAACTGCGCTATGTTGCTGGTGAAGATGCCAAAGCCATGTATGCACAACGACAGCAGGTGGGTGACGAACTCTTCAGACAAGGAATAGATACGATGTTCTTCGGATAACTATCCGATTTGAGTAGCCTTTAAAACGCTGCTCAAATCGTTATCTTCGGTCAACAATACAATCGGTTTGCGAGTTGAGGTTGTTGAGTACTAACCAAAATAAAGCCATGAATTATAAGTATCTGGGAGACACCGGTGTGCTGGTTTCCGAAATCTGTTTGGGTACCATGACCTTTGGCGGAGAAGGCTATTGGCAGGCCATTGGCCAACTTCAGCAGGATAGCGTCAACGAAATTGTGAAGATGGCTGTCGATGAAGGCATCAATTTTGTCGATACCGCCAATGTGTATTCATTTGGTCAGTCGGAAACGTTGCTTGGGCGAGCCATAAAAGACCTTGGCTTATCGCGCGATGATCTTGTGATTGCTACCAAAGTACGTGGTCGAATGGGTGAGGGTAAAAACCAGGTTGGGCTGGGGCGCCTTCAGATTATGCAGCAACTGGAAAGCAGCTTGAAACGATTGCAGGTCGATCATATCGATTTGTACCAGATTCATGGCTTTGATGCGGCAACACCACTCGAAGAAACCATGCGTGGCCTGGAAGATGTGGTTCGGAGCGGTAAGGTTCGCTATATTGGCTGCTCCAATCTGGCGGCCTGGCAGGTGATGAAAGCCAACGGAATTGCCGATAAATATGGCTGGAGTAAGTTCGTTTCGACGCAGAACTACTATTCCATTGCCGGGCGCGATCTCGAAAACGAAATCGTGCCGATGACCCAGGATCAGCACATGGCTATTTTACCCTGGAGCCCGCTGGCTGGTGGATTCCTGTCGGGAAAATATACCCGCAACAACAAACCTACCGACGGATCGCGTCGACTGAATTTCGATTTCCCGCCAGTCAATCAGGAACGGGCCTACGATATCATTGACGTGATGGAGCGCATAGGGGCTGATCACGGCGTATCGGTTGCCCGAATTGCACTGGCCTGGGTTTTGTCTAAACCGCCCGTAACGAGCGTTATTATTGGAGCTAAAACCACAGAGCAATTGCTGGATAACCTTAAAGCCACGGATCTGAGCCTGACAACGGAGCAGCTCGAACAACTCGACGAAGTTAGTATGACGCCCAAACCGTATCCGCAATGGATGATTGAGCGCCAGAGTCGCGATCGATTGGCATCCGCCAGTTTTACCCCAACTCAATCGTCGATGATAAAGTAACAGACTCCCCTGGCTGGAATACTGTTTGCAAATCCGGCCTAGTCTACCGTATTTTGTGCGTATAAATTACACCTCGCAATGAATTTCCCCGCAGAATTGAGTTATACGCAGGATCACGAGTGGATTCGGCTAGAAGATGACGGCACGGCTGTGATCGGCATTACTGACTTTGCTCAACATGAGTTGGGCGATATTGTTTATGTAGACGTGGCAACGGTTGGGCAAACGCTCGGTCAGGGCGAGGTTTTTGGATCGGTCGAAGCCGTAAAAACAGTATCGGACCTGTTCTTGCCCATAGCAGGTGAAGTGCTGGAACTGAACGATGCTATCGAAAAATCGCCCGAACTGCTCAATAGTGATCCCTATGGCGAAGGCTGGATTGTTCGTGTAAAACCGGCTGATGCAAGTCAGACAGATGGATTGCTGACGGCCGACGCTTATCAGGAATTGGTTGGTGCCTGATTCATCAGTACTAATATTCGGGAAGGCTCCAACTGGCTAACTGCCGTGGAGCCTTTTTTTCAATTACCTTACCCCATGTCCCCCTCTTTGGTATAAGCCGAAAGGGGGTAAAGGTTATGCAACTCTTACTTCGCTCCGTTCGTATTGTTGATGCTGCTTCGTCGTTTGATGGGCAGATTTTTGATCTCTTGATTATTAATGGCCTTATTCGGCAAATCGGCACCCAGCTAACCGCAGAGGCAGGTGTTCAGGTTATCGATGTGCCTAATCTGCATGTTTCTCCTGGCTGGGTCGATATGCGTGTATCGGCACAGGACCCCGGTTTTGAACATAAAGAAGATCTGGCAAGTGTTTGTCGGGCGGCTGCGGCCGGTGGTTTTACCGACATCGTGGTGCTGCCCAATACGCAACCCATTGTCGATTCGAAAGGGATGCTTGGTTATGTTCGACGCATGGCCGAGGGGCAGCCCGTAACTATTCATGTTACGGCAGCTATTACTAAAAAAGCCGCCGGAGACGATTTTACGGAAATGCTCGATCTGCACCACGCCGGAGCTGTAGCGTTTACTGATGGGCATCATCCGCTCCAGAATCCCGATCTGCTCCTGAAAACACTGCAATACCTCCAGCCAGTCAATGGCTTGTTGATGAACCGACCCGAAGAAACCAGGCTGACGCTTTTTGGACAGATGCACGAAGGAATGCAGAGCACGTTGCTGGGGTTGAAAGGAATGCCGGCTCTAGCCGAAGAGATAATGATTGAACGTGACCTGCGCCTGCTCGATTATGTGCTCGGTGCAGAGAAGCTGGGCCAGGGGGGAGAAGCGCCTGCACTGCATTTTTCAACAATTTCGTCGGCTCGGTCGGTCGAACTGATTCGGAACGCCAAAGCGCAGGGAATGCCGGTTAGCTGCGATGTGGCTGCGCATCAGCTTGTATTCGACGATAGCGCCCTGGCCGGATTTGATACCAATCTGAAAGTGAATCCGCCATTTCGATCGTCGGCCGATGTGGCTGCCTTATGGGCAGGGCTGGCCGATAATACAATCGATGCTATCGTGTCGGACCATACACCTCAGGATGCCGAAAGTAAAAATGTAGAGTTCGATCTGGCCGAATTCGGTATGATTGGTCTCGAAACAGCTTTTGCATCTGTACTTACTCACAATCCGGTCTTAACGCTGACGCAGCTCATTGAGAAAGTAACCAGTGGGCCACGCCAAATTTTGCGATTACCTGCCGTAACCATTGCCGAAGGGCAACCCGCCTGCCTGACGTTGTTTGATCCAACTGCACGCTGGGCATATGACCACACAGTTTCAAAATCCAGAAATTCACCGTTTTTGGGGCAGACACTCACTGGCCGTGTGGTTGGCACTGTGCATCAGGGGCAATTTAACCACAATACATGAAAGACATTATTACCTATTTTAACCACCCCTTATTAAAGCTCCCGCTATTGGCCGGACTGGTAACGGGCTTTTTATGTTTTCTTTATTTTCTGGCTCTTTATGCGCTGGATGTTCCTCCACTGGGTAATATTCGGGTTCTCGATTTTGGTATTCATATTATTATGATGATCGCCACCGTGTGGTATTATCGGAAGTATATTGGTCATGGAATGCTTCACCTTTGGGAAGGAATAACCATTTGTTACGTGATCAATACGATTGCCGCACTCGTAACGGGGTGGCTAATTTATTTCTTCGTTACTCAGGTCGACACTACCGTATTTGCCGAATATATTGTAAACTCGAAAAAGCTGCTGCTGGAGGGCAAAAAACAACTGGTCGATCAATTTGGTCCTGAAACGTTTAACGATCAATGGACAAAGGTTAGCACCATGACGCCCGGCGTACTGCTGCCCGATGAACTGACGAAAAAAACAGCGCTGGCGGTGCTCCCTGTATTGATTATTTCGCTGCTTTTCCGAAAGCAGGATTATAATGTATTGCGATAAAACGGGCCATAATCACTCCCGAATCACTCATAAGCGCTCTGTCTGGGCTATCGAATTATGAACGAACAACCATCTTCTACACGCCTTGCCCTAAAATGGGGCGTCATTTTGGGTATTGTTTTGATGTTAATAACGCTGGTTCTGTACCTGACTGACCAAACCACCAATCCATGGTTCTCCGTGCTAACCTTGGCGGTAATGATAGCGGCCCTGATTCTGGCTATGCAGGAGTACCGAAAAGTAAACGGAGGGTTTATGTCGTATGGCGAAGGCGTTGGTATGGGCGCACTGCTTTCGGGAGTGGCAGGTATACTGGCTTCGGCATTTTCTACTTTCTATAACGTTGTGATTGACCCGACTATTCAGCAACGCGCATTTGAACAGGCACGCGAACGGCTGGAAAATCAGAATATGTCTGACGAGCAAATTGACCAGGCACTCGAGTTTTCGCAGAAGTTTCAATCGCCTGGTTTTACGTTTATTGCTGGCGTGTTTGGGACCATTATTATGGGCGCACTGCTTTCGCTGATTATTGCGGCATTCATACGCCGAAACAAGAATAATCCGTTTGATTGAAAATGGAATGTGGTCTATGGTTTATTGTTAACGGTTTATGATTGCTCCACAGTTGAGGGTACTAATCGGCAAAGCACCCATAAACCATAAACGATAAGCCATAAACCATAAACTGATTTAGACTATGGGGGCTATTTTTCGTAAGGAGATTAATCAATTTTTCTCGTCGCCGATTGCTTACATCATTATGGCTGTATTTCTGACGGCTATAGGGTTAATGCTTTGGGTATTCCCGGATACCAGCCTGCTCGAAAATGGCTATGCCGATATGGGGGCTTTTTTTAATCTAACCCCCTATGTCATGCTCTTTCTGGTGCCAGCCATAACCATGCGTTCACTTGCCGATGAAGTACGCACCGGTACACTGGAATGGTTGCTGACTAAACCGGTTAGTCGCTGGCGCATCGTAGGCGGCAAATTTCTGGCAAGCTGGCTATTGGTCGTGTTAACTATATTGCCAACGATCGTGTACTATATCACCCTCTATCAACTGGGCTCTCCCATAGGAAATATCGATTCGGCGGCCGTATTTGGCTCTTATATCGGACTGGTATTGTTAGCCGGGGTCTTTGTCGCTATCGGACTTTGGGCTTCGTCGCTTAACGACAATCAGGTTGTTGCTTTTGTGTTGGGGGTGTTCTTTTGTTTTCTGCTGTATGTCGGCCTAAGTGCCATAGCCAGTATGGGTGCCTTAGGCGGCTTTGGATATTACTTTTCCTATATCGCTTTGGATGAGCAATACCGGGCACTCGGAAAAGGGTTAATTGATTCCAGAAACGTGGTTTATCTGGTAACGTTAATGACGTTTTTTCTGTTGATTACAGCCAATAGACTTAAACGCAGTTTCTAGCTATAAGGAAAGCGGTATAGATTTTTTGACTAAATGAACTACTCCTCTATTGTGCGCTGGCTGGCTATTGGCTGGACCATTGTTATTCTGATTGGCTGTTTAGCTCCTCATGACCAGATCCCGGAAGTGCTGACAGATATTAGCGACAAACTGGAGCATATGGCCATTTTTGCGCTCTTCACACTACTTTGGGCGGAGGCCGGTATGCGCGTAAACCTAACCTTGATAATTGGTATTCTATTTGGTGCCTTGATCGAAGTACTTCAATATATACTCCCTATCAATCGAAGTGCCGACTGGGGAGATCTAGTTGCCGATTCGATAGGGGCAGTAGTTGGAATTGTGGTTTATTGGGGTATTCATAAAGTAATAAGAACATACTGAGCCAGTTTGCCTCTCTGCAACAGCAGATACCCAAGGGTTCAGAAAAAATCGTCAATTTGACTGATCAAATCATTGAACGTTATGCACATAGGATTCATTGGCTTAGGAAAGATGGGGTTCAACCTTGTCAGTAACCTGGTTCATCATGGCCATTCGGTCGTTGGTTACGACATTAATGAGACATTGGTTGATGCCGTAAAAACGGAAGGTGCCCAGGGAGTGAACTCGCTGGAAGATTTATATCATGCACTACCCGAAAAACGAGTTTTGTGGCTGATGATTCCGGCCGGAGCCCTTATCGACAAAGTGATTGAGCAGCTACTGGCTTTTTTGCAACCTGGTGATGTGCTGATCGACGGTGGTAATTCGCATTACAAAGATTCGCTCCGTCGACATGCTTATCTTAAAGAAAAAGGGATTGGGTTTCTCGATTGCGGTACCAGTGGTGGCATAAGTGGCGCGCTGAATGGCGCCTGTACCATGGTTGGCGGTGACCCAGACGTAATTGAACCACTACACGAGGTTTTCAGGCAGGTTTCGGTTGAAGACGGCTATCTGTATACTGGCCCGGCAGGTAGTGGACACTTCTGCAAAATGGTTCATAATGGAATCGAATATGGCATGATGCAGGCCATTGCCGAAGGATTTGAAGTGTTGGAAAAGAGCCAGTTCCCCTACGATTTTGAAGCCGTTGCCAAAATGTGGAGCCATGGTTCGGTAATTCGGGGCTGGCTAATGGAGCTTGCACAGGATGCGTTTAGCAAAGACCCCAAACTGGAGGGCATCAAAGGAAAAATGTTCTCATCGGGCGAAGGGAAATGGACGCTGGAAACGGCTCTCGATCTGGGCGTGCCTACACCAGTGATTGCGCTTTCGCTGCTAACCCGCTATCGTTCACTACAGGATGATACCTTTACTGGTAAGGTTGTAGCGGCTCTCCGAAATGAGTTTGGCGGTCACGCAGTTGAGAAAAAATTAGAGTAAGAATGTGATCTGGCATTCTTTTAATGGAAAGATAGTTTTATCTTGGAACGATTTACATATTCAACGTTTAACAAATTAATAATACGCTTAATTCGAAAACGTCCAATTTAAATTTGTTTTTTTCGTTATCCATATAATTAGGGCAGTTTCGATTGTCGATACAGACCAATCGGAACTGCCCTATTTTTTTAACTACTTAACCTTTTAACCACCGTATAGTCAATGAAAGTACTGGGTGCTATTCATGACCCGACATTTACGGGTCGAACTTATAACCAGCTTGATCAATATTTCTTAAAATATATTAAAGACGAACGTGATTTACCGTTCGTATACCTAACAATTCGTATAAGCTTAACCCTGATTCCGCTGGCAATACTGCTGTTTATGCCTTTTGTGACCGGCTGGGTCTGGTGGGCAGTAGCTGCCGTTCATTTCTATATCAGCAATTTTGTGTTTAAAGGCCCATTTGGCCTGATGCTTCATTGCACCAGCCATCGCCCATTTTTTAAACCGGAATATTCCTGGCTCAACAATTACCTGCCGTGGGTGCTGGCTCCGTTTTTTGGGCATACCCCCGAAACCTACTACAGCCATCATATCGGTATGCACCACCCCGAAAACAATCTTGAAGACGATGATAGCAGTACAATGGCGTTTCAACGAGATTCGTTCCGAAGCTTTCTGAGCTATTTTGGGCAGTTTTTTGTGCTGGGTGTGCACAATTTATTAGGCTACCTGCGCCGGAAAAATCGGACAAAACTGGCTAGTCGTGCCATGACCGGCGAAATCACGTTTGGGATAATTTGTGCCATTTTATGTTTCATCAACTGGCCGGCCACGGTGCTCGTTTTTTTGCTGCCGCTGGTTATTTATCGACTGATTGCCATGATGGGCAACTGGACACAACACGCTTTTGTTGATATAGACGACCCCGGAAATGCCTATAAAAACAGCATTACGTGCATCAATGTGAAATACAATAAAAAATGCTGGAATGATGGCTATCATATTAGCCACCACGTTAGGCCCGGTATGCACTGGACAGAACATCCAACTTTTTTTCAGAAAACGATCGATAAATATGCTCAAAATCAGGCTATTATTTTCGATGGACTGGATTTTCTGCAAATATTCTTTTTGCTCATGCGAAAGCGCTATGATGTGCTGGCCCGGCATATGGTTAATGTAAACGGAAGTTTCGCCGATGAGGCCGAAGCTATTGCCGTATTGAGGCATCGTACGCAACGAATTCCGGTAGAAGTACCCTTGGAAGTTGCTATGCCCTAACAAAAAAGCGGACGTTCGTCCGCTTTTTTGTTAGAAAACCGTTGCTGTGAAGTACGTTTTTTAACTGTTGCTGCCGTCGATTCTTGCTTCAATAATTCGCTGGATTCCAGTAGGAACATTTGAGAGAAAATTGTAGCCAGTTAACTCTTCCAGTGCATCGACGCTTGTTAGATAAGCGCGCCAGGGTTTATCGGCAGCGGTTTGATTGTTAGGAATATTTACCGCTATGATGCGGGTATCGGTAGAAACGCGTTCGGCATCGTTAGAGTCGGTTGGAAGCACAATAATAATCTTCCAGAGCGTTGCCGGAACGGTCAGCTTACCATTGGCAAGTTTGGTTGCATAGCCGTTCTGGCCGGTGCCTCCAGTACCATATGTACCAGCAATAACGTATACCTCGTTACCCGATGTGATTAGTTGGCGTTCGTAATCTTCCAGATTTTTCCAAACTTCGCGGTTGTGTCGGGGGGCTTGTGGCACGATGTTGGTTAGAAGAAAGGTAGCGGCATTGTCTTCGGGCGATCCATCACGATCGTCGGAAGGGCAGAGGTGTCCACGGTCGAAACCCGTATTGGTATACTCTGATGGCCGGGCAACATACCAGCCTGTGGGCAGAGCAGCATCGGGTCGAAAATCGTTGGTTCGTTTGCTATCGCCTTTCCAGGCTGAGCTCAGGTGCCAGCTTACCCAGTTTGCAATGCCCCGGCTTTTGCTGTACGACACTACATAAGCCGATCTGACGAGCAAATAATTGTCGGGGGTGTTGGTCGAAGCGCCACTTGGATTGCCCAGTGCCAGGTTATCATCGCGGGTAGGTTCGGTTGAGCCCCGGCCTGTCGAACCTGGTGTTGCGGTTCGTAAACAGCCGCCGAGCACCATAAGTAAACTAAGTCCAGCAAGAATACTTTTAAGATGATAAGGCATCTGGATTGATTTTACTGACATTCTTGCGGAACTTTACCTGTGAGAAAAAGAGAAAAGAATCTACTTGGCCTGTGTGATTAGCTAAGTAACTACAAATTTCCCTAAAAATTGCCCATAAAAAAGACGAGTTACCTGCTGTTATGGCTAAAAAAAAACAACCTTCAGGGCCAGGTCAGGATCGGCCAAACCGCCCGGTTGCTCCTAAACCTGCTCTGACTCCCTCTGCCAGTCGTCCGGTTGCTAATCGTACTACAGAGACTACGATGCGGCCCCCCGTTCGTCAAGCAACTCCCAAATCTGCCGATACAACTGATCTGCCTATCGAAAAACGTCCGGTGGTATGGTGGCCGCTGGCAGCGCTGGCACTACTTGGTTTTCTGCTGTATGTAAATACGTTTGGGCATCAGTATGCGCTCGACGATATTGCGGCTGTAGGCCAAAATCTGTTTGTGAAAAAAGGGCTGGCTGGAATTCCAGACTTGCTACGAACTGAGTTCTGGCACTTCAGTAATATTTCGCTGGGCTACTACCGGCCGTTGTCGCTCATCACGTTTGCTGTTGAGCAGGAATACTTTAAGGATAACCCGAATATCAGCCATGTAATTAATGCAATCCTGTATGCCATAACTGGTTTGGCAATTGGTGCTTTATTACAGAAATGGTTGCCGGGGCAAACGATTACTGCTTTTCTGATTGGGGTAGTTTTTATGGCTCATCCCATCCATACCGAAATTGTGGCGAATATTAAAGGTCGCGACGAAATCCTGAGCTTTATGTTTATTTCGTTGATGCTGCTATCGTACTGGCGGTATCTGGAAACAAAACAGCGGGGCTGGATTGCCGGAGCCTGCGTATCGCTTTATCTGGCGTTCCTCTCGAAAGAGTCGTCTATTGTCAGTTTGGCTCTGATTCCGGCCATGCAATATTGGTTTGCGCGCCGGAATGTATGGCAGTCGATGATTAGTCTGTGGCCATTTCTGCTTGTTACGGCATTATTTTTCTATCAGAAACAGAAAATGATCGGCACCCTGAGCGGCAATCCTCCCGTCGACTGGGCGAACTATCCGTATGCGATCGAAAAAACGCAGAAATCGACCACCTTTAAGTTTCTGATCTATTATCTCCGGCTGTTGGTTTTTCCCCATCCATTGGTCTATGATTATTCATACAATGTTATTCCATCGGGGGGTAAAGGCGATCTGTTAACCTGGGCTGGTTTCTTTGCCTTTGTAGGTATGGCCTGGCTTGCCTGGAAAGGTTTTATGAAGCGCACCCTCTGGGGCTTTGGCCTGTTCTGGTTTTTTGTTACGATGGCTCCCGGTCTGGGTTTTATCTGGTTGCGGGGCGGTATTTTTGCCGAACGGTTTGCCTATGCGGCTGTTATGGGCTTTGGCTTTATTCTGATCTGGGCCCTACAGAAACTATTGGTTAAACCGGCCGGGAGTACTGAATCAACGGCAAAGCCACTCCTGACCCGTTATGCGCCTGTGCTAGGCATAATGGCCCTGGTAACAGGACTTTATGCTTTCAAGACCGTTGAACGAAATCGCGATTGGGAAAACAATTTTATTCTGTTCAATTCGGCCTTGCCGTATGCGCCCAATAGCTGTCAGGTACAGCGGCATGTCGCCAACGAATGGATTGAAAAAGGACTGAAAGATCGAACCAAAGCCGATTCGATTGCCAACGCAACCAATGCCATTAAGCCCAAACCGTCTCCCGAGCAGATCAAAAAGGCGCAGACACTGATCGATACCAATATTGCCCATGCCAATAAACACGGCCGTTGGGCGCTGGATCACCTTCAGCAGTCGACCCGGATCTATCCTAATTTTGGTGAAGCCTATTTTTCAATGGCGTATGTATTCCAGAAAATTATCCCGAATGTCGATTCGGCCAAGTATTATTATAAGCAAACCATACGGGCTGCCAATGCCTATGCACCTGCCTATAACAATCTTGGCGTAATTTATCAGACTGAAGGGTTTAATCAGAATAACCGGCAGAAACTGGAACTGGCTTCGTATTACTATAACCGATCGATGGTAGTTAATCCGGCCTATGCCGATGGACCTAACAACCGGGCCAATCTGATGAAAGCAACGGGTATCGACGTGAAATTTTTGCCCGATTCAATTGTCAATAAATACTGAACGATAGCTAGTTATCGGTTTCAATGATTCGTTTGACGAAGACCGCCTTTGCAAAGGCGGTCTTCGTTGTTTATCAGAAATTGCTCAGTGCATACTGAGCTTCTGCAGGCGTTAAAATTTTGCCATATATGGGCGAATCTGGTTGAAGCTTTCGACCACCCTCGCGTAATAAGCCAGCATCTACAGCCGTAAACCCAATATTATTGATGAGGCCAGCTATAATCATTTTGGCATTTGGATCATCGCTGGCCATACAGATGCTCAGCCGTTCTTCGGCAGGTTTCGACGAGTCGCTGTGTTCGGCCAGGTGTTTATACCAGATCGTATTGAACGCCTTAACGAGCCGCGTATCGGGTAGCCGGTGGGCTATTTCTTCGCTTGATGTCGAGTCGCCTAAATCGATAATTGTTGAATCGGCTGCATAGGGGTTCATGGCGTCGATAACAATTTTATTGGCCACCAGGTCGGGGTGAGGTAATGCTTCCGGCGAACGCCAGGGAACAGCCAGTAGAATAACTTCGCCAAAGGCGGCTGCATTATCGATCGTGTCGGCGTGTGCATCAGGACCAAGCTCGTTGATAATGTCGTTCAGCGATTCCGGGCCGCGCGAATTGCTTAGGGCGACTTCGTGGCCTGCCCGAACAAATAGCCGGGCTAAGGTGTGGCCAATATGACCGGCTCCAATAATTCCGATTTTCATATTCATAGGGAGTTTGTAGGTAATCACGTAACATGAAAAAGTCGGTTAATGGTGCTAAAACTTATCGACCGTTTAGGTAGCGTGCATAAACCAGATTCAGCAGCCGAAGAGGAAATATGGACTAGTTGCTCAGTAAATTCTTCGTCCAGCCGAAACTGTTCGACCGTTTGCCGGGCTGGATCGACAAGCCAGTATTTGCGGATACCCAGAGCGGCATAATCGTCAAATTTTATATCCTCAACGGGAGTTGCTTCGTTCGCGTTTAGCTGTTCCTTTCGACAGAATCTCGACAGCCAGAGCTGGTGCCGGATGTTACACCGTTTCATCATCGAACGTATCCGCTACTTCTTTACGCCAGAAGCAAATGCCGGGCTTATAGTCATTACGAGTCAGCGAAACCATTGCCTTTTCAGAATCAACTTCGCCTAAACAATTTGCCTGTACGTAAACGCGTAATAAAGTCGTCAGGTTATGGCAAGCGCGGAGGTGCTTTCGTTTGACAGGCGCATGCATAATGACTTCGCCGTTAATAAATTCGGCTTTTTCATCGTCAGTTAGGCATCGGTGTTGGTGAAGATACGAAAAACTTAGTCCTGCATCAATTCCCTGAGTATCTTCTGGGCAGCTACCGAAATGATGGTGCCGGGGCCAAATATGCCTTTAACACCCGCATCATACAGAAACTGATAGTCCTGAGCGGGTATGACCCCGCCCGCAATAACCATGATATCGTCGCGGCCAATTTTTTTGAGTTCCTCTATCAACTGCGGAACTAGTGTTTTATGGCCTGCTGCCAGACTCGATACACCTACGATATGTACATCGTTTTCGGCAGCCTGCTTGGCAACTTCGGCTGGTGTCTGAAACAACGGCCCCATATCGACATCGAAGCCCAGATCAGCGAAGCTGGTAGCAATAACTTTGGCACCCCGGTCGTGACCATCCTGGCCCATTTTGGCAACCAGAATACGCGGACGGCGGCCATCGAGTTCGGCAAAGCGGTTGCTCAGTTCGCGGGCCAGTCGGAAATTTTCATCGTCCGACACTTCGGCCGAATAAACACCCGATACGGCGCGGATAGTGGCTTTATGACGGCCAAATGCTTTTTCCATAGCATCAGAAATTTCGCCAAGCGTGGCTCGTTCCCGAGCGGCTTCGATGGCAAGAGCGAGAAGGTTTTCGGTTTTCGATGTTCGGTTTTCGGCGGCTTTTGTAAGGGCCTCAAGAGCCTGCGCTACGTTCTGGTTATGGCGCGTTGCCTTCACATCGTTCAGGCGTTTGATTTGCGCTTCACGAACGGCCTGGTTGTCGATGTCGAGCAGCTCAATTTCGGTTTCTGATTCGGGCCTGTAGCGATTGACACCCACAATAACATCTTTGCCACTGTCGATTCGGGCTTGCTTTCGGGCTGCTGCTTCTTCGATACGAAGTTTGGGAAGGCCCGTTTCGATGGCTTTGGTCATGCCGCCAAGCTGCTCGACTTCGTCAATTAGTGCCCAGGCTTTTTCGACCAGTTCGGTTGTTAGAAACTCAACGTAGTAGGAGCCGCCCCACGGGTCGATAGCGCGGGTAATATCGGTTTCATGTTGCAGATAAAGCTGGGTATTGCGGGCGATTCGTGCCGAAAAGTCGGTAGGCAGGGCAATGGCTTCGTCGAGAGAGTTGGTATGTAGACTCTGCGTGCCGCCCAGCACAGCCGCTGTGGCTTCGATGGTTGTTCGGGCAACATTGTTAAACGGGTCCTGCTCGGTAAGGCTATAGCCCGATGTTTGGCAGTGGGTCCGCAACGCCATCGATTTTGGATTTTTCGGATCGAACTGCCGAACAATTTTAGCCCATAGCAGCCGTCCTGCCCGTAGTTTGGCAATCTCCATAAAGTGATTCATGCCGATTCCCCAGAAAAACGACAGCCGCGGGGCAAAATCATCGATTTTCATTCCAGCCCGTAAGCCTGTTCGAATATATTCGAGCCCATCGGCCAGCGTATAAGCCAACTCAAGCTGAGCGGGTGCGCCTGCTTCGTGCATATGGTAGCCACTAATACTGATGGAGTTGAACCGGGGCATGTGCTGGCTCGTATAGGCAAAAATATCGCCCACAATGCGCATCGACGGTTCGGGCGGGTAGATGTAGGTATTCCGTACCATGAACTCTTTCAGAATATCGTTCTGAATCGTACCCGATAGCTTTTCGGGGGAAACGCCCTGTTCTTGGGCAGCTACGATATAAAATGCCATGATTGGTATAACCGCGCCGTTCATGGTCATCGATACCGACATCTGATCGAGCGGAATCTGATTGAACAGAATTTTCATATCCTCCACCGTATCGATGGCTACACCTGCCTTGCCGACATCGCCCACAACGCGCGGATGATCGGAATCGTAGCCCCGATGCGTGGCCAGATCGAATGCAACCGACAGCCCTTTTTGCCCGGCCGCCAGATTACGCCGATAAAAGGCATTCGACGCTTCGGCTGTTGAAAAACCTGCATATTGCCGAATTGTCCACGGTTGCCTCACATACATACTGGCATAAGGCCCACGCAGAAATGGTGGTACTCCAGCCTGTAATGTTCCCAGATAGTAGCGCTCTACATCGTCGGCCATAAAATGCGGCTTTAGCTTAATGCCTTCGGCAGTCGTGAATGGTTTTGTGGCCGTTGGCTCCTTGCCGGTAGTTGCTGTTGAATTAAGTATCTGTGCGAAGTCGGGTTTCATGGCGGGTTGGGTTTATTCGAATTCGCTGGCTAACCGCCGAACGGGTAATGAGTCAGCCTTGGTTTCTTCTGCAATGTTGACGCTAATTCCTTCATCGGATCGGAACTTTGTGACGCCGACGATTACGTTTCCGTTGCGAATGGCTTCGACTTTTGTCTGATAGGCCTGATCGATTTTCTGCTTAATAAAACCGCTGGTCATTGTCTGTTCATAACCGCCCTGTTTTTCAACATCCAGAAACAGTAACCAGGCCGATTCTGTCAGTTGATTGGTCAGGCTTTCGATGTAGTAGGCTCCTGCCGACGGATCGGCAACTTTGTCCAGATGGCTTTCTTCTTTAAGCAGAATCGATATATTTCGAGCAATGCGGTCAGAAAACTCAGAGCCTGACTGCCCGAGAACGGTATCATACGGAGGTATGGTTAAGGCGTTGCAACCGCCTACAACGGCGGCCATGGCTTCTGCTGTGGCCCGCAGCATATTTGTATAGGGTGTTGCCGTAGCATTGTAAAACGTAGAGGTCTGTGCATGAACAAACACGCCAGGGTTGCCTGGCGTGTAGAAACTGCATAGTCGGTTAAACAGAACCCGGAGCGCCCGCAGTTTGGCAATCTCCATAAAATAACTGGTCCCGACTGCCACCGATAGCATGGTTTTGGCAATGAGTTGTTCAATTGATAACCCGGAATCAGTCAGGTAGTCGTATAAATCGGCAAGATAAGCGAGTGTAAAAGCCAACTCCTGCGAAGCCGTAGCTCCGGCATTATGAAACGAATGACTACTGGCGCAAATCGTGTAAAAGTGTGGCGAGCTGGCGGTGGCTCGCGTTACAGTAGCAATTGTCTGGCCGTATTCTTGTACCGATTGGTTTGGCAGATCGTATAGCAAACCGCCTTTGATCTGGTAGGGGGCAATATGGTCAAGTGTTTCAACCAGCTTTAGGGCATCATTTGTCTTGAAAAAAATGGGTGTTTCACTAAGTTTTATTCCATCGAGCAATCGTGCCAGCAACTGCATATCGCTACTCAGCGCGGGTCGTTTTTTCAACGATAAAACAAGAGCATCTGCACCATTCTGAATAGCCTGATGGATTGCCAGGTTACCTGCCTTTTCGTCGGTAACGGTATAGGTCGGCGCTGTTAGCCAACCCGGTGTTTGCTTTTGTGCCTGCTGAATACGGTGGAGCGGAAGAGAAGCTAAATCGTCGGGCGTGTAGTATGGCTCAACCGTAAAGCCTTCGGCAGTAGGCCAGCGTAAGGCTTCATAAATCGATTCAATTGATTCGGAAGTACCAGCACGGCTGGGTTTGCTTTCGTTCAGCACCTGATTCAGCCACACTGACTTATCGGCGGCTGGGAAAATTTCAGAAAAAAGTGATTCCATAGGTAAGGCCAGTGAAACAGCCAGGTAAAAGTAATATTTTCTATTTCCGGGGACAACCTTGCTAAATTAACCAGTTAATTACCACTGATGTTGGATTATTCGAAGGGATTACTCTGGCTCATTGACCTTCCGTTAGAAACGATTAATTTTAGCTTAATGAAGCAGGAAATGGTATGAGCAGTTAAAACAAATATCAAAAAAACGTGGCCGGGCCCGGTAGCTCCGGTCAGATAATTCCCTACATTTGTCTCCCTTTTTTGCGACACCAACGTAACAATGACGTACTCCCGTGAATGTAACTACTCAGCCAACCATGCAGCGTGAAGTAATGACGGTGTGGAATCGCTGTCTGAATGTTATCCGGGAGATTGTACCCGAACAAAGTTTTAATACCTGGTTTGAGCCCATTGTACCGCTTCGTCTGAACGGAAACGTTCTGACAATTCAGGTGCCAAGCGAGTTTTTTTATGAATGGCTCGAAGAAAACTTCGTGCATGCCCTGCGGAAAGCACTCGATACGGCCATTGGTCGGGATGGGCAGCTCGAATACTCGATCATTGTCGATAAGGGAAATGAGCAAAATCGCCCGCTGACGGTTAATGTGCCAACCACGAAAACCCCGCAGACGGCCAAACCCGACAATGTTAATCCTGATATTCTGAAGAGCCCGTTTGAGCTGAAAGATCTGGATTCGCTCACGCTCGATTCCTATCTGAACCCTTCCTATACCTTCGATAACTACGTTGAAGGCGACTGCAACCGATTGGCACGGCAAGCGGGGTATGCCGTAGCCGAGCGGCCGGGCATTACGTCGTTCAACCCACTCATGATTCATGGGGGCGTAGGGCTGGGCAAAACGCATCTGGTGCAGGCCATTGGTAACTATATTAAGAATAAGAATCAGGATAAGTTCGTACTCTACGTAACGTCGGAGAAGTTTACGAACCAGTTCCTGAACGCCATTCGAACCGATAGCATTCGCGATTTTACGGCGTTCTATATGCAGGTAGACGTGCTGGTGATCGACGATGTGCAGTTTCTGCAAAAGAAAGAAAAGACGCAGGAAATTTTCTTCCATATCTTCAACCACCTGCATCAGTCGGGCAAGCAGATCATTATGACCTCCGACCGTGCACCTCGTGCGCTCGACGGACTGGAAGACCGGCTGCTGTCGCGGTTCAAGTGGGGGCTTTCGGCCGATTTGCAGACGCCCGATCTGGAAACGCGGATTGCTATTATCCAGAAAAAGCTTCAGGCCGAAGGAATTTATATCGACAACAACGTAATCGAGTATCTGGCGCACAGCGTCAATACCAATGTTCGAGAACTGGAAGGCGTAATTGTATCGCTCATTGCACAGGCATCGCTGAACCGGCGCGAAATTGATCTGGAACTGGCCAAGCAAACCCTTCGGAACATCGTTGTCGATTCGGAGCGGGAAGTAACCATCGATTCAGTTCAGGAAATGGTTGCTGATTTTTTTGGCGTAACCATTGCCGACCTGAAGGCCAAAAGCCGGAAGCGGGAACTGGTATATCCGCGTCAGGTGGCGATGTATCTGGCGAAAGAAAAAACTGATCTGTCGCTCAAATCGATTGGCTATCATTTCGGCGGCCGCGACCATAGTACGGTGATTCACGCCGTCCAGACCATCAGCGATCTGGTGACGAAAAATGCCGAAACCCGCGCTTCAATTGAAAAGCTAAAGACCAAGTTTAAGTAACGCTTGCTATTACTTCCATACGGCGTTATACATTTGCCTGATTACCAGCCGTAGCTTTTGTGTCCGACTTCTTAGTACCCAAACGTGTGCCTCGCCATCAGATCGATACATTGGCGTGGGATGCCTGTGTAGCGTTGTCGGCGCAGCGGGTTTTGTATGGCTATTCGTGGTATCTGGATGCCGTTTTGCCCGCTCCCGACTGGCAATGGGAGGGCCTGGTGCTGTTCGATGAAAAAGGCAGTTATAAGGCTGTTATGCCAATTCCGTTACGACGAAAAGGCATTGCCGGGCTAATGCACCGATGGGTTGTCCACCAGCCGTTTTTTTGTCAGTTTCTGGCCGTGTTTAGCGTCGATGAGGTCGATACTGACCCGTTCTTGGAGGCTGTTTCGCACTTGTTTCGTTATGGAACAAAATTGTGCCTTCGCCAGGTAAGTCGTCGCCCGGTTTGGGCCGAAGTAAGTCAGCTCGCAACACATATACTGGATTTGTCGGCAGATTACGCGACGCTTTTTCAGAACTATTCGCGTGACCGGAAACTGAACCTGCGCCGGGCCGAAGCCGCTAACTGGACAGTGGTTGAATCAACTGACCTGCAACCCTTACTAAATTTGTTTCGTATCAATCATGCCGAAACCATCGACGGTGGAGTTGCCGATTGGGCTTATGCGTTATTTGATCGTTTGGGCAACGAACTAATGAGTCGCGGCTTCGGAATATTATACTATGCTGCTCAGCAGGGCAGGATCGAAGCCGGGGCGTTGTTTGTGCGCGAAGGCAACCGAATTATTTACCTGTTCAATGCCGCATCGGCAACGGGGCGCACAAAAAATGCCCGGACGCTGCTGATCGATCAGGTCATCCGGGCGTATGCGGGTACAAACAGTATATTCGATTTTGAAAGTCCGGTTAAGTCCTCCATCGTGGATTTCTACCGAAGTTTTGGCGCATCGGAAGAGCCGTTTTATAACTTACGCTGGAATCGATTAACAGCGCTGGAACGAGGATTGATACGCTTACGACACTTGCTGTCGTGAATCGTTAATAAAAATGCAGCGACTGTTTTAGGCCGCTATTACGCTTAAGATCCATCACCATTGAGCCTACCCACAAATCGACCTCCACTTTCACGGGTACTTTATTGACGTCGTCAGAAACAAAGATCCGAATCGACTCTTCATCTTTAAATAGCTTGTTTTGCGGCAGAACAGGATTTAGTTTCAGCACATTAATTTTACCCTGCTTGGTTTTGATTATGTCTTTTCCTCGATACCGAACCTTCATATTATAAACCGTATCGTCGTAGAAAGCAGGTACTTCAATCACTTGCCCACTGCTTATTTTACTAAAGTCGATGGTGCGCAGGAAATAATAACCACTAATAAGGTCATGCACATTGTCGGGCACTTTAAACACATCTTTTTCTGTGCGCTCTTCGGCTTTTACCGTGTTTGCTTCGTGGTTAAACGTAATATTCTCCTCCTTACGGTAATTATTTTCCTGTAGATTCGTATAGAATTTCTGTGGGAGAATAGCCGATGTATCGATATAGGAGCGCCAGGTATCCCGAATCCGGGTTACCAGATCGAAAGCGCCAACCGTACGACCATCGACATTGACCCGATAGCAGGGCCTGTCATTCACTTTATATAAGGTAGGACTTACATCAACAACGGCTTCGGCTGCATTGATAAAGGCATAGTGGACCCGATATTCAAGATGTTCTCCCGGACCAAAACTATTATTGACCACGCGTCGATAGGTGTTCAGTGCCGTGAAACCTGTGCCCAGAACAGAAAGAATACCGATGCTTATTACTAATTTCTTCATAGGAACAACCGCCCTTCTGGACTTCGTTTACAAAGATGGATAGGTTTGTTTTAAGTATGTTAGATACCGCTTAAAATTGCCACCGAACTGATTTTCAAACTCCTGTCGAAACCGATTTTGCTGTTTTCGATAGGTCAGATAACCAATAAAGTACGCATTATTCGGTAGGTTTAGTTTGTTCAAACGCCGTTTTTTTACTGAACGTGTAGCTGAACTACTCCGTTCGTCGCTCAATGTATCCGACGAGACCACAATTTGCCGGATGGTTTGCCACTTCAGTGAATCTTTGACTGCAAGGGCCGTTGTGGGTTTAAAACTGTGATACAAACTATCGAGTTTTCGGGTGCCTCGCAGAATATGGTCGTCATAGCGTTCATAGAATGCTTTGGTAGCCAGATAATCCCGATAAGGTGTCGAGTCTTTCCCATATTTCTGAGCCAGAAAACGTAAGGCACCATATTCGCCCACGAAATCGGCCAGATTCTCATTGTATTCTAAACTGTTTTTAACGAACAGTGTTCCGTGCGTTAACTCATGAATGATCAGTTCGGCCAGACTCCCAACACGGCGGTCGAGAAAGCTGGACAGGATGGGATCATTTAAAAATCCTAATGTCGACCAGGCCGACACTTCACTGATGCGTGTATCGTAGCCTTCTCGATTCAGTTCCGACACAGTAGAGTCGGCACGATCTTTCTCAAAAAAACCTTTGTATGAAAACGTTCCAATAATTGGGAAATGCCATTGGCGGGCAACAAGTTGATAAGGCTCGGCTGCCGTTATAACCCATAGAATTGGTTTGCCATGCTGATCGTAAAACGACTCGTAACTGCCCGACTTGTCCAGTCCAAGGCTGTCAATAGCAAAACGTTTGATTTCGCGGATAAGTTCTATTTTTTGTTTGAGTGAGTCAGGATAAGCTGGATCGGCCAGGACCTCATCGACAGGTTCGGTATTCCAGAGGATGTGTAGTTGGCCCTTTGCCTGCATCCAGCCATAGCTAATCAATTCCTGCTGCCATATCCCTACGACAACTAACACCAGCAGCACCCCTACGCCAATTTTTTTCCACATAATAAATACAGTGATCAGCTAAACGTGATCAGTTATCAGCAACAAAGTTATTGATATTGATCGCGTTTGGCTGATCACTGTTACATGTTCTTTTTTCGACAGGATTACCAGGATTATTTTTGAAAATAGCTGGCCCAACTAATCCTGGCAATCCTGTTGAAAAGATGGATTACTGTACCTGCCCCTGCAGAACAGGACGGTCGTCTTTAACGGACGAATTAAGAATGGCCAGACTTTTCCTGAATTCGACTTTCAGATTGTTGTTGTCGAATGTGCAGGTAATCGTTTCGTAGTGAGCCGTTTCAATGAACCGAACTGTCAGCACAAAGGTGTTGGGATCGGTCCAGGTGCCGCTCGAAGCGATTTTAGTTTGGGTTTCGCCCGGAATTTTTGTTGGCGTTAGTTTGAGTGGAAGGGCTGACAAGTCGGTTTCTTTTACGACCCAACGCCCCATGCCGCAGTTGATCCGGTGTTGGCCCTGATCGTCCTGTATGGTAAAGATACCGCCGTCTTTGCCAAAATTGAGCGAAACGGTTTTAACGTGCAGCGAATTTTCGGCCATAGCGAACGGCTTGCCGTCGATCTGAGCCACAATGGGCGAGGTTGATTTTACATTCAGAATCGGCAGCGCGAGTGTTGTCAGTTTTCTCTTCAGGCTTGCCTGAGCAAGGTCGTCGGCAGGTAGGACTTTACCCTTTACGGCTCCTAACAGGTGGTTCCAGACATTGTCCAGAACACCCTGCATATCGCTGGTTTCGCTGGTGATTGCCACTACCATATTTTCTTTCGGAATAACAATACAATATTGCCCGAATGCGCCATCGCCCCGGTAGGCATCATGTCGACAACGCCAGAACTGATAGCCATAGCCCTGCAACCAATCGTTCTCTTCTTTCGGGCGCGATCCACCCTTCGACTGAATCTCGAACTTAGTCGCATCTTCGATCCAATCGGCCGCTACCAGCCGTTTACCGTTCCATACGCCTTTCTGAAGGAATAGCTGCCCAAACCGGGCAATATCTTCCGTTTTCAGGCGAAGGCCCCAACCACCTGTATTAATCCCCTGTGGGTCGACCTCCCAATCGGCGCCTTCGATGCCCAGCGGGTCGAACAGGCGAGGTTTTAGGTAGGCCAGCACGGTTTGTCCGGTAAGTTTCTGCACAATGGCCGAGAGCATGTATGTAGCGATGCTATTGTAGAGAAAAAATGTGCCGGGCTTATGCTCGACAGGTTGAGCCAGAAACGCTTTAGCCCAGTTTTTTTCGGAGCGAACAGCAGGTTCCTTATCATGCCCGGTCGACATTGTGAGCAGGTCTTTTACCCGCATGGCAGCCAGATTCTCGCTAACGGTGACAGGTAGATCGTTCGGAAAAAATTTGATTACTTTATCCTCAACAGTCAGGCGTTTTTCGGCGACGGCCAGTCCAACTGCTGTTGACGTAAAGCTTTTACTGAGTGAGTAAAGAGTGTGTTTGAGATTGGGTGCATAGGGGGCCCACCAGCCTTCGGCAACAACGTGACCGTGCCGCAAAACCATTACACTGTGGACATTGAGTTTCTTTTCTTCAACAGCATTGAGGAAGTTCAGAATTTCGGTCGACGACATACCCTGGGCTTCGGGCGTACTACGGAGAAGTTTCGTAGTGCCCTTAGCCCATGTGTCGATTGGTAGCGAAGACAGAAGACTAACGCTGGCGGCACCAAAGCCTAATTGTTTCAGAAAAAGCCTGCGATTGAGCTGCATAGATTGGTTTATGAATGTATAGGCTCAAAAGCTTATTAACCGCTGATTCTCACGTTCGGGCGGAAAGATATTGGATGCTGGACATTAGTCATTGGATGTTGGTTAGTTTCTGAAAGTTGTCTAACGACTAATGTCCAGCATCCGCAAGCAGAAACACCGTTAACGTTTTGGAGCCGTGGGCGCCAATAACCAGCGATTGTTCAATGTCGGCGGTTTTAGAAGGACCGGCAATGAAAGCGCCAAAACCCACGCTGGTATCGATGCGGGGATAGGCCTGGTGCATGTTGCCTACAATGTTTTTTTCGGATACCACAAGGGCCAGATTGAGGGTAATGAACGGTAGTGCCCGAATACCCATAACTGGTTCATCGACCCAGATGGCTGCATTTTCGGCCACACCAACTTTCCCTTCCAGTACGACCAGGTGCAAATCGTCCAGCAGCCGAAGGTCTTCGGCTGGGGTGAAATTGCTAATATCGAGCCCCGAAACCCGGCTCAGTACGGGTAGTGTAAGATCGTATTCGTTGCCGAGAAAGGCGTTTACTTCATCCAGCGATGTTACCCGTATGGCTTGTCCGCCATTATTTTTTACCATCGTCAGGAAGGTATCAGCGAACTGATCGGACGCCATGTTGGGAGCGAAACCGATGGTAGCGGGCAGCGGTTGAACATCGGGTTTTCCTCGTCGAATGGCAGCCAGAATAGTATCGCGGGTGGTTGATTCAGCCATTCGTTTTTTTGTTTTGTTCTGCATACCAATCCCGGAAACTTTGGGCAGGCGGTTTGGGCATATCGCGGTGGATAGCCCAGGGGTTCAGGCTGGGTTTATTAGCCAGCGACGGAAATTTCTGCATAAGCCACCGTCCGGCACGTCCGGCAAAGCGGTATAGCCACGGATGGCTGAAGAGTACGTCCATGCCGCTCATGCCCATTTTTTTCGACGATTCAACGGCTCCGGCTTCACCCAGTACCTGCCGCCATTTGTAGAGCTGCTGATGAATGTCAATTTTGACTGGGCACACATTGGAACACGATCCGCACAGCGTAGATGCAAACGGCAGATCGGCATACTCTTTCATGTCAATATTGGGAGCCAGAATAGAGCCAATGGGGCCAGCTACAGCCGTGTGGTAACTGTGTCCACCACTACGCCGGTAAACCGGGCAGGTGTTCATGCAGGCTCCACAACGAATACACTTCAGTGAATTGCGAAAATCGGGGCTGGCCAACTGGCGCGTACGGCCATTGTCGACCAATACGAGGTGCATTTCCTGACCCGGGCCCGGTTTGCGAAAATGACTGGAAAATGTTGTGATTGGTTGACCTGTTGCCGATCGGGTTAGCAGCCGCAGAAAAACGCCCAGATGCTCAGCTTTTGGAATTACTTTTTCAATGCCCATGCAGGCAATATGAACCTTGGCCAGATGGGCACCCAGGTCGGCGTTGCCTTCGTTGGTACAGACCACAAAGCCGCCCGTTTCGGCAATGGCGAAGTTGACGCCCGTTATGGCAACATCGGCCATCAGGAATTTCTGGCGGAGGTGAATTCGGGCCGCTTCTGTCAGATACTGCGGATCTTCGGCCCCAGCTTCGGTGCCCAGATGCTGATGAAACAGATCGCCAATGTGTTTCTTTTTGAGGTGGATGGCGGGCATCACAATGTGGCTCGGTGGCTCATTGCGAAGCTGAATAATACGTTCGCCCAGATCGGTGTCGATGACCTCGATACCCCGTTCGATTAGATAAGGGTTGAGATGACATTCTTCGGTGAGCATTGATTTGCTCTTGACAATCTTGCTGGCATTGTGCTGCTGAAGAATGCTGTGAACGATTCGGTTATGTTCGTCGCCGTTGGCTGCCCAGTGAACCGTAATGCCATTTTTTTTTGCATTTTCTTCCAACTGAATCAGATAATCGTCCAGCCGGGAAAGTGTGTGGGTTTTAATCTGAGAAGCCTGTTCACGCAATTGCTCCCACTCGGGCAATGAGTGAGCAGCCCGGTCGCGTTTGCTGCGGACGAACCAGAGGGTTTCATTATGCCAATCGGCATTTTCTTCGTCGCGCAGAAAAGCTTCGGCAGCTTCGGCATGTTTTAAAGAAGCAGTTTCCATATCCGTTGTTTAGTTCTATGAAGCCAGAATTTCGGCAATATGCTTGATTTTTACCGAGCTATTCTGACGTCGTAATACCCCTTCTAACTGCATCAGGCACGACATATCGCCCCCGGTAATCACTTCGGCGCCATGACGCAGGTGATCGGCAACCCGATCTTTTCCCATTTTCGACGACAGGGCTTCCTCAAATACGCAGAAAGTCCCGCCAAAACCGCAGCATTCGTCGGGGTGAGTAAGTTCGATCAGCTCAAGTCCATCAACCATCCGCAAAAGCTGCTCAGGTTTCGAAAACGTAGGTGCTACCAGTTCCGACATCGACGAAAGGCCAAGTCCACGCTGACCATGACAACTGGTATGCAGGCCAACCCGATGCGGAAAGCGGGCGTTAGGAAGCGATTCAACTTTCAGCACATCGGTCAGAAATTCGCAGAGTTCGTAGACATTCGCCCGCAGCCGGGCGGCTTCGTCGGGGCGTTCGTCGGAGTGCAGATGGTCTTTCAGGTGCAGTACACAACTACCCGAAGGGCCAACAACAACATCACAATTGGCAAAATTCTGGATAAAGTTCTTATCGCAGCCTGCCGACAGACGCTGAAAACCTGAATTAGCCATTGGCTGACCGCAGCAGGTTTGTTCCATTGGAAACGTAACCGTAACGCCGAGCGACTCAAGCAACCGCAAGGTGGCAATGCCTACCTGTGGATAGAACTGATCGACGTAACAGGGAATAAATAAACCAACATTCATCTCATAAAACGAATCAACTACGAAAATAACGAAGACCGTTCGGAATTCGGACTTTTTCGACAGGATTTACAGGGTAGGTGAGCTGAAGTCCGAAACGTCGGCCCGGCTGTTAATCCTGCCGAACGATTTATGATTGTGTTCCTAATCCAATCAGTACGGTCGATAGTACGATCAGAAACAAACCGGCAAAGACAACGCTATAGGTTTTTCGGCTGGCCCCGCGCCATTCCCACAATACCAAGCCCCAAAGGGTGCTGAAGGTAATGATAAAGGCCATGTGCATGGTCCAGCCCGCAAACCGGATGCCATCGGGAAGGTAATTGTCGCCCATCCCGTAGAAGAAGAACTGAAAATACCAGGTTGTACCGGCCAGCAGCGCCCAGATGTAGTTGCGCAGTAGCGGTGTTTGTGCGTCTGTATAATCGCCAAACGAGCGATTCCGACGGTTTAGAACCATGCACCAGATGAAGTTGGTCGTAAAGCCGCCAAACATCAGCACCGGATAAATGGCGTTATTCTGCCAGAGTGGATTGGTTCCGTGCGTAACCGCCAGTTGGGCAATGGGCCGTCCGGCGGTCAGAGCAAACGCAAAACAGGCACTCAGAATCCCCGAAATGGTGGCAACGATAATGCCTTTGCGAAGGTCGAATTCGGCTACTGTTGCTTTCTGTTGTTCGGGATTGAGATCACGTTCTTTTAACATACCGGCCCAGCCGCACACGGCAATCCCAAGCAGGCATAGCGCAACTCCACCCAGTGTGAAATGACCCGTGCGGGTATGCAACAGCAAATCCGTTTTACCTTCCCAGATGGGTGGTACCAGAGTGCCAAAGGCCGAACAGTAGCCCAGAGCTACGGCCATGCCGAGCGAAATACCCAGATACCGCATCGTTAGGCCGAAGGTTAAACCGCCAATACCCCAGAGAACACCGAAAAAATAAGTCCAGAAAAGAGTATTGCTATCAGCCGAGGTTATACTGGGAACTAGTCCGTTGACGGTCAGGCCGCCCATTACCCAGGGCACAATAATCCAGGAGGCAACACCTCCCACAATCCAGGCACTTTCCCATGACCATTGCTTAACGTTACGGAAGGGCAAATAAAAACTGCCGGAAGCAAACCCACCGACAGCATGATAGATAACTCCCAAAATGGCATTCATAAAAAGATGGTTTAGGGCAATAGACGGCAGAAACACCGTTGGATGTCAGAAAATCTGACAGCGATTTGTAAAGATGCTGTTCTTTTTAAACATAACTTTCCTGCTCTTTCCTGCGTATGGGTGGGAAACCAACCCTAAAAGGTTTCAAAAACCTTTTAGGGTTCTCTTGATGGCGTAGCTCAGGCCGAATACCCTCTTGTTTCGATTTCCTGAACGGCTTGTCCCGTTAACTCGTCCAGAAACTGGTTGTGTGTCATAGGTTTCGAAAACATCGGGAAGTTTTTTGCGCAGGCAAAGGCTTGCTCTTCTTCGCTCAGCGTAGCGGTGCAGTCGGTGAGGGTAATGACCTCGAATCCTTTTTCGTACCCTGAACGCATGGTCGATTCAACGCAGCAGTTGGTCAGAAAACCGCCCAAGGCCATGGTTTCAATGCCTTTACTGCGCAGAATGAAATCCAGATTTGTGCTGGCGAATGCATCTAGCCCACGCTTACCTTCCAGCACAATGTCGCCGGGTTGAGGGGTTAGCACATCAACAATGTCGACGCCCCATGATCCTTTGCGGAACGACTGACTCTCGACAACGCCTTTCAGAATGCCATACGGATGCTTTGTTATTTCGAAATAACCTTCCTGAAAACTGATTGGCGAATGAATAATCACTGCTCCGGCTTCGCGGGCTTTTTGTACCAGATCAATGGTATTCTGGAGCATATTTGTCGACTCCATAACACCTTTAACAGCATCGTGCAGGCTACCTCCCGGCGACGTAAAATCATTCTGATACTCGATCAGGACAACGGCGGTTTTTTGCGGATTCATGGCTGTGATTTGTTTTAACAGATTCATAAAAAATACCTCCAGACAATGCTCTACTGCCGGTGGCAATCCTATACTAAAGTACCGTAACCAGTGGGTTTACTCCAAGGCCTGATAGACGGCAATGCGAAATTTTTTAACGAAATCGCTATAATAGGCATACGGATGTACGTTTGTGAAAATCAGCAGAATCAGATCTTCCTTTGGGTCGATGGTAAATTCGGAACAATACATTCCTCCCCACGTAAATGATCCCGGCGAAGCCTGATCGCCATAGTGCGATTGTTCGGTAATGAGTTGGAAACCCAGCCCAAATTTGTCGTGACGATCCCAGACTTCGGCGGCTCCAATCTGGTTGTGTAGCATCATTTCGACGGTTTTACGACCCAGAATCCGTTTGTTGTTGAAGGTGCCTTTGTTCAAAAACATCTGGCAGAGCCTGGCATAATCTTCAACGGTGCTAATTAGCCCAGCACCACCCGAAAAGTAGGTTTTTGCGCCTGAAATAGATGAGTTTCGATAGGCTTCGTTCTCATGTTGCGTCAAGGGTTGATCCAGGCTCGCTTTGCTGTATAGCTCAACCAGTCGGCTCGCTTTGTTGTCGGGTAGGTAAAAGTAGGTATCGTTCATACCGAGCGGATCGAGGACTCGCTCACGCATGGCTATATCGAACGGTTTACCGGATAGAATTTCAATCAACCGCCCGATAATATCGGTATTCAGGCCATATGTGAAGCCAGTGCCAGTGGAATCCGTTCCGGGATCGCGCAGGAGCGGGCGTTTGGCAAGTTTGTTAATCACATCTTCGAGCTTGTCGGGAGCCGTTGAGTTGAAGAAGGGTATTTTAAACTCGGGACGCTGGTCGAGTGGGTGTTCGTAGGGAATGCCAGCGTTGTGGCTGAGCAGTTGCCGGATGGTGATTTCGCTTTTGGCCGGCCGGGTTTCGTAAGTGCCGTTAATGGGGTTGGCTTTGTCGTATTTTACCAGCACTGTAGGGTTTTTGAAGGCTGGTATGTATTTCGAAATCGGATCGTCGAGCAAAAACTTTTCTTCTTCAAACAACGTCATGAGCGTTGCCGTTGTGATTGCCTTCGACTGTGAGGCAATCCGGTACATATCATTGCGTTTTAGCGGGGTTTTCTTTGCCAGATTGCTGTATCCAAAGGCTTTATGGTGTACAACGTTACCTTTGTGGGCAACGAAGGTAACGGCATTAGGAGCAATGCCCTGATCGATCAGGCTTTGTAGCCAGCTATCGAGTCGTTTGAGTCGTTCGGCCGAAAAGCCAGCTTCGGCGGGCGATTTGGCTGTTGTGAAGGTTTGTGGTAATGGCTGGGCAAGGAGAGAAGTAGCAAGCAGTAAGAGTGGGAGAATTAAGCGCATATTGGGTTTAGGATTTACGGTTTATGGTTGCGCTGCTCATTCTGGTCCTAATTAGGCGGAGCAACGATAAACCACAAACCGTAAACCATAAACCATCTCCTTTTTACTTACCCCAATTCCAGACAACAACCACCCAGGTTTCGCCAATGGCCGGGTCGTAGAATTCGTGCAGAGGCTCGAAACCAACACGGGCGTGGGCGCGCAGGGAGCGCGTATTGCTGGCCGAAATATCGGTGATTAGCAGTTGATATTGCTGGCCGTAAACTTCGCGGTGATGATCGAACATTCGATCGAAGACCCGTTGCCCCCGATAGCCTTCGCCAACGCACACCTGCCCCATCACATACCAGGCATACTCGCGCAAAGGCTTGTCGGTATAGGTGAGCGAATTGATTAGATCAAATAGCGGAAGTAATTCCGGCACATCGGCCCCAAATTCGGGAAGCATCGTAAGTGCATAACCAATTACCCTATCTCCGTCTTTGGCAATAATACTGGGGGCTGCCTGATTCATACGAGCCAGCACGGCCGGATCATGTTCGACCGTTACAAATCCCTGATCGAGTTGAACGTTTATCGGAACGTTTTTGCGTAGATTGGCCTGTTGCAGATCCAGAATGCCCTGCACATCGGCATTCGATTGAACGGTGGTAATCGTAATCATGCGGAACACTTACAGAGTTCAGGAGATGCTGACCGTAGGGCATTGTTTTAAGAAAGCCGAATCGACTTCAGCGCCAATGCCGGGCGTATCAGGAAGTTCGATCTGGTAGCCATTGTAGCTAATACCGCCATATATCGGATCGTCGGCATGTTCGAAACAGGCGTCCAGGTCATAGAATCGAACGTTTTGGCGAGCCGAAGCAAGATGAGCATTGGCTGTTAAAGCCAGCCGTGACTCCGACATGCAGCCAATCATACACGCAATACCGGCCGATTCGGCAATCGAATTGATTTTGAGTGCTTCAAAAATACCACCGCTCTTAGAGAGCTTGATATTGAAATAGTCGACGGCTTCCTCCCGAACAAGTCGTATGGCATCAATAGCATCGAACAAGCTCTCGTCGGCCATAATGGGTACGGTTGTCTGTTGCCGAATCTGTCGAAGTCCGGCAATGTCGTGGCGTTTGATCGGCTGTTCGCAATATTGCACATTCCAGTCGCCAATCTTACGCAAAACGGCCTGAGCCGTTACTACATCCCAGCCCTGGTTGGCGTCGGTGCGAATAGGTGTATCGGTGCCAATGGCTTCCCGAATGGCTTCAATCCGGGCAATATCATCCCGTAAGTTTGTGCCGAGCTTGACTTTAATAGCATCTGCTCCTTTTGCCTGAATTCGGAGCGCATCCTCCACCATTCGTTCGGGAGTATTGATGTAAATAGTTTCGTCGGTTACGAGTGTCTGTTTCGAGCCTCCCAGAAACTGATAAAGCGGCATTTTGGCTGTTTTGGCTGCAAGGTCATACAAGGCCATATCGAAAGCCGAACGCGTGGTAGGGTGGGCGGGTAGATAACGGATCAGCGTTGTCAGGCAACCTTCAATATCGAGCGGATTGCGGCCAATTAGCAGCCGGGCCATATCGTTGGCAGCCGCCAGACTGGAAGCTTGTGTTTCGCCAACGATCATCCAGAAAGGGGAACCTTCGCCCCAGCCCGTAATGCTTTCGTCGGTCTGAATTTCGACCAGTATGTTCCGGGCATGCTCGATGGTTCCGAGCGAAATAGCTATGGGGGCCTTTAGCGAAATGTCGTAGCGATATAGGTTGATGGTGGTAATTTTCATGGCGGTATGCTACCCAGGATTTTGTGGGCCAAACCAATGTCTGGCCCTAGATTAGTTTGGGAACTGGCTTTTGTCTAGTCCTGGAATAATCCGTAGTGCATTTTTGTAGTACACTTTCTTAAGAATTTCGTCGGGTAGGGCCATGCCATACATACGCCAGAAAGCGTGGTACTTTTTGTGGTAGGGGAAATACTCGTCGTCGGATTCCAGAACCCGGAAATAAGTAGCGTATTCAGACGGAACCCAACTGTCTTTACCGAACAGAATTCGATCCTGATATTTGTCGAAGAATTTACCGGCAGTTCGTGGCTGGCGGCCCAGTTCGGCAATAACGGCACCAATCTCGACATTCATGTTCGGGAAAACCGTCATCAGGCTATCGAGTTTTTTCAGATCGTTGGGATACCAGCCCATGTGAGCCGCAATGAAGGTTGTTTTTGGGTGTTTGCGGAACACATTGTGCTGTTCGGTAATCAGTTGATCCCAGGGAACCGGATCATTTGGGCCGCGCCGACGACCGGCATGTAACTTCAGTTCGAGCCAGCGCTCGTTATACCGATCCATTGGGTCCCAGAATGACTTAGGGTCTGCCGTGTGAATCAGCACCGGAATGCCCAGTTCGCCACATTTGGCCCAGATGGCGTCAAGGCGCGGATCGTCGACTCGTACGCGTGCACCTTTATCGTCCTTGACATTAAGGCCCAGGTTTTTGTAGATTTTCAGGCCGTGAGCGCCCTTTTTTACATCGTCTTCGAGGGTTTTTACCGCCTGCGCTGTCCAGCCTTTATCGTTTACATTGGAGAAATTAATGTTTGTAAACAAGGCCAGCCGTTTGGGGTTGCTTTTCTGAATGTTGGCCAGCGCGTCGTCGAAAAAGCGAGTGCTTTCGGCTTCGCTACTGCTAAAACCACGGCCACTCAGGTTAATCATCAGGCCCATGTTCAGGCTATCCATCTGGGCAACTAGCTTGCTCAGATCGGCATGATCCATCTGGTACTGGTGATTATGCACATCGATGAACGGATATTTGGCCCGGGTCAGTTTGTGTTCGGGTACTTTCAGCGTCGAAACGGGGTCGTATTCTTCGAAACCCAGTGGCTCGTCGGGTTTACTGGGTTTGGGTTGCGCACAGGCCACTACGCCTGTCAGGAGCAGAGCAGGGAGGTAAATCAGGGTTTTCATAAACAGATTGTATTTACGAATTAATCCTTAAAGATAAGCGCCACACAATGCGCGGCAATACCTTCGCCCCGCCCAACGAACCCGATGTGTTCGGAAGTAGTGGCTTTAATAGAAATATCGTCTTCCGGTATCGCCATAACAGCAGCCAGACAGGTTTTCATCGCCGGGATATGTGGGTTTAGTTTGGGTTCCTGCAACACAACCGTAACATCGACATTCGAAACCTCGTAACCCGCTTCCCGGACCATACGAAGTACTTCGGTTAGCAGAATCTTACTATCGACACCTTTCCAGCGAGGGTCTTTATCCGAAAAATGATAGCCAATATTACGCATGTTGGCTGCGCCCAGCAGCGCATCGCACAGCACATGGCACACCACATCGGCATCAGAATGACCAACCGGCCCGAATGAACTCGGAATCTGGATACCACCCAGCCAGAATGGTCGTCCGGCTTCGAGTCGATGAACATCGTAGCCTTGTCCTACTCGTATTTTCATGAAACAAAATCGTTTTGCCGAAGATAGGCTTCGGCCTACATAAGAAATTCGGATGCCGTTTCCAATGCATCCATCGCATCTATTTCGGTCGTTTCTTCGTCCGCATCATAATCGCTATTCTGCCGTAGCAAAAACAGTTTATGAAAGTCTTTAGCATCAGATCTTTCGCAAATACCTGTTAGAACAAAGTGTTCTCCGAATAGCATTTTGATGGATGAATGAGACTTGCTGGTTATATTTCTGGTTGCAAGCAATGCTCTTACAGCGTCGAAATAAGCATAATAGGCCCGTCCGGCGGCACTCCAATAACTGCCGTTCTGTAATAAATACTGAGCATCTCTCAAACATTCCTCTGCCAGAAGCATATAGGTATGTACGTTTCCGCTCATATAAGTTTGCCTTCACGTCGGGCGTTCTGATAAAGGAATAAATCGGAATGAAGGTACTTTTCTAATGAAGCTGGTTTGACCGAAATCAATGTATGATGCTCATCGGAAAGATCATAGACCCGGTCAACCATATAACGAATCTCTTTTCCTGATTTCACTTCGTCATCATTGAGTACCACCATATAATAGACGTCGGATTCAGCATGGAAATCACCACGGGCGTAGGAACCGTATAGCACTATCCGATTGAGCCGGTCGCCGTAGAGTTCGGTGAGCGCCTGTTTCAGGTCTTGGGATAACGCCTGGAGCGGTTCTGCCGTCAGTGCCTTTGGCCGATAGGTCGTTTCTATGCTGTTTGTTGTTTATGCCACCCGATAGTATAGCGTTGAGCAGTTGTCTTTTCGAAGTACCTGTTTCGCCATTGCACGCAAATCGTCGGGCGTTACGGCCTGAATCTGAGCGGCTTCTTCATTGACCAGATCGGGGTTACCGGCATTGGCTGCAAATGCCAGATTCATGGCCCGGTTTAGTAGTTCTACTTCCGAAAAGGCCAGGGTAGCTTCTGCCTGATTTTTTACTTTCGCCAGTTCTTCGTCCGATACTGTCTGATCGATAAACTCCTGTACAACGCTTTCAACAGCCGCGTCGGCTTCTTCCAGCGAAACACCTCCGTTAAGCGTGCCCTGAACGACTAATAGACCCGGATCAATGGAGGAGGTGATATAAGCGCCTACGTTGCTGAAAAGCGGATTGTCGCGCAGGAGCCGCTGATACAGGCGCGACGATTTGCTCCGGCCAAGCAGATCGCTCAGCAGATCGGTGGTGTGAAAATCAGGCTGAAAACGACCCGGCATATGATAGGCTTTATAGAGGCCATTTAAAGGAACTTTGGCCGAAGTTTCCAACTTGCGGGCGGCTGTTTGAGGGAGTTCGGCGGGCAGTTGCCGAATATAGTGGTCACCCGCCGGAATTGGTTCGAACCACTTGGCACACAACTGCTTTACCTCTTCTATCGTAACATTTCCGGCTACAACCAGAATGGCATTGTTGGGTAGATAGTATTTGTAGAAAAAGGCTTTTACATCGTCTAGTGTCGCGTTTTCGATGTGGCTGATGTCTTTTCCGATGGTTGCCCAGCGGTATGGGTGGGTTTGATAGGCCAGCGGACGGAGTTTGAGCCATACGTCGCCATACGGCTGGTTCAGATACCGCTGTTTGAATTCTTCAATAACAACTTTTTGCTGCACATCGAGCACTTGCGGGTCGAAAGACAGACTCAGCATCCGATCGGATTCGAGCCAGAAGGCCGTTTCCAGATTAGCAGCCGGGAGGGTAATGTAGTAGTTGGTGATGTCGGGACTGGTAAAAGCATTATTCTCCCCACCAACTTTCTGGAGCGGCTCGTCGTAGGCCGGAATATGCCGCGAACCACCAAACATCAGGTGTTCGAATAAGTGGGCAAACCCCGTTTTTTCGGGATCTTCGTCGCGCGAACCAACATTATAAAGAATATTGACGGCCGCTATCGGGGTCGATTCGTCTTCGTGGACGAAGACCCGCAGGCCATTGTCCAGTACAAACTGTTCGTAATGAATCATAAGTGAAACTTTTGCGTATAGCCATCGTTAGATAATACGCTGTTAACAAAAGTACGGTCCGGCTAGTATAGAATCAAACGATGACGCCTGACACCAACCAGAATGACGCTGAAAAAAATACTCTTTATCTTTTGTTTGCTTAGCCTGTCGGTTGTTTCGAAGGCTCAGGTGCTGACCGATCCGGCTTTTCAGCAAACGATTCTCAAAACACTGGATGCTATTTACAACTGTGAGTTTGCCGAAGCCGATGGTATGATCCGGCAAATGCAATTGCGCCACCCGCAGCATCCGGTCGGCTACATTTTGCGGGCTACCCAGTTGGAACTTCAATATCTGCCTTTGCATGAAAATAAGGCCGCTACAGCCCAGTTTGTTCAGACAGCAAACCGGGGGCTTGAGCTGGCAAAAAAAATGCTCGATAAGAACGAAGACGACCCCGAAGGTACCTTTTTTGCGCTGACTGCCCATAGCTATCTGGCTTCGCTCTACAATAACAAAGGCGAGGCCCTCAAAGCGGTTGGCGAATCGAAAAAGGCCTATAGTTATCTGAAAACGGGCTTCGGGTTAGCCAACCGGGCTCCCGACTTTCAGTTTACATCGGGTCTTTACAATTACTATATCGAACGGTATCCGATGGATCATTCGATTGTGAAGCCGTTTATGTTCTTTTTTCAGGATGGCGATATGGCGCAGGGCTTAAAGCAGATTGACATTGCCACAAAAAAAGGCATTTTTATGCGTCCTGTGGCAAACTACTATCTGGCGCATATTTATCTGAAGCACGAAATGAACCCGGCGCGGGCGTCGGTTTACACAAAATACCTGGCCGATAAGTATCCGGACAACCCTTTATTTGGGATGATTAATGCCGAAGCCCTGTTGCTGTCGGGGCGGTATGCCGAAGCGCGACCTTACGTAGAACGCCTGAAACAGATGCCGAATAAGCTGGTGCCACTGGCAGTTAATACATTCGACGGAATGCTGGCAGAGTATGACGATAAGAACGATAAGGAAGCAATGAGATTCTACGAAACCGCACTAAAGCTTCCTTTTAGTGAATCCTACACGAAAGAGTATCAGGCTTTTGCCTATTCTGGAATTGCTCGCATTGCGGCTCGCGCCAACGACCGCAACCGCGCCAAAGTGTATTATAAAAAAGCGCTGGCCGTCAGCGAATACAAGTCATTGATTCGGGAGGCAAAAGCGTATAAATGATGTCAGAATTAGTCAGAAGCGGGATTTTAACAAGATTGAAAAGATTGTTAAAATCCCTAATAGTCAACTTCCAGATTCAATACCCTTCGTAGCTCGTGCAGGGCCGGATTTTTTTCGGCCATGTAGTTGAATTTATCGAGCGAGCTATAAATCATTTTCTTCACTTCCTGAATCACCACTTTGTGTTCGATCTGAATCTGGCTGTTCTGAAGCTCTTTGCGTAGATAGCCCAGCAAATCGGGTTTGAGTTCGGTCAGAAAATCGACTTGCAACGTGTTGTCGAGTGTTAAGTGAACGGTGGTGCCGTTAAGGGTTAACTCCCGATTCAGGACAACTTGTTCCGACGTAATGTCATTCTGTTGTTTACGAAGCCGGGCAAATGTCGACCAGGCATCCTGTAGATCATCGAAGCTAAACGGTTTGTCAACGCGAACGGGCGCAGCAACTACAACCTCTTCGGTAGTTGCTACTGCTGCCTGTGCCGCACTGCTAACCAGCGGAACCGTAGGGCGCAGACGGCTATTGGCCGGACGTGTTGGTGGGGGAATGGGCGGTTTGGGCGGTGTTGTAGAAACCCCGGTAGGAGCTAAAACTGTAGCCGCCGTACCATTCCGATGAACAGCCCCGTTTGGCAAAGCTCCGTTTGTGTTAGAAACGGTTTTTTCGGCCTGATACTGATTAACAGGTTCGCTGGTGAGCGGCTGACTTTCTGTTAGCTGGCTACCACTACGGGCTGACGGCTGTTCGCTGGCTGGGCGACTGGCGTTTTTTTTTTCGTCTACCGGCTGGTTACCTGTAGGTCGATCTCCATGTGGGGAGCCATTAAGTGGCAACTCTGGCAAACTTTCCCAGTTGAGCAGATTGCGGAGGTTAGCCAGTTTCATCTGCCACAGTTCTATATGCAGCCGCTGGTCCTTAGCCTGTTTGTAGTTCATGTCGCACTGGCCGCCCAGGCTAAGTGCCGACAGCAGGAACGACATTGGTGCCCGCGCTGATTGATCGAGGTATTGCCGCCGTACGTTTTCGGTTACCTGTAGCAGTTGCACGGTTGCCGCATCTTTACAAACCAGCAGATCGCGGAAGTGGCGGCATAGGCCCACCACAAACTGATGGCCATCGAATCCTTTACGCAGGATTTCGTCGATCGTGAGCAGGCTTTGCGGTAGGTTGCCTGCCAGCAGCAAATCGGTCAGTTTAAAATAATAGTCGTAATCGAGGATGTGCAGATTATCGAGCACTTCCTTGTAGCGAATGATCCGGTCGGTAGCAAACGTAACATTCAGGTCGAACATCGACAAGGCATCCCTTAGCCCGCCATCGGCTTTCTGAGCAATCAGGTCCAGCGCTTCCGATTCGGCCGTTATGCCTTCTTTTTCGGCAATTTTGGCCAGGTGAGTGGCGATGTGTTGCGGCTGAATCCGGTTAAAATCGAAGATCTGGCAACGCGACAGAATTGTTGGCAGGATTTTGTGTTTTTCTGTAGTTGCCAGAATGAAAATCGCGTAGGAGGGGGGTTCTTCCAGCGTTTTTAGAAACGCATTGAAAGCCGCCGACGAGAGCATATGAACCTCATCGATGATATAGATCTTGTATTTTCCTGACTGGGGCGGATAGCGGACCTGATCGATCAGGTTCCGGATATCTTCAACGGAGTTGTTCGAAGCTGCATCCAGCTCATGAATATTAAATGACGCACTCTGATTGAAGCTCACACACGATTCGCAGGTGTCGCAGGCTTCGCCTTCGGCGGTCAGGTTTTGGCAATTGATTGTCTTGGCCAGAATTCGGGCGCAGGTTGTTTTACCAACTCCTCGCGGTCCACAAAACAAAAACGCCGACGCTAAATGGTTGGTCTTGATAGCGTTCTGAAGTGTGGTAGTAATATGCTCCTGCCCAACAACCGTGTCGAAGGTAGCAGGACGGTACTTGCGGGCCGAGACCACGAAATTTTCCATACTCAAAGTTAGCAAGGTCGGGGCGGATTTCAAACGGCGATTTCGGTCGGGGTACTTATATCTTCGAAAGTAGAGTGCCCCAACACGAACGACCCGCACTTCTCAGATAAGTATCTTATCGAAGACAAACGGATAGGTATAAAAAGCAATTTGTTTGGATGTTCGTACGATTATTTGTGGATTTGTCTGTATTATTACGGGTCTATGCGCCTGGATTGGAAAATAATACGTGGTTATCAACTGGGCCTTTGGTGTCTTCTTCTTGTTGGATGCACCCATAAGGTTGATTCGGACCGTCCGCTAACATTCTGGTGTTCGAACAACGCCGGGGAGATCACATTTGCAAAGGAGTTTACAACTCGCTGGCAAAAGCAGCACCCTGGCAAACCGTTGCGGTATCAGCCAATTCCCGAAGGGCAGTCGAGCGAAGAGATTATTCTGGCGTCGGTAGTTGGTAAAACCACGCCCGATATTTATGCCAATATGTGGCAGGGAAATGTGGAAATGTATGCCAAAGCAGGTGTGCTGATACCGCTGGATACGCTGGATGGCTTTCTGGATTTTATAAAGTTGCGTTGCGATAGTGCTGTAGTCCGGGAAATTACATCGTCGGATGGGCATATTTATCAGGTGCCGTGGAAAGTGAATCCGATTATGCTATTCTGCAACACACGCTCTCTCCAGCAGTGGCATACACCAACTCCACCCTATGTTTATGCCGATTACCTGAAAGCGGGCCAAGAGTTTAAGCAGGACAAAAATGGTGACGGCTATGTTGATCAATGGCTCGGCTATACCGAAGTGAAGGCAATCTGGTATCAGCGGTTGTTTAACTTTTATCCGCTCTATCTGGCCGCTTCGAACGGTGCTCCATTAATTAAAAAGACTGCCGATGGAACAATGGAGGCCGCTTTCGACAATCAATATGCCATTGAGGTGTTCCGGTTTTTGCAAACACTCTACAAAAACGACTATTTTGCCAAAGAACGCCTGTCGGCTACCCGCGACCCATTTCTGGCGCAGCGTATTGCTACCCAGTTTACGGGCCCCTGGACCGTTGAGTTTCTCGATAAATTTAAAGATCCGGGTTTCGAATATGGTATATACAGTATGCCTGTTCCCGGCAATCATACAGGACCTGTTTATACCTATGGCGATCCGAAAAATATTGTCATTTTCAACACCTGCCCCAATCCGCAGCTTGCCTGGGAGTTTGTGAAAACACTGGTCGACAAATCTGGCGACTTACGGCTGATGGAGCTGACAGGGCAGTTTCCGCGTCGGAAAGAAATTGATACCGATCCTTATTTTGCTGGTTTTCTGGCCAGGAATCCACGGTTGAAGCCATTTGCGCAACAGACGCGCTATATCAAAGGTGTAGATAACTGCGAACTGATTGTGGAAGTATTCGATATTATCTCCCAGGAGTACGAAGCCTGTGTCATATTCAACAAAAAAACGCCCGAAGCGGCCATCCACGATGCCGCCAAAGCGGTAAACGTATTATTAAAGAGTGAATGAGCGAACTCTTATAAAGCAGAGCTCATTCACTCTTTCGCTCTTTCACTCTTTATGAAAAAGTGGACACCTTATCTGCTTGTTTCGCCCTACATTTTGCACTTTTTAGTGTTTGTAGCGTTTCCGGTAGTTTTTTCAATTGTGCTGACGTTTCATCGCTGGAACATCATTTCGCCGATGCAATATGTAGGGCTTGCTAACTATGAGCACCTGCTGAATGATCGGTTGTTCTGGCAGGCGGTTTGGAATACTCTTCGGTTTTTGATGGTGCATATTCCGCTGCAAATTGCAATTGCTCTTACATTGGCCGAATTGCTAAACCGAACTATTCGGGGAGTTGCGTTTTTTCGGGCAGCGTTTTTTCTGCCTGTTATTATTTCGGGCGTTGTCGTTACAATTTTATGGCAGCAACTGTTAAGTTTCAACTCGGGAGTGCTGAACCGGATGCTTACTGCTCTGGCGCTGGGACGGATAGCCTGGCTCGATGATCCCGACATAGCCATGTACTCGATTGCGGTAATGGCTACCTGGAAAAACGTCGGATTATATACTATTCTGTTTCTGGTTGGGCTGCAATCGGTACCCATACAATACTACGAAGCCGCTGAGCTGGAAGGGGCTACCCGCTGGCAACAGTTTCGATACATAACCTTCCCGATGATCAATCCCACTATTTTTACGGTGGTTGTTCTCTCTACAATCGGTGGGTTTTCGCTTTTTGTGGAACCATATATTATGACCGAAGGAGGGCCAATGAACACAACCCTTTCGGCCGTGATGTACATTTATAAACAGGCATTTCAATACTACCACATGGGCTATTCGGCTACGCTGGGTTTTTGTTTTGCTCTCATTATTTTGTTTGTCGTAATCATTCAGCGCCGATATGTTGAACAGGAAGTGTGAGTTGGTTTACGGTTGCTCCGCACGAGAAGGATGTAAGCCAATAGGCAGAGCAACCGTAAACCGAAAATCATAAACCGACTCCCCATGAACGCTCTACTACGCTACCTACTGCTTTCGCTGGCGGCATTGTCGTTTGTTTATCCATTTATCTGGATGGTAAGCGCATCGCTGTCGTCAGAAAGTGGGCTCGGCGACGTGTTGTTGTGGCCGGTTGGTTTTACGTGGGAGAACTACGTAACCGTTTTTACGAAAATTCCGCTCGACCGGGCGTTTCTGAACAGTTCGCTGGTTGCCATACTGACCACTGGCCTGGTGCTTATATCGGGCGCGATGGTTGGCTATGCGCTGGCGCGTCTTGAATTTTTTGGGCGAAATCTGATTTTTTACCTGATTATTTTCACCATGACGCTGCCTTTCCAGATTACACTGATTCCTAACTACATTACTATCGTAAAGTTTGGCTGGATCGATACCTACCTGGCGCTCATCGTTCCCTTTGCGCTTAATTCGTTGTCGGTTCTGTTGTTTCGGCAGGCCTTTCAGGCATTGCCACAAGCGCTAATCGATGCGGCCCGAATGGATGGCGCTGGTGAGCTGAGAATTATTTTTCAGATACTCATACCCAACTGCCTGCCTACCGTTCTGACCATTACCATTCTGACATTTATGGGTTTGTGGAACGAAGCGCTCTGGCCATTGATTGTTATCCGAAACGAATCTACTATGACAATGCCCCAGTTGGTAACGTTGTTTTCGGTAGGAGGTCGGGCCGAAGGACAATTGGGGGTTAAAATTGCCGCTGCTGTTATTCTGGCTATACCAATCGTGCTATTATATCTGTTTTTTCAGAAACACTTTATTCGAAGCATGGCGTCTTCGGGTTTGAAAGACTAAGCTGCAACCTATGCGATTGTTGATATTTATTCTGCTTTCGTTGGTTGGTGAAACGCTTTGGGCTCAACCGCCAATTCAGAAGCGGTATGTTAATCTGGCTCATTTCAATCACCTCTACCAAAATGTTACCCTGGAAAACGGAGTTGAGGTCGGAACCATATACATCTACTGCGAAGCACCCGATTATAGGGTGATCAGCGACTTCGATGAAGGGTTTACCTGCGTAGATGATGTGTCGCGGGCGGCTATGTTTCTGTTGCATGAACCAGACTTATCGGCCGATCAGGACAAGCAACTCAAACTACAGAAAATGACGGAGTTTGTGCTACAGCTTCAGGCAACATCGCCCGATTCGGTGGCGGGCTATTATTATAATTTTCTGTGGCCACAACGGACCATCAATAAAACATTCAGAACCAGCATTGCCAGTGCCAATTTCTGGTCGTGGCGAGCGTTCTGGTTCCTGACCGAAGCCCACCCGTATTTTTTAAAGCATAACTCGCTGCTGGCTGAGCGGATTGGCAAAGCCAATGAGAAGCTATTGGCCGTAATGCTACGGGATTTTGGCGCAAAGCCTGCAACCTATACAACCATAAGAGGAGTGCAGGTGCCAACCTGGCTGCCATTTGGCTCGGGGTCCGACCAGGCGGCTATCATGTTGCTGGGTTTGCTGAATAGTTATTTGCAAAAGCCAGATTCGAACGTGCTCAAACTGATTGAACAGTTAGGAAACGGTATTGTGGCAATGCGTTTTGGCGGGCCAGGCCAGTTTCCCTACGGCGCTATCCTGAGTTTCGAAAACTACTGGCATGCCTATGCTGCCGACCAGTCGTATGCGCTACAGCGGGCTGGTAAACTGCTCAACAAGCCCGAATGGCAGGCCGTGGCCCGGCAGGAAATTAACCTGTTTTATCCGTATCTCATTCGGCAGGGGTATATGGAATCATTTGAACTGAAGCAGGTTGGCAATGAACGACGGTTGTTTAAACGGGGACAGTTTCCGCAAATTGCCTACGGTATTCGCCCAATGATTTCGGCCGCTCTGGAAGCCTATGAGCAGACCCGTGACCTTAAATATGCCGATATGGCAGGTCGGCTGGCGAGCTGGTTTTTGGGTAAAAATGCGGCAAAAACACCTATTTACGATCCAGCAACCGGCCGAGGCTACGACGGAATTTTGTCGCCCAAAAAGGTGAATCCGAATTCGGGAGCCGAATCAACAATCGAATCGCTGTGGGCCTTCCAGCAACTGGAACGCTATCCGGCAGCATTGAAAGCACTGGAAAAATACAAATGAAAGTTTTAGAATCTGTTTGCGTTCAATCATACTCTCAGACTATAGTCAGATGTATGCCGGACAGAGACCCGATTCCCCTTGAACGTAGTGAATACTAGCCCCGACAACTAGCCCTGCTAAGCCCAAATCACTAACTATTCTTACATACAACTTTCTGTAGCTAGTATCCTAATTAATTCGGAGACGCTGAAATCTCTTTACCGCAATGAGGGCAATAGGTTATCTTCGGTTTTTTCTGTACCCGAATGTGCTCATTGAAGCCCGATACCAGAATACCGGTCGGGAGAGCAAACAAGCCAATACCCATAATGGCCGCAATACCGCCTAACAATTTACCCAGCGGGGTTATCGGATGAATATCGCCATAGCCAACGGTGGTCATGGCCGAAACACCCCACCACATCGTTGCCGGAATACTCGAAAACTTGTCGGGCTGAGCCGGATGCTCTACATAATACATGACACTAGACACAATGATGAGCATAAAAATGACCAGTATTGTGCTGAGAACGAGTTCTTCTTTTTTTTCGGCGACCACGCTCTGGATCAGGCGGAACGCGTGCGAATAGCGCGAAATTCGGAACAGACGGAAAATTCGGAATAGTCGCAGAATCCGAACAATGGCCAGATCGGTGGCAAACAGCGAGAAATAGAAAGGAAAAATGGCCAGAAAATCGATCAACGCCGAGCCCGAAACCATATACCGAACCCGTCCCCAGAACCAGTGCCGGTATTTGTCATTTTCAACACAAACCCATAGCCGGAGTATATATTCGATTGTGAAGAATATGACGGAAAAGAGCTCGAAATCGTAGAACAACCGCGCAAATCGTTGATTATACTCTGGCACGGTATGGAGCACAATAGCAATGGCATTGAGCGTAATAATGCTAATAAGCACTAAATTGAAAATAAAACTTATACCCCGGCGTTTTCCTGCCGAAATCTCAAGAATGCGGTAGAGCGATTTGCGAAGTTGTAACATACGCTGTACGGTCGGTAGAACTGCAAGCTAATCATCAAATATTGAACTTGCGAGTAAGAAAGTTATAAAGCCATTTTTGGGCATAGAAATTTTTGTATTTAAGCCATGTGGCCATTCTTTTTATTGCCATTGGTTGTTGTAGTAGAGCACTTATGCTGAAACATTAATATTGATTTTTCCGCGAAAACACGTTCTTTTTCGAGTGAGTATGAACAATGTTTTGGCCGTTCCCGAACTATCCTAAAAAAAAACCGTTATACTATTGCAAGAGCCGGATAATCTATCTAACATTGTTCGCTTTTTCAGCATAACACCGATGGCAAAGCTCGTTTACATACCGACCTTCTTCCATACTACGCCATTTCGGTCTAGGTCCGAAAGGACCATATCACTTTGTTTGCCTATGTGGTAAACCTTTTCCGCCTTTTTTCTCGTTTTATTCATCTTAACAAACCTGTACGGATTACGCCGTCTCCGTTTGCGGTTTACTGACCGCCTTTTAACGACGATGATTACGCCCGAAATAGTAAACGATCAATACATTGTTCAGGTTGCCAACGAAAATCATTTGCGGTTGGCCGAAACAATTTGCCATGAAATGGAAGAGAGTGCGAAAGCACGAGGCACAGGCATTGCCAAACGCTCGCCCATCTATGTCATGGAAAAAATGCTCGAAGGCAAAGCCATTATTGCCCTGACGCTTTCCGGCGATTGGGTTGGGTTTTGTTATATCGAAACATGGGAGCACGGCAAGTTTGTCGCTAACTCTGGTCTTATCGTTCATCCCGATCATCGGAAAAGCGGTATTGCTACTCGTATTAAAGCCAAAGCATTCGAACTTTCGCGGAAAATGTTTCCCGATGCGAAAATCATTGGCATAACCACGAGCCTGGCCGTTATGAAAATAAATTCCGATCTGGGATATCATCCGGTCACTCTCAGCGAGCTGCCTGGCGATGAGGCCTTCTGGAAAGGTTGTTCGAGTTGTACTAACTTCGATATTCTGACGCGCACGAACCGTAAGCACTGCCTCTGTACGGGTATGCTTTATGATCCGGAAGAACATAAAAAAGAAGAAAAAACAGAGAAGTGGAATTTTCTGAAAGAATCGAAATTATATGAACGCTGGATGCGGATTAAGGAACGTATCCTTTTGCGCCTGAAACCTACTGACCGTTCGCGTACGCGCCCACGTAAGGCAAACCCCGAGCTGGAATCAGTAGCATAATAAATAGCGCCGGAATAATCATGGAAGCTCCTGACAGTCTTGTTGGGAGCTTTTTTTTACATTGCTATAAAACAACGCCATCAGCTCTATTCGTAGTAACGTGCCCAATGTTTCATTGTCCAGAGCACAATGCGATCGGCCAAACGCGGAAAATACCGATTCATTAAATAATTGAGATTACCTGCCGGCGACAGAATCGTACTCTGGCGACGGCGACGGATATGCCCTAACAGGGCCTGTGCTACTTCTGTCTGCGTCATTTGCCAGCGCGGATTTCGATAGGCTATAGGTACAGGCTGGCCAGTAGCATTCAGCACTCGTTTGTCGGGATCATTTTCGGTAAAACCAATATGAATAACCCCAAAATGGATACCGGTCGTATGGAGTTCGAGTCGAAGTGTATGAGCTAAGTTGGCCAGTGCCGCTTTGCCTGCACAATAGGCGGAGCCGCTGGGCATACCATTTAGCGCCGAAATGCTTGAAATGAACGTAACGCTACCGGCCGATTCGGTCAGATAGGGTAGGGCGGCTTTAAGTGGAAAAACGGCACCATAGACATTGCTGTCCAGTACCCGTTGAAAGACTTCGGGAGCAAGATCGGCAAAATAGGCCCGCATGGAAATACTGGCGTTGGTAATAAGAATGTCAATTCGGCCGTATGCCTGGATGGCTGTTGCCACTAAGCGTTCCGATTGGGTATAATCAGTAATATCGGCCAGACAACTGACTACAGAATAGCCGGCCTGTTCGAATTCGATTCGGGTGTGCTCCAGCCGGTCGAGATGAAGCCCGTTCAGCACCACCGACGCTCCCTGCCGACACAGTTCGCGAGCCGTAGCGCGGCCAATGCCAGACTCCGAACCGGTTACAATGGCTACTTTGCCTGCGAAAAATTTTCTGGGAGATGAAGGACTCCGTTGCTGTTTTTTCTGTTCGATCCCAATAACGGTTGCTGGAGGCAATTCAGAATCAGTTCGTACGCTTGAGGTAATTGTGCTGTTCAAACCAGTCAAAAGCCTGTTTAACGGCCATACGAATCGGTGTTTGAGGTAAGTTGAGTGCATGAATTGCTTTCGAAACAGTAAAATAATGCCCATCGTTGGCCACCATAGCCATAGCCGAATTGAGCAGACCTGGGCGACTCAGAAATCGGCTTTGCCACTCACTCAGATGCCCAATAAATGTAGCCAAAACGGGCGGAATTGAGAAGGTTGGTTTCTGAATCGTTACAACCTCCGATACAAGCGTAAAGAATTCATTATAACTCAGGTTTTCGTTGCCCAGTATATAGGATTCACCCACAGTACCCATGGTTAAGGCATTGACAGTTGCCTTGGCTACATCGGCAACGTGGACATAGTTTTTACCACCTGCCGGAATGCCAGCTACCTGCCGCCGATACAGAGCCAGCAACAAGGCGTTGGAAGTTATTTTGTAATCGAGCGGACCAATCATAAACGTTGGGTGGACCAGCACTGCGGGTAACTCATCGGCGCGAATAGCTTCCATAACAAGGTTGGTAGCAGCCCGTTTACTGTCCATGTAGTCGAGTCCATAGCGTTGGCCCATATAGGGAAATGTTTCATTGCCCGGATGGTCTTTAGGACCAAACCCAAATACATTGGCAGTGCCAACAAATACTAACCGGTCAATATGGCCCTGAACAGCAGCGGCTAAAACAGCCGCCGTACCGCTGATGTTGGTATCGACAACGGCGGCCGAACGAGCCGGATTGACCTGAGCCAGTGCTGCCGCATGGATCACATAATCGCAACCATAGGTTGCGGCCCGCACATTCGCCAGATCCCGAAGGTCGCCTTCCCAAATGTCGATGGGCAGGCCGTTCAGAACTTGTCGGTTACTGCCCGGACGCACATACGCTCTTACGGCATAATTGCGGTACAGTAACTCCCGGCAAAGATGACCTCCCAAAAAGCCATTCGCACCTGTCAGTAATACTGTTTTCATAGCATATACAAATGAGGTCTATGAAGCGAATGGGTTTGTATTGAATCTATTTAACTATTCTTCAACATGCGTTTGTAAGTCCTGGCAATCCGTACGGGAGGAATATCCATGAAAAACATCGAAAAAGCAGTCAGGTTGGCAATCTGTACACGGAGCCAACTGTTGGCTTCGTACTTGCGGGCCGATACAATAACGTCTTTAGGAATAATGCAGAAACTGGCAATTTTTCGGATACGAACAATCATATCGAAGTCTTCCATCACAACATAACGCTCCCGAAATCCGTCGAGCCGATCAAACAGCAATCGGGTAATGAACAGTGTCTGATCTCCTCCCCGACTCATTAGCCCGGCAAAACGGGTTCCGTAGCTGTTCAGGCGCAGAAGCGGATGAGAGGAGGCAAACCTGAACCGGTAACACCCGGCTTCATAACCAGCACTAACGGCCTGCAAAATGTCATGCACAAAGTCGGGGTGAACCCGAACATCGGCATGGACAAAATAGAGTATATCGCCGGTGGCAAGGCTTGCGCCGTAATTCATCTGATTGGCTCGCCCCGAGCAGGGAGCGATCACAACCCGAGCCCCGGCGTGGCTGGCACGCTCAACGGTTTGGTCGGTGCTTCCTCCATCTACAACAATAAGATCGGCCAATTTCTGCTGTCCATATAGCTGTAGGTCGTGCACTAACCGACCAATGTTTTCGGCTTCGTTTACTGTTGGAATAATAACACTGAGCGTCATAATCGGCTAGATTGTCGGTTGCCTGATACCGTATATAAACGACTTACCGGATACGTTAATTTTCTACTTTTCTGCTGGCCTAAAAAGCTTCTCCAATGGTTAAGTAAAGCCCTGACGACTTGTGGCCAAACCCATAATCGGCCCGAATGTTCAACCCTTCGTTATTAATCCGAACCCGCAGCCCTGCCCCATACGCCGTTTTAATAGCATCGGCTCGAAATAGCTTTTCGGCATCTCCGAGCATTCCTGCCGACCCGAAGACAACGCCTGTCAGTCGTTTCCAGATATGAACGCGTAGTTCTGTCTGAAAGAGGGTCATATTCTGATCTCGAAAGCGGCCTTCATAATACCCTCGCATTCGTTTGGTACCGCCCAATAATGACATGCCATTAAAAGGAGCGATTCCTCCCGTAATACTTACGACATAATTGAAAGCCGCGATTGCCCGACTACCCAATTTTTGATAAAAGGATACATCGGCAACATAGCGGTTATAACAAAAATCGCTGCCAATTCCCTGACCATGACCCAGGTACGAAAAATCGGCTACAAGGCCTTTGGATGGATAAAACACATTGTCTCGTGTGTCGTAAAACAAACCCAGCCCAGCACCTGCCAGGCGTCCGCCCTGCCCGCCCGGTACGGTGCCGCTGGCCAGAAGTCCGCCCGGCTCGACAGATACAATCTGGTAGTTTTCAAATTCATAGCGTAAGCCTGCATAGAGGTGAGGTTGTATTCGGCGTAGGGCATTCAGACGGATACGCGGAAAATTGACTTCGTAGTTTTCGCGCGGAACTTCGTGCTGGCCAACGCCAAAAAAATTATAGTTGTAACGATAATAGCCAGCTTCGCCGTAGACATAGTACATATTTTGGTCGTAGAAGACCTGAAAGGGCAGAAACAGCAGAATTTGGCGGTTTTGCGTGTATGCTGCCAGAAGCATTACGTTTGATGGGCGCGGCTTGTCGGGCGCTGAACCGGCAGGGCGCAACTGCTGGTTAGCCTTGTTGATGAGGGCATAATCTCGCTTAAATCGAAAGGTTGCCGATGCCGCCACACCATAGGCAAAGCGTGTTTCGGGCGTATAGTAAAGAATTGGGAGTGGGAAAATGCTGAACGGTTTTATGGCAGAATCGGGAGGGGCGATTAAAGCCGTAAGTAAGAGGTACACGGTGAGCATAAAAAAAGGGTCTTCACCTACATACGAGTGAAGACCCCGAAAGGTTTAGCCGTGCTATCATTATCGGTTGGTAGAACCGGTCAGGTTCACTGCTTTAGTGCCTGTTCCGCCAACAATACCTCTGGCAATGTAGGTATAGAACCGACCCGCATAGGGCTGGAGAGTTGTGACACCAACAACGGTTGTGGTTCCGGTAAGCCGGAGCTGAACCGGCACGGCCGTTGCGCCATAGGCTATAGTTGGAATGGGCACAAAAGCTGCTGTGCTCTTTAAGGGGGCAATGCCACTGACAATTACCGTACCATTGACGGCCAGGTCGTAGGTGGCACTGGCATCGGCTCCCGACACCAGATTGATCAGACGAACATACGCTTTGCTGGCATCGGTAGCGGTCAGGTTATCGGTCAGCACCAGACTGCTGTAGGTCGGTGCGGTTCCATACAGGAAAACCGAATAATAGGTATTGTCCTGTGTGGTTAGGTCGGTTGTCGCCAATGTTAGGTCTGAACTGGCCGTAGTGCTGGCCGGAGCTACAATTTTGACTTTTGCAGTACCGGGGGTTAATACGGCATAATCCAGATTAGGAAACGAATTGGTATAGCTCAGCGGGAGCGAAGTGGCTGGAGGAACTGTGTTGACGCCCGAAAATTTCTGGTCGTTTACATAGATATCGATGCCCGCCACATCGGGAGCGACATGGTAAAACTTCACCCGTGCGCCGGTTGCCGGGGCTACCGAATTGAGGAAGTTGGCTTTGTCGCCACAGGCAAACAGCAGCAGACCAGCACTGAAAAAAAGTATCGATTTTAAGAGGTATTTCATGAGTTGAAAGTCAGTAAACAGTTCCTGTAAGGGCTGTTCGGTCTTGCAGGAACTGTAGAGTTATTTCTGAGAAAACCACGGTTCAACAGTATGATAATCGAGAGCATTACCGCCGTATTTGTCGAGTGAGGCCCGGTTCCAAACGTATTCTGAGTTGTAGCGAGGCCGCACCCGATAGGCCAGTTTGCCGTTGTTGTCGGGGAAAAGCTGGTCGGCTCCGGGGGGTGTAAAGCCGGTGTAAACCTCCGATGAATAGTGATACCGGCGTAGATCGACCCAGGTTTCAATAATGCCATGGCCAACCAGCGCCAGGTATTTTTGCAGCATAATATCACTGATTTTTAAGTCGCTGGCCAATTGGGCCACGGCCGCGCTGGCCAGGTATTTTGCCTTGTCGGTTGCCGTTACACCCGCATAATCGAGAGATGCCCCAATGCCAGCCTGATAGGCACTCAGCGCTGTGGCTTTATCGCCTTTAATGAACGCTGCTTCGGCTTTGATAAACTGAATTTCGGCGTACGTTAGAATCGGAAAGGAAGCGCCATCCTTATAAATGTATTTTCCCTGCGTTGCGCTTGTGATCTGGTTCGATACTTCGCCCCAGAGCGTAGGAATCCGTTTGGTATTATTGTTCACATTGTTCGGATCGCCCTGCGTAGGAACAACACCGCGATAAATACCATCGGGTGAAGCCGTTGTCAGAATGAGCTGACGAGGGTCGATAATACCCTTGAACACACGTCCGTCCAGCAAACTAACCAGAAAATCGCTTTGCCGGTAATTGCCCAGATTGCTACGGGTTGGGCCGAAAAAGTTGGCCAGCGACGAGTTGCCCCCTGCCGTAAACGGAACATTAAAGTTGTCGGCATTGCTGGCCAGCGATTTGTTACAATAGTCGATTACCTGATCGGGGTTATAGGAGCTTTTGTTGCTGATGTGGTTAGCGTTGCGGGCCAGTATGCCATACACAAACTTGATCCATTTGCTGCGGTCGCCACCGTAAACCAGATCGCCCCGGGCCAGCGATGCCTGCGATACGCTGCCATCGGTGCGATTCAGATCCGTGATGGCATCCTGAGCCAGTTGTTGTACGTATGCATACACTTCTTCCTGCGTATCGTAGTCGAATACGTAACGGTTGGGCTCGAAGGCTTCTTTCAATATGATTTCGCCATGATAATCGGTTGTCGTTTGCCAGCTCCAGGCGAAAATAGCTTTGGCCGCTCCACTGTAGTCCCATTTCTGTTTGGCACTGGCATCGTTGAGCACGAGCTGAATATTCTGGCCCAGGTTCCAGTAGTGTGTCCGCCAGATGTTTCCCGCATTATCGGAACCAGCATTGTAGCCCATCCGATCCCAGGTTTCATTGGCCGAAGCATCGTTCCAGTTTTGAACGTATTTTCCAATAAAGCGGGAGTCGAACTGCTCACCAAATGCCATATTAGCGAACATGGGCGGTAGCAATACATAGCCTTCCGCAATCTGCGGATTCGATGGGTCGCGGTTAATATCAAGGTATTTTTCACAACTGCTTAGTGTAAACAGACTTAGTAGCAGCGTGAATAGTGTTAATCGTTTCATTGATGCTATGATAGATGGTGTATGATCTATGATGTAGATACAGGCTCAGGCTATACGTCCTACATCATATCGCCTATTATGATTTAGAAGCTAACTCGCAAACCAGCCGATAAGCCACGGGGAACCGAAAGCGTACCGTAGTCGAAACCACCCGCACCAACACCGCCCGACGTTGCTGTAGTGCCGTTTACGTTGGGGTCGGCTCCGGTATAGTTTGTGAGCAGAAACAGGTCAGTGCCATTCACGAACACACTGGCTTGTTTGAACACCTTGGTGCGGCTCAGCACCGACGAAGGCAGCACGTAGCTGATTGTTACGTCGCGCAGCCGTAGCCAGTTGATGTCTTTCTCCACGAATTCAGATTCTGGAATAGAGTTGAAATAATCGGTGGAACGAAGCGCCGGAATAACCTGAATCGTGTTGGCGGTTGGCGTGCTGGTGTCTTCTTTCCCATCGCGCAATACGCCTTTAACAACAACTGGCGTGTCGCGGTCGAGGGTTTTCTTGCTCAGTCCCGTACGCCAGAGGTACATAGCCGTTCCATTGAACACATCGCCCCCTTTCCGAATGTCGAGCAGGAATGATAAACTCAGCGACTTATAGCGGAACGAGTTGGTCAAACCAATCGTGAAATCGGGGTTACGGTCGCCAATGGGCAGAAAGTTTGCATTTGTGATGGGCAAACCATTGGTGGGGTTTATCAGAATATCGCCGTTCTGGTTGCGGGCGTAGCTGTAGCCGCCAATGGCCGTAGCCGATCCACTACCGCGCTGGTAGTAGTTGAAGTTGTAGCTTTTATAGGCCGAATTAGTGCTGGGGAAGTAATCCTGAAGATTATTCACGAACGCACTGGCGCGGGCGTTTCCGTATAGCCACGTGTCGGAGTTATAATATTCCGGCACATCGGCAGGCAGATTTTTTACATCTGTTTTTAGCTTTGAGAAATTCAGAATAATATCCCAGCCAAAGTCCGATTTTTTCACCGGCGACCCTTTCATCTGGAGCTCTACCCCCCGGTTATTGAACGTGCCACCATTGAGCAGACCGAAAATAAAACCCGTACCGTAGCTCAGCCGTTGCGTTACGATCTGTTGCGAGAGGGTTTTGTTATAGTAGGCAAAATCAAGACCGAGTCGACCGCCAAAAAACATTAACTCTGTTCCCAACTCATAACTTTCTCCACGTTCGGGTTTCAGGTTCGGGTTGCTGCCGTAGAAATCGTAGGCAAAACCACCACCCGTTGAGGTTTGTGGAACCAGCGTTGCATTAACTTTGTAGGGAGGAGCATCGCGACCAGTCTGGCCATAGCTGGCTCGCAGCTTTCCGTAGTAAAAGATATTGCCCCGGTCCTTAAACATTTGCAGATCAGAGAAATTGAAGGCCAGTGATGCCGCCGGATAGAAGAAACTCCGGTTGGCAGCAGGTAGAGTCGACGACCAGTCGTTTCGCCCGGTGAGGGTCAGAATCAGCAGTTCATCGTAATTAAGGGTCAGGCTTCCCAATACACTTTGCAGCCGCTGCTGGGTCTGTGTGTATTTATTCCGCTGCGTAGTTGGATCGGTGTTGTTGGTCGAGTTGAAATCGGGCAGATACAGTTTTTCGCCATAAGCCGTCGTAACTTTATAGTTCCGATCGTCGATAGTTGTCCCCAACAGCAGCGAAGTGCTTAGCTTACCGAAATTTTTCTTAGCCGTAGCCAGCAGGTTTCCGTTCAGCAACTGGTTGTTTTCGAGCGCATTTTCAACCGAGCCTTTTGTCGAGTAGCCACCGAGCGTTACGTCGGTACCCTGCCACGATTCGGGGCTCAGGAACAAATTGCTCTGGGTCGAATAAATATCAGCCCCAAATCGCGCTGTCAGATTTAGCCACGAAAACGGATTGTAGTTTAACTGGAAATTTGAGATAGTCCGGTTCGTTACGTCGCCACTTTTGTTCTTGTTGATCGAGAAAAATGGGTTGTCGGGCTCACCCTGACTGATGCTCCCCAGCAGAATCCGGCGCGTACCGTCTGGATTAAGATAATTGGTAATATCGTCGTTGGCAGGCCAGCTCAATAAGCCAAGCAAAAAGCCATTGTTGCCGCGAATGGCTTTCGTAACCTGCGAATTGACATAGTTGAAGGAGGTCATCACGTCGAGCTTCGGACTAATTTTAGCGGTTCCGGTTAGCCGTACCGACAGGCGTTTGTAGCCCGTAGTTGGCACTACGCCCGACTGATTGGTGTAGTTGGTCGACAGTCGGTATGTTGCGTTGTCAGTTCCTCCTTCAATGCCGAGGTTATGCACCTGTGTAAATCCTTTCTTGAAGAAACTATGCACATTATCATAAATGGGTGCATCGGCCGGATATTTAGGGCCAAAATACGTAGTTGCGTTCGGGTTGGCATAGCCAAGCGTACCGCGTCCGTAGGTAGTTTGAACTTCGGGGAATCGATAGACCTCCAAACTCTGAAAGCGGTTGTCGTATGTGACACGACCGGGACCTTTCGCGCCTTTTTTGGTGGTGATCACAATGGCCCCCGACGATGCGTCGATACCATAGAGTGCAGCCGCTTCGGGGCCTTTCAGGACCGTAATGCTTTCGATATCGTTCGGGTTAATATCGGCCGCGCGATTTAAGTAGTCGTTATCGCGGTTAGGTCGGTTGGAAACCAGTGCGCCCTGATTGAACGTCCGGTTGTCGATAGGTAAGCCATCGACAACGAACAAAGGTTGGTTATTTCCACCAATAGAACTGGCTCCGCGTAGCTGAATAGAAGCTGAAGCTCCCGGTGTGCCTGATGTAGTGGTCATGGTAAGGCCAGCAACCCGGCCCTGAAGCCCAATCAGGAAATTGTCGCGTTGGGCATTCGAAATATCAGCGCCTTTTACTTCACTTACCGTATAACCCAATGCGCGTTTCTCCTGCCGGATACCAAGAGCCGTTACTACAACTTCGTTCAGTTCAGACGACGATTCAGCCAAACTGATATTGACCTGATTGCGAGAGCCGACCTCTACGGTCTGGCTTACCATTCCGATCAGACTGACTACCAATGTGGCATTGGAACCGACCGAAAGTTTAAAGTTTCCGTTACCATCGGTGGTAGTACCCCGTGTAGAGCCTTTAAGCTGTACGTTAGCGCCGGGTAGTACTGTACCGTCAGTTGCTGAAGTGACTTTGCCCGTGATCACACGATCCTGAGCATAGGTTGTCGTCAGTACTGAAACCCCAAGCAAGAGGAGAAACAGACTGCGTACACATGTTTGCATATGCAGAATAAGATTAGGTAATATGAGATATTAAAAAACTATTAATGAAAAAGGGCTCAAAAATGAGGTTAAATCTGTAAATAAGCAACCGTATAGAATAAATCGGTTATTAATTTTTTTCAATAGAAATTAAGCGGGAAAAAATAGTCGTAAAGTTGGAGGATGATTTTAGTTTTCGTATTTAAGTAAAAATTTTATAGAGGCCTACGGTCTATTTTATGAAATTTTATTTGACGATTGAGCTGTTTTCTTATCTTTGTTAAATCGAAGTTGGTACAACAAAACAATTCCCCAAATTGAGTTCTACACTAGCTATTTATTGGTAGAAATCGATTTTGAATCAGGTTAATCATTGTTATTCTCCGTATTCTTTTTGTCCAAATACCAACGCTCTCCTATGGCAATCAATCGTCGTGACTGGCTCCGTGCCAGTATGTTATCTGGCTTAAGTCTGGCTGCTGCACCAGCGGCTTTCTGCGAACCGGAGCCAGAAATTCCTGCTGGCTATAAAGCTCCGAGGGGCGGAGTTTTAAAGGCACGTCTGTCGGCTAACGAAAATCCGTATGGCCCCTCACCAAAAGCGTTGAAAACCATCACAGAGGCAGCTCCGGATGGCTATCTGTATGCAATGGAGTATGCCCGGCAGTTTCGGAAACTAGTGGCCGAAACAGAAGGCGTTCCCGAAGATCATATTTTGCTGGGCGCTGGTTCGGGCGAATTACTGACGGCTGCTGCACTGTGGGCTGCCTATCGTCCAAATGCAGGACGGGCTATCGTTGCTCCAGACCCAACGTTCGACGCGCTTCCCCGAACCGCCATAAAGCACGGGATTACTATGGAGCGGGTTCCGCTGGTTGCGGCTGATGGGTACGATATTAATCTGAACAAACTAAATGATCGGATTGGTAGCCAGACAGGTATGGTATACATGTGTAATCCTAATAACCCAACCGCTATCATTGTTGATCCGTCGAAACTACGGGCTTTCTGCGAAGCAGTTGGTGCAAAAACACCAATTCTGGTCGATGAGGCTTACATCGATTATACGCCCGACCCGAAAGCGTATTCGATGGTCGATATGGTGAAAAAAGGCAGCAACGTGATCATTACCAAAACCTTCTCGAAGGTACATGGCTTTGCGGGCTTACGAACGGGGTATATGATTGCGAAACCGGAGCTACTGGAGCAGATCAGCAAATTTGCTACTGGCGGTGGCTGCATCAGTATGACTACCTTACGGGCGGCCATGGTTAGCCTTCAGGATAAAGACTTCATTAAGTATTCGCTGGGTAAGGCCAAAGAATCGAAAGACTATCTGCTGGGTGTATTAAAACAGCATAGCTATGAGCCACTGCCATCGGGAGCGAACTTTGTTATGTTCCCAATTCGGATGAAAGGCGAAGATTTCGTTGGTCGAATGATGGAGCAGGGGGTTAGCATTCGCCAGTGGAAGTTCGATGGGCAATACTGGTGCCGGGTCAGCCTTGGCACGATGGACCAGATGAAAGCCTTTGCCGACGGGTTGAAGGTGATTTCTTAATTCAGTTTACAGTGCTCCGGAGCACTGTAAACTTCAGTTGATAGCCACTGGTCGGGTTGGGTCGATTCGGAGCCAGAGAAGCGCACTAACCAGCAGACACCCTGCAATCATGAACAGCGGATAATTGAAATTATTCGTTTGTTCGACAATAATGCCGAACAGGATCGTAATAAAGAAGCCGCCCAACTGACCGGCAAAATTCATAGCACCAGCTACGACACCTGCATTACGCTGGCCAATATCGACACAAACGGCAAAGGCTACCGGTAGGGCCAGATCTTTTAGCAATACACACACCGCAAGCAGATAGCCCGCCGTTTGGTTATTAGTTGTCAGGCCAGCCATCAGGAAGAAGAGGCTCGACAAGCCCAGCCCTCCGATACCTACAGCCCTACGGCCAATTTTGAGTCCATACTGTTTGGTTAGCACATCGCTCAGAAAGCCGCCCGTAATACAGCCAATGGCACCCAGAAAATAAGAGAGCGAAATAAACGTCTTCGTGTCTTCTTCGGTCAGCCCTCGCCCTTCCTGAAAATAAACCGACGACCAGTTGGTGAAGAAATACGACCCATAAAAAAACAGGTGACACATAAGCATCAGTGCCCATAAATCGGGATTACGAAGGACGTTTTTCCAGGGGATCTGATGATCGGAGTATTTGATTTTGCGCCCGCGTTCAATTTCCAGAACTTCTTCGTCGCTGATGCCTTCTTTGGCGGCTGGTTCATCGCGAAACCAGACATACCAGGCCGTAGCCCACAAAATACCAACAATTCCCAGTATTCCAAACGACCAGCGCCAGCCAGCCCAGTGCACCAGCGGAATAACCAGCAGGGGAGTTAAGGCACCCCCTAATCGGCCGGCCGCCCAAATAACAGACTGTGCGCGCCCGATTTCAATGGCCGGAAACCAGCGGGCAATAACAATAGACGCATTGGGGTAGGCACCTGCTTCTCCGGCACCAAAGAGGAATCGAATCAGCAGCAACGAAATAAAATTGAATGCCGTACCCGTTAGTGCCGTAAAGCCAGACCACCACAGCACGACGCGGGCCAGAATACGACGCGGGCCAATTTTATCGCCGAGCGAACCGGTCGGCATTTCAAATAAAGCATAAGAGAGCGAAAAAGCACCGAGTATCCAGCCAAATTGCTGATTGTTCAGATGTAAATCAGCTTTTACATACTTGCTGACTACGTTCATACAAACACGGTCGAGGTAAGTTATTGTTGAAAGCAAGAATAACCCCGTAAGAACGCGGTGGCGAAACTTCATTGGCAGGAAGGTATAGGTTAAGTCTGAATAGAAATACAAAGCTATACGTTTGGTCGACAAAAAAAATACTTAGGGTAATACTTACACATTGACCGATGACTTGCTGTACTTTTACGGTATGTCTACAGTACGTATCGCTCCCATTGCCGAAAGCCTGCCTGCTTTCCTTGACTCTGCCGATTTTTCGGCCGTAGCTGTCATTGCCGACAATCATACCTTTCGGTATTGTTACCCTGAGGTAAAAGCCCTCTTGCCGAAGCATACGCTCATTCGGATCAAATCGGGTGAAGAGCAGAAGCACATTGCTACCTGCGAACTGATCTGGGATGCGCTAACTCGTGCCAGTTTCGATCGGCATTCGCTGGTGCTGAACCTTGGTGGCGGTGTTATTGGTGACATGGGCGGCTTTTGTGCGGCTACATACAAACGTGGCATTGCCTTTGCGCAACTGCCCACAACCTTATTGTCGCAGGTGGATGCCAGTGTAGGTGGAAAGCTGGGAATCGATTTTCGGGGCTATAAAAACCATATTGGCGTGTTTCAGCAGCCCCATATTGTGCTGATTGATCCAGCCTTTCTATCAACGCTTCCAGAACGTGAACTGCGTTCGGGTTTTGCCGAAGTGATCAAACATTGTCTTATTGCCGATGCGGCTATGTGGGATGAGATTCGTCGGCGCGACCTGGCAGAGCAGGACTGGTCGCTGCTGGTGGCCCATTCGGTAGCCGTAAAGCAGCGGGTTGTGGAGCAGGACCCCACCGAAAAAGGGCTGCGGAAAATTCTGAACTTTGGTCATACGCTGGGCCATGCCGTTGAAACGTATTTTCTGACCCAGCCCCGGAAGCGATTATTGCATGGAGAAGCCATTGCTGTTGGCATGGTGGCCGAAGCCTACATGGCCTTTCAGAAAAAGATGATCGACGAAACGCTACTTTCTCAAATCGAAGAGTATGTGTTTTCCGTATATGGAAATATACGACTAACAGAAGCAGATACCGAACCGATTCTGGCGCTTACCCTACAGGACAAAAAGAATCGCGGAAATCAGGTTCGGATGGCGTTGCTGGATGGCAAAGGCAGTTGCACGTTTGATGTGCCGGTAACAACGGCCGAAATGCGCCGGGGACTGGCCTTTTATAGTGGACTGACGTAATATAAAAATTTCGCCGTAGCCTATTGTTTGCCAAACAATTACGTTTATATTTGAGTTCGAGCAGAAGAATGATTTCACTACTAATTATCCTAGTATATTCATTAGAACCTTTACGAGCTGGAGTATGAAAAAGTGCATTGGTTTTTTGTTTGCATTGGCAGTAGTTGCTATGGCGGGCTGTTCGCCCAGTAGGCTGTTTGTGGAGCATGATTATAGCTACGAAGGCCATTTTAAAAACTACGAATCGTTTAATTTTCTGGAGTGCGAATTTGTTGATTCAACATTATTATGCTCCGACATTCAGGATGCGATCCGTCATCAGATGGAGGCACGCGGTTATCGGGTCAGCAATCGTAACCCAAACCTGTTGATTTCCTACAACATCTTCCGCTCCGATCTGCGGTTTCGGGGCTATCAGCAGCCAGTTATCAAAGATTGGGTTGTTCGGGAAGATGACGATGCAACCTACAAACGTATAGACTACAATCTGGACGAAGGGACATTAATGATTTCGCTGATCGATGCCGAGTCGTATCAGGTAATCTGGAAGGGATATGCGTCGAAGATGATGCGCAACCCGAACTTTAAGAATAACTACTTTAAAGGAATCGTTCGATCAATTTTTGATCAGTATCCGCTAATGGCGGCTGCGAAATAATAGAACAGATACCTGTAGCACGGGAGCAACGCTGCGAATGATGGCCTTTGGTTGGGTTTTATCATTCGCAGCGTTGCTCCCACTTTATTTTGTCAGTTCTTTAAAAATACCTTCCAGCGAGTTTTCCTGCTGACGAAGTCCTACCAGGGTAAGATTCTGGTCGGCGGCCAACCGAAAAATAGCGGCCCGCAAATCGGTAGCAGGGTTTGCCGTGATGCGATACTGACCGTTTCCTAACAAATCGACACGCTCTACACCCGCAATGGAGGCCAGCAGATCGGGATTGGTCAGGTCATGTTCAAACTCGGCAACAACCACAATTCCTGTGCTGGCCGATGCACTTCTTAGCGCACTTAATGAACTATCGGCAACGATCTGCCCCCGATTGATGATTACGACCCGGTCGCAGATGGCTTCTACTTCCTGCATTATGTGCGTTGAAAAGAGCACGGTTTTATTGCGGCCAGCTTCGCGGATAACCTGCCGAATTTCGGCCAACTGGTTTGGATCGAGACCTGTAGTGGGTTCATCGAGGATCAATACGGGTGGGTTGTGAAGCAAGGCCTGAGCAAGACCGACCCGTTGGCGGTATCCTTTCGAGAGTTGCCCAATTTGTTTATGCTGTTCGCGACCAAGGCCAATCAACTCAATCATATCAGCAATTCGGGTGTTGAGCTCACTGCCATGCAGCCCATGTAGCGAACCCGCAAACCGAAGGTATTCTTTTACGTATAGATCGAGATAGAGTGGATTATGTTCGGGCAGATAGCCTACACTGCGTCGTACATCCATCGAATGCGTACGCACATCGAAACCATTTACTTCTACGGTGCCTGCGGTTGGTTGCAAATAGCCCGTAGCAATTTTCATGGTGGTAGATTTGCCCGCCCCGTTGGGGCCCAGGAAACCAACAATTTCGCCCGGTTGTACGGCCAGCGAAATCTGATTGACGGCCCGTTGCTGGTTGTATTCTTTGGTTAGGTTTAGAACCCGTATTGACATAGTTACTGGCGAAGTTGGCAGAAAATCGGAAACTGAATTCCTGATTTTAAATCAAAAGTATAGTGCTAAGCGTATTATTCAATAGCCAGCTCAATGGCCGGGCATACTCTTCTAACGTTGCGAGTAGCTGACAGAATGTGAAAGCAACGTACAAAAAACCGGAAAGAATTTCTATTTTTAGCGTTTAACGCAAATAGACACTGTTTTCCATTCTTATACATGTCCATCTTTCGCAAAAAAACGGTAACTCAAATCCTGCGCGATGCCTCCGAAGGCGAATCCAGTAAACTGGTCAAAACCCTGGGCGTTCGTGATCTGACCTCGTTTGGTATTGCTGCCATCATTGGCGCCGGGATTTTCAGCACCATTGGGCTGGCGAGCTATAACGGTGGACCGGCGGTGTCGTTGCTGTTCGTTTTTACGGCCATTGCCTGCGTATTTACGGCCCTGAGTTATGCCCAGTTTGCCAGTACTGTTCCGGTGAGTGGCAGCGCCTACACATATGCCTATGTCGCTTTCGGCGAAATTTTTGCCTGGATTATCGGATGGGCACTCATTCTTGAATATGCGGTCAGTAATATGGTGGTAGCCATATCGTGGTCCGAATATTTCACGTCCATGCTTAGTGGGTTTGGGATTATTTTTCCGAAATACTTTGCTACTGATTATGGCTCCGCTTCCAGTGCGTTTGAGTTAGTACAACAGACTCAGCAAAGTGGTGGCGATGTAAGTACGCTCCCCGAAAATACGCGCCGATTGGCCGATGCCTACGCCAATGCGCCAATGTTGGGTAGTTTTAAACTGATTGCAAACCTGCCCGCCGGAGCCGTTACGGTGTTGATTACGGCATTGGTGTATATCGGTATTAAAGAATCGCGGACAGCCAGCAATATTCTGGTTGTATTGAAGCTGGCCGTTATTGGATTGGTGATTGCAGTGGGCGCTTTTTATGTAAAGCCCGAAAACTGGTCGCCGTTTGCCCCCAATGGCGTCGCTGGTGTATTGAGTGGCGTAGCATCCGTTTTCTTTGCGTTTATTGGTTTCGACTCAATATCGACCACGGCCGAAGAGTGTAAAAACCCCCAGCGCGACCTGCCGCGTGCAATGCTGTATTGCCTGGCGATTTGTACTGCCTTATATGTGATGATTACGCTGGTGCTGACCGGTATGGTACCCTACAAAGAACTGGGTGTCAGCGATCCGCTGGCTTATGTGTTTCAGAAAGTAAATCTCAATTTTGTGGCAGGGGTTATTTCGGTAAGTGCCGTTATTGCCATCACTAGTGCGCTATTGGTTTATCAGCTTGGCCAGCCGCGCATCTGGATGACGATGAGCCGCGATGGGCTGCTTTGGAAACGATTCGCTACCATTCACCCCAAGTTTAAAACACCTTCCTTTGCTACCATAATTACGGGCATTCTCGTTGCCATTCCATCCATGTTTATGGATCTGGCGTTTTTCGTCGATCTAACCAGCGTTGGAACATTCTTCGCTTTTATTCTGGTTTGCGCTGGTATTCTCTTTCTGGATGCGAAGGGGTTGTCGAGCCAGTCGAAGTTTAAAGTGCCTTACGTGAATGGGAAATACATTATTGGTGTAACGTTGCTGGCTGCCATGGCCTATGCTTCTACGAGCGCCAATCTGCTCCAGACAATGGAAGAAAAACCATTGCTGTTTGTTTTCTGGAGTGTCTGGATTGTGCTGGCTGTTCAGGGCTTTCGCTATAATTTTTCGCTGCTGCCAGTTGTCGGTATTCTTACCAATCTGTATTTGATGACCGAACTGGGAGCCAGTAACTGGACTATATTCCTGATCTGGCTGGCTATTGGTCTCGTTCTCTATTTTTCCTACGGTTTTCGGCAGAGTAAACTGGCGAAACAGGAAAACACTGTTGGCGTATAAGAATCGCTATCTGCCGAAAAACATAATGTGTTGCTGTGGTAGTCGTTGATCGTTTTTGATTAGCCGAAGCCCAACGGCCTTCATTTCTTTGGTGGCCTGAGCCACGCTGAGCTTGTGTAGTTCCTTGATCGGCACGTTGGGGTCTTCGGCCCGGTACTCGACCAATACAACACAACCAGTAGGTTTTAGTGCCGAAATAATGTGCTGCATCATTTCGCGTGGATACGAAAACTCATGATAGGCGTCGATCAGGATGGCCATGTCGACCCTATGGGCTGGTAGCTTTGGGTCGGCTTCGGTACCGAGTATGGGCTGAACATTAGTAACCTTACGTCTGGCTTTACCCTGATTTAAATAGTCGATCATTTCGGGCTGGATGTCAACCGCCAGCACGTTGCCTTTCGAAAGTTCTGGTGCCATCAGGAATGTGAAGAAACCCGTTCCGGCACCAATGTCGGCAACAACATCGGTAGGCTTCAGGTTAAGAGCTTTCAGCAGCAAATCGGTTCGTTCTTCCTGCTCTCGTTCGGGACGGTTAAGCCACGATGCGCCGAGGTGGCCCATAACCTGAGCAATTTCACGTCCCATATACACCTTACCCGTGCCATCGCGCGAAGCCGTTCGGTATCGATAGTAGCTACTGGTGGTTGGTATTTGTGCCGATTGTTGCTGCGACGAACCCGATTTGCAGGCCAGCAGGGCACATAAAAACAGTAGCCAGACACGATACATGAGCAAAACGGTAAGGTTTTTGTTAAACAACCTAAGGGCGAAACAGTTGTTCAGAAAAACCATTCAATCATAAACGTATGAATCTTATACTACATTTATTGGTCGATGCCGCCGTAATCTTCGGGTTGGCGAATCTGATGTCCCAGGTTCATGTAAAGAATTTCGGAACAGCATTGCTCATTGCAGTGCTGCTTGGGCTTCTTAACTTTTTTGTGGGATGGGTTATCCGGTTTCCGCTGAATCTGATTACTTTTTTTCTTCTGACCGGCATCATCCGAATTGTGGTAACAGCGATTTTGCTAAAATTAATTGATAGCTTTTTAGATAGTTTTACTATTGTGGGGTTTTGGCCTGCGCTGGTTATTGCGCTGGCTGTGGCGGTAGCTGGTTTACTAATCGATCAGTCGACACCTACCCGCGCTATGGTCGAATCGGGATACGAAGCCTTATTGACAGTGGTAAGCCTGAATGGCTAACACCTATAGATCTATAGAAGCGGGATGGGCGATTGGAAAACTACTTCCAATCGCCCATCCCGCTTCTATCCGTAGAAAGGTCAGCTTAGTCGCTGCGTCGGCCACCCATCAGGATGCTGGCATAATAGAGCAGTGTGGCTAATGAACCCAGTGCCGCCACTACGTAGGTCATGGCCGCCCACCACAGCGCATCTTTTGCAAAACCATATTCGCGCTGGTTAACAACGCCCCGGTTCTGAATCCAGGCCAATGCCCGACGGCTGGCATCAAATTCAACCGGTAAGGTCACAAAGCTGAAAATGGTGGTGAGCGCAAACATGGCTACACCAATCGTTAAGGGTATGGGGGTAGTTCGGAGCATGAAAATACCCAGCAGGATAACCCACTGTAAATACCGCGACGATACCGACAGAACCGGCACCAGTGCCGAACGCAATTGCAGAGGGGCATAGGCTACTTTGTGTTGCACAGCGTGGCCACACTCGTGGGCCGCCACAGCCGCAGCCGCTACACTACGGCCGTAATAAACATCGTTGCTCAGGTTAACGGTTTTTTCCTGTGGATTATAATTATCGGTTAGCATACCTTCGGTCGAAATGACGCGTACGTCATAAATGCCGTTTTCCTGCAACATTTGCTGCGCAATTTCGGCACCACTCAGACCGTTACTAAGCCCAATTTGTGAATACTCGCTAAACTTACTCCGCAGTCGCCAGCTAACAAAAGCGCTGACACCGAAGATAAGAATCATTAATAACCAGGGGGAAATCATTTTTTGGTCAGGTTTATATGTCAATGAACGGGCAACTTACCAGCCCATTTTCTATAAAACAATAGTTTCGCCGAAATGTCTCCCTAATCATAACCATTTATCAGGTCCAGGAGCCGTTGGCGGACCTTTAAGGGCGTATAACGCGAAAACGGCCACCAGATTTGCCTGGCGACCGTTGAAAAGAGGGCAGAAATAGCAGAATAAGGTTCTGTAAAATAGATCTTAACCCAATTACTGGGGTTTGCGGGTCAGCACAAATTCTTTACCGATCCATCGAAATCCTTTATAAACTTTGGCCGAAAGCGTTTGCGAATCGACCATTTTTATTTCAATATCGAAATGATTACCCGTTCGGGGATGAATCAGCGTTCCGCCCGACCAGCCAGTGCCATCGAAAATAAGGTCGCTCATCAATAACTGATTTTTTTGAATGCCAAATTGCTGTTTACCCGTAGAGCTAACATCGGCAATGCGGCCATAATAGCGGTTGCCCGAACGATATAATTCGACACTGGAGCCCCTGGCCGGAAATAACCAATAGCCCAGAATCTGATCGCCGGTCAGGTCTACCGATGATTTGCCCGATACGGGGAGGCAAAATAAAAAAAGACTCAAGAGCCCTAAACGGATTTGGTTACGCAGAAAAACCATTTGTACTGATTCGTTTACAAGGTTATACAAGCAAAAGCATTAACGGATTAAGCTGGTATTTACGGTGAATGTCAGGTTCTGATCAATAAAACTAAAAAATATATCGATCAATTTCTATTGATCTTATAGATTAAAAAATGTCATACATAAAAAAAACTGGCTTTGGGGCCAGTTTGTTATTTATTGTCAATCGATTGTCGTTTCGCAACCGATCGAACCGTAAGTGATTTTCTATTTATTGGTGCGAGAAAATACTCAAAAGGCTTGTCTGATTCGCTCGATGAGTTTGGTTGTCGAATAGCCTGGTACCAGGGCAATTGTGTCTACTCGTCCTCCCCGTTCTAACACAAAGTCAGCCCCTACGATGTTTGCCACCGAATAGTCGTTGCCTTTCACCAGAATGTCGGGTTTAATGGCTTCGATAAGTTCTAGCGGAGTGGGTTCGCCAAACAACGTTACCGCATCCACAAATGCCAGGGCAGCCATTAAACGAGCCCGTGCATACTCATTCACAACGGGGCGAAGCGGCCCCTTTATGCAACTGACAGATGCGTCGGTGTTGAGCCCCAGAATCAGACGGTCGCCCAGATTTCTGGCCTTTTCGAGGTAGTCGATGTGGCCAAGATGAACTATATCGAAGCAACCATTGGTAAAAACAATCTGGTTGCCTTCGGCTCGCCACTGATCGGCTTGACGGATGGCTTGCTCACGGGTAAGAATTTTCGATTCGGTCATGAAAAATAGAGACTGACTTACGGCTCCAGTTTAATAGCTCGCGGATCGTCGAGCACATCGGGGATAGTGGTGGTTTTGTTGCGTCGTAGCAGAACGATCAACAGGCTAATTATGCCCAGAATAATAACCATAAGGGTAGAAACGCCGTGGATAAATGTTGCCAGCACCTGCCCATCCTGACTGGTCAGGCCATACAACAGCGCAACCTGGCCAACCAGCAGATGAAATGACCCAATACCGCCCGGAGTAGGAGCAGCCATGCCGAGTGAGCCAACGACCAGAATCGTCAGTCCGGCCAGCGGTCCAAGATCGGCCGTGGCAGGCATTGCAAAAAAGAGGGTATACGACATCAGATAGTACATTGTCCAGATCAGTACTGTATGGGCCAGAAAAACACCCGGACGGCGAAGTTTACGAACACTCAGCAGTCCTTCCATCAGTCCGCCCAGAAAGCCTCTCACTTTCTGGTAAATGGGGTGTTGCCCTAGTGCTTCGCGGTAACGATTAAACAGGAACCAGGCCAGCATTCCTAAACCCAGCACAACGGCTATTGCCAGTATCAGGATGCTGGAACCGCTGGAACCTTTGGGGAGTTTGCCGCCCAGAAAATCCATAAAAAACTGGCTTAGCCGATTAAATTCCAGCACGAATGTCGCTCCCAATAAAATCAGCAACATAATTACGTCGAATAACCGTTCGGCCACAACCGTTCCAAAGCTAACATTGACCGGCACGCCCGACAAGCGGTAAAGCGTGCCGCAACGGGCAACCTCGCCCGCACGGGGCAGTGCCATATTGGCCAGATAGCCCGTCAATACACTAACCGTAGCATCCAGCGATGTGGGGCGTTGTGGGACAACCGGTTCCAGCAGTGTTCGCCAGCGTTCGGCGCGGCTCCAGTGCGCTACCAGCGTCAAAACGGCCGAGAGCAGTATCCACCGAAAGTCGGCGGTACTTATTTTGTGCCATAAATCAGCCGCGTCGAGATGGCTCTGCTGAAATGTGAACCAGAGCAAGCCTCCGGCAATGGCTAATGAAATGACGTATTTGAGAACGTTTTTGAAATTCATAGCGCAAAAGTAAGGAGGAAAGCGAAGAAGGATGAAAGTGGGGAGGCAATCCAGCCGGATTTCCTTCGCCTTTCATCCTTCCTGTTATCAAACGGTCTTCTGAATTTGGTTACCCTTTTACGAGCCGATTGTTATTGTCTGGAAAAACCACGGTTGGTTTATAGACTTTCGCTTCGTCGGGTGTCATCATGGCATAGGCAATAATAATGATGATGTCGCCGACCTGTGCTTTGCGGGCGGCTGCCCCATTAAGACAAATTGTGCCCGAGCCACGTTCACCTTTGATTACATAGGTAATGAGTCGTTCGCCGTTATTGTTATTCACAATATGAACCTGCTCATTCTCGAACAAACCAGCAGCATCCATCAGGTCTTCATCAATTGTGATACTGCCCACATAATTTAACTCCGCCTGCGTGACTTTGACGCGATGGAGTTTCGATTTCAATACGTTGACAAACATGATTGAGTTGGTAATTGCCGTTAACCGGTTGTAAAAGGCCAGAATTAATGGCACTCGCAGAACAGCCGAAAATAGGTGTTGGTTCCGGGCTGGATGAGGGAACAGAATAGAACAAAAAAGGCCATAACATCGGTTATCGCCTTTTTTGCTGCTAACGATATGGAAATCAGTAGATCGCCATTTCGGGTTCAATATCCCGCGCCCAGGCATTGATACCACCATCGAGGTTATACAGATTGGTAAGCCCTCCCTGAGCATATAAATAATTGACCACGTTGGCCGAGCGAATGCCATGATGGCAATAAACAACCACAGGCCGATCGGTTGGAATCCGTTTCCGGTTGTTTGGAATCATACTTACCGGAATCAGAACGGCTCCTTCGAGGTGGCAAAGTTCATATTCAGGGCGTTCGCGAACATCGAGCAGAAATATATCTTCGCCCAATGCGAGCCGATCGGCCAGCTCCTGAACCGACATTTTCTGCGGACCCGATTCGGCCGGTGTGGGCCGGTAGCCTGAGGCTAATCCCTCACGGGCCAGTTCGTCGGCATCGGCCCGACGTTTTGTTTTTATGCGTTGCTGTGTCATCGCCAACAGGTCGATCATCAGCAGATGTTCATCCAGCGACTGACCAATACCGGTGATGAGCTTGATAACTTCGTTGGCCTGATAGGTCCCGATCACACCCGGCAGAACACCCAAAACACCCGTGACGCTACAGTTCGGAATTTCGATCTCATTCGGATATTCAGGAAACAGACAGCGGTAGGTCGGGCCGCGCTGTCCAGTACCCAGATCGGCATTCAACACGGCTACCTGCCCCTCAAAGCGATGAATGGCCCCATAGACAAACGGCTTCCCGAGTGTAACACAAACGTCGTTAACCAGGTAGCGTACTTTAAAATTATCCGTGCAATCGACAACAATGTCATACGATTCGATAATGCCTCGGGCATTACTGATATCGAGCGCCATTGTATAGGTATCGAAGGAGATTTCGGGATTCAGCCGGTTCAGATGACTTACTGCAACTTTTGCTTTAGGTTTCCCCACTTCGTCGGTTGTGTAGAGAACCTGCCGTTGCAGGTTGCTCAGGTCGACCACATCGGGATCGATAACACCAATCGTACCAATACCGGCTGCCGTAAGGTACTGCAAAACAGGACACCCCAGTCCCCCTGCACCAACCACTAGTACGCGGGCATTTTTTAGCTTTAACTGACCTGCCGTACCAAGTTCGGGTAAGTTCAGGTGCTTTTGATAACGTTGTTGTTCAGCGGGTACTAACGTTGTTGCTTCCATGGGTATTAGGTGTGTTGAGCAGCTCTGAAGCTATTGCTTTATTCCAACAGATTTTTAGTCGCTAAAATTGCGCCAATGGAGAAAAAGCTTCATTATTTTTTGAGCTGTTGAACTGAATTTAGCTGACTACTTTGGTTGTTGCCACGCTTCGGCCACTAAAAAAAGTATATTTTCTTGTCTATGGATGTGTAATTCTTCGGTTGGTGGGCCAGTTTACGGGAGGAGGTAATTGGTTTTTTACTGCTCCGGCAGGCCGGTCTACTTTTCGCTGGCCATGTTAAAAAGCCCAGAATAATGAAATTATATAAAGTACTTATTTGACTTTACGTATATTCCTACTGTCAGTATAGGATTTGCTATTAGGTTTGCAATTAAGAATTAGTCTAAATAAATATGTATTGCAAGCTATATAGATCATTCACCAGTAGAACCCTATTCGGTTTGTTGCTGGCTATGGTAAGCCTTCCCCTTTTTGCCCAAACCACTACAATTACGGGCCGGGTTGTGTCGCCTTCCTCTCAGCCACTAAGTCAGGTTACTATTCGGCTGGCCGCATCACATATTGGAACCACCACCAACGATCAGGGCGAATTTACGCTCAGTAACGTACCTGCTGGAACCCATACGCTGGTTATGAGCCGGATTGGGCATGTAAGAAACCGCCAGACCGTAACGGTAGTAGCTAACGAAACCACTCGTCTGGCCGATGTAGTGCTTAGCGAAACCACCGAAACATTGCAGGAAGTGACGGTTGAGGGTAAAAACTCGTATAAAAGCGATGTGCCTTCGCCTAGCCTGCGCGTAAAAACGCCACTAATCGAACTCCCTCAGAACGTGCAGGTGGTGAACCGCCAGTTGATTGCCGATCAGCAGATTTTCGATATGCTCGAAGGCGTTTCGCGCAATGTGAGTGGGGTTACGCGGCAGGAGCACTGGGATAACTACTCCCGACTGAATATGCGCGGCTCGCGGGTTTCGCCATTTCGAAACGGTATGAACGTGACCTCTACCTGGGGGCCGCTCACCGAAGATATGTCGATGGTTGAGCGGATCGAGTTTGTGAAAGGCCCGGCCGGTTTTATGATGGCAAACGGTGAGCCTAGTGGGTTCTATAATGTCGTGACCAAGAAACCGACCGGCGTTACCAAAGGCGAAGTGAACATGACGACCGGTAGCTTCGATACCTATCGGGCTACGGTCGATCTGGATGGTAAACTTAGTCAGGACGGTAGTTTACTGTACCGGCTGAATGTAATGGGGCAGGCCAAAGGCTCGTTCCGCGATTTTGAATACAACAACCGCTACACCATTGCACCAGTGCTGAAGTATAAACTCAGCGAACAAACGACCATCACGGCCGAATATACATACCAGTATTCGCAAATGTCGCCAATGGGCTCGGCCTATGTGTTTGCAGCAACGGGGCAGGCCGTATTTCCCCGGAATATCTCGCTCACCTCGGCCAATCTCGACCCGACAAACATTCACGATCATAGCTCGTTCCTGATTCTGGAGCATCAGCTAAGTCAGAACTGGAAACTGACAGGCCAACTGGCGTATTTCAATTCGACACAGATTGGTAGTTCGCTCTGGGCCGATTCGGCAAAAGCCAACGGCGACATTTATCGGACGGTTGGTATCTGGGATGCGGCCAATGAAGGGAAATTTGCGCAGTTTTTCGTGAATGGCGACGTAACCACGGGGCCAGTTGTGCATCGTATTCTGGCGGGGCTGGATCTGGGTAATAAAAAGTATGTTGCCGACTGGAGCCAGTCGTTTCCGCTCTACGACAGTTCGTTTGTCTTCAACGCAAACAACCCAAACTATTATCTGCCTACGCAACTATTGCCTCACTTCGATCGTTCGCAGAGCCTGCGTAACCGGGCGGGGGCTAACGTGCTGAGTCAATCGTATAGTGGTATTTATGTGCAGGACGAACTGCGGTTTTTGCAGGATAAGATTCGGCTGACACTGGCCGGACGTATTACATCGACCCGCGACAGTCAGTACGGTTCCGGTACCGATGAAACCAGGTTTACGCCCCGTGTGGGAGTAAGTGTGTCGCTGGACAAACAAACGTCGGTTTATGCACTCTACGATCAGGCGTTTTTGCCACAGGCTGGCCTCGACCGGCTAGGCAATGCCTTTAAACCCATCACTGGCAACAATACTGAAATTGGCCTGAAGAAAGACTGGGCAAACGGCCGCTGGAATTCAACGATTTCGGCCTACCGAATCACGAAAAATAACGTACTGACCACCGATCCTACCAACCCGAACTATTCGATTCAGTTAGGGCAGACCCAAACCAGTGGCGTAGAGTTCGATCTGCGGGGTGAGTTGCTTCCCGGCCTGAATCTGATTGCCAATTATGCCTACACCGATTCGAAGATTAGGAAAGATACCAAATCGGAAAATGTTGGGCTACCGGTTCCCGGCTATAGCCGTCACGTGACCAATGCCTGGCTGTCGTATCGGGTACGCCGGGGGGCGGTGCAGGGGCTTGGTGTGTCACTGGGCTATCAGTGGCAGCTTGATCGCTACGGATGGTTCTCGGATGCTGTTGATAAAAATCCGACGTTGCCCGATGCTTTCCAGGCCGACGTTGCTATTTCGTGGCAGAACAATCGCTTCAGCATTGCGCTGAATGTCAACAATATTTTCGACGCTTATATCTATTCGGGGGCTTATTATTCGTGGAGTCAGGCGTATTACTGGCAAGCGCAGGCTCCGCGCAATTTCCGTCTGAGTATGGGCTTTAAATTCTAGTTGCGCTGAAGGAACCAACGATGACTACAAAAAAACTGGTTGGAAAACTTCACCTCTGGCTCGGACTCGCATCCGGGCTAGTGGTGTTTGTTATTAGCCTTACGGGTTGTATTCTAGCCTTTGAGCAGGAAATCAAAAATGCTACGCAACCGTATCGATATAGCAAGCCACCAGTGAGTGGGCGGTTGCTGTTGCCGTCGGAACTGAAAGCGAAAGCCGAAGCCGCATTGCCCGGTAAACCAGCCAATGGGGTGCTTTATGAAGAGCCGGGGCGGAGCGCCAGCGTAGGATTCTACAAAGCTGATCCTGAGTATTATTATGTCGTTTACCTTGATCCGTATACCGGCAAAGTGTTAAAAGTATGGAACGAAGACGATGATTTCTTCCATTTCATTCTGCACGGACATTATTATTTATGGCTTCCCGAAAAAATTGGCCAACCTGTTGTTGCATCGGCAACGCTCATTTTTCTGACGCTGCTCATCAGCGGGCTAGTGTTGTGGTGGCCTAAGAACAAACGTGCCGCCAAACAGCGGTTCAGCATCAAATGGAATGCGGCCTGGCGCCGACAAAACTACGACCTGCATACTGTGCTGGGTTTTTATATGCTGGCCATTGGGCTGATTTTTGCCATAACGGGGCTAGTATGGGGTTTTCAGTGGTTTTCGACGGCTGTGTATCGGGCTACGGGCGGCACCGGCTCGGTCATATACAGTATTCCACCTTCCGATACGACCGTTATGCCAAGGGTATTGTCGGCCATGACTTCTGTTGACCGGGTGTGGTTGAAGCTACGGCAGGAAAATCCGACCCAAAAGGGCATTAATCTGTCGTTTCCGCAAACGCCCGGCGAGTCGATCTATTCCTACGTTAATTATCGACCGGGGACGTATTATAAGGTCGATTATCATTACTACGATCAGCACACACTCAAAGAGCTATCAGTCGATAGCCCCTATACTGGCAAGTATGCCGAAATAAACCTGGCCCGGAAACTGCGCCGGATGAACTACGATATTCACGTTGGTGCTATTTGGGGGCTACCCGGCAAAATTCTGGCTTTTTGTGCCAGCCTGGTCTGTGCCAGTTTGCCCATAACGGGTTTCCTGATCTGGTGGGGGCGTCGCAAAAAGGCAAAACCTGCCCAAAAACGTACTACTATGCAGACGGCTGTGAAGCAGTATTTGTAGTTAAATGGCTATTTTTTTTCGACAGGATTTACGGGATGAACAAGCTTTGTAGCAGATAAAAAAACGTGTTCATCCTGTAAATCCTGTCGAAAAAAATTAAACGACGGGCAATTTCCAGCCGTTGTGGTAATGCGCCGACAATAAAGCGTTTGCCTGTGGGTCGTTTTTGAACCCTTTGGCCGCTGTATCCCAGTACAATTTGCGGCCCATTTTATAGGCGATGTTGCCCATGTGCGCGTTGATGGCAGCAATACTCCCGGTTTCGATGCCGCATTTGAGTATGGCCGGATTATTGGTTTTGATGGCCTGCACAAAGTTTTTGGTATGTTCGTTCAGGTAGTCGCCCGTGCGGGGCTGATCGGGGATGTCTTCAACCTTGTAGAGTTTGACACCGTCTTTCGTTTGCGTTTCGGGAAGTAGCGACCATCCGTCGCGGTTCAGGACGAGGGTAGCGTTGTTGCCGATAAACGCAATGCCTTCGGTGCGCCCGTAGTTGCCGCCGTCGATGCCCGTGGCATGCTCCCAGAGCATATTGAAGCCGTCGTATTCATACACCGTCTGCAAGGTGTCGGGCGTTTCTGACGCATCGTCGGGATAGGCCAGCTTCCCGCCCGATGCCATTACCGATTTTGGTGCTTTGGCATTCATCGCATACAGGGCAATGTCGATTTCATGAACACCCCAGTCGGTCATCAATCCACCAGCATAGTCCCAGAACCACCGAAAATTGAAATGGAATCGGTTGGGGTTGAACGGGCGTTTGGGGGCTGGACCCAGCCACATATCATAATCGACGCCGGCCGGTGGCGCACTGTCGGGCCGGACCGGCACGGGGTTCATCCAGCCCTGATAGGCCCAGACTTTTACCAGACGAATATTGCCCAGTTTGCCCGACCGGATGTAGTCGATGGCTTTTTCGTAATGGGCTCCGCTCCGTTGCCATTGGCCTACCTGCACAATTTTGTTGTACTTACGGGCGGCTGCCAGCATCAGATTACATTCTTCGATGCTGTTGGCCAGCGGTTTTTCGACATATACATGCTTCCCGGCCGATACGGCGTCGATCATGGCCATGCAATGCCAGTGATCGGGTGTGCCGATGATGACGGCATCAATATCTTTATTCTCCAGCAGTTTTCGATAGTCTTTAAAAAGCTGCGGGCGGTTTTGCTGCATCTTCTGCACATCGGCAGCTCGTTTGTCGAGCACGCTCTGATCGACATCGGCGATGGCTACACATTCGACATCGCTCATGAGCAGGTGCGAGCGCAGATCCGACCAGCCCATGCCATTGGCGCCAATCAGACCTAGTTGAAGCCGATCGTTTGGTGACGTTTTCTTTCGCTGTTGAGCGATTGCTTCCACAGATGGAAGCCCAACTAGGCCGGTGCCGGTGGCTGCCAGGGCTGAGTTGCGTAAAAAGTGCCTGCGTGTCGTTTTCATCGTTATCGGGGTTTATACGAATAAAAGCACCGCAGGCTTGTTCCCTAACTACAAGGCGGTTAGCCTTTTTTGCCAGGCTTCGGAAATACCTGATGTGCATTGGCCCACTGCTGCCATAGCCGTTCTAATTCCTGAACCTTGTTGGGGTATTGGGCTGCCAGGTCATGGGTTTCGGTTTTGTCGGTAGCAAGGTTGAACAAATGCCAGCTACTATCGCGGCTGGATGAAACGAGTTTCCAGTTGCCCGATCGCGCATACCGGGCTCCAAAGTGTTCGTTAAACAGCGATTTGTGGCCTTCTGAGGGAGTACCCAGAAAAGAGGGTACCAGACTGACGCCGGTTGTTGGTGTAATGGTATGCCCCCTAAAGGTTTTCGGATATGCCGCGCCCGATATCTCTACAAGCGTGCTCATGAAATCCATCACATGGCCCACCTGCGTACTGAATCCCCCTTTTTTCGCCTTGATGCCCTTGGGCCAGAAAGCAACCAACGGCGTATGAATACCGCCTTCATACGATTCAGCTTTCCAGTACTGATAGGGTGTGTTAGCTACGTTTGCCCAACGCTGACCAATGGACGCATAAGTCGTTTGCGGGCCCGGCATTATCTGCTTTTTCAGATCATAAACAATTGGGCGGCCGTCGCGGGTTTGGCTTGGCCGGTCGAAGCCGGGACCATAGGCGGCACAGTTTTCGGGGCTGGCTCCATTGTCGGACAGGAACAGAATCAGCGTGTTGTCGAGTTGACCCATTTGGCGCAGTGTTGCAATGATTCGGCCAATACCCTGGTCCATCCGGTCGATCATGGCTGCATGAACGGCCATGGCCTGGGCATCCCATGCTTTATCGGGATTAGCTTCCCAACTCAACTCATTTTGCCAACGGTCCGATAGGTTGGTTGTGGCTGGGTCAATCAGTCCCAGGCTAATCATTTTCTGATAGCGGGCTTTCCGGATCGCATCCCAACCTGTTTTGTAGGTGTTCTGGTAGTTGGCAATGTCTTGGGGCAAGGCCATCAGTGGCCAGTGCGGGGCCGTATGCGCCACATACACAAAAAACGGAGCGGTTGACTTGGCGAACGATTTGATATAGGCTACGGCCGTATCGTTGATGGCGTCGGTATGGTAATAGTTTTTCGGGACAGATTTGATGGGTTTAGTACCGCTTACGAGACTAAACGGATCAAAAAAATCGACCACGCCCCAGATATTGCCAAAATACCGGTCGAAACCACGACTCGTTGGGTATTGGCCGATGGGCGCAAAATCGCCAAAATCGTTCTGGTGGTTTAGCCAGGCCAGTTGATCCTGCGGGTTCTGCTGAACATTCGTGTTCGATACGTGCCATTTGCCCGACATGGCAGTCTGGTATCCTACCGATTTCAGGACTTCGGCCAGTGTAACGGTATTGTCGGTCAGGTGCCCCTGGTAGCCGGGTTCATCTTCGGCGTCGGTCATTTTGCCGATACCAGCCTGATGGTTATACAAGCCAGTGAGTAAGGCTGCTCGGGTTGGGCAGCAGCGCGAGGTGTTGTAAAACTGCGTATAGCGAATACCGTTCTTTGCCAGATAATCGATGTTGGGCGTATGAATTTCACCACCGTAGCAGCCCAGATCAGAAAACCCCATGTCGTCGGCCATGATGATAATGATGTTAGGCCGCTGTGGCTGATTGAGCGATAAAGACGTTGGCCGTTGCTTGTCGAATCCGCTAAATGTCAGAACAGCGATAAAAGCTACTAACAGAATCGATACCAGGAATACCCCTTTTTTCATAAATATCTGGCAAGATTGATTGTATCAACGAAGGTAAGTGACTATTGGCAAAAGGTATTGTCGGCATTGAGAATACTTGGAGGTCTGTTAGCAATTCGGGCCGCCCTCCTGCTCAATCCACATTCCTCCCAACTCAATTGCTATTTCTAACGGTTCGTCGCAGTTGTGCCTGATTTCGGAGCAAGGGCGCAATAAGTTAGCCTGCTTTTAGTCCCCGAAAGAGCAATTTGATTCACTAAACTATCCGTTCGGGGTACGGAATTATCTTTTTATGAAACAACAAATTCTATTGACATTGCTCTGGCTGCTTACCATGTTCCGAAGTTATGCCGAGCCACCGTCAACGACAGGGTTTATTCGGATCGATCAGTTTGGGTATTTACAGAATGCCCGTAAGGTGGCCGTTGTGGTGAGTCCGCAGGTTGGCTCAAATGCGGGTACGCCGTTCAATGCCAGCACAGGCGCTAACCAGTATCAGGTCCGACGCTGGTCCGACGATGCGGTTATATTTACAGGCACCATTCAGGCCTGGCGCGATGGTGCTACGCAAACCCAGTCGGGTGATAAGGGCTGGTGGTTCGATTTTTCGAGCGTTAATACGCCTGGTTCGTATTATATTTTCGATGTGGGCAACAATGTAGGGTCCTATCGCTTTGAGATTGGTGATAATGTGTACAAAGAAGTGCTGAAAGCCGCCGTGCGCACGTATTTCTACCAGCGTATCAACGCTGCCAAACAACCTCCCTATACTGATCCTAAATGGGCCGATGGAGCCTCCCACGAAGGTCCGCTACAAGACCGGCAGGCAACCAGCCGCTATGCCAAAGGCGATCTGATGACCGCTCGCGACGTACACGGTGGCTGGATGGACGCGGGCGACATGAACAAATACGTAACCTTTGCCGAAGAGCCGGTAGCGCTGTTGCTGGAAGCTTATCGGTTGAATCCGGCAGTATTTACCGATGACTTCAATATTCCGGAGTCGGGCAACGGGATTCCCGATATTCTGGATGAGGTGAAGTGGGAACTGGATTTTATGCGCCGGATGCAGGACGCAACCGGAACGGGTGGTTTGTTGTTGAAGGTGGGCGTCGATAATTATGACGAAACCAATCCGCCCAGCGCCGACCGACGGCCACGCTATTACCTGCCCGAATGCACCTCGTCGACACTATCGGGGGCAGCTATGTTTGCCGTTGCCGGAGCCGTTTTTCGGAATGTTCCGGCTCTGAACGATTATGCGCAGGATATGATAGCCCGCGCCGAACAGGCGTTTGCCCGCGCCAGAGTGACAACCAGCAATTTTACGACCTTTCAGACCGATTGCGACGACGGTACTATTCACGCGGGCGATGCCGACAAACCCGCCGATATTCAGCGGCAGTCGGCGGTGGTGGCGGCCATCTATTTATTTGAAACGACGGGCAAAGCCGAATACAAAGCCTTTGTGGAGTCGCAATATGGCCAGATTCAGCCCATTGCCAATGAGTGGTGGGGACCGTATAGTATGCATGTACATACGGCTCTGCTGCGGTATGCGGCCAATCCGGCGGCTACACCAACGGTTGCTACGCAAATCAGGAATGCTAAAAGTCAGCAGAATGGCGTATTGTCGATCAATGATTACAATGCTAAAATGGATCTGTACCGGGCCTATATGGCCGATGCACAGTACCATTGGGGAAGCAATCAGGTGCGGGGAAATGCGGGTGTCGCCAACCTTGATTTTGTGAATTTCACTATCAATACAGCCAATAAGGCGTTGTATCGGGAGGTAGCTGCCGAGTATCTGCACTGGTTTCATGGTGTGAATGCCCAAGGCAAGGTGATGCTGTCGAATATGTATGCATTCGGGGCCGACGATTCGCAGAATGAGATATATCATACCTGGTTTATGGACGGTACCGACTGGGACAACGCGCTGACGTCGCCCAAAGGCCCCGCTCCGGGTTACCTGACTGGCGGGCCTAACAACATGGATCAGTATGATGGCACCGAAGGGTACATTCGCAACGAGCCGCTCCAGAAACGCTATAAAGACTGGAATACGGGGTGGCCGCAGAACTCGTGGATTTTTACCGAAGTAGCGATTTACAACCAGGCTCCGTACATCAGCTTACTGAGCCGTTTGATGATTCCTACATCGGACCCCACCGACACCGAACCGCCAACGGCACCGACCAATCTGGTTGCTACCGACCTGTCGGCCTATTCGGTGAAACTGTCGTGGACTGGGTCGACCGATAATCGTGGTGTTACGGCTTACGAGGTCTATCAGAATGGTTCTAAAATTGCTGAAACACCCGAAACGAGCACGAATCTGACAACACTGTCGCCCAGCACCAGCTATACTTTCACGGTGCGGGCTATCGACTTTTCGGCCAATCGGTCGAATCCGAGTAACGAAGTTGCCATTACTACCCCGGCAGTCAGTCCCAATGATTTCATCATTTACGACGATGCGCTAAAAAGCACGCTCTCCGACTGGTCGTGGAATAGCACCAAAAATGCGGCCAATACCGACCCGGTGAAAATGGGGCAGAAGTCGATGAAAGTCGACATAACCGTAGCCTGGGGGGCGCTTAGCCTACGGAACAGTGAGATCATCAACACAGCCAATTATCCGGGCGGGGTGCAGTTCTGGTTTTACGGGAGTGATAAACCAGTTCGGGTAACGGTCAATCGGGTCGATACCGATCCGCCATCCAATGAATACCGAATTCCGGCCGAGCCAAATACGTGGACATTGGTGCGTATTCCCTGGAGCGAATGGGGGAATCCAACGCAGATTCAGCGAATCTCATTTATGGATGCGTCGGGTGGTGTGCAGCGGTTTTATCTGGACGACATCCGACTCGTCGCTGGCGCATCGTCAGCCGATACACAAGCACCGACCGCACCGGCCAATCTGGTAGCCAGTAACATTACGGCTACCAGCCTGCACCTGTCCTGGGCGGTTGCTACCGACAACGTAGGCGTTACGGCTTATGAAGTTTTGCAGGGAAATACGGTGCTGAACCGTAACGTATCGGCAACGGCGCTGGAGGTAACAGGCTTAAGCTGCAACACATCGTACAACTTCACCGTTCGGGCCAAAGATGCTGCGGGGAATGTATCGCCGAATAGCAATACGGTTTATGTGATGACCACTTCATGTACGGACACACAGGCACCAACCGCACCAGCCAATCTGGTAGCCAGTGCTATTTCGACAACGAGCGTGAACCTGACCTGGGCGGCTGCTACCGATAATGTAGGCGTTACTGGCTATGAAGTATACCAGGATGGTATGCTGATCAACGGCAATGTGTCGGTTCCGGCGTTGAATGTGAGTGGCCTGAGTTGCAATACCAGTTATACGTTTACGGTAATTGCTAAAGACGCTTCCGGCAATAAATCCGTCGCCAGCAATACCCTGACCATAACAACCTCGGCCTGCGCCGATAGTCAGGCTCCTACGGTTCCGACGGGTCTTATCGCCAGTAACCTAACAGCGTCGGAGCTAATGCTGACCTGGAATGCTTCGACGGATAATATAGGCGTTACGGCCTATGAAGTATACCAGAACGGTGCGCTGCTGAATGGAAATGTAACCCAGACATCACTGAACGTAAGTAATTTGTCGTGCGGTACGGTTTATACCTTTACGGTTCTGGCCAAAGATGCTTCCGGCAATAAATCGGCGCAAAGCGTAGCCGCGAGTGCCACCACCCTCAACTGCCCTCCGCCCACACCGTCGGGCAGCGAAGTAATTTACGACGAGTCGCTGAATGCGAACTGGCAGGAGTGGGGTTGGTCGATCAGCTCGAACTATGCCAATACAAATCCGGTGAAAGTAGGTCAGAAATCGCTGGCCGTTACGTATACTGATGGTTGGGGTGGATGGGCCATTACACGGAACAGCCATTTTATTACGACTCCGCAAACAACCATCCGTTTCTGGCTCTATGCAACTACCGATAAGACCATTGGCGTATGCACCAACTCCGAAAACGACAGTGGTCTTAGCCCGTATGTTTCGTTTAAACCAACGCCTAACGTATGGCAGGAAGTGGTAATTACGATGCTGCAACTGGCGAATCCGGCTAAAATCAAACGCATGACCATTCAGTCGCAGGAGTCAGGAGCAAATCTGATCTATGTTGATAATGTTCGCTTCGAAGGGTCGTTCAACGTGGTTGTCAGCAACATTACCACAACCAGCCTGCGCCTGAACTGGACTGCACCCGACCAGGCAACGAGTTACGAAGTGTATCAAAACGATACGCTGGTGAATGGGAACGTGGCCAGAACTGCACTGGATATTGCAGGTTTGCAATGTGGCACAGCCTATCGGTTCTCGGTTCGGGCTAAGGATTTCGCTGGGGCGTTGCTGGTTGCAAGTGTTCCGGTAAGTGCGTCGACTACGTATTGTGTTGGGTCGTCGGCGGTTGAGATGATCTACGACGAAGGCTTCAATACCGGCTGGGACGACTGGTCGTGGGGCGTTGCCGTCAACTATGCGAACACGAATCGGGTAAAAGAAGGTCAGAAATCGGCGGCTCTCACCTACGACGGTTGGGGTGCCTGGTCGATTTTCCGGAAGACGGCTTTAACCGTTACAGCCCAATCGACACTCCGATTCTGGATTTTCGCCACAACCGACAAACCATTGGCCATAACGCCGTATGCCGAAAATGACAGTCAGGCAGGGCTAACCTACAGTTTTCAGCCAACACCCAATGTGTGGCAGGAAGTGGTGCTGACTATGGCACAACTGGGTAATCCGACGCGTATTAAACGACTTGTGATTCAGATGCCAACGTTTGGGCCAAACCCAATTTATCTGGATAATGTGCGAATCGAAACGCCCAACGGATCGGCCCGAATGGCTGCTGTTTCGGGCGAATTTCCTACCGAAGGCCGTATGACGCTTAGCCCTAATCCAGCTAACGCGCCTGTGCGCGTACAAATCCTGACCGACCGGGCCGAACCGGGCACACTTGCAGTGGTTAGCCTGATGGGAACACTAGTTGCCAGCCAACCCGTGCAGATGCAGAGGGGGCTCAACGAATATATGCTCGATTTGAGCAACCTGGCTGTTGGAACCTATCTGGTGCAGTGGCAGACATCCACAACGCAACTGTCGCAGCGGCTTATACTGGTAAAATAAACTGGCAAATCAAGAACAGTACTGGTTCAAACTGCATTCTATTGGGTTGGACCAGTACTGTTCCAACGAATCGGTTCATAAGCGGATCTTATTGAAAAACATCCGCTTATGAAACCTCTCTCCTTACTTTTCGCCCTGTGTATAGTATTGTCGGCTTGTCGGAAAGAGTCGGCTTCACCGCTCGATGACGGAACGTTGACGGGGCGCTTTCGGCTGGAAGTCGATCCTATCCGCTGCGCCATGCCTACCACCCAACGGCTGACGATTCAGTCGACCGGTACAGATACCTACCAATTCGTCTACGATCGTTTTGGGGTGGGAACCTACCGGCGAATGGGCATCAAAGCAACAAAAATCAACGACACAAAGCTAGAACTGAGCTTAAACGGCCAGGCCATCGGGCAGTATGCCTATGAAGAACTCCGCAGCCTGACTGGTACCCAAAAGCGATGGGTGCTGATGGTGAGTCATGAGGCCAATCAATCAGACGGGCTGGAGTTTATGGGTGTAAAAGAATAGCCGGTTGCGGATTAGAATTCGGTATTTGGCAATGCTAACCTTATATCTTTAGAAACCGTTCGAAGCTGTTTGCGTTCATCAATTCGGTATAGGGCAGTAGTGAGTTGCGGACGTACTAACTATTTAGTAACTTAGCCGACATTCCAGTACTGCCCTATACTCAATGAATCAGTCTGAACATCCGGATGAACATCTTCCGAAAGCTGTTGAAAACTATGTTTTTACAGTTACCAGCCGGTATATCGACACCGCAAAACCTCCACTTCAGTCCGAGTTAATGGATCTGGTCATTCATATTGATAAACCACATACAGACGAAAGCCCCTGTATTAATTCGGATATCCGTTCGTCTAATTAAGAAGCTGAAAACGCGGCTAGTGACAGACTGGCTTCAGCTAGCAGATTTAGCTCGTTTAATGTAGATACGTGGCGGCTTAATAATTGGTATTCAGTCATGAGCGCAATGGGCTGAACTTGATTTACCTGAAGCATTTCTGCCTGGAGTTTTTCCAATTCGTGCTGCATTTTGACCAATAACTGATTTAGGTCATTCACCGAACACAGTCCTGTGTATACGTTTGCATGTTGGGAAGCTGCCTGAAAAGACCGGATGAATAAAACTATTCGCTTGTGATTGGTATCGAAGCGTTTCATAGCTTCTACCCACTGAGTAAGCGTCTGCTCCAGGCAGGCTCGCTGCAGGTGTGGCTGGTAATTTTTGATTGACATAGATTAAGTACAGTATGTAAAGAGTACGGTTTGACAAATCAAACCCAAAACTCCCCCTATGACTATTACTTAGTTAATTGTGAGTACAAATATTTATTATACGGATAGATTGCTTCTGAGATCATTAATAAATATGCTTTTTTTTGTAAAAAAATTAAAAAAGGCCTGATCTTTATCGTAATTTTTTAGAAATGGTTGCTGAGGAAAATTACTCAGTCGAATGCAGAGTATTGATTCTCAGCAACGGCTTTGGGCGCACAACGCCTTAATCGAAACCCATATCGGATTCATTTCGAAACGGATCGGTAATGGACCGAATTCGGGCCTAAATAGCTAGTTTCGGCAAACTAAGACTGATAAATTTGTTGCCTCAAGTTCAGTGGATTCAATTGCAGGCCAGTCCCAACCGGGGTCTTTGGTTGATTGCCGTTGAATAGTATACTGTTTGAGTTGACATTGAGTTGCCTTTTTAGTCTGGATGCTCTTATAAGGCAGGTCGATGAGTTGGTTATGTGGTGGATAGTTTAGTTTTATGTTACCAATACTGTAAATTGCCCTTCTAAATCCTTTCTTATAAATGGACTTTCTATCGTATAGCCTTATCACCATCGCATTGGTAGCGATAGTCATGTGCGAACGACGCATCAAACGGTATCAGACTGAACAGCAAAAATTTTACGAGCAACATCAGCTTGAAATTGATCAGTTGAACGAAAATATTGATCAGCTTTACCAGCTCTTGAAAACCAAATATCCTACTGAGTAACGCCTGCCAAAGAGCCGGATTGATTTATCTGTCCGGCTCTTTTCATTGCCAGTGTGCCAGCCTGGACAAGTAGTATAGCCTATTTTGAAGTCTGTCCGGGACGCCAGTAGGGTTCGCCTGCTGAAAGAAACTCGATAGGAACTTCGTGGATGAAACCCGATAGCCATTCTCTGCAATAGTTCATGCCTGCCTGCTCGGACAATAAATGGCCGAGTATGATTAACCCCTTTTTCTGGCCCGAGGTAATTGCATCCTGCACATATTCTACAAGCTCCCATTCGTTGGTTTCGCCAATGATCAGCACATCGCCCTGGGCCAGAAACGGCACGCCAGGATACAGGCTGCAGTTGCCCCAACTGGCCATTGCTTTTCGGATGGGTAACTGCGGGTCGCCAACCACACGCATGGTTTTGATATTAAGTTTGCTGGCCATTTCCTGCGCCAACTGGGCAAGCGTCGTTTCGGGAAAGGTAAACAGGCGGGTGTTTTGCGGATCGACATAATTTTCCCAGCTCAGTTGCCGAATCATGCCGGTTGCAATGCCATCTGGACGATGACCATGCCAATGGTCGTGGAAATGAAAAACGGATAGCGTATGCTGCTCAATAAAATCGCGCTTAAGCTGGTAGAGTGCATCCTGGGCAACGGGTTCCGTACGATCCTGGTGCGAATAGTAGGTAGGTTCGTGGGTAATTATCAGGTTCAGGTTTCGGTCAGCCGCCCGTTTTAACACATCGAGAGTGGCCATCATGGTCGATGCGATGCCTTTGACAGGCATATCCAGACGACCCGCAATCAGATTGTCGACGGTTTGTTCACGCCAGGGAATACCAACGTTGGCCTTGATTCGGTCGATAACCTGCCCTACGGTGAGTGGCTGGTTTCTGAAGGGCCGCACAAATTGGGCCGTAGTAAGGCCCAGCGAGGCCATCAGAAACGAACGACGTGAAGTTTTATACGTAGTCATAAAAGAGAACTCTGAACGAAGTAAGATTTTTTTGATTGATCAATTGCCGATAGAGAAAAAACTCAGTATCAGCCAGTATAAAATCGCTTGGTGTGCTCTGTACCTCTGTGGACAAGTGAAGGTAAGAATAAAAGAGAAAGTACTGGCTAAATTACTGCGATGACGACCGGCAACAGATAGGCAGGCCGAAGAAGCGCTGTTTTTGGCAAAAAATGCCCTGAATTCTCTACTTTCGCTTTCAATCGAAACTGTAGTCTTACCGGCGACGCATGCTAGAACAATATAAACAGCAACATCCCTACCTGGTTGCTCTGGATTCCATCATCTTTGGTTTTGATGGCGAAAGCCTGAAAATATTACTCGTGAAACGGGGTATGGGAGAAACAATCTGGTCGTTGATGGGAGGATGGCTTCAGCCCAGCGAGGGGCTGGAAGAAGCGGCCGCCCGAATCCTCTTCGAACTGACTGGTTTGTCGAATATGTATCTGGAGCAGCTCCATGCTTTTGGCAATCCGAACCGCGATCCTATTGTACGAACCGTATCGGTAGCTTATTTCTCGCTTGTTAAAGTAGCTGATTATGAATCGAAGATTTCGGAGACGTTTCAGGCCCGCTGGTTTTCGATCTATAACTTGCCTACGCTTCTGTTCGATCATGCCGATATGGTAGACCTCGCCATTAAACGATTACGCTATAAGGCCGCCCAACATCCGATTGGGTTTGAACTGCTGCCCGAAAAATTTACAATCCCGCAGTTGAAGAAGCTATACGATGCCATCTACAATACCGACTTCGATAAGCGAAACTTCAGCCGGAAAATTCTGTCGACCAATTTGCTTATTAAACTGGAGGAAAAGCAAAAAGGGTTTTCCCGAAAAGGGGCTTATTACTATCAGGTTGATCAAACAAAATACCAGCAGGCAACCGATTCCTTTCTGAATTTTATTCCCAGCTAATTCCACAATCTCGTAAGAAGGTGGCCAGCGTTTATGACGCTACATGGAACGGATGGGTTTCTAGGACACCAACCTCTGGCATTCATAAGACAATCAATCATGGCCGAGCAGCACCAGCATCGTTAAGTAGCCGCCATACCTGACGTTAGCCCGGTGAAAACAATTCATAAAAAATAGTTAGGTGTCATTTTGACATTTATAAAATAAGTGTCAATTTTACACTACTAAAATTTCCTGCTTAGACCGGATGCATAGCGCATACGATTAGTCATTGAGCAAGCAGTCTCTAACATCAATTCGCACTCGTTTAGATTCCAGATAATGGCAGCTTTATTACTGGGTTACGACATTGGCAGCTCTTCGGTGAAAGCTGCGCTGGTCGATGCACAAACCGGTCGACTCGTGGCATCGGCAACGAGCCCTGATCAGGAAATGAAAATCAGTTCGCCACAACCCGCATGGGGCGAGCAACATCCCGACGAATGGTGGCAGGAGCTGATTCGGGCAACCCAGCGGCTGAAAGAAACCTATAGCTTTGATGGTGAAGATGTTGTGGCTATTGGTATTGCCTATCAGATGCATGGCCTGGTGGTGGTCGATAAAGACGATACGGTGCTGCGGCCATCCATTATCTGGTGCGACAGTCGGGCGGTTACCATTGGTCAGCAGGCACTTCGGGATCTGGGCGAAACCTATTGCCTGGGCGAATTGCTCAACTCGCCGGGAAACTTTACCGCTTCTAAACTGAAGTGGGTTAAAGAAAACGAACCGGCGGTATATGAAAAGATACACAAAGTCATGTTGCCGGGCGACTACATTGCCCTAAAACTAACCGGAGAGGCCCAAACCACAGTGTCGGGGCTGTCGGAAGGGGTAATGTGGGATTTTAAAACAAACCAGGTTGCTCATCACCTGTTCGACTATTTTGGAATAGACGAAACCCTGCTGTCGGACATTGTACCCACGTTTGGTTTTCAGGCGGGAGTTAGTGCCAGTTCGGCTGCTCTGCTTGGCCTAAAAGCCGGAACTCCCGTGACTTACCGGGCGGGCGATCAGCCCAACAATGCGTTTTCGCTGAACGTGCTGCGGGCCGGTGAAGTTGCGGCTACTGCCGGAACATCGGGAGTCATTTATGGTATTACCCGCGAAACATCGTCCGACCGGGCCGGGCGCGTCAATACCTTCGTGCATGTAAATAGCCAGCCAGCTGATCCCCACCTTGGTGTTCTGGCCTGTGTGAACGGAACGGGCATTCTTAATAGCTGGCTGCGTCGGCTGGTTGGTAATATGCCCTATGAGCAACTCAACCAACTGGCTGCTCAGGCCCCCATTGGCGCTGCTAATTTGTTGTTTTATCCATTTGGCAACGGGGCCGAACGTATTTTAGGAAATGCCAATCCTGGCGCTAACCTGAAAAATTTAAGTCTGACAACACACCAGATTGAGCATGTGCTTCGGTCGGCTCAGGAGGGTATTGTTTTTGCTCTGTCGCTGGGGTTGCAGATCATGGAATCGGTGGGGGTATCGGCTCGGGTTGTGCGTGCCGGAGAGGCCAATATGTTTTTAAGCCCCGTTTTTCGGGAGGCATTCGTCAACACAACGGGAGCCACACTCGAATTATACAATACCGATGGTGCTCAGGGAGCCGCCCGGGGCGCTGGTGTTGGAGCAGGCATTTATGCCACGTTCGACGAAGCGTTTGCGTCTCTCGAACGCGTTGGCCTGACCGAGCCAGATCCCGTTAAACAGCAGGCTTACGCCGAAGCCTTTGACCGTTGGCATACTCAACTGTTAGCCAGCTCCTAACTAAAATCTTTGTTATTATTCAGGCCGTATTGGTTAAAAGCGCTTGATAAAGAGCTTATCTACTTGCCAATGACTACTGGCTAACCCACTAATCGACTAATTAACGCATTCTAACAAAACCAATCATGTCAACAATCACACTAGGTGACCGGGAGTTTTTTCCGGGTATCGGCGCCATCGCTTACGAAGGGCCAAAATCGAAAAACCCATTAGCGTTTAAATGGTATAACCCTGATCTGGAAATTGGCGGAAAAACCCTGCGGGATCAGCTTCGGTTTGCTATTAGTTACTGGCATACCTTCTGCGGAACCGGGGGCGATCCGTTCGGTCCGGGAACGCGCATTTTTCCGTGGGATCAGGACAGCGATGCCAACGTACGGGCTAAACTGAAAATGGACGCTGCCTTCGAATTTTTTACAAAAATTGGTGCGCCTTACTATTGTTTCCACGACATCGATCTGGTTGATGAAGGTGCTTCGGCCAGCGAGTATGAAAAACGGCTGCAAACCATTGTCGACTATGGCAAGCAGAAACAGGCTGCCAGTGGCGTAAAACTGTTGTGGGGAACGGCGAACGTATTTTCGAACCCCCGCTACATGAATGGAGCCTCCACCAACCCTGATTTTGCTGTGCTGGCTTATGCCGGAACTCAGGTGAAAAACGCCATTGATGCCACCATTGCGCTGGGCGGAGAGAATTACGTGTTCTGGGGAGGCCGGGAAGGGTATATGTCGCTGCTGAACACCAACATGAAGCGCGAAGTGGAACACCTGGCACAATTTCTGACCATTGCCCGCGATTATGCCCGTAAGCAGGGGTTCCAGGGAACGTTCTTTATTGAGCCCAAGCCTATGGAACCAACAAAACACCAGTATGATTATGATGCCGCTACTGTGATCGGATTCCTCCGTCAATATGGTCTGGACAAAGATTTTCAGTTGAATATTGAAGTAAACCACGCTACGCTGGCGGGGCATACATTCGACCACGAATTGCAGGTAGCTGCCGATGCAGGTATGTTAGGCAGCATCGATGCCAACCGGGGCGATTATCAGAATGGCTGGGATACTGATCAGTTTCCAATCAATATTTATGAACTGGTAGAAGCCGCTTTGGTAATTCATCAGGCGGGTGGCATTAAACCCGGCGGCATTAATTTCGATGCCAAAGTGCGCCGGAACTCTACCGATGCCGACGATCTATTCATTGCCCACATCAGCGGTATGGATGCTTTTGCCCGTGCGTTTATCGTGGCTGATGCGATCCTGAAAGATTCCGACTATCTGAAGTTCAGAACCGAGCGGTACAGTTCTTTTGATAATGGGCAGGGCAAAGCCTTTGAAGAAGGTAAACTAACGCTGGAAGACCTGCGTAGCTATACACTGGAAAACGGTGAACCACAACTCCGCAGCGGTAAGCAGGAGTGGCTCGAAAGCATCATCAATCAGTATATCTAGCCAATGCGGTTTAGCCAAACCCGCATCCATTCAAACCCAAATGCTACACAGCCTTAATGCCAACAGTTGTCAACCGGATTTACTGTTTGCATTAAGGCTGTATGGTTGTTAGATACTGGCAACCTTCACTGATATAGCCATTTGGAAACCAGCACGAACATAGCGGGGGAGAGTAGCCAGGGAACAAGGAGTGATAGCGGAAAAATAGCGGATAGCGTGATGAGAAATTGTTTATAAGAAGGGGCCGCTTTTCTGGATTCGGGTGGCGTAAACCAGAACTCAAGCCCCGTTTGTATGTCAACTTTTTCGTCCGTATTCAGGAAAGGGCCGTACTTCCTCCATTAGTTGTTTACGCGTGTCAGATTCCATCCAGGCGCGCAGATTGGCTTCAGACGTCAGCTTCTTATCTTCTCACTTTGGGAGGACAGGTCCTGAGCCCGCTGCTCATATGCCTACTCAATAAGGAGACGACGGCGTAAGCAGGGTTAGTAACAGCGCAATTTCATCCAGCATCTGATTCTGTAGATCGATCAGTCCATCAGGATTTATTTCTGCCGTGGTCTCCATCTGGTGCGCCAGTTGTGCCAGGTTTTCCATACCGGCACTAGAGGCAGACCCCCGAAGCTTATGGCCCAATGCCCGCAGCGTAGGTACGGATTCGGCACTGACTTCGGTCTGGAGAATGGCTACCGTTGCCTGTAACTCAAGGCGGATTGTATCGACAAGTTCGGCATAAAAATCGGGATCGCCACCAGCCATCATGTGTAAGACGTGCGGATCAAAATGCACATTGGTAGTTTCATTGACTGGCGTTATACGGGAAGAGCTTAACGGACGAATCAGCCATTTTTGTAACGCATCGGCGAGGGCTTCCTCTGAAACGGGCTTTGTCAGAAAGTCGTCCATACCGGCAGCAAAGCACTTTTCTCGCTCACCCTGAATACTGCCCGCCGTTAAGGCCAGAATAGGTACTGGTGGCTGAATACCTGACGAACGAATTTGACGGGTAGCTTCATAGCCATTCATAACCGGCATTTGCACGTCCATTAAAATCAAATCCGGACGATGCTGATGATAAGCCTCAACGGCCTGCTCGCCATTTTCGGCTTCGATAATATGCGCATTGGGAATGATTCGGCTGACGAAGGTTCGGGCCAGCAACTGATTGATTTTATTATCTTCAACCAGCAGGATTTTTACCGAATCGGAATGGATACTGACGGGCTGATCCGACAACGTGTCGATTGGTCGTTCATCCTGCTGCGTTAGCCGGGCAAGTGTCTGGTAAAGCTCATCCATTTTAATGGGCTTAACCAGCCTGTGTCGGATACCGAGTGTTTCGCAACCGCGAATGATTCGATCATCGTCCGACGAACTATGCAGTAGAATAGGAATCTGTTCATGGGAAGCCGAAACAAAATTAGCCTGGATTTTTTCTATCGTTTCCAGGCCATCCATAAACGGCATATGGTAGTCCATCAAAATAACGTCGTAATTATTATTAACGCTTAGTAGTTGCAAAGCCTCAAAGCCATTACTGGCTTCCTCGACAGTAATCTGCTTTAAGGCCAGCATATGTTTCAGAATTATCCGGTTATTAGCATTGTCGTCTACGATCAGTACCGAGTGAATTTGTTCAATGCCCTGATAGGTGACCGGTGGCCCCGATTCGACCGGTAGCGGAATTGAAAAAAAGAAGCAACTACCCTCGTTGACTTTACTGCGCAGGTTGAGCTGACCGCCCATCAAATCAACAAGTTTGTTGGAGATTGTCAGACCTAAACCCGTGCCACCATATTTTTTGGTGATGGACGGTTCTTCCTGAGCAAAGGCTTCAAAGATCCGCTCCTGCATATCTGTTTTAATGCCAATGCCCGTGTCGCGAACTTCAAACAGATACCTTATTTCGGGCTGATGAATGTCGGTTAAGGGTTTAACTTGTAGTTCGATTTCGCCCTTTTCGGTAAATTTGACTGCATTGCCCAGTAAATTGACCAGAACCTGTTTTAACCGCACCGAATCTACATAAATAAACCGGGGCAGATCGGAAGGAATATTGAGCAGAATTTCCAACCCTTTCTGCTGAGCCTGATACGTAATTATATCTGTTGCCTGCCCACAAATTTCGTAGAGATCGACACGTTCGGGAGCCAGTTCGAGTTTTCCGGCTTCAATCTTCGAAAAATCAAGAATGTCGTTTATGATGCTCAACAAGGCATTGGCCGACTGATTGACAATAGATAGGTACTGATGCTGCGTTGATGTCAGCGATGTTTTCAGTACCAGGTCTGTAAACCCAATAACGCCATTCAGGGGCGTACGGATTTCGTGGCTCATGTTGGCCAGAAACTCAGACTTGGCTACACTGGCCTGCTCTGCCAGTAGTTTGGCTTTTTTCAATTCGTCGCGTTGCAGACACATCTCCGTAATGTCCTGTGTAAACATCATGATGCCGCCAATAGATCCGTCGAACTGATACCAGGGTCTTACTTCCCAGCGTAAATACTGATCATGGTCCCAGCCTTCCGGATGCCAGATATCTTCCTCATTTTTCTCAACTGCTCCCTGCGCACATCGGGCATGAATTGCTTTCCACTCGTCAGAAATGTCCGGAAAAATGTCGTAATGCGACCGGCCAATTACGCTTTCTGTTAAGTGATAATCCTCCATCCAGCGTTTACTGACGGCTATATAGCGAATCTGACGGTCGAACATAGCTACGGCTGCCGGGGCATGCTCCACAAAAGCCATGAGTCTTAATTTTTCATTGAGCAATGCCTGTTCGCCTTTTTTGCGCTCGTCAATATCCTGAAAGGTGCCATATAGCCGCTTACAGACACCTTTTTCCAGTTCGGGGGTGCCAATCGATCGTACCCAAATCTCCCGACCCGTTGCCGTTCGTATCTGAAGTTCGAGATCATAGAGCACTTCCTGCTGAATGGCTTCCTGAACGGCGGCCCGTATACGATCTTTATGGGCTTCTGTGAAAAATGAAATGGCGATGTCAAGCGTAGGTTCAAAATCAGCGGGAACTTCGTGGATTGCTTTCGTTACCGAAGACCAGCTTAACCGATTGCCAGCAACATCGAATTCCCAGGTGCCAATGCGGGCTGCTTCATTGGTTTGCTCCAGCATTTGCTTGGTCTGTTTCAGATCGACCTCCAACTGGTGGCGCCGGGTAATATCGATGGCATTGCCAATCACATAAGCCCCATCGGTACCGGCCTGCTCCAGCACGTTATTGAACAGCCAGATCAGCAGGCTTCCATCCCGATGCCGCGTGTGCATAAGCCCACTGGCTTTGCCCGTTTCGCGGATGATTTTTAGGTAGTGTGCAAGCCCCTCATGCTGATTTGGGGGAACAATCTGATGCAATGTAAGCCCAACAAGCTCTTCGGGTTCATAGCCGAGTGCGCTGGCGCCTGCCATATTGACCGTCAATAATTTGCCCTCAAGATCATGGATGCATAAAAAACCCTGCGAGTTTTCGAAGAACGATCGAAACTTGGCCTCCGACTGGTGGAGCAGGGATTCTTTCTGTTTTTCTTCGGAAATATCGCGGGCAATGGCAAACAAATAGCCGGTATGTGGTTCGGGCGAAGCAGTCCACTGAAGGTAGCGATAGTCGCCATCCTTACATCGAATCCGATGCGCGAAGTTAATCGTAGGCTCTCCATCGGCCAACTGCTGGATCTGCTGAATGGTTAATTGCAGGTCGTCGGGATGAACAAGCTCAAAAAAAGACGTTTCCAGCAAAAACTCAGTATCCCAGCCCAGAACTTTACTAAACGCAGGGTTGATTCGTTTAAAGAACCCATCCGTACTTGCAATGCAGATCAGATCGTTGGAGAGCGTAAAGAGGTTTTCCAGATACAGCAATTCCTGTTTCTGCCGATAGGTGCTGATCAAGCCCATGGCCATATCGCCCAGAATCTGGAGGGCTTTTTGCTGATGGGGTGTAAGTTTTCTGGGCTCGCGATCGAGAACGCAAAGCGCGCCCAATGCATGGCCGTTGGAATCGGTTAGCGGATAGCCCGCATAAAAGCGAATGTGCGGATCGGTCAGTACCAGCGGATTTTCTTTGAAGCGGTTATCTTCCTGAGCGTCTTCTACTTCAAACAGCCCCTGATCCTGAATGGTATAGTTGCAAAAGGCAATGTCGCGGTGTGTTTCCTGCAGATCGATGCCAATACGGGATTTGAACCATTGCCGTTTTTCATCGACCAATGAAATCAGGGAAATGGGTGTCTGACAAATCAGGGAAGCCAGATCGGCCAGTTGGTCAAACTCTTTGTCGGGGGGCGTATCCAGAATCTGGTATTGACGGAGAGCCTCCAGACGTTTTTTTTCGGCTGTGAGTACAGGCATGAAATCAATAAAGCTTATATAGGGAGAGATACGGCCCTAAAGTAGTAAATTTACCAGTTCTATAAACTTTATTGGTATGCTAGTTTAAGCTATATAAATTTAATCTCTTAAAAGTAATTTAGTGGTAGATAGTATTAATAAGTGGTGAGGAGGGGGTTGTACGGTTTTAGAAAAGTAAATCGGAAAGCGTGCGTTTAGTTAGCTTTCCATTAGCCGACTTTCTTACTGGCAGAAGTCCCTTGGTCAGGATGTGATGGCAGGGCACACACTTAGCAGCGTATTATATGTCTGTATTTTGATATAAATATAGTTAATGGAGCTATGTAGCATGCTGGTATAGACAGGAGCAGTGGGTCAAACCAGTAGCTTTCTTAACAATGTTTCTGGATTTCTGTTGTAATCTCATAAAATGGGCCTCAACAGAATGAAAAAGAAGACGATAAAGCGATTGGCCAGAATACTTCTGGGCGGGAGTTTAGTAGTGGCAGGTGTAAGCCATCTGACATTTGCCCGAAAAGCGTTTCGGGCGCAGGTTCCCGACTGGGTTCCTTTATCAAAAGATGAAACCGTTCTTTATTCAGGATTGGTCGAAATAGCCTTAGGTAGTAGTTTGGTACTTACTCACAAAAAGCATCAAAAATTAATCGGGAAAATTGCTGCCAGCTTTTTTACGGCGGTTTTTCCTGGTAATCTGTCGCAGTATATTAATCGGAGAAGTGCATTCGGCTTAGATACAGACCAAAAAAGATTTGCTCGTTTATTCTTTCAACCCGTATTAATTTATTGGGCCTTAAAGAGTACTAATAATCTAAAGTAAAGGCTTTGTTGCATGACTCACAAACGGTAATCTGACTTATGTTAAAGGGCCTACAATAGCCGTATAAATATTTTTTTTGACGATTTGTCGTTTACTTATTCGATCTTTATTAAGAACCTGTTTAAACTTTCGCTTTACGGTTGATTTTTCGCAAGAAAATGACTGAGAATGCAATAAAATGTAGACTCATCCAGTTTTTGACTGAAAACTCAAACCGGATCAAAAGAGCTTTGAAGCCGTCCATCCAAGCATTAGCATGTTCAATCACGGAACGATCGGTGTACAAGTCGTCATCGAAAATATGGGTACCGGTTGGATAAGGCCTCTGGTCTTGATTAGATGAATTTCTGGGATTCTCTTTCACATTGGCCAGGATTTCTTCTTGCTCACAGGCGGTTCTGAAACTAGCCGAATCAAAGCCAGCGTCAGCATTGAGAAATAAGCCTTTCAAGTTGATACCTGCTTCTTTCAACAGGCTACAAATCCCATCAAATAGTACTTGAATTTGGAATAGATCCTGGTGTTGCCCTGCTTGAGGAGTAGACATGGCCAGCATAAGCCCTTGATTATCGGACATAAACAGCGCATTTGTGGTATTACAGGCTTTTCGCCCTTGGTAGCCTACGGCATCCCCCCGTTTTTGGCAGGTGTATGACTACCGTCAAACTCGACACTCGACAGGTCTAAATGCTTCAGGTTTTTGCTCAACAAATTAAGCCAAATGGCCTTCCAGCAATTGGCCTTACTCCACTTATTATGATAGTAAAAGACCGCATTCCAACTCAAGACTTTATCTGTGAAAAACTGTTTTGTAGGTAACTCACGCCATTGACACCCCGTTTTTAAGCGATGGAAACCGGGTCGCCCTTTAGGTTTGTGGGCTGGTAAGAAACCAAGATTTGAGCTTTTGCCAGTAGTCAACCAGAGAGGGTTACCCTACCGGGTCGCCGAGGAGTCAAAGACCTATGCTCCGAACGGTCCGCCGTCGCGGTCAGGTCCCTCTCTGTTTCCATTGCCATAAGACTCGAATAGAAATAAGGGATTGCAGGCCCACGAAAGGCGGTCGGCCGCTGCCGGTCGAGAAAAGCAAGGAGTTGACTACTCATTCAAAACTAAACCTTGTTATGGACTTTTGCTACCGCCCCGGCGGCCTGGTTCATTGGCATCGACATTGCCAAAGACACTTTGGATTGGGCCGTTTTTACCCAACAAGGATTGCAACTTAGTACCCATGGTGCCAACACTCTGGCGGGTATTAAGACTGCTTTAGCCGAGTTTAAAGCACTGCCTGGTTGGAATCCCAAGCTGGCAGTGTTCTGTATGGAACATACGGGCCTGTACAATGCTCATCTGCTGGAGTTACTTGACCAACAAAAGCTGGCTATCTGGCTAGAATCGTCTTTGCAGATTAAACAGGCAGGTGGCATGCAATGGGGTAAAACGGATAAAGTTGATGCCCAGCGCATTGCTCAATACGCGTATCGCTTCCGCGATCAAATGCGCCTTTGGCAGCCCCCACGCGAGGTTATTCAGAAATTAGCCTTTCTTAGTACCACCCGCCAGCGGCTCAATCAGGCGTATAATCTGTTGGCAGTTCCAGTAGCTGAGCAAGAAACGTTCATCAGCAAGGCGCTCCAAAAAAAACTCAAAGGCAACGTCTAAAAATCACTCATCGCCCTCAAAGAAGAACAAAAGGCGGTTGAGTTAGCCATCAAAGAGCTCATCGAAGCCGATGCTCGGCTGAAAGAATTGTTCGACTTGATGATTTCCGTACCAGGCATCGGGCCTGTGATCGCAACCGAACTGGTTGTGGCCACCAACGAAATGCAAACCATCAACGAGCCTAAAAAGTTGGCTTGTCACGCCGGAGTTGCTCCCTTCGACAGAGCCGCCTGTGCGGTACCGTTCAGGAACGAGTGTACGGGGTAAAACCAAAGTGAGTCACCAGGCGCGCAAGCGCCTGAAAGCGCTGGTTCATATGGGTACAATGTCGGCTATCCAGATGAAAGGGGACCTTCAGGACTACTATCAACGCAAACTCGGCGAAGGGAAGCACAAGATGCTAGTACTTAATGCAGTTCGCAACAAGCTCATTCACCGGGTTTGTGCAGTAGTTCGGCGAGGTGAAAAATATTCGGACCGCCGATGCGGACAAAAATTATACGTTAGCACTTGCTTAAGCCATAGAAATCGGAGCGATGCATTCGACAATCTGCGTAAGTGGGACTGTTGTCTCAAATCCACGTGTTCCCACTGTCAGATACGGCAAAATCCATTTTTCAATCATAGCTTTGTCGATGATCCCCATTACTATGTGTATTTAAAGTTCGCGCTTCAAAATTCACACGGTTTTGGGGATTTTAGCGAAAGTTTAAACAGGTTCATCCTGTAAATCTTAAACGTTGAATAAGTATAATTCGAAACTTATTTCGTAATTTTGTCCGGCAAATAACATCACCTGTTTATTTGCCATGAGCTTAGATACGAGCAAGTTTCTTTACGAGGCTCTCACCTACGACGATGTATTGCTGCTACCTGCCTACTCGGAGGTCCTCCCGCGCGATACAAATACCACAACCCAGCTTACCCGCACAATCCGTCTGAACATTCCGCTTATTTCGGCGGCTATGGACACCGTCACGGAGTCGGCACTGGCTATTGCGATGGCGCAGGAAGGAGGCATCGGCATTATCCATAAAAATATGAGCGTTGAAGAGCAGGCCGATGAGGTCCGCAAAGTAAAACGCTCTGAAAGTGGGATGATTATCGATCCCATTACGCTGTTAGAATCGGCGACGCTTGGCGATGCGCATAAAATTATGCGCGAATTCAAAATTGGCGGTATTCCAGTTGTCGACGGCACAGGTAAGTTGGTCGGTATTCTTACGAACCGGGATTTACGCTTCCAGAACGATCTTTCTAAGCCCGTAACGGATATAATGACCAGGGAGAAACTGATCACCGCGCGGGTTGGCTTAACACTGGAAGAAGCCGAAAGTATTCTTCAGGAATACCGAATCGAGAAATTGCCCATCGTCGATGATCACTATCACCTGGTTGGTCTGATTACCTACAAAGACATTCTGAAGAAAAAGAGCCATCCAAATGCCTGCAAAGATGAGTTGGGCCGTTTGCGCGTTGGGGCTGCTGTAGGTGTTACGCCTGACCTTCAGCGCCGAATTGAAGCGCTTGTGAAAGCAGGCGTCGATGTGATTAGCGTCGATACGGCCCATGGACACTCAAAGGGCGTTCTGGATGCCGTACGAAATATTAAGACGCAGTTCCCGAATCTTCAGGTTATTGCCGGTAATGTAGCAACTGGCGAAGGAGCCAAAGCACTGGCCGATGCTGGAGCCGACGCGGTGAAAGTAGGAGTAGGGCCAGGTAGTATTTGTACGACCCGGATTATTGCCGGTATTGGTATGCCGCAGCTAACAGCCGTCTACGAATCAGCCAAAGCGCTGGCTGGCACGGGTGTGCCGGTTGTTGCCGATGGGGGCATTCGTTTCTCGGGCGATATTACCAAAGCCCTTGCGGGTGGTGCCAGCACGGTTATGATTGGGTCTTTGCTGGCGGGTACTGAAGAAGCACCGGGCGAGATTGTGCTGTATGAAGGACGCCGGTTTAAGACGTATCGCGGCATGGGATCGGTTGAGGCAATGGAAGATGGTTCTAAAGACCGTTATTTCCAGGATGCTGAAGACGACATCAAAAAACTTGTTCCAGAAGGTATTGTAGGACGGGTACCGTTCAAAGGCAAAGTGTCTGAAATTACTTATCAACTGGTTGGCGGTCTGAAAGCGGGTATGGGCTATTGCGGTGCTGCCGATATTCCAACCCTGCAACAAGCCAAATTCGTGAAAATTACGACTGCTGGCTCGCGTGAAAGCCATCCGCACGATATTTCAATCCAGAAAGAAGCCCCCAATTATTCAGCGCGGTAAAGTTTATTAATCAACGATAATTTTTATAGCCTGCGACTCTCTGTAGAAGAGAATCGCAGGCTTTTTGGTTAAATGAGCGGGAAAAGATCAGTCTGAAAAAAACAGCTAATCTTTATGCTTTATCTTCGACGGTTAAGCTTGTTTCGTTCGCCACTGCTTACTCACTTCCTTTGCTATGCGCCGGTTGGTTTCCTCTAAATTGACACTCCACCAGATGGTTATGCTGGTTTTATCGGCTTATGTAGTCCTGGCTCTCCTGGTTCGGGAATTGGTACCGATGCATCCTGGTAGCCGTAAACTACTTGATCAGATCGATACCGGAATCTGCATCTATTTCCTGTTCGATTTCTTTCTGCGACTCTATCAGGCACCCGATAAGCTGAAATTTCTGCGTTGGGGCTGGATCGATTTATTGGCCAGTATTCCGGCACTTGACTGGTTTCGTTTGGGGCAGGTTGTGCGAGTGGTTCGTATTTTGCGGATGGTTCGGGCATTTCGGTCAATGCATGAATTTTTGGCGTATCTGTTTAGAAATCGGGCCAATGGAACGCTCTCCGCAGTATTGTTGAGTTCGGTATTGCTGATGATTTTTGGGGCCATTGCAATTTTATCGGTTGAGCGGGTGCCCGAGGCTAATATTAAAACACCGTCGGATGCACTCTGGTGGGCCTTTGTTACGATAACGACCGTTGGCTATGGCGATCGATATCCGGTAACAACACTCGGCCGATTTATTGCCGCCGTTCTGATGATAGCGGGCGTTGGCTTATTTGGTACATTTACGGGCTATGTTGCCAATTTCTTTATTGAACAGGAGCAGGAAAAAGAACAGGACGATATCCAGTCGCTTACGCGGGAAATCAGACGGTTGCGGCAAAAAATAGAATCGCTGGAAAAACGGCTTGAACAGTAGCAAGCTGTTGACACCGCTTTATTTGCCAACCGTATCGACAATGCTTGTCGGCAACTGATAAAGCAGCCATTGTTTGTTACGAATAGCACCTGAATGCTGACGAATGAGCTGAATAAAGTCAGCGATGCCTAGTGGCTCGTTCCCATTCGCATGAATCAGAACCAGACTTCCCTGACTGGGTTGCTGCTTTTTCGCTAACCAGGCATCACTGCCAATTGGAAGCAACCCAAAGGATAGTACCCGATCAAAAATAGTTTTGTTGGACACCAATCCCGGAAACCGAAAAAAAATTGAAGGAAGCAAGCCATTTTGAAGCATTGCCTGTTCGTTTAGCAGTATTTCTTTAGAAAGATTAGTGTTCGGCTCCAGCAGAAAGTTTACCGATAGCGGCAACCGTGGATCATAATGATGATAATAGGAGTGATTCACCCAGGTGATATCGAGTTGTCCGCGACTAACCAGATTTTTCAAGTAAGCCAGATCATCGGCATGACGAGCCATCCAGAGGCCGGTAATGGTTATCGTAATCGGAATGGGTTTTTCTTCAGGGCCGAAGGCCGCAATCAATTGCTCAAATACCGAACGGGTTAGCGGTTTATTGGACGGACACAGGTCTATGGTCAGACTAAAACCACGCTCGGTCGTATCGGCCCGCTCCAGACCGGCATCCTGTAGATTAGTGTCCCGCTCTTGCTCTGTTCGTATGGCCCGGAAATACGGTGTTTGCTGAAACTGCTGTTTGAGCGTTTCCCATGGAAGTGGTTTTACCGTTTGGGGCTGTAGAATTGCAACTGAGGTTTCGAGCGTTTTAGAATCAACCATAAAGTAATGCGTCTGGTTGTTCTGTTGCCACTGACGTAGAATAATTTGTTGTCCGGATTTGGTTGACGCCGTTCCAAAATAAACATGATAATTGCTACTTTGCCCAAAAAGTTGGACTGAGCAGAGCAGAGCTAGATAACTAACTGCCAGTAAACGAAGCATTTTCAGTATAAACCATTACGGAACAAGAGCTCTAAAGATAATGAACCGTACTGGTTGTGCCATGGGTTGTCAGATTGATTTCCCGAATCCCAACGTAGTAATTGTCAATCTCTATTTCCGCAGGGTCATGTTTGATCTGAACAAAGGTTGAAGGCGTTATAAGCATCATGAGATTACCACGCTGTACTACTTTCTCAACGTGATAATGCCCGCAAACGACCGTAACATGGCAGGACGATCCTTTCACCAGATCCAGAAATTCTTCACTTTGGTGGAATGAATCATGGGCATCCATATAGGTTACATCGGCCGGAATGGGCGGATGATGCATAAAAATCAGCACATTATTGTCGCGTAGGGCTGCCATGTATTCGCGAAGCCAATTCCATTGTTGGGGCGATAACTCACCTTTAGACGTGTCCAGAAAGAGGGTTGGCCTGCCTTCCAGCGGCAGTGCAAAATAAAGTTCGTTATCGTGCAGGTTATGTTTGCGGCCAAAAGCTTCGGCTACCATAACCGAATCGTCGTGGTTTCCCGGAATAACGTAGTGCGGAAAAGGCAATTGAGCCAGTTGCTGGCAGACCCATTCGTAAATAGCCGGGTCGCCAGCGGTGTTGCAGATGTCGCCACCCAGCACCAGACAGGCAGGCTTCAACTCCGATAGAAAAGCAAGGGTATTGAGGAAATTTTGCCGGACATCAACGCCTTTTGGGTTTACGCCAGCCGCATCGATGTGTAAATCTGTGATGAAGGCAATTCGCATAGGGCAATGTTTCTGAACCGCACAGCCATCGCTGTGTGATTATACGGATTGAAAGATTCGACAGATTGTTTGTTGGCTTTGGTAGAGCACACCCATAAATCAGTGCAATCCTGCCGGACTACCGGGCGGTTCGGTTTTGGCTTCGTTCCAGTATACGTCCATTTCGGCCAGCGTCATTTCGCTTAGCGATTTGCCATTGGCCCGAGCCTGTTGTTCCAGATACGTAAATCGTTTGATGAATTTTTTGTTGGTTCGTTCGAGAGCTGTTTCGGGATTGATATCGATAAAGCGGGCGTAGTTGACCAGTGAAAACAGCAGGTCGCCAAATTCGCCTTCGGCCCGGGCGGGGTCAATCGCATTGTTTGTTTCGGTGTTGAATTCAGCCTTGAACTCCTGCATTTCTTCTTCCACCTTTTCCCAGACCTGTTGTTTCTCTTCCCAGTCGAATCCGGCTCCTCGTGCTTTTTCCTGAATCCGCATTGCTTTTACCAGCGCTGGCAACGAACCCGGCACGCCCGCCAACACAGACTTGTTTCCTTCTTTGAGTTTCAATTGCTCCCAGTTGGCCTTAACCTGCTCTTCGGTCTCGGCAACGGCATCGCCGTAAATATGTGGATGACGGCTAATGAGCTTGTCGCAAACGCCGTTCAGCACGTCAGCTATGTCGAAGTTGCCCGTTTCTGATGCGATTTTGGCGTAAAAAACCAGATGGAGCTGAATGTCGCCCAGTTCTTTCCGAATCTCACCCATGTCTTTTTCGAGAATGGCATCCGACAATTCGTAGGTTTCTTCAATGGTCAGATGCCGCAGACTATCCATGGTTTGCTTACGATCCCAGGGGCACTGAGCGCGAAGTTCGTCCATAATAGTCAGCAGGCGATCAAAAGCCATCAGTTGTTCCTGACGGCGGGCGGGCAAATCTTGAAATTGCTTCATTAGATTCATAAACCCATAAGCTGTAAGAAGTCTTATTGGTTTTCGAAAAATGTAATCTTATAAAAAATGGTACGGCAGAGATGGGTTAGCGGTTTCGCTAGTTGTAGTTAAGTAAAGATAGTAACAGGGGCTTAAAAAGTATAGCTACTCACTTTTTTTGCCATTTATTGAGTTTCGTCAGGTTTTCGGATCGGGCAGAGGGTAAGCCGTTACGGCCTGTCCGATTTTGGGTAAAAAATTGTCCGGGAACGGACGAAGTGAATCAGGCTTTTCGTGTAATTATCTGTAAGTCAATGGTTAATCAGGATGGCACGGCACTTGATCTACTGGTTGCTGCTTAGCACCGATCAATACCAATCGACGCTACCCGAAAGCTTAACTTAAACAGATTTATGTATGAAAATTTCCCTGATTTGGTCTAGCCGTTTGTCGGGCCATCCTCCGCTGAACAATTGAATACCCATAACATTAGCCGCAAAAACAGCCTCAGCTTCATCGAGTATTGTTGGCAAGAATAAGCCCTCCTGGATATCGGGGAAACGGCGCATTAATTGCCGCCGGGCAATACCATCAATGCAACCCGTATGGAGAGAAGGTGTGTAGAGAAGGCCATTCTGAAACCAGAACAGGTTCGATGCCACGCACTCGGCAAGGTAACCGCCAACATTCAGTAGGGCAACATCGCTGAAACCATGTTTTTGTTTGTGTTGGCCGGCTAGCACATAAGGTAGCGCGTTCAGCGTTTTAAATGCCGAAACTGGGGATTCGTTCAGGCGGTAGGTGTCAAAAATTCCTATTTTTGTCTGCTTGCTTATCCGAAAGGGCTGTCCTTCACGAGCGGTAATCAGCCAGTTGAAATCCTGACTGGAAGGTGTGTAGAGTCCGCCCGGTTTTCGCCAGACCTGGAGCTTAATCCGGGCCGGATTAGGAGTAAGGCCATTAGCCGAAATCAACCGAAGAATCGAATGCTGAATGGTGGGTTCATTGAATCCGGCAGGCACCGATAAGCCTAATGCCAGCATGCCAGCTGTTAGGCGAGTCATGTGATCAGACCAAAACCAAAGGTGGTTGTTTTCGTAGCGAATTGTCTCGAAAAGGCCATCACCATATTGAAAAGCCCGGTCGCCGACCGGCAATTGAAACTCGTCTTCTGTAAGTATATCCGAATTATAAACCAGAAACATGCTTAGTTTGCGCCGTTTATCCCAAAATAATAGTTGCCCCGAAAGTAAGTTTGTAACATTGAACCATCAAAATCCAGCGAACATGCAAGTGGCGTGGAAATCAATCGGAGCCATTGTTGCTCTGATGCTAACAACAAGTCTTACCGGAACGTATGCCCAAACTAATCCGAATGCGGAGTCGCTCAGCGGTGCCGCAACGGCTTCATCGGCATCTACTCCGGCCAGGCTGAATTTGTTACAATGTATTGAAATTGCCCAGCAGAACAATATTACTGTTCGGCAGGGACAGCTAACAGTTGCCAATAGCGACTTGCAACTGCATCAGTCCCGGCTGAATTTGCTGCCAACCACCAGTTTTCAGACCAACCAGGGTATAAACGGTGGGTATAGCATTAACCCTCAGTCAAACGCCTTCGTTCAGCAAACGATTCATTCCAGTAACTACCAGTTAAACGCTTCGTTTACAGTATATAATGGCATGGTATTGCGGAATACGGTCAAACAAAATGAACTGACATTGCAGGCAAGCCAACAGGAACTGAATGCTACCAAAAATAATGTTTCGTTGACCGTTGCCCAGAACTATCTGAATGTGTTGACTGGTACGGAGCAGTTAGCGGTTGCCCGGCGGCAAGCCGAAGTGACCCAGGCTCAGCTCGACCGTATGCAGCGCCTGGTGAGCGCTGGCTCGGCGCCGGAAGCTAATTTATATGAACTGCGGGCTACTCTGGCCAGTAATCAGGTTGATATTGTAACCGCCCAGAATACGGTGGACCTGGCTAAAGTGGCCTTGTTACAGTCGATGAATGTGCCTATCAACCAGGATTTTGAGGTTGAGCCAGTGAATGTGCCTGATCCTGGTCTGGACCCCTATACGGCTAGTGTACAGCAATTATACGATGTAGCATCCAGCACGTTGCCCGAGATAAAAGGGGCTGATATGCGTGTAAAAAGTGCTATGCTGGGTGTACAAGTTGCTAAAGGGGGCCTTTATCCAACATTGTCATTGAATGCAGGTTTAAGTACGATCTATTCCAGCGCTGCCACTAAATCAACCCCTAATGGGCAGACAATTCAACAAACACTTGGCTATTTTACTGATCCGAATGGAAATAACCTTCCCGTCTACACTAATAGTCCCCAATATGACCGGTTGGGAGTAAGCTACGGTAACCAACTTAAAAATAACTTTAGCCAGTCAGCGTCTTTGTTCCTGCGTGTACCTATTTTTCAGGGCAATTTGTCGCGGAACCGGGTCACTACAGCCAAAATTCAGCAGCAGACAGCCGAACTGACTGCTCAGAATACCCGATTGGTCCTGCGCCAGCAAATCGAAACAGCGTATACCAATATGCGTGCTGCTGCCAACAAGTATCGGGCAACGCAGGTTCAGGTTTCATCGCTCGAAAAAGCGTTTGAAGTCGCCGAAAGCCGTTTGAATGCCGGAGCCATCAACGCAACCGATTACACGATTGCAAAAACCAATCTGGATCGGGCGCGGGCCAGTCTGGTGCAAACCAAGTATGATTACGTATTCAGAACGAAAATTTTAGATTATTATCAGAATAAACCGCTTAGTTTTTAGTGAATAGTGTGCAATGTATGATGAATAATAGAACAGCTTTTAAAAAAGAGCTACAACCATTTTACATTCTACATTATTCATTATACTTGTCACATTATGAGAAAGAAATCTAACAGAATTTGGTGGATTTTAGGTGGACTGGTTGTGGTGCTTGTCGTTGGGTTAGTAGCCGCCAAACAAACAGGAATCATTGGGAAGCCCAAACCCACCGAAGTCGATTTTGCCGAAGTTAAGCGTACTAATATCATCGAACGGGTTAGCGCATCGGGGCGCGTTCAGCCACAGGTAGAAGTAAAAATAAGTCCGGATGTGTCGGGCGAAATCATTGGCCTCTATGTGAACGAAGGTGATCCGGTAAAGGCCGGACAGTTGCTGTGCCGTATTCGGCCCGATAACTACGAATCGATGATGGCACGGGCCAAAGCCACCGTAAATCAGAGCAGGGCACAACTAGAGCAGTCGAAAGCATCGGTAGCCCAGTCGAGTGCGCGGCTGATTCGGGCAAAGGCCGACTACGAACGTAATCGCAAATTGTTTGCCGATAAAGTAGTGTCGTCGGCCGATCTGGAAACCAGCGAGGCCAACTACAATGTTGCCAAACAGGAAGTTGAAGCAGCCAATGCCAATGTTCGGGCGGCTCAGTTCAATATCCAGAGTGCTGAGGCCAGCCTGCGCGACGCCAGTGAAAACCTGCGTAAAACCACAATTTATTCGCCCGTGAACGGCACCGTTTCGAAGCTCAACATCGAGTTAGGCGAACGGGTAGTTGGTACATCGCAAATGGCCGGAACCGAAATCATGCGTATTGCCAATCTGCAAAATATGGAAGTGCGGGTCAATGTGAATGAAAACGATATTGTTCGGGTTACCCTGGGCGACACTGCCGATATTGAAGTTGATTCGTACACGACTGCCGGTCGTAAATTTAAAGGCATCGTTTATGAAATTGCCAATACGGCTAATGGGCTGGCCGGAAGCACGGGTTCGTCGGCTGCGGCTACCGTATCGACCGATGCCGTTACGGAGTTTGAAGTAAAAGTGAAAATTCTGAATAATTCTTATTCCGACCTACTGGCTCAGAAAGATAAAAAAGGATACCCATTCAAGCCGGGAATGACCGCTTCGGTCGAAATCATTACCGACCGAAAAATGGGCGTACTGGCAGTTCCAATTGCCGCCGTCACAACGCGTGGCGAAGGGGTAGATGCTACGGGTGAGAAAGAAAAACCCGATGATAACGACAACCAGCAGTCTGGCAATACCAACCAACCCGAAAAGAAAGAGAAGGTAAAAGAAATTGTTTTTGTGAATGTTGGCGGGAAAGCTGTTCAGCGCGAAGTAAAAACCGGTATCAGCGACTTCGAAAATATTGAAGTGAAATCAGGCCTGAAACCAGGAGAACAGATTGTTTCAGGACCATTTATTGCCGTCTCGAAAAAGCTGAAAGATGGTGAGCTGATTGCCAAACGGGACCCGAATAAGAACAAAAAGAAAGAGGAGAAAGAAGAATAGGCACTGACCTCAATTCGATTTCTCTATTTGCTATTAAACAGACCGAAGAGGCATAAATCAGACATAGCTCTGGATTGCCTCTTCTGGTTTTTATGCACTATTGAAAAGTAGATGATGAGGGGCTGGACCAAGACTTGTTTTGTTTAGTCATACTTTATTCTGCTAGTGTTGACGATATAGCCATAGCTTATAATCTGCCTATGCCAGCTATCTGCATGCAGCACCAGGAGTTTGAACCTCCTGAAGAGTTACGGGATACCATAAAATGCTTTTGGTATGATAGGCGTGACTTCGGAGAGCAACAATCGGGCTTTGAAGTAATACCAGATGGTTATGCCGAAATTATTTTTTATTTCGGAAGCGCCTGTAGCACCGTTTATCATGGCGACTTACTAACGCTGCCATCACCGTTTATGGTGGGTCTGCTCAATCGGCCTGTCATTTTTTACGCTCAGCACCGTTTGGAAATTATTGGTGTCAGGTGCTTTCCATGGACCGTGTTCACGCTGCTTGGGCTGCCTTCGGGAAAAGATAACGTGCGTATTTTTGAGCACCCTATTGTTCAACTTCAATCTACGCTGGCTGAGTGGATGCTGGCGGGTAAGCCAGAAGATGCACTGGCTCAGCTCATACCGTATTTCCTGAATGCGCGGTCGGGCATCGACACGGGCAGTATGCTATTCAAAGCTGGAGCTGCGATGAGAGCCGCAAACGGCACTATGCCAGTAAGCCAACTAGCAACAACGGCTCATGCAACCGTTCGTACATTGGAAAGAAAATTCAAACAATTCTCTGGGCATAGTGTGAAAGATGTATCGGGCCTGATGCGTTTTGAGCAAGTGCGAAACCACTTATGGCTGTATCCTAATGCCAGCCTTGCTGGCTTAGCGTATGAACTCGGTTATACCGATCAGGCCCACCTAAGCCGGGAGTTCAAGCGGTATAGTGGCACCACACCGGCAGTATTCGCACGGAAGAGAAAGAAGAATAAACTAGTTCTAAGCGACGATTTGATTGCGTTCACACCAGCCTGATGCAGCACGTTGAAACCTTGTGCTCCAGACGGTCGGGGGCATGAGGTTATCCATTCTGGCCCAGGCACTCTGTTGCATCAGTTAAACGCTTTACGAAACTCAAGCGGAGAAACATGCGTCTTCTGCTTGAAGAGTTTATTGAAAGACTGCGGATATTCGAAGCCCAACTGATAGGCTACCTCTGCCACCGTAAGACCAGTGTTACTCAAGAGTAGTTTTGCCCGCTCTATTATTTTCCCGTGTATATGTTGCTGAGCATTCTGCCCGGTTTGCGTACGGAGCATATCACTTAAATAGTGAGGAGAAACGTTCAGTTGTTCTGCCAGGTAGTGCACTGTAGGCCGACCGTCGGTTAGGGCCATATCTTGATCGAGGTAAGCATCCATCACCCGTTCCAGCCTGGCCAGCAGATCATTATTCAGCACTTTGCGGGTCGTAAACTGACGTTTGTAAAAACGATTGCTGTAATTGAGTAGCAGTTCTATCTGCGAAATAATTACATCCTGACTGGAATCATCAATATGCGACTCCAGTTCGTCTTCAATGATCTTAAAAACAGAAATGATCGTTGTTCGCTCCTTTGCCGAAAGATGCAGCGCTTCGTTGGCAGTATAGGTGAAGAAATGATACGTTTCGATAGTAGCTGCCAGTGGATAGCCACGCAAAAAATCTGGGTGTACAAAAAGATTGAAACCTTCATATTCATTGACATCCGACGCTGCTGTGAGCAATTGGCCCGGCGCTACAAATACCATCCCACCTTCATCGAAATCATAGTAGCTCTGGCCGTATTTTACTTTTCCACGCATGTCTTCTATGAAAGACATCTTATAAAAATTAAGGAGCAGTGCCTGAGGAAACTGGTCTTTCCTCAGGTTCACAGTACAGTTGTGTACCAGGCTCACCATCGGTTGCAGCGGTTTGGGAAGACCCAGCAGGCGGTGTAGTTCTGATATTGAATTGATCGGGTGAGGAGTGGCGGCCATCTTCTTCATGGTTTAAAGATACAAAATGAGGTATTTACAATAAGAAGCCTCCTTATCTGCCTGATCAATAAAGAGGCTTCTTACCAATGGCTTACAGTGTAGTAGTATAAAACGCAAGGAGCTTAGTAATGGCAGGCGTTACAAACTCCATTTTATCATACAGGTCTACGTGTGTGGCACCATCAATCATAAACAGCTCTTTAGGCTCTTGAGCTGTTTTTATTGCCTCCTGCGTCATCCACAACGTTTTTGCTTCCGACCCTGCAATCATCAGCAGTGGGCGAGGGGCAATCAGGTTGGCAAAGCGGAAGGCGTCGAATCCAGCAACAAGCTCTACGCTCTTCCACGTAAAAGTTTTTGCTGAACGCAGATGATATCCCCTGTCGGTGCAATAGTATTCCCATCCTTCATATACATGCTGGCCCAGGGCTTTAGCCAGTTCGGCAGTAGGGGGGAAGATAGAGAATTCGCCGGGTTCCTTTCCATTGTCTACTTCACAACGGTCTGCCGCTGCCTGCTCAAGCAGTGCCTGTATTACTTGTGGACTTTGCAATCCATCTCCTCCCTGCCGAAACTGGTGTCCGATACCAGCTGCACATACTGTTGCGAGTACTTTTATCCTATGGTCAGTTGCAGTTGCTGCCACGCCATAACCGCCAGAAGCACAGATGCCCAGCACACCAATTCTATTGGCATCTATTTCCGGCATCGAAGCCAGGAAGGTAACAGCAGCCTTAATATCTTCGATCCGTTGTGTAGGGTCTTCATAATTCCGGGGCAACCCTTCGCTCTCGCCCTGATAAGCAGCGTCGAAGGCCAGAGCAACATATCCATTGTTGGCCAGCAACCCGGCGTATAGTCCGGCAGTCTGTTCTTTTACCCCGGCGCCAGGGTGGCCTACTACTATGGCCGGACGTGGCTGTGCTGATGCGCGAAAATCGGCGGGAAGATATAACATACCGGCAATGCGGAGTCCATTTGATTTGAACGTAACGGCTTTGCTCTCTACAGCAGTGCTGGCGTCTGTTTGGTTTGTTGTGGTCATACTATTTGATTGTTTCGTATGACACAAAATTCAGGTAGTGGCGTTCGACAGGTGTTTCCTGAATGCTGATAATTGTATCCAAAATGAAGATCCGAATTTTATAGCGAGTCGGCAACCGGCGCTGGCTAACAATTTTGTCGCGTTTATACAAGAATGCCATACGAGCATTCGGGACTTTTGTGCTTCTGACTGATCATGAAAACCAGACAAAATCATGTTACTGACGCATAAACAGGTAGCCATTATCGGTGCAGGCCCCGTTGGTCTCACCATGGCAAGATTACTACAACAAGCTGGAGTCGACGTAATGGTTTACGAGAGAGATAAAGATGCACAAACAAGAATCTGGGGCGGTACGCTCGATCTGCACAAAAAATCAGGGCAGGAAGCCATGAAAAAAGCAGGATTGCTTGAACGCTACTATGCTATAGCATTACCTATGGGGATAAACATTGCTAACCCGCATGGAACTATAGTAACCACTAAAACACCCACCCCCGAAAATCGGTACGATAACCCGGAAATAAACAGAAATGATTTGCGGAAAATGTTGCTTGACAGTTTAAAAAGCAACACAGTGGTGTGGGATAGGAAGTTAATCGGGCTAGAAGCCTGTAACGGCCAATGGTTGTTACAGTTCGAAAATAAACCTGATGCCACTGCCGATTTTGTGATCGTAGCTAACGGCGGTATGTCTAAAGTAAGAAGTTATGTGACAGATTCTGAAGTAGAAGAAACCGGAACGTTTATCATACAGGGCGATGTGCCTCAACCGGAAGTAAAATGCCCGGAGTTTTATCAATTATGCAATAGCCACAGGTTGATGGCCGCTTATGAAGGAAATTTGTTGGTCGCAAACCCCTATAACAACGGTATATTAACCTACGGTGTGATTTTTGAAAAACCCCAGGAATGGAGCCACACTAATGGACTGGATTTTGAGAATACCGACAGCATTAGTACGTTTCTTCTAAACAGGTTCTCAACCTGGAGCGCACCTTACAGGCAGTTAGTTAGCGCAACCTCTTTTTTTGTTGGATTGCCGACCCGAAAACTGCCCTTAACTGAGCCCTGGAAAAATGATCGTCCTTTACCGATTACGCTTATTGGTGATGCTGCTCACCTGATGCCTCCTTTTGCGGGTCAGGGTGTAAATACCGGACTGATAGACGCATTAATTTTATCAGATAACCTCACAAACGGCAAGCATGCAACCCTGGAAGAGGCTATTAACCATTATGAACAACAAATGCTTGTTTATGCAGCAGAAGCGCAACATGAGTCGGGCGAGAATGAAATCGAGATGCGCGATCCAGCTTTTTCTTTTCAAAAGTTTATCCAGTAAGCCGCAGGATAATTGCTTTCATTGGACTCAGCGTGTTTGAACAGGCTGGCAAAAACGATCGTTTTTGATGGTTAAACATGGCAGTGCCATCCTATCAGGAGTTATCAGTCTCTAAACATTTATTTGGTATATAGTCTGCCGTTTTTGCTTTTCTGTAAAAGCAGTGACGACTCATGAAACGTTTATTGTTAGTTATTTTTTGCTGTGCTTTCCTTTCTGGCGTGAATGCACAATACAAGCCTACCTGGGAATCTATCGACAGCCGACCGGTTCCGGGCTGGTTCGAAGATGCTAAATTCGGTATTTTCATTCACTGGGGGCTGTTTTCGGTTCCGGCCTTTGGCCCAACCGCCCGCGATGGCGTTGGTGTATATGACCGGTATGCCGAATGGTACTGGTGGAAATCGACCGACCCGAAAAGCCCAGCTTATCCGATTTTTACCAAATTTCAGGATCGGGTTTATGGTAAAAATTTTAAATACCAGGATTTTGCGGAAGGCTTTACGTGCGAACTCTTCAAACCCGACGAGTGGGCCGATATACTTAAACGCTCCGGGGCACGCTATGTGGTTTTAACCAGCAAACACCACGAAGGTTTCACCCTATGGCCCAGTGCACAGTCGTGGAACTGGAATGCCGTGGATGTTGGACCACACCGCGATCTGGCGGGCGATCTGATCAAATCCGTACGCGATAAAGGTCTCCGAATGGGCTATTACTACTCGCTCTATGAATGGTTCAATCCGCTCTACAAAAGTGATGTGAATGCCTATGTGGATAACCACATGATTCCGCAGATGAAAGACCTCGTTACGCGCTACAAACCCGATATTCTCTGGACCGATGGCGAGTGGGACCACCCGAGCGAAGTTTGGAAAAGCACCGAATTTCTGGCGTGGCTCTATAACGATTCGCCCGTGAAAAACGACGTGGTTGTCAACGACCGGTGGGGTAAAGAAACCCGCTCCAAACATGGCGGTATCTTTACAACTGAATATGATCTGATTCACGATGGCAATTCGGAAGGCGTGAAGTTTGCACGCCCGTGGGAAGAGTGCCGGGGTATTGGTTCGTCGTTTGGCTATAACCGGGCCGAGATTCTGGACGATTATTCGACCTCCAGGCAACTGATCGGTATTTTGATCGATAAGGTTGCGCGGGGTGGCAACCTGTTACTCAATATTGGTCCAACCGCCGATGGACGAATTCCGGTTATTATGCAGCAACGACTGCACGACATTGGCGACTGGCTGGCTGTAAATGGCGATGCTATTTACAAGAGCCGGGCCTGGGAAAACGCACCCAAAGTAACGAAAGATACCAGGCTATTTTTTACCAGAAAGGGCAATGATTTATACGCCATCTGCACGGAGTGGCCCACACAGCCTATTGCCATACCGGCAATAAAGAAACCGACCCGTGTGTCGTTGTTGGGTTTTAACGGTACAATAGCGATGAAAGGCAATAGCATTGTTCCGCCTGCCGTTACACCGGCTACCATTCCCTGTCAATATGCCTGGGTGTTTAAACTGGAGAATGCGTTATCAGATCAACGAACGGTTCGCTGACTTACTTCATTGAGCATTCGGTATGAGAAGAAGCCAAGTAGCAACAATACCAATCCTAATACTGGCCAGATAATGCGACTGTCGCTAAACCAGAGCACCGCTTTTTTTGTGTCTGGAGAAAGTGTCGTTGTGGGGCCAACGCCAATAATAGGGGGGGCAACGGGTAGGTTTGCCCTGAAATAGGATAGGTCATACGTGGGTGCGGGGGCACCGGAAGCCGAAAAACGAAGATGATATGTGGTGCCTGCTGTTAGGCTGGCAAGTAAATAGGTTGTTAACTGATATGCCTTAATTGTCCTCAATGAAAGGGGCGGACTGTCGCCATTGTCGATAACTACATATAGATCTTTGGTTTTTATGCCCGGCAGATAGACAACGTTACTATCGGCCGAACTGAGTTCGATCGACCGGATGGGCTCAAACCATTTTTCGATATGGCCATGCTTTTTTTTTCGGGTAGTAATCAAACCCACTTCTGCCCGGCGGTGGAAAGGAGTTGATTGATTCAGGACAAAAATGAGTTTGTCGAAATGGGTAGCCGTGGCTCGGCTAAGGCGAATATAGGTCTTCTGATTGCTGCTGTCGCGTTGCGATAGCAAGAGGTTGGGTAGTACCGAATAAGTCCCCCGTTGCGCTGTTGATTGGTAATAGCCAATGCGAAGAATATTTAACGGCGTGCTGATCGAATCGTTGAGAACCAACTGATAATATTCGTAATCATTTACGGGAAAATGAATCGTAAGGGTGTCAGTTGGGGCTGCATGGCCCGAATTGGGTTCGAGCCAGATTTCATCGTCGATGGCATACCAGTTTTGAGTATCCGTACTACCGCTCAATCGCAATTTTTTGCGCACGTTCGTATTCCGAATAACCAGCGCCAGCGAGCTGATTCGGCTCTTTGCCCGATTGCGGATCAGTAGTGTTGTGCTGGCATGAGGCTGAATGGTTCTCATTGCCAACTCGTATTCTACAAATCGGGTTGCGGGAACGGGCGGTTTCTGAACCAACAGATAAGGTATTTCCTGCTGGCTGGCGAATAGCCGAATGTCGGTCAGGTTTGGGTTAAGTTGCCCAACCACATCAACCGGAAGCAGAATACGGTAATAACCCGATTGGCGAACCGTATCGACACGAGCCTGCAACCGGAACGACTGTGCCCGGATTACGGACGTTATCAACACACAACCGGCTACCAGCCAAAAACGCAGAATCATAGTTCAGGAGCAGGTGGAGTAGAATCGTTGGACAAGATAAGCCGTTTGATGCGCTGATACATAAACGAAATAATCAATAATAGTACGCCAAGCGAAATAAACGCAGCAATGCGTCCGCCTTCCGAAATACCCTGAAGATCATAAAAAAACAGTTTGAAGAGCGTTATAGCGAATAAACTAAGCGACATGATTCGGTATGCCCGATTTCGGTGCGATAAACCCAGATACATAAACCCGAAGGCGCAAAGCCCCCAGAGTATAGGTAAGCCTACCTTGCTGGTTTGGGTCAGAAGTGAATAATAGCGGTTGTTCATGGCAATACGCTGGGCAGGCTGATGCACAATGTCGACTTCCGAAAAATTGAAATAAATGATATGGGCAAACAATTCAGCACTGGCCGTATAAACAATCACAAAGCCCAGAACCCACGGCCAGCACCGATTGATCAGGGTAGGTAAGTGAGCCAGAGATCGACGGAACGTGTCGAGCAAAAACAAAATACCCGTTAAGAACAGCAGACTCAGATAATGAGCAAAATAGCCAGCCAGGCTACCTTCTGTTCCCTGAAAATATCCGCCCAGCAGTTCCATAACGGCCGGATTGAAGAGTGTAATGTAGAGCAGTACCATCAGCGCACCCAGTAGAGAGGCCTGTATCATCCAGCTCCGTACCTGATTTCGGTAGGCAAATAGCAGAATACCAAAAGCAAAGCCGAGGTTATAGGTTCCGAGCAATAAGGTATGATTGACGCTGAATCCAAACTGCTCGACCAGTTGATAATCGGTTTCGTAAGCGCCACTTAGGTAGCAAACCAGTACCAGCAGATAGCCAATAAGCCGGTTGTAGACCGTTACCGGTAAATTGCCAGGCCAAAACCGGAAGGGTTCCGTTTGTTGCTTCAGTAATCGTCTGGTTATCAGTAGGCTAAGAATGGCAATGCTGCTTGTGATAAAGGCTTTGTTCAGAATAACCGGCAGGCGAGGCTGTGCCGGAACTGCATTTGTCAGATACAACTGCGACCAATCCATTGTCAGGCTAATCAGCATTAGCCCCAGAACTATAACCGAACTGGTTGCCACCAGTGTTAGCCCCGACCGTTGGGATAGCCACAACAGCAGAACGGCTTCCAGCGCCCAGAACATAGTAATAAAATTCCCATCCAGTTGCACCGGAATGGTCAGGCTGGCAAACGTAATGACCAGACCGATCAGCAAATAGATCAGGGTGCGGTCAATGGCTTCGCGTCGGTAAAGGAACGTTGCAAGTCCCAGATTAAACACGGCCAGCCCTACCGTAAACAAACCCTGGTAGGCGCCCTGTTGCACGTTGGCCAGAATGACCATGCCAGCCGTATAATAAAAAGCCGTATTGCTCATGAGTAAACCGATCTCTACGGCTGAGAAACGCGCTTTTTCTTTTAGGTTATAAATCAGATTCATGGCCATGAAGACCAGGTAGAAAGCCGTGGCAAAGAGCAGTGCGCCAACATAAGGCGCATTCGTTACACCGGCAACCTCCAAACTGAGCCATAACCCATAGAGCAGCACCGTGAAACCATAGGCGACAAAATGAACGATGTTCCACTTCTTGAAATAAGCGAGTACCAGCATACCGCAGTCGAGGACGAGCAGATAGGTTAGCAGAACAATGTAATTTCCCTGACCCGAGCTAACCATAAACGGAGTGGCAAACCCACCCATGAGCGACATAACGGCCAGGGCCGACCGGTTGTAGATAATAGAGAGCAGTACGGCAAACCCTGTGATAACAACCATCAGAAGAAAAGCGGCCGTCTGGCTAAAAATCTTATACTCCGAAAAGGCAATGGCAATGGTAAAATATAGCACCGACAGGCCGCCTGCTACCAAAACCGAACTGAATGCCGTGAACGAATTGCGCAATCGGTGGGCTAACCCAAGCAATAAACCACCCGCCATAATGCCGATCAGGACGCGACCAATTTCGTTGATCCAGTGCTGATCGATGGCAAACTTTACGAAATAGCCAATACCCGCAACCAGAATGGCAATGCCAATTTTGTTGATAAGGTTCTCACCGATGAACTTTTCCAGATCGGGGTTTTCGGCCAGAAATCGCTGAAAAAACGAAGGAACAGGCTCGGTTCGGCGAATGGGCTGATTTACCGGAAGCTGTGGTTCAGGGTCTGGTGTAACCTCCGAAGGGAGTACTATTGGCGTTACTGGCTCGGTTGCCTGTATGATTAATGGTGGAGTCGATAGATCCGGAACAGGAATTGGCGGGATGGACGCTTCCGAAACCGATGCCTGATCGACCAGGGGTTCCGTTACGGATTCAGGCGACACAACTGACGCCGTATGAAGTAATTCATCCCGAAATTTAAGCAGGTCGGCCCGAAGGTTATTGATATCGGCACGTTGATTTTCGAGCAGGTGGCGAACAGCCCCAAAGCGACTATTTGCTACAATGACCAGAACGATCAAAACCAGCAGCAGGAATGCTTCCATGGGTAGGTAAGTGTCAGATTTATAGTAGTATTACGGCGTGAGCAGGAGCAAAGATGTGAAAAGCCAGTGAACTATCCACCGCCAGATTTTTTTAGGGTAGAATGACTTACTAATCGGTAAATGAGCAACGCGCCGGGCGATACGGAAATTTGCCCTGCACGGGCTTTCTTCCGTTCTTTACCACATGAAAGTAGCGCAACCCATTCGGCTGACGATGGTAGGGGGAGGAAGCTGGGCGACGGCACTCGTCAAAATTCTTTCTGAAAACAACGTCAGTATTAAATGGTGGCTTCGTAAAGAGTCGGATGCGGAGCACATCAAAAAATTTGGTCATAACCCAAGCTACCTGAGCGATGTTCAGATCAACACCCGGAAGGTGAAAGTCTGCACAAAAATTCGGGAAGCTTTTCGGGATAGTCAGTATGTTGTGTTGGCGGTTCCGGCCGCTTTTGTTGCCGATGCCCTAACCGGAATCAAACCCGAACACTTTAGCGGTAAATACGTTATTTCGGCCATTAAAGGGATGATTCCGGGAGCGAATAAGCTCGTTACAGACTGGGTTAGCGAGCAGTATGCCGTTCCCGTCGAACGCATGTCGGTCATTGCCGGCCCCTGCCACGCCGAAGAAGTCGCCCTCGAAAAATATTCGTACCTCACCATTGCATCCCCCGACCCAGTTTGTGCCGAAAACGTGGCTAATCTGCTTCGGTGCCGGTTCGTGAAAACCACGCCCGTCGACGATATTTATGGCATCGAATACAGCGCCGTAATGAAAAACATTATTGCACTTGCCTGCGGCATTACGCGTGGATTGGGCTATGGCGATAATTTTCAGGCCGTGCTGGTATCAAATGCAATGCAGGAGATCCGGCGTTTTGTGGATTCCATTCATGCCTGGCACCGCGATCTGAGCGGGTCGGCGTACCTGGGCGATTTGCTCGTTACGGCCTATTCGCCCTTTAGCCGTAACCGAACGTTTGGGACGCTTATTGGGCGAGGCTATACCATTCAGTCGGCGCAGGCCGAAATGAATATGATTGCCGAAGGCTATTATGCTGTTAAAAGTATCTACGAAATCAACCGTCGGTTTGCGGTTAAGATGCCTATTGTCGATGCGGTTTACAATATTCTCTACGATAAAGCGGCTCCTACTACCGAAATGAATGCGTTGAAAGAGTTGTTAAAATAGCTTGTATGGAAAACATCAAAGACTTATTCGAGGTCTTCCCTCATTCGGGACGAGTTGACTGGATCGGCATACGTCCCGAACGACGCGGGCCTATAGAGGTAGTTGATTCTATTTCGGCTTCGGAAAAGAAAGGATTGATTGGCGATCACTATAGCGGGCAAAGTGGCAATCGGCACGTGACGTTGATTCAGGCCGAGCATTTGCCCGTAGTGGCTGCTCTGACCGGCCGATCGACGCTTGACCCTGCTGTTCTACGGCGTAATATTGTGGTCTCGGGTCTCAACTTACTGGCTCTGAAAGACCATCGGATACAGATTGGCGATGTGATCCTTCTCGTTACGGGGCAATGCCATCCCTGTTCGAAGATGGAAACGGCACTTGGGCCAGGTGGCTATAATGCCATGCGTGGTCATGGTGGTATGACGGCTAAAGTTGTTCAGGGCGGTGAGATATGCGTTGGTGATTCAGTAATGGTGCTTGGTCATTAGATGGTTGCCAATACCTGATGGCAAATGACAACAAAAAAGCGTTTGATCAGGGCCTTTCGCTTCTGTTTTGCGTTTATATACAATAAGAGCCTTCATAAAATGACTTTTAGGGAAAGCTAAAGCCCTGAATTCGGCTCAAAATAGTGATATAAACGTTATGAAAAGACTAGTTGTAATACCGTTGTTAATGATGGGAGCGTCGATAACAGCGCAGAATACACCTCCTGCCACGACACCGCCGGCCGTAGTATCGGTTATTGAAAGCGTAACCGGTAAACAGTTTCAGCCCGATACGGCTTATGCGGCTCTTACGAAGGAAGACGCTTCGTTGCTGGCCGAAGCACCTGTAGCGAACTGGGGACTGGCTCAGGAATCGGGAAATATGGTGTATTATAACCTGATCATTGGCACTCGATCCTACCAGTTGCTGGTAATGCGCCCTCCTCGTTCGTCGTATCCGACGGCAACCTTGCTTCGCTTTACAACACCAAAATCAAAACCGGAAGCTATTGCCCGTGGATTGTTACGGCCTGCCAAAGAAGAGAAACCGAGGTAATTGACACCGAAACCATGAATTTGCCTTACGGTTGTTTAGGCGTGTTTTCCGGATCGGGAGCAATACGGCCAGGACGATGAACACCACTACGATAGCGATTACGAAGCTGCTGAATTGTATTGATCAGGTCGTAGTCCGATGCTTTCAGTAAAAACTCATCATCTAAGTCGCAGTAGTCGAAGAAGCGGTCTATTTCGTCGGCTTTAACGTCGGTCGATTGCTCAACCAGCAGCCGAAACCGTTCGGTCGCCAGCGCATGACGTCGGTCCTGCTGCATGATGTAATAGGCTTTACGGTCGGTTTTGGGTCGTTTGGCAAATAGCTCATAGAGTAGTGTTACCCCTGCTCCGTCGGCAATTCGGTCGAAAGCCTGTTCGCCGGTTACTTTTTTAGACGCAACAGGTTCATCGAGCAGTTGCTGAATCTCCTGCTTCACTTCTTCATAGCGTTTGCCCGTTACGGTAACCTCGTCGAGGTCTACCACGCGATAAGGCATTGGCGGAAGCGCCAGGGCTGTAATGGTCGGATTTTCGGAGCCGTCGTAGCGAATGCCAGTACGGTTATAGAGTTGGCTGGTCAGAATAAGCGAATCGCCGGGTTGGGCCGTAATAAAGAACCGACCGGTTGTGTTGGTACGGGCACGCTGACGGGTACGTTGATTGACAACCGTAACTTTATCGACCGGTTTTTTGCTGGTTTGATCCACTACCGTACCAATAACATATTTGCCTTGTGCCCATGCGGTATTCCGCTCAGCAACTATAATCAACAGGATCAGACAAACAACAGTCAGGTGACGCATACAGCTTATAAAAACAACCTGTGCCACTGCTCGGCGCGGTGGCACAGGTTCTGCACAGTTCTCCGTAAAGTTACATTTTTTGCCGTAGAAGATGGTAAAATTCACGTTAAAAAACGTTAACCAACTGCTGCGCCCGATCGAGTGACATCTCGCTAAAGTCCCGGATGACATCGTCGACAAAGGGGCGCAGTTCGTCGGGCGTTTGCGTAGTGGCTACGCCAACGACCCGTGCCCCCGAGGCTTTGGCAGCCTGAATACCGGTCATGGAATCTTCGAAAATGACACTATCAGCCGGATCAACACCCAGCATGGTCATCGCTTTCTGGTAGATTTCAGGATCGGGTTTTGGATGGCTAACCATACTTTCGTTCAGCAGTGCGTCGAAATAAGCGTTCAGACCAAGCGCTTCGATCACAAAATTGAGATTTTCGACCGGGGCCGAGGTAGCTACGGCCGTATGGATGCCGGCTGTTTTCAGCGTTTTCAGAAAATCGATCAGACCCGGAACCGGGGTAATGACCGGCCGATAGATGTCGCGAAACAGCGCTTCTTTCTCATGAGCGAGCCGAAGGGTTTCTTCAGGCGTAAGCGTTTGACCGGCAAACAGATGAGCAACAATATCGTTGTTATGTTTGCCAGAAACGTACTGAATAAAATCGCTATCGCTTAAGGTTTTTCCATTGCGCTGGTAATACTCGCGCCAGGCTGCGCGGTGATGCGGGTTCGTATCAACGATAACCCCATCCATATCAAAAATTACTGCTTTCATACTAAAGATGTGTATTGGATGGTAGTCAGTAGTTATTAGTACTGTCGGCACTAATAACTACTGATCAATGACGATTGCCTAAAAAAGTTTGACGAGTTTGCCTAATCCGGCCGAGATGAACAGCATAATAGCCACAAACCCGAGCCCATAGTAAAGTCCGAATGCTTCGGCTACGAATCCAATTAAGGGGGGACCCGCCAGAAAGCCAATGAAGCTAAAGGTAGCAAACGTGGCCAGACCAGCCGCTGGCGGAATACCCGGTACGCGCATGGAGGCTGCATACAAAACCGGTGCTCCCAGCGAACAGCCAGCTCCCAGTATGGCAAAGCCAAGCAGAGCCGTAGTTGGATAGGGCAAAACAATAGCTAACAGAAGGCCCAAAGCAGCCATTACTCCACCGATTTGAAGCCAGCGTTTACCACCAATTCGAACCAGAATAGCATCGCCTACAAACCGGAAACTGGTCATCATTAGCGAGAAACTCCCAAAGCCAAGAGCTGCTACCTGGCTGCTGGCACCAAGGGTTTCGCGCAGATAGACCGCACTCCAGTCGAAAGCTGCCCCCTCGCCCATGGCGAGCGCCAGTCCAATCAGAATCATCAGTAGCAGGTCAACATTCGGACGAACAAAGGATGAACCGCTCTTTTCGCCGGTTTCGGTTCGGCTGCTCGATGGAATCCGTGCCAGAATAGGCTGTAATGCAAATGTCAGCATCAATATCAATCCCGACATGACCGCTACGTGAACCGCAGGCAGCATATGCATCGCAATGACAACACCGGCGATCCCCGATCCGAGCAGACCGCCCAAACTCCACATACCGTGGCAGGCCGACATAATCACAATGTTTTCGGCGCGTTCGAGGTTAGTTGCGCAGGTATTCATGGCGACGTTGATGAGCGCCGTACAAAGGCCCATCAGCAACAAACCCCCAGCCAATATGAACTGGTTTGGTGCATTGATCGGAATGAGTACGCAGAGTGCCAGCCCAACTGCCGACCAGAAGCAGGCTTTGGCTTCGCCCAGTTTACTAATAACCCAGCCGGTTAGTGGGTTCATAATCAATAAGCCCACGGGCATCGCAAAGAGCGTAAGCCCTAAATCGACATCCGACAGGTGTAGTTTGGCCTTTACGTGGGGTATATGAGCTACCCAGCTACCCAACAATAGGCTATCGGAGGCAAACACCAATCCAATAGCCAGCGCACGCCGATTCAGGAAAAATGTCAGCAGGTTGCGAATAAACGGATTCCTGGGGGACTTATTGACCGAAAGGGTTGTATTCATAATGCAAAAATAGCCAGCAAACGCTGGCTATTTTGTTTATCTATTATCCGTAACTAATGGTCTATTAACCTATTTATTCCAGTGGTTATTCATTCATTGTTAACCCCGTATTATTTTTGAGGTGTCCAGCCATTGCTTTCCGAAGTTTTTCGACCTTCGGCAGCGACACCCGCTGGATGTAGGGCTGGTCGGGGTGCAGCGCAAAATAGTTCTGGTGATAATTTTCGGCTGGGTAGAAAACTTTAAACGGCTCCACCTCCGTTACAACCTTACCACTGTAATGACCCGACTCGTTGACCCGTTTGATAGCGGCCTCGATTTCGGCTTTTTCGGCGGGTGTCCGGTAAAAAATCATCGAGCGATAGTCGCGGCCAACGTCGGGGCCCTGACGGTTTAGTGTGGTGGGGTCATGGCCCGCAAAAAAGGCATCCAGCAACTGCGGATAGGTAATTACTTTAGGGTCGTAATAAACCTGTACCGATTCGGCATGACCAGTCTGGTCGGTGCAGACCTGTTCGTAAGTTGGGTTTTTGGTTGTGCCACCGGCATAGCCCGAAATAACTTTGTGAACGCCTTTAAGCTGGTTCATGCCTTCTTCCATGGCCCAAAAGCAGCCGCCTGCAAACGTAGCTACAGCTTCGCCCGATTTGGGTGCCGGAAGTTTGGCGAATGTATAGTCTTTCGACTGACCTTGTGCGCAGCCTGTCAGGATGAGCAGGCTTAGCGCAAATAAATGAATTCGTTTCATGCTGTTTCGTGTTAGCACTCTGTTGACTTATAAACGTTTTAAAGCCGTGTGCGGTTTCTTTCATTTGTCGGTGGGCCGACAAAATAGAACAAATCAGGAGCCTGAAAACGCATCGGCCAGTCACCTTCTGTTATGAAACTTCAGTTCGAAAAGATTGAACCCGAAGCGGGGAGTTCGTTCCGGGTTGTGCATCATACAGAGCCTGAAACGTGTCGGGTCTACTGGCATTATCATCCCGAATACGAAATTGTTTACATCCCGTTTGGCAATGGCCGTCGTCGGGTAGGTACCAATGTGTCGTATTATGAAGAAGGCGAACTAGCGTTTATTGGGCCTAATTTGCCGCACCTCAACTTTAGCTCTGGCAAGAAAGGCCAGTTTGAGGAAATTGTTGTGCAGCTACGTGAGGACTTTCTGGGCGAATCCTTTCTGCAACGGCCCGAACTGGCCAGCATTCGGCGCTTGTTCGAACGGTCGCACGTTGGATTGGTATTTGGTACGCATACGAAACAACTGGTGGCTCCTTCGCTAAAGCAATTGCCTGAGCAGCCGCCCTACGAACGGATGCTAACTCTCCTGCGGGTATTGAAACAATTGGCCGATGCGCTGGACGTAGAGCCTCTTCATGCCGATGGTGTTCAGTTCGACCTCAACCCCAAAGAGCAGGAACGTATCAACCGTGTGTGCCACTATGTGGAGCATCATTATGCCAGACCGTTGGATATTCGTCAGGTGGCCGATCTGGCCAGTCTGACAGTTCCGGCTTTTTGCCGTTACTTCAAGCGCATGACCCAACTGACGTTTACGGATTTTGTGAATGAGTATCGGGTCAATCAGGCCCGGCGAATGCTCCAGTCGTCGCGCACAGTTGCCGATGTAGGTTTTGCCGTTGGTTTCAACAACCTGTCACATTTTAACAAAACCTTCCGCGACGTAACGGGTCAAACGCCTAGTGCCTATCGGAAGTCGCTGGTGGGGTGAGTTATATTTTCTGTTCAGAATAGCTCACCTGTATTAGTCGATGATTGATGAAAACTGGAGACTGCTCGCGAAACAGTGGCGCGGTCGAGAAGTATGTCTAGTTATAAACGTCTTGTTACGACTATGCCATCATTAAGTGAGCAGTCTCAAAAAAGGAGTTATTTGACTAAATCGATTAGTGGATCGATTTAGTCAAGCATATAGGTCGCCAACTGGGCCAGGCCGGGTTTTCTGGGTACTCCATAAAGTACATAAATTTTGCCCGAGGCTTCGTCGATCAAAAAATTATCGCGGTCGGGCGCGGTTAGTGGCATGCTCTCCAAAGGCGTCAGGCGTTGCACCGATACGACGCCACCCCGCATACTTAGCCGGGTATTGGCCGCGTTGTTGAACACATAATCGGAACCAGCCGATCGTACAGACCGTTTGAAGCGAACCGGTTCGGGGGTTGGTTCCAGCGCAACAACGGTTTGCTCTTTTAGCTTTAGGTTCCCGTCGAAATGCAGCACAAACAGATCGCTGTAGGTTTTGCCTGATTCACTCGTTACGGTGGCTGGAGCTACCGCCCGTGTCGGCTGATTGGCAATCTGATTGAGTTTGTTAGCAAAGCCAATCAGTTTGGAGGTGGGCGAAGAGGTCGAAGGCTCCGATACCACTGCTCTGCCACCGGGCGTATCGGCCTGCCGCTGCAACAACAGCCAGACATCGCCACTACTATCCGTAAACGAGTCGATATACTGCCCTCCGGCATAATTCATCCAGCCTGTTCGCTGGCCACCATTGACCCGACCCACTGCTTTCGACAGATCAGCGATCTGGCCATACGGTAAACTATTGACCAACGTAGCTTTACCGGCTTTGTCGATGAGCCAGCTTTCTTCGGTAGGCTTGAGCATTTTCTGCCCATTTGAGCTATACACCAGCAACTTATCGTCCCGGCGAAGTACGTAAGTAGGCAGAATAGCCCGTTCGCTGCCTTCCCCATTGGTCCAGGTAAATTGGCTCCATATCCCTCCATTCTCATCAGTCACGACGACCGAGAAACGGTTTCCTTCAGGATCGCGAACCTCTTTCTTACCGCCTGCGTCAGCAAATACGGTAAAGGTACCTACAATCTGGCCCGCCGGATCATGCACGGGTAGTCGCATGGAGAGTTTACGGCTGTAGGGGAAGTCGATAACCTGATCGCTGAGCAGATTTCCGGCCTCATCGAAGGTTAGCAGACTAACTTTTTTTGCCGATGCGCCTTTATCGCCTTCCACAAAATGGGTGGCTATGCCCTCGAAGCGTGTGGGCGAGAGGGCAATGACCCGGCCGCGTTCTTCGGGCGTATCGCCCTCAACAGGAATATAGCGGGGGAGTTTTTCCTGATTGGCAGCCTGTTGCAGGGGAACATCTTCTAACCGACTCACCAGCCGCGCACTCGTTGGATCGATAAAGCGATTGATGATCCGGTACGATGGATACAGACTATAGTTAGCATAGTTTAAACCCGAACCATTGCTGGCAAAAGACACCCGTTTGACTTGTCGAGGAATCAGGGTGGGTAGTAGCAACTGATCATAAGCACCTCCAAAAGGCAACCGCAAAGGCCCATCACTGGCTTTGGTTCCCCAAACAGCCCAATCCACTGGTGTATCCTGAGCTACTTTAATACGAGCATCGGGCTGGGCAAAGACGGCGGCCTGTAAGAGTTTGGTCTGTCCTTGTGCATCAATGGCGCCGGTGTATACATACACCCCGGCGGGTGGTGCGAGGGCTCCTTTTAGCTTAGCCTCATCGGTAGTTGCAGCCATGCGTCCGCCAATGGGCATGAGCGTTTGGTAGTGTAACGTACCTTCTGGACTCAGGCTTAAACTGACTAGTTCAACCGAATGAGGAGGGAGTGAAAAGTCAGAAAGTTTGACTGAAATACTGGTGGTAGGCTGAAGCTGATCTGCTGGCTGCTGAGCAAAAATGGGTACGGTAACGCTATAGACCAATAACAAGCTACAGGTTAGGCTTGCAGGGTAATAAGTAGGCATAAATAATTAATTTCAGAATAAGCACTATAAACTCAAAAGGCAAAAGTAAAGAGAATTACCAAGTTGAGTCGTCATTTTGTTGAAGTGTATACTAAAAGGTAGCTAAGCTATGGTTTGTGTAACGTGTTATTTATTGTTGTTTTATTATATCTATTTAAACAATTGGCCTACTGCCAGCCTTTTGCCAGAACTTCCTGAGCGGGTTTATTCTGTGGGCTATACTGGTCGCCTTCGCGGTGGCGTGGTTCAACGTTCATGAACCATTTCCAGGCAAATCCACCCGCAAACCACGGTTGCGGCCAAACCGTTTCGAGCAACGCACTGTAGGCATTGGCCTGTGCTGCTGGGTTTGGCGTACAATCGGTTTCTGATTCCCAGGGGCGTTGGGCTGTGTAGTTGCAGCTTCGATAGCCAAATTCAGTAAACAGAACCGGTTTCTGGAACCGACTACTAGTTTGTTGCAACGCTTTCAGGTGCGGTTTCCAGCCCCTGGATAGTTCGCTTATGGTTGGCGCCTGCTTGCCGGAGAGCGGGAAATAAGCATCGACACCGATAAAATCCAGGTCCGGCCAGAACGGAATTTGCTCATAACGATCCCAGTTGGCGGCATAGGTTAACGGGCCTTTGTAGACCTGCTGGATTTGTTTGATCAGGTTTTTCCAGAAATGTGGCCGGGCTACGGCAAAGCGGTCCAGTTCGGTTGTGATGCAGAACAGATCGACCTTCAGCGAATCGGCCAGTCGGGCAAAATGCAGCACATACTGCGCATAGTCATGTTCGAAGGTTTGCCACTCGGTTTCGGTCGAAAATTCCAGATCGAGGTGCGAACCGCCCTGCATCCATACGTGCGGCTTGAGCATGGTTTTCAGTCCCTGTTGCTGAGCCATCCGAACCGTACCGGCTACACCCTCCGGGGTTTCGCCCCACCACTGCCACTTGCGCTGTTCTTTCGTGTTTTCACTAAAATAAAAACGCGCTTCGCCTTTCCGGCAAAAGCCATAAGGAACAATTGCGACCCATTCGGATCCCATAGCCTGCACGGGAGCCAACGCCAGTGAGTCGGGCCTGCGGGGAGGAGCCACCAGATTGACGCCTTCCAGTTTTCGACCCGTATACTGAAATGGGGGCTGTGTCTGGCAACTGATCAGCAGGCCTATAATCAGGAGAAAGCGACTACGCATGATAGGGTAGGAATTGTCCTTAAATTACTTCCAAATACAATACAATCCTATTCTCTACATACTGAAAGACAATTCGCTTATGCAACGAGTGCTGCTTAGTCTGTTTGCCCTGCTGATTTTTTGTGGATCGATACCACCCGAACCATCGCTTCATTTCAGACGCTATTTTGTTGCCGCCGAGAGCTATGAGTCGGTTGGCGTGTTTGATGTCGATAACAACGATACACTTGATATCGTATCGGGCGATTTCTGGTACGAAGGCCCCCGTTTCCGACGTCGGCATTTGATTGGCAACGAGCCCCGAAAAGACCAGTATTACGACGATTTTTCGACCATTCCTCTCGATGTGAATGGCGATGGGCGTCTGGACTTTATCACAGGAGGCTGGTTTGATCAGACGCTCCGCTGGGTCGAAAATCCGGGCAAAGGCAACAACACCTGGCCACTGCACGAAATTGGTAAAGTTGGCAATGTAGAAACAACCCGCGCCTGGGATATCGACGGCGATGGTATTGTTGAAATCGTCCCCAATAATCCTAATCATCCCTTGAAATATATAAAACTAACGGGACCTGGACAGTTCAATACCGTGACAGTTGCGCCAAAACAGGGGCATGGGCTGGGCTTTGGCGATATAAACGGCGATGGTCGGGGCGACCTGATCGTTAGTGATGGCTGGCTCGAAGCACCCGCCGACCGGACAACGACTCCCTGGACCCTGCATAACGAGTTTACGCTGGGAACTGCCAGTGTTCCTATTCTTGTGACTGACGTAAATGGCGATAAACTCAATGACCTCATTGTAGGACAAGGCCACGGTTACGGGCTGCACTGGTACGAACAAACCCGCGATGCGTCGGGTAAACGGAGTTGGTTGAAACACCTGATCGATGATAAAAATTCGCAATACCACTGTCTTGAGTGGATTGATATTACGGGCGATGGCCGTCCTGAATTAATTACGGGCAAGCGTTTTCGGGCGCATAATGGCAATGATCCTGGTTCTGAAGATCCGGTTGGCCTTTATTATTTTACCTGGGATGTGGCCAAAAAGCAATTTGCCAAACATAACATTGCTTATGGTGAGGCTGGGGTAGGCAAAGGAACCGGTATTTACTTTGCTGTAGCCGATTTGCACAAAACCGGTCGTAATGACATTATAGTGGCCGGAAAAGATGGTTTAGTAGTATTTTTTAATGAAGGTTCGCAAAAAAAATAGCCAGATGTAGTCGGTCTTTAAAGAGGTTTATTGTATTTTTATCATTCGTACAATTTCCTCTTCAGATCGATCTTGGGTTATGCAGCGTGCGCAATTGAAGGAATTCTACGGCTACGGCCTCATTTTACTCGTATTGATAGCCGCACAGGCGTATTCAATTTTTGTGGCGACTACCACCGACTTATCGCTTGGCTGGAAGCATTATCTGGGCTTTGGCGCAACATTTCTGGCTACGGTTCTCTGGGCCTTTCGGAAACCGCAGTACCTGTTTTATGCGCTGGGGTTAACGTTTGTGCTTGGTTACGAAAATCTGTTGGGCTTTACGCCAACGCTCGATTTTACAGCAACGCAGTACTACATCAATAATACCTCCTTTCCCGTATCGTACCAGAATTTTTCGATGTATATGCTGCTTATTTGGGCCTATGTTGCCAACGGCCGCCTTCGAACAATGGTGCAGGGCCTGTTTGTGAGAACCAACAGTTAGAAATACATACTCATCAAAACATGTACGGGCGATAGAGAAAGTGAGTTTCTCTATCGCCCGTACATGTTTGTTTTTAATGGTACTGGTTATGCATTCAGCGACCATCCGTCGCGGTATTGGCGTTTAACGAACTGGTTAGCTTCGTCGAAGTTCGTAATCTTCATATTCTTGCCATCCCAGGTCAGGCGTTTGCGGCCCGGATAGGTAAAGCCTTTACCATCGGCTTTTGGCTGACGGAGAGTGTAGCTGCGAATGGCCAGATTACCCATCAGTACCGATTCCGTAAGCGGTCCGGCAAAGTCGAACGACGAGGTAAGGGCCTTATGCTCTTTGCTATTGAAACCTGCTTTGCACGCTTCAGTCCACAGAACCTGGTGGCCGTTTTCGGGATATACGGTTATGCCTGAACCCGATTTTGGTTTCGGAGCCGCTTCCATTTTCTGGCCACTTTTGGTATATAGTTTTGGATCATCGCCATACATACCACAGGCAATTAGGCCTTTGTCGCCAATCAGGAACACACCATTTTCGCCATTTTCAGGGAACGGTTCACCTTCAGGCAGCATGTCTGGACGGAAGGGGCGAAGACCGCCATCCATCCAAATCATTTTTAGTTCAGATTTATTTTTGGCCGATGCCGGGAACTTCAATTCTACATGCGACGAGGGTGGGCAACCTTCCGGGATGTATTCGGGGGTCCAGTCTTTGAGGAACACCTGACCAATACTTGTTTCTACTTCGGTTGGGTAACCAATGCCCAGTACCCGGAACGGAACATCCATGATGTGGCAACCGATGTCGCCAAGTGCGCCAGCGCCAAAATTCCACCAGCCACGCCATTTGAATGGGTGATAGGCGGGTGTATACCCAACTTTCTGGGCAGGTCCCAGCCACAGATCCCAATCCAGATCAACCGGGGTTTGTTCGGCGGGCTGTGGAACAGGAATACCTTGTGGCCATACGGGCCGGTTTGTCCACAGGTAAACGGTATGAACATTACCAATCAGGCCTTTATCGAACCATTCGACCATCTGTTTCTGCTGTGGGTTCGATGAGCCCTGATTGCCCATTTGCGTCACCACTTTATACTTACGGGCCGCTTCGGTTAGAGCGCGGGCTTCGTAGATATTGTGGGTCAGCGGTTTTTGTACGTATACGTGCTTACCACGCTGCATAGCCGCCATCGCCACAACGGCGTGCGTGTGGTCGGCAGTAGAAACCGTTACTGCATCGATGGTTTTTCCTTCTTTATCGAGCATTTCACGGAAGTCTTTATAGCGTTTTGCGTTCGGGTGCTTCGTGAAGTTTTCTTTAACACGCGGCAGTCCCCAGTCTACATCGCAAAGGGCGACAATATTGTTGACTCCGTTGTTATATGAATTATTGGTGTCACTAAAACCTTTACCGCCAAAACCGACACCCGCAATATTGAGTTTATCGCTGGGCGCAATGAACCCTTTGCCGCCAAGTACATGACGCGGAACAATCAGGAAGCTGGTAGCAGCCAAAGCGCCGGTCTGAAGAAATTGACGCCGAGAAGTTGTGCCTTTATTGGTTGACTCGGCTCCAGGCATGTCCATGCCAGGCGATTCCATGCCGGTCGTTGAGTTTTCTAATTGATTCATAAAAAAGTATTGAACTGATCCGTCTTGAAAAAGCGGAAAGGTTTAGTTATTTACCCCTGCGGAAAGGTTTTTATTTCAATGCTCGTAGATAGAATACGATAAGAGTACCCATTCGGGCCATTGTTGGCACTGATAATTGCGGCTGGATTCTATACATTGATACCAAAACAAGCCCCATTAGTACCTATTTGGCCTGTACTAATGGGGCTTGTTAGTATATGGATTTCTTTATTTTAGGCTTTCCACATTTTGCTCCTGTATTTATAGCTAATAGCAGTTGAAATAATTGAGCGGCAGATAAAAAGAAAAAGTGCATGGATTAACACCATCAGTAGAACTCACAAATGCCCGAACCGTTCGAACGCCTGCTTTTCCAGTTCTTCGCGGTGGTTGGGGTGGGCAATGTTGATCAGGGCACGGGCACGCTGGCGGAGGTTTTTGCCGTATAGATCGGCAATGCCGTATTCCGTAACGATGTAGTGTACGTTGGCGCGGGTGGTTGTAACCCCGGCTCCTTCTTTCAGAAACGGAACAATTTTGCTTTGGCCTTTGCTCGTTACGGAGGGTAGGGCAATAATCGGTTTGCCGCCTTCGGAGAGTGAAGCGCCCCGCACAAAATCCATCTGGCCACCCACACCCGAATACTGGTAGGTGCCGATGGTATCAGCACAAACCTGTCCGGTCAGGTCGATTTCGATAGCGCTGTTAATGGCCGTTACTTTTGGATTTCTCCGGATAATGGATGTGTCGTTGGTGTAGCTGGCCTGTTTCATCGTTACGCCGGGATTGTCGTCGATGAAATCGTAGACCCGTTTGCTGCCCATCACAAAGGCCGACACAATGCGATAGGGGAGCACGACTTTATCTTCACCCGTGATAACCCCCCGCTCCACCAGGTCGATGACGCCGTCGGAAAACATTTCGGTATGAATACCCAGCCGTTTGTGATGAATCAGTTCGGCCAGCGTTGCGTTTGGAATACCGCCAATACCTAGTTGAAGTGTGGCTCCGTCGTCGACCAGGCTGGCGATGTATTGGCCAATCTTACGGTCGTCGGCATTGATTTCACCTGGCAGTACTTCATAAATTGGCTCGTCGACTTCAATGGCCGCGTGCAGAATAGACGCTGGAATCAGGCCGTCGCCGTGGGTGCGGGGAACGCGGGGGTTGATTTGCGCAATAATGTATTTGGCCGACTGAAGAGCTGCCAGCGATATATCGACGGAAGGGCCCAGCGAGCAATAGCCATGGGCATCGGGTGGCGATACCTGAATCAGGGCAACATCGATCGGTAGAATTTTACGACGAAACAGCAACGGAACTTCGCTCAGGAAAACCGGTACATAGTCGCCAATGCCCTGATTGAGCTGTTTCCGCATATTGGCTCCGATAAAGAACGCATTGGGTTTGAACGACTGCTGATATTGCGGGTTCAGATAGGGCAGCGGCCCTTCGGTATGCATATGACAGATTTCGACATTACGCAGCCGGTCGGCCTGGGCTACCATGGCGTTGATGAGTATATGGGGAGCCTGAGCAACGCTGTGAATAAACACACGATTGTTCGACTGAATAACAGAAACCGCTTGCTCGGGAGTGGTGATTGGCAGAGGAGCTAACATAGTGAATTGCAGGGATATACTGGCTTTTTCTGGTCATTCGGCTGAAACCGTGCTACGGTTCTCTATCAAACTCCCATAAACCGTGGTGCGGCTTCGGCCGAATGAGCTGTCTGGTTTATATGGCAAAGTAACTGGCTGATTGAGACATATGTTCTTAGCAAAATCGGTTGCCCATATGACTTAAATCATGGACAGCGGCTGAATTGTTAGTCAGCAACTGCTGAAACCACCGACCTGAGGCTTTTATGATCCGTTTTTGCGTTCGAAAATCAACATAGACCAGGCCAAAGCGAGGACGGTAGCCTTCGGCCCATTCGAAATTGTCGAGAAAAGTCCAGGCAAAATAGCCATCGACCGGATAGCCTTCCCGTTTGGCGTGAAGAACGCTATTGAGATAGTCCTGGTGATAGTGCATCCGGGCCATATCGTTTACTTTACCATTCTGCACCATATCGTAAAAAGCGGCTCCGCTTTCGGTAATGTATATTTTTTTGACCCCTTCATACTGCCCGAACTGCCGAATAATCTGAAACATACTATCGGGATAGACTTCCCAGCCCATTTCGGTAATGATAGGCACCTGCCGGCGGAGGGGCGAAACCTGAGCCGCCCATAAGTAGGGCATGAAATACGAATGTTCGACTACGGCCCGGAAATAGTGTTGCAGACCGATGAAGTCGAAATCGAAAGCGAGCCGTTCCATATCGCTATGTTTGGCTACTTTTTTGCCAATGCCCGAAAGGAATGGTAACTCGTCGGTTGGGTAGCCCAGGCCAAGAGAAGGTTCGATGAACAACCGATTCATGAGCGCATCGACGCGGGCTGCGGCTGCTTTGTCGCGGGGCGATGCCGAAAAAGGCTCGATGGGCGAACAGGAAAAGGTAGTGCCAACCCTTGCTCCGGCTACATTTTGCCGGACAACGCGGCCACCTTCGGCCTGAGCAAGGGCAGTGTGATGAATGGCTGGCAGCAAATTCCGAAAGCTCCGGCGACCAGGTGCGTGTTGCCCCGTGAAATAACCCAATACCGAAAAGGCCAGCGGTTCATTCAGAATAATCCAGTGCTTCACTTTGTGGCCAAATGCTTTCGTGCAGATATCCACAAACTCACAAAACCAGTGAACAATGTTGCGGTTGGGCCAGCCACCTTTGTTTTCCAGCGCCTGCGGTAAGTCCCAGTGGTAGAGGGTAATCCAGGGCGTGATGCCAAGCGCCAGACACTGATCGATCAGCCGGTCGTAGAAAGCCAGTCCGGCTTCGTTGATGCGGCCACCCAGCGCAGGCCCGGTACCTTCGGGTAATATGCGCGACCAGGAAAGCGAAAACCGAAATGAATCGAATCCCATTTCTTTATGTAGCCGCAAATCAGATTCATATCGGTCGTAGAATTCGCAGGCAATATCGGCCGTTTCGCCAGTTTTGATTTTGCCTTTCTGGCGGCTGAATGTATCCCAGATCGAAGGGGTACGCCCATCGCGGTCAACGGCTCCTTCGATCTGATAGGCAGCCGTAGCGGTTCCCCAAACGAAATCCGGCCCGAAGGCATGGCGATCAAAACTTAATGAGTCACTCAATGGGTCATTGGTTAATTGGTCATCGGGGTTGGGCATTGGTCTTTTGGTTAATTTGTTATTGGCCACAGAGAATACATACAACCGACTAAAAACTCTGTGTACGCTGTGCCTCTGTGGCCAATAACAAATGACTAACCCCCAATGACACCGAAGACAAATGATGTCAAAAATAACGACTACTCCTAAAAAAGCAGCCCCATCAGGTTGACGAATCAACCCAACGGGACTGCTTTTGGTTGTCTGGCTAGCTAGTAATCCGATTCCTTAACCCACTGGAACCCGATTCTACGAAGCGCTGACTATATATTAGCCTCTGCGGCCAAGAGGAGCATTGCGGTTGCCATAAGGCTGGCTGGCGAATAACCGATCGCGCTGGGCCGAAGTCAATACGGCGAGCATATCCTGACGTTTGCGGAGTTTAAGCTGACGAAGACCATCGGGCGTCATACGGGAAGTTTGCATGATGCGATCGTAGTTATCTTCGATTTTGTGTAACTGTTTTTCCTGACGGCGCGACAGGCCAACGATGGCGTCGATGCGGTCGATTTTGAGGTCGTCCTGAAACTGGTCTCTGTCGTAGCGGGAGTTGCCATATTGAGGACCGCGATTGTCGAAAGGTTTCGAATAGGCGCGTTGAGCGAACGTGGCACCAGTTGAAAGAGCGAAGAATGCGAGGGCGGCTATGATTGTCTTTTTCATGTCAGTATGTGTTTTTTTGTGCGTTACTGATTCTTAGAAGGAAATCGACAGGTAGCGTTTAATGGGCCTATGGGGTATTCTGGCCGAATGACGGTTTTTGGATGCTAAATCTCCCGGAATCGTTCCTGAGCAGCTTTCGACATGAGTTGGCGTCGCTGCATCGACTGGGCAATAATGCTGGCAACGATGAGCTGAAGCGCATGGTACATCATAATGGGCATCAGGGCTACTCCGGCAACAGAAGCTGAAAATAATACGTTTGCCATCACACTGCCCTGGATTAATGACTTTTTGGAACCGCAAAACAAAGCCGTAACGCGGTCTTCACGATTGAAATGGAGTAGTTTGCTTATCAGCGTGATAAAGCCAAAAATCAGAAAAAAAAGCCCGAGTAATAAACCCGCTAGCCAGAGCAGGTCAATTGTAGAAAGACTGGCGAACAGGTTTCGGGTAAACGACTCACAAAAAGCAGTGTAAACGATGAGCAGGATGGTTGTTTGATCGAAATAGCGCAGATAAGTCTTGTTTCGCTCGGCAAACCAGCCTAACCGCCGGTTTAGCAACAACCCCAGCAATACCGGTACAATCACCTGTATGGTCAGTTTGCCAATAACACCTGCCAGATCGTATTGCCCGTTGGTACTGCTTAGCAAAAAACTCATCCAGATTGGTGTTACAAATACTCCAATCAGGCTGGAAATGCTGGCATTAAAGATCGCTGCTGGTATGTTTCCCCCCGCAATGGAAACCATTACTACCGACGACGAAACCGTTGAGGGCAGGGCCGCTACGTAGAAAATGCCGAGCCAGAGCAGTTCTGTCTCGGGCGTCATCAGCAAACTACGGGCGGTGAGTACTACGGCCGGAAAAAGAATGAATGTTGTACTATGAATGAGCAGATGAAGCCGATAGTTTCGAAGTCCGGTTCGAAGCTGGTCGAAATTGAGCCGCAGCCCATAGAAAAAGAAGATCACCGAAACACCAAAATTGGCCAGTGATGATAAGGATAGTAAGCCCTCCTGAACACCCGGCTGGGGCCACAGTTTAGCCAGACCAATCATGGCCAGCAAAGCAAGAATAAACCAATCGAGCCCAACGCGGGCCAGCAGCGAACCGAGCGAAACGTTTGCCATACAGCAAGGTAACTGGCTAAACATCGATTTCGTTGCAGAGTAATTTGTATTTACGAGCCTATGAGCAATTGACAGAATAGCTATTCAACTTTCGTTCACAGCTTTCGCAAAAAAACGTGCCAGCATATAACGCACCAGGGTTAGCTTGTGCCTAATGAGAGAATCGTGCCACGGTTTTTGCAAAAGTCTCTTGAGTAAAAGTTTTAAGTCTATAGGATAAGTAACTATTAAGTTACTAAAATATATTTAATTGTTGTGCTTTTATGGGTTCTTTGTATTATTGCTCTGCAAACAATTTATAGCACAAAATAAAGCGTATCTATCGTATGGGCAAGTTTGTAATTTCGACAAGAACGAATGGAGAATTCCAGTTCAATCTGAAAGCAGATAACGGTCAGGTTATTCTGACTAGTGAAGGTTATTCGGCCAAAGCAGGCTGCGAAAATGGTATCGAATCGGTTCGTAAAAACTCAGCCGACGAAGGACGTTTCGAGCGAAAGACTGCATCGAACGGTAAATTCTTTTTCAATCTGAAAGCTGGAAATGGGCAGGTAATCGGAAGCAGCCAGATGTATGAAAGCGAAGCCGGCCGCGACAATGGTATCGATTCGGTGATGCGCAATGCGCCCGACGCTTCTGTTGACGATACGACTGCATAAAATTGTTCGGATAGAGGACTTTTTTATAACAATTAACAATGCTTGCACTGGCGGTCTGGTTCGGCATTGTTAATTGTTATAAGTAAGTCCTCTGTTACTGTTGGCCAGATTTGTATACAAAGCTACATAGAGATTGAACTCCTGAGCCTTAATTCGCTTTCAACCGTAGCAAACTACCAGCCTGATAAATCAGTTTTGAGCCACTGTTAAACTGGAGCGTTCCGGCCTGGCCCTGATACCCGGTTGGCATCGTAATAGTATGATTTAGCTTAACGCTATCGGACAGACCAGGGAGCCAGCCGCACGACCATACCTGCGCATTGTTCCAGTTGCCATTCTGAATCGAGTTAAATTCGTTAGGCGGGAACACACTCGGAAGGCCACTGCCAGAGCCAGTGATGGTGATCGGTTCGCTGAACTCGCCAACGTTGACTGGCGACGTCGATTTTACCCGAAACCGATAACGGCCGTTGGCCCAGCTCGGTAGTGTAACCGTAATCGGATTGCCTGTGCCTGTAGCAAGTGTTACCAGCGTGCATCCTGATTCGGTTAACAGATCGACCTGGTACTGATTGTCGGCACGGGTGGGTACCCGCGAAAAATAGGGAACCTGAACACTTTGCCCGGCACTTGTTGTGAAGGGTAAAACATAGCCTGTTGTGAGCAATACCAAACGGCTCGGAACTGAAGGTTCGCGTGAGCTAAAATAGGTTGTCGAGACGGCCTGATTCCATACATCGGTTAGCGCCGGGCAGTCGTCGGAGTCGAAGTGCAGATGAAAGTAGTCGCCTTTACGATAGGTGGGGTAAATCATGCTATCGGTGGCGGGGCCTGCCCAGTTATTTAGATTTCCGGCCAGCGTGTTTTGAGCGGCAATAATATTCGGGTCTGTTTCATGATTTACATACTCGCTACTTATGGCGGCTGGCATGTAGCTGACCCGCGACAGTACCCAGCTAAGCGTACCAAAGCCTAATTGACTACGCGATTTGTCGATCACCGTGCCAATGTTGTTCACGTAGTCGTCATAGGTCTGATAGTAGTTATCGCCTTCGCCCTGGTGCCATAAAACGGCCCGAACACCGGTGCGTTTTAGGTAATGCAGAATAGTAGCTCCCAAGGCCCGGTAGGGCATATTTTTCGTAAGTGTTCCCCACTCTTCTTCGCCATTCGCTGAATGAACCCAATGTTTGGAGTTCGTTGCCGGATACGACGCCCCGTAGAACATGGTCGGTACGCCTAGTTGAGTAACCAGCCGGTCGCCCAGAGCGCCCCAGACGTATAAATAAGCACCCGGAAACATACCTGTGTTAGTAATTCCGGTTGCTAGATCGGCGTGGCTAACGGTAAAGGGTAATGAGCTTTCTGTAAATTGCCCTTGCTGGCCTGTCCAGTAATTGATAATAGACACGCGGTCGTCGCTGGCCTGTCCGGTATAACAATTTGTTCCCCACGAATTAGATTGCCCAGCCGTAACGAACACTTCGCCAACTCCAATGCGGTCCATCGTTGTAGAAGCAATTTCGGTACTTCCAGCGTAGGCTTTCACCGTCAGATCATACCATCCGCCGGTTACGGCTGAAAACGACCCCTGAAATGTTCCGCCAGCAGGCTGACTGTCGAGAACGATCCAGCCGGTAGCGGTTCCTCCCTGCCGTACCGTTAGCTGAGCTTTAACCTGTGTCGTATTGGCGGGGCATTGCCCCGTGACCCATATGCTGGCCTGATTATTTTGATTTCGCTGGAAAACCAGTCGGCTGGTTGGGAAAGTAAGTTGTAATTGGGCTGAAAGATTGTGATAAAAAAAGAAAAAAAAGGATGAAAGGACGGTTGTTAAGTTAATTTTAATCATATCAAGTGTATAGTAGCGTGGATACCTAATATTAGTAATTGTGACATTATAAAGCAACAAAAAGCCTGTTAATCGCATCTATTTTAAATACGATCAGCAGGCTTTACTCAGATTCTAAATTACTTGTTACTATTTAAAAGGATGGATAGTAACGATTTCGTATGTATTTTTTGTAATACATGGTTGGTAGGTAGTTTACATATTTCGTCGGTACTGGCCACCCACCGCATAGAGTGCGTTCGACAATTGTCCGAGGGTACAAACTTTGGCCGCTTCCATCAAACTTTCAAAAATATTGCCATTGGCCAGCGCCGTTGCCTGTAAATTGGCCAGGGCGGTTTCGGCTTCGGTGTAATGGTGGTGCTGGAAATCCTGGCAGGATTTAACCGCATACCGTTTTTCATCGTCCGACGAACGAATCACTTCATGTGGCAGGGTAGTTGGCGATCCGGCCGGGTCGAGGAAGGTATTGACACCTACCAGGGGGAGCTGACCATTATGTTTAAGTGTCTCATAATACATCGACTCTTCCTGAATCTTGCTGCGCTGATACATTCGTTCCATTGCGCCCAGCACACCGCCCCGCTCACTAAGCGACAGAAACTCCTGATAGACTGCTTCTTCGACCAGGTTGGTTAGTTCTTCAACAACAAACGAGCCCTGAAGTGGGTTTTCGCTTTTGGTTAGCCCAAATTCCCGGTTAATGATTAGCTGAATGGCCATAGCCCGGCGTACCGACTCTTCGGTAGGCGTAGTAATGGCTTCGTCGTAGGCGTTGGTATGCAGCGAGTTGCAGTTATCGTAAATGGCCAGAAGTGCCTGTAGCGTTGTTCGAATGTCGTTGAAGGCGATTTCCTGCGCATGCAGACTCCGGCCCGATGTCTGGATATGGTATTTAAGTTTCTGCGACCGATCGTTGGCTTTGTATTTATGTTTCATCGCCTTCGCCCAGATTCGCCGGGCAACGCGGCCCAGCACGGTATATTCCGGGTCCATACCGTTTGAAAAGAAAAAAGACAGGTTCGGAGCAAAATCGTCGATATGCATACCCCGGCTGAGGTAGTATTCGACAAACGTGAACCCGTTCGACAGCGTGAACGCCAACTGTGAGATTGGGTTGGCACCTGCTTCGGCAATATGATACCCCGAAATCGAAACGGAATAAAAATTCTGGACCCGGTTATCCGTAAAATATTGCTGAATATCGCCCATCATGCGAAGGGCAAATTCAGTAGAAAAAATGCACGTATTCTGCGCCTGATCTTCTTTCAGAATATCAGCCTGAACCGTTCCACGTACCCGGCGCAGTGTATCGGCTTTAATTTGTTCATAAACTTCCTGAGGCAACACTTTATCGCCGGTGATACCCAACAGCCTCAGTCCCAGGCCGTCGTTGCCATCGGGAAGGGGAGCATTGTAGCGCGGGGATGCTTCGTGCGGGGATAGCAGGGGGGGGAAGGGGGTGGGCTCGCTCCCCGCCATTCCCTGCAACCCCCGCACGAAGCCCCCGCTCTCCCCGCGCGAAGCATTCTGCAACCATTTCTCACACTGCTGGTCGATGGCGGCATTCAGGAAAAAAGCCAGGAGCATGGGGGCAGGCCCGTTGATAGTCATTGAGACAGACGTAGCCGGATCGCAGAGGTCGAAGCCAGAATAGAGTTTTTTTGCGTCATCGAGCGTGCAAACGCTGACTCCTGAATTTCCGATTTTCCCGAATATGTCGGGCCGCATTGCCGGGTCTTCGCCATAAAGCGTAACCGAGTCAAAGGCTGTTGAAAGTCGTTTGGCAGGTAAGCCTTTCGATACATAGTGGAACCGTCGGTTGGTTCGTTCGGGGCCGCCTTCGCCCGCAAACATTCGGGTTGGATCTTCGCCTTCGCGTTTTAAGGGGAACACACCCGCCGTATACGGAAACGCACCGGGTATATTCTCCGTAAGCTGCCAGTGCAATATATCACCCCAATCATGATACTTCGGTAAACTCACTTTCGGTATCTTCAGGTGCGACAGCGTCTCAGTATACAAAGGTTGCCGGATTATTTTATCCCGAACTTTATACTCATAAAACTCGGCTGTGTAGCGTTTCTGCATATCGGGCCAGTGCTGTAACAGCGCACGGCACTCGGCACTTACGCCCTTTTCAAGATCAGTGTATAAAGCCTCCAGGAGCCCCCTAACCTCCAAAGCAGAAGCTTCAGACGCGTCGGCAGTGCCTTCTTTGGAGGTTAGGGGGCCTTTTATGACGCCGTCAAGCTGATAAAGTTGTCGCGCCAATGCTGTTTGCTCCTGAACATAAGCGTCGTATCGGCGACTCTCTTCCACAATCTCGGCCAGATAGCGCACCCGGTCGGGGGGGATGATGGTGGGAGAGCTTTGCGCGGGGATACTTCGTGCAGGGATTGCGGGGGCGGCCGGGGGGAGCAGGGGGCCTCTTCGCTCCCCATCATGCCCTGCCATCCCCGCACGAACCCACCCAAACAGCGTATTCATGCCCGGATCGTTGAATTGCGATGCAATGGTTCCGAGGATTGGTAATTCGTCGTCGGGTGTTTCCCAGAGGTTATGGTTGCGTCGATACTGTTTCCGAACATCGCGCAGTGCATCCAGTGAGCCCCGTTTATCGAATTTGTTAATGACAATCATGTCGGCGAAATCGAGCATGTCGATCTTTTCCAACTGCGTTGCTGCTCCATACTCTGCCGTCATCACATAGAGCGTTTTGTCGGCATGCTCGGTGATTTCAGTGTCTGACTGGCCGATGCCTGAGGTTTCAACAATAATCAGATCGAATCCGGCTGCTTTACAGATGTCGATGGCGTTCTGAACGTGACGGCTCAGAGCCAGATTCGACTGGCGGGTCGCCAGCGACCGCATATATACGCGTGGCGAGTTGATGGCATTCATCCGAATCCGGTCGCCGAGGAGGGCTCCGCCCGTTTTGCGCTTCGAGGGATCGACGGAAATAATCGCCAGCGTTTTATCGGGAAATGTTCGCAAAAAGCGTAAAACCAACTCATCGACCAGCGAAGACTTACCCGCTCCGCCAGTGCCTGTTACGCCCAGAACGGTCCCCATACCTCCGTTGGGGGCTTTTTGCGGTATTGGTAACGGGTGGCCTAATTCAGCCTGTGTGATGTATTGTGCAATAGTTTGACTATCATAGGGCGTTAGTAAGGCTCCCCCTTTGGGGGCAGGGGGGCTGAAATCACATTGATGCAACAGGTCGTCGATCATACCCTGCAGGCCCATAGCCCGACCATCGTCGGGGGAGTAGATACGGGCAATACCATAGGCATGTAGCTCCTCAATTTCGGATGGAAGAATGGTGCCACCGCCACCACCAAAGATCTTTATATGGCCCGCCCCCCGTTCGTTGAGCAGGTCATACATGTATTTGAAGTATTCCAGATGCCCTCCCTGATAACTCGTCAGGGCAATACCCTGTACATCTTCCTGGATGGCGCAGTCGACAATTTCGGCTACCGATCGGTTATGCCCCAGGTGAATAACTTCGGCGCCGGATGCCTGCATTAACCGACGCATCAGATTGATGGCTGCGTCGTGTCCGTCGAAAAGCGATGCCGCCGTGACAATACGGATTTTATGGCTAAAGGCTGGAGTAGCGGACTGGCTGGATTTAGGATTTTGAACGACCATGACCAACTGCTTTATAAGGTGATACGTAGGAGCGGAACGCCATAAGAAAGGAGTTCTACTTCTTAAAGGCTAAGGCTTTTACTGGCTGAATTCGATTGATGATAAAGGTTGGAATCCAGAGTACGAGTGCGATGAGCAGTATGGCCGCACCATTGAGGGCCAGAATTGTGGGCCAGTCCCAGGTGATGGGCACAAAACTCATAAAGTAGTTTTTAGGATCAAGAGGGATTAATTTAAAACGATCCTGAATGTAGCAAATTCCCAGGCCAACAACGTTGCCGATCAATAAGCCCCAGCCAACCATATTTAAGCCAACAAATAAAAACATACGGCGAATAAGCTGATCTGGGCCGCCAAGGGCTTTCAATAAACCAATCATGGGCGTTCGTTCCATCATCAATACAAGCAGTACCGATACCATATTGAATGAGGCCACAAAGGTGATCAATGCCAGCAGAATGACCATATTCCGATCGAGTAATATCATCCAGTCGAAGAGAGGACGGTATTGATCCGTAACGCGTGTCAGCCGCATATCGGGCGACATGACGTCGAAGACATTATTGGCTGTTGCATTCAGCCGGTTGAAATCGTTGACGAAAATTTCGTAGCTCCCCACCGAATCGGGACCCCATTTGTTGAGTCGCTGAATCAGCCGGATATCGCCCAGCGCAATGGTCTTATCCACTTCTTCCAGCCCCGTTTCATAAATGCCAACAATGGTCATTTTTCGGGCACGGGGCGGATTGCCCAGAAAATAAAGCGGTACATTGTCGCCAACTTTTACGCGGAGCTGGCTGGCCATATACTGGCTGATGAGCAGTTGGGTAGAACCGCTTCCGGTGTCGGCACCAACGGTCGGCACGGTGCCCGATACAATGGAGCCGCGAAACAGATTCCAGTCGTAATCGCGTCCTACTCCTTTCAGAAGAACGCCCGTAAGTTCTTCCGGTGTTTTCAGAATGCCTGCTTTCAGGGCTACGGCCTGGATGTGTTTCACGCCAGGAATGGCAGTACTGTCGCGATATACCGCCGTGTTCAGGGCTAAGGGTGTTTCCTGGTAGGAATTGTTATTCGTAAACTTGCCTACCTGAAGGTGAGCCCCAAAGAGAAAAATCTTTTGCTGAATTGTGTTTTTGAACCCGAACAGAACAGCAAAAGCAACAATCAGAATGGCTAGCCCCAGGGCAATACTAACCACCCCAACGCGGGTAACCGTTGCCGAAAAACTGCCTTCGGGTGCATGGCGAACTTTACGGGCTAAAAAAATGGGTACGTTCAAAACGGTATTCGGTTTTAAGGTGTATGCGGTTCTCCGCCGAATGGTCGTTAGTGGGAATCAGGACTGCACCAGGCTGACCGTTACGGGTTTCGAAAACGAATCTATGATAAATTAGTAAGCCACAGTTTCGCGTAACAGGTTGAGTATTGATATCAACGCAAATCTAACGGACAAGTAGCTGATCTGTCATAAAAAATTACCAGCAATACCTATTTGTTATTAGTTGATTGGCCATTCGGCACTGGCGTGTTTATTGGTTCTGCTAACAAATGCCCCTCGATAGTTGGTTAAGGTTCATTAAAAATGATGAGTTTTGTCCCAAGCACTACAAAACGATATGATGACGTTACATAAACTCTTCTTTATTGCCTGCTGTCTGCTCTTTGTGGCTTGCCAGGCTCAAACAACTCAGAAAACATCGGCTTCGCTCCAGACGGGCGCTGCTCAAATGGCGCTGTACCTGCCTGCGCTTGAAGGCAAACGGATAGGTATGGTTGTTAATCATACGTCGCGCGTTGGAACAACACATCTGGTCGACAGTTTGCTGTCGCGGGGGGTGTTGGTAAAAACTATTTTTGCGCCCGAGCATGGTTTTCGGGGTGAGGCAACCGACGGCGAAAAAATCACTAATAGCCGCGATCCGCGTACGGGTGTTTTCATTGTGTCGCTATACGGTAAGAACAGTAAGCCAACTCCGGCTCAGATGGACTCGCTCGATGTTGTTATTTTCGATATTCAGGATGTGGGCACTCGCTTCTATACCTATATCAGCACCATGCATTATGTGATGGAAGCCTGCGCCGAAACCGGCAAGCCGCTCATTATTCTGGACCGCCCCAATCCGAACGGGCACTATATCGACGGCCCTGTGCTCGACCCCAAATTCAAATCCTTCGTCGGTATGCATCCCATTCCGGTAGTGCATGGGCTAACCGTTGGCGAACTGGCCACCATGATCAATGGCGAAGGCTGGCTGGGCGGTGGTAAAACCTGTAAGCTTACGGTGGTGCCCGTCAAAAACTACACACACCAAACACCCTATGTGCTCCCCGTAAAACCGTCGCCGAACCTGCCCAATCAGCAGGCCGTGTTGCTGTATCCGTCGCTGTGTTTTTTTGAAGGAACGGTGGTGAGTGTTGGACGGGGAACCGATAAGCAGTTTCAGGTGATTGGGTCGCCCTACACCAAATATGGGCCTTATACGTTTACGCCTGTCGATAAACCCGGTGCTGTAAATCCACCGCTGGAAGGTCAGTTGTGCTACGGTCTCGACCTGTCGAACGCCAACATTTCGAAAAAGGAACTAATGCTGAATTACCTGCTGGATTTCTATAACCGGGCCAGCGATAAAACGAAGTTCTTTCTGGCTAACAATGGTTTCGACCGGCTGGCGGGTACCGATCAGCTTCGCAAGCAGATCATCGCTGGCGTATCCGAAGCCAAAATCCGGGAAAGCTGGCAACCGGCACTCAACGCCTATAGGCTCACAAGGGCGAAATACCTGCTGTATCCAGAAAGAGTGAAAGAGTGAAAAGGGGCGAAGTTTTCGCTCTTTAGTAAAATTTTACGCGCAGGGTTACCGAAACTGTATAGCTGAGCGGGTTGGTTGGTCTGGCGAGTTGACAGTTTGTTTCCAGAGGTAAAGGACAGTCATAGAAGCCTCCTATTTGTTGATAAACCTGATTGGGAAACGGAGGTAAAATCGAATAGGAGTCAATATTATCCCGCCAGGACAATAATTGGAAAAAGGCTCCCAACTGGTCGGTTTTTAGCTCGTAGGATTGTATAAGTTCAGGAATTTTTGACGTAGTGAATAACCCACCTTTGGCTGTACCTTCCAGACGTACTGTAAAATCTGGTAACGGATTTCCCAGTGAATCGGTGACGACACCTGTAAAAAGAGTGTCAGCAGCCGGAGGAAGGTTGACATAACATCCGCTAGCTAAGCCGATTAGTAAACTCAAGCCCAAAATACCTACCAATCTAGGCAGGTATTTAATCATAAAGGCTTTCATGGTTTTGGATTCAATGAAGTTTTCTTACAATAATTGTATGCCAGACAGGGGTTGGTGGTAGAGGAATACTGACCAGATCACATTCTGGCTGGTTGGTTTGCTGGTTTATTGGGCATCCCACCATAACATACCCTGTAGAAACAGGCACATAAACGTTATATTGTCTTGACGCATCCTGTACTTCTTGAGTAAACTTGCCGTTTTGATCGGTAACGATGCTGTAAGACTCTACTGTTTTTCTTCCATTTAATAAGGATAGGCTTCCTGTAGAACCTTCTAGTTCTAACGGTAATCCAGCTATTTCATGACCTGTCGAATCCTGTACAACACATTGAATAGTCGTTTTAGTCGTTGCAGGAACAATGCATCCATCCGTAAGACCAATTAGTAGACACCAACCCAAAATACATACCAATCTAAGCAGGTATTTGATCATAAATGCTTTCATAACTTTGGGATTCAGTGATTGATCACTAATTTTTTGACAGTGCTTTCTTGATCTGTTTGTAGTTTTACAACATACGTGCCGCTAGGCCATTTATGTACATCAACAACTTCCTGATGAAGGTTGCCTTCGCCCACTATCATTCGGACGTATGTTTCTCGGCCCGATGCATCTATGATAGCTAATTCAGCTAATTGTCCGGAACTGAGATAGCGTTGGACTGTAACTGACGATGCCGCTGGATTAGGGAATAATAAAATTTCTGATGAGGGTTCAGTGCTAGCTACCCGGCCGTTACTAGTACCTCCAACTACGCAAATTCGGTCTAAAACAAAGCCTTGGCTATTTCCTTGAATACGAATTGTATTGTTGCCCTGATTGAGGCTGACAGAAGTAGAAATTTCGTTATAATTCCCTGCCCAGCTTTGGGTAGTAGGGGCCGACACTATCTGTGGATTTGTGCTATTGCCATTCAAAACAATCCCAATTGTTGGATTTTCTCCTGTTGCATACCGAATTTTTAAGGTGTATGTGCCATTAGAAGGAATCGAGTTGACATTGAATTGGCGATATTCACTAGGGTTGCCAAATCCACCTACATATTGTCCGCCAGATGCATTAGCATCGTTACTGATAGTTCCAGTTCCAGTAACAGTACTCGCTTCGGCTTCGAAGCACTGATTATAAGTACCGCCAGAGCCAGGGTTACCACCACTGCCTGTTTGAACGATGTTGATTGGAACAGGGGGCGCATCAGTAATGACTCCTGAATTTGAAAAAAGTCGAGCTTGAAGAATATAAGTTCCTGGATGTGTAATTTGGTAGGCATTATTGCTTGATACAAAGTTGGTCCATTGGTTTGCCTTTAGCGTGTATGGATATGAACCACCAGCAGAGGCATTGTCAACGTACCCAATCCAGAACCAGTTGCCATTAGGGTCAACAATGTTATACTGAATTTGCATAATCCCCTGAGGATCGCATGTGTTGGTTTGAATATCGAAATAAAAAGGAAATGTTGAAGTTGTGAACGTGTTTCCGTTGGTTGGTGATACAATAGAGACAAATCTTTGGGTGCACCCATTTCCACCTCCTGAACAATTTTGGACATATATTGTCCCTGTGCTCGAATTGCTGGGGTTGCCTGAGCTTGTCTGGTCCTTCGCGCTGCATGTAAGATAGTAAACACCAGGATTAAGGTTCCACCGAATGTCTACTGGATTACCAGAAAGCGTATAGTTTCCAGGGTTAACTGTCCAGGTATAAGCAATATTACTATTTTCATAAGACAATCCAGCAAGGTACTGATATGAGCTTCCAGCGCATACAAATTGAGTCCCTGACCAGTTGGCAGGTGGTACGGTAGGACAACTGTAATTAAAATTAACGTTAAATTCATTGGCAAATAGTTGGGACCAGCTATTACCATTACCATATTGAAAATCTGTTAATACATGAGAGGAATTATTGTCATTCGCATAAACGGCTTGAAACGGAGTGCGCCCTAGACTAATAGCATTGTTAACACTAACCTGCCAGTCGGATTGGTTACTAAGTGGACCTGTATAGCTAATAGCACTCAAGCTTGGAATAAAACAAATATTGTCTTGTACGCTAACGTTATTATAACCTATATTAAAGATAGCACTGATGAAAAGCTGAGATGCACTAATAAGCATTTTGCTGCTGATTCCTCCAGGAAGAATACCTCCAGCTAGGGCATCAAAATTAGGATTAGAAGTGGTAATATCATGAGTTCGTACTGTTGTTGGCAATGCTACCAGTAAGGTTGTTAATGATGAAATTCGAGTATTCCCGCCAATGTTATGGCTACGGCTACGAACGAAGGTTGAAGCCAGTAGCGTAATATTATCAAACTGTAATAGCATAGAGCCTGGATTGAATCCCCAGCCTGTGCCATTTCGACTTCCGTTTAGTATAGCAATATTGCGACATTGGGTTGGAAAGTCAAGTGCTTGAAGTTGATTCTGTAAGTTGTAATATTCTAGGTCAGGCTGAGCATCTGGCATATTATAGTGATACCGAAGCATTTGACGAGCAGCAGGGCGCGATACATTTGTAACCTGTTGTTGAAGATCGGAAGGAGATAAATTTAGTAGATTTACCAAAGCCATACTATCAATATCAATACCCAGAAACTGCAAGCCTAATGGAACATTTGCCCCCAGGTGGGGGGTATCGAAAGATATATAATGGCTGACATGATGTTGTTGTCCATCTCGCTCCATTTCTTTAAGAGCTATACGAGCAACTAATCCTCCCATACTTTCCCCAATTACAATGTTAGGAGTAGTGCCGCTTTTAAGCTGGTTGACCCGGTTTATCAACTCTTTTAGTACTTGAGCATTGTTTTGTATATAGTCACCGCCGTCATTGAAGTTTAGGATTACTCGATCATAGCCTGCCTGATGTAGATTGTAAAAGATGCCATTAGCGCCATATTTATTACTTTGTAGTAGGTAGTTGAAATCCATAACATTAGATCCATCAAACCCTTCAACAATGATGACAGGTTTATCGAAAACCCCATCGCAACCCAAGTAAATGTTAGCTTGTCCACCCGCTAGTTGAATAGATACTCGGCCATTTGCACTCTTATCTAATTTTGTCTTGGGGGCTGTTATGTCAAGGGTCTGGCTAGGAGTGGGTATTTCTTCCATTGCGACTTCAAAGACAGAATGACAAACATAGGTACCTGCTTTTTGGGAATTAAATCGAAAGGTTACTATTTTTTCGCCTACACCAGAATAGGTAATTGTTACTTTACTGCTTTTGGTAGGTTTCCAATCTATCTTCTGAAAGCCTTTATCGTCGCCAAAATCTACTTCAAGGTCATTAAGGTCTTGTGTCTGATCTGCATATACATAATGAGGGTCAAAAATGAATGTTACCTGTTTGTTATACACACTACTGATCAGTGCTGCGGCTGCTAATATCTGAACTTGGCGGTATGTTTTATCTGAAGAAGTCTTTCCCTGAGATTTAAGGATTTTATTTTCATTTATTTCTTTATTAGATAGTTGATTCCCTGTTACATTAATAATACCAATCGGTATGACGCCTGTTTCTCGCGACTTTGTCTGGATAGCATCTAACTCAGCGTCTAAGTCAACAAACGATTTCTTTTGCTTTATATCGGATTTTAATAGACCTCTCTGTAATGTACGCCAATAATGAGCCTTAAAAACACGAGGTTTATCAAAATTTGGATCTGTGAATGGCTTTATTTGATCAGACCAAGGAAATCCCTTATTTAACAGAAAACCCGTTTTTATTCCGCTTAAATCCAATTGAGCTACATTTGTTCAATTGCTTCATTAACTGATAATTTCTGAGCGAATAGACTTCCTCCTAGCTGACAGACGTACAAGCCAACTATTAGCCAAATTCTTAATGTATTCATCTAAGTAATTAGTTTGTTTGTTTTGTATGTGAATTTATTCATTTTGGATATTAAAGGCAAGTTTACCAACAAAAAAATGTCCCTTTTTTTTATTAATGTATATTATGTTGATTTGGCTATCTAGCTATCTATTCGTTTGATACAGTTTGTAGACATTGGTAATTGATTATTGAGTACTTACGACAATTGCTAAGATTAAGGGAAGCCTATCCGCTCATTATTTGCGTACCCGTCAAAATGCCCTAACTTTGCATTTTGGAGACCAAAATGGCCACAGAACAGATTCTGATTCTGGATTTCGGTTCACAGTACACCCAACTTATTGCCCGCCGGGTGCGCGAACTGAACGTTTACTGCGAAATCCATCCGTACAATCACATCCCAACGATTACCCCTGACGTTAAGGGCATCATTCTTTCGGGTAGTCCATCGTCCGTTCGCGACGCCGACTCGCCCGAAGTTCATCTGGCAGCTTTCCGGCATAAACTTCCCGTTCTGGGCGTATGCTATGGCGCTCAATTGCTGGCGCATACCAGTGGGGGCGAAGTGCAGGCATCCGCTATTCGGGAATATGGCCGCGCCAAGCTGGGTACCGTCGATACCGATAGTCCACTGATGCGGGGCATCGATCAGCATTCGCAGGTTTGGATGTCACATGCCGATACGATTACGAGCGTACCGGATAACTTCAAGATCATTGCCTCGACTGATACCGTACGCGTTGCGGCTTTTCAGGTCGAAGGAGAGTCAACCTACGGCATTCAGTTCCACCCCGAAGTAACGCACTCGCTACAGGGCAAAACCCTGCTGCACAATTTTGTTGTCGATATTTGCGGCTGCACGCAGAACTGGACGTCCGAATCGTTTGCCGAATCGACGATTGCTCAATTGAAGCAGAAACTTGGTAATGATAAAGTCGTACTGGGGCTGTCGGGTGGCGTCGATTCGTCGGTGGCGGCAGTATTGATTCATAGGGCAATCGGACAGAACCTCTATTGCATCTTTGTTGATAACGGTGTGCTTCGGAAAGATGAATTTTCAGGTGTGCTGGAGTCGTATAAAACGCTCGGACTAAACGTAAAAGGCGTTGATGCCAAAGATCGGTTCTACTCGGCACTGGCTGGACTGACCGATCCGGAAGCCAAACGTAAAGCCATCGGCAAAACGTTTATCGATGTTTTCGATCACGAAGCGCACCTGATCGAAGGGGTGTCGTGGCTAGGGCAGGGGACGATCTACCCCGATGTAATAGAATCTGTGTCGGTAAAAGGACCGTCGGCAACCATTAAATCGCACCACAACGTAGGTGGTTTGCCCGATTTTATGAAGCTAAAAATTGTTGAGCCGCTCAATACGCTGTTTAAAGACGAAGTCCGGGCGGTTGGTCGTACATTGGGTATACCTGATGCGATTCTGGGGCGGCATCCGTTCCCTGGTCCGGGGCTGGCTATTCGGATTCTGGGCGATATTACTCCCGAGAAAGTCGACATTCTGCAACAGGTCGACGCGTTGTTCATCAACGGTCTGAAGCGGGAAGGATTATACGACAAAGTATGGCAGGCTGGTGCTATTCTGCTACCAGTTCAGTCGGTTGGTGTGATGGGCGACGAACGTACCTACGAGCGCGTTGTGGCACTTCGTGCCGTAACCAGTGTTGATGGTATGACTGCCGACTGGGCGCATTTGCCTTACGAGTTCCTGGCCGATGTGTCGAATGAGATTATTAATCGCGTTAAGGGCGTCAACCGCGTTGTGTACGATATTTCGTCGAAGCCACCCGCTACCATTGAATGGGAGTGATAACGCAATCTACTTCATATACTTTACCAAACCGCCCGGTGCATTGCTGTATCGGGCGGTTTTTGTTGATCGGTAAGATGAAATCGATTAGCGAACTCGTACACTTATGCTGGCTTCGTCGTCTTCGCCATTGCTGAAGCCGTTACCAGGGGTCGAATCAGGATCTGACTCAGCTACATCCTGAATCTGAGCTTGCAGACTGCCAGCAGCCGCCGGTTGCCACCGCACTGTTACCACCGACGACTGTCCGGCCGCTAGTTGGTTGACATAAACTTTGTAGGTCTGATTATTCACCTGTACCCAGTTAGCTGTGTTCTGGTAGTCGAAATAGCCATTCGGTAACGTTACCAGAATGATGGCACTATGGGCCGTGGCGCCCCCCCGGTTGCTAAGGGTAATGGTGCTGGTGACAATCTCATTCTGACTCGTATTGACCACGGCTTTATCGGCCACCATGGCCAGGCTAAGATCGGCCGTTGCCGGATCGGGTGTAGGCTGGCTGCTGACAACCAGGGGCAGGGCAATCTGATTGGGGTTAGGTGAGGTTGTCAACGGATTGCTGCCCGCTGGGGTTCGCAGATCGACCATAGCGGCATCGTCCTGCCCATCGCCGGTGCCCGAATTAGGCTGGCTGTCGGGGTCGGGAGTCTGGCTACTGGTGATCTGAGCGGCTGTGGCAAAGGTACCGGTCTGGGTTGGCTTAGCCTGAAAACCGACCGTTACCTGACCGTTAGCCATCACCGTACCCACATCGGCGCTGACAATACCATTGGCGAAGGTAACGCCCGGTGTGGTAGCATTGACAAAGGCAAGCCCGGCCGGTAGCCTACTTTGGAGCTTTATGCCGGTGGCGTCCTGTGGCCCATCATTGGTAGCGGTCAGGCTATAGCTAACCACATCGTTTACATTTGGGGTTCGGTTATTGACGGCCATGGCCAGCGATACATCGGCACTGCCGGAGCCGACGGTAACACTGGCCTGCCCGGAGGTGGTGCCCGTTCCGCAGGCGTTGACGAGCGAGGTGATCTGGTAGGTAGTGTTGCTGGTTGGGGTAACCGGCATAAGGTATGGATTCTGGTAGATGGCCGTGGCTGACTGTCCATTGCTGAGGGTAAACGACCAGGGCGCAGGGCCGGTGAAGGAAACCGGCAGTAGCGCAGCCTGCCCGCTGCTAACGAGCGCACTACCACTGATAGTAGCCGAGGTCGGCTCCCCAATTTTTACCTCAACGGGGTCCGACTCCGCCTGGCAGGAACCATCCTGAACCGAAACGGAATAGATGCCCGATTGAATGGCAAAGTATTGATAATAGGTTGCACCGGTAATGGCTACCCCATTACGTTTCCATTGCAATGAGCCTGTGTTGGAGTTAGCGGTTAGCTTTACTGTGTTATTGCCACAGAGTTTAGTAGTGGGTGTAGCGTTAACAGAGGGCTTCTGCGCATTCCCTATTGTTACATAAGTTTCTTTTGAGACGCCTGTACAGCCCCCATTAGTCATACGTACCGAATAAGCCCCTGACTGAGTGACTATATAAGATTGATCGGTTGCATTATTCAGAAGTGTACCGTTTCGGTACCACTGATACTGATAGCCACTGAGGTTGTATGAGTCATAAGAGCCCAAAAAAGTAGATGTACAACCTACTGGAGACGGCCCATAGAAATAAATAGAGGGTTGTAGGGCATTGCTAAAAGTGAGTGAAATAGGAGCTGAAGTAGCCGAACATGTGCCTCGGGTTAATTTGACTGTATAGTTTCCTGTTTGTGTGGCGGTATAATTAGAGCTTGTAGCCCCCGGAATGTCAACCCCATCTTTTTGCCATTGGAAACTGCCGCTGTAGCTTGAAGAAGCATACAAGTAGCGGGTTTCTCCAGGACACACACTTTTTGACCGAAAATCATATTTGATGTTTACTGTTATTGGGCCAATGTCTCTCAAAACAACTGGGTTACTCATCGTCTGGCAAGTACCCTGTTTAAGTAAGAATGTGTAAATGCCGGGTTGTCTTACCCATGTATTTTGATTTGTCTCATACGGTAAGGCTATGCCGTCGCGATACCATTGGACCTTGAAATCAGAACCATTTGACGTTGAGACGTCTGCGTAAATCAAATTATAATAGTTCGATGCAGTACAGAGTAGGGAATCGCCTGGCGACGTTAGGTAGGCTCTTGCATAGAGAGAACGCCCAAACTGGAAGTAGGAGGATGACGAAGACGTACTACATCCCCCATCGGTTACCCGATGGGCATAGGTTCCTGTTTGTGTGGCTGCATAGGTATAGCTTGTAGCCCCTGCAATATCTACCCCATCCCGTGTCCACTGGAAACTGGCATTGTTGCCATTGTATCGCGCCTGAAGTTTTAGCGGATGATCATCGCATTGTGGCTCACCATCGGACGCCGAGATGACATAGCTATAGATACTGTTTTGTACATAAAGTGTATAGTCATATCCAGTTGCCGAGCATCCTGCTTTTTTAGCGACGACAGTATATATACCAGCCTGTTGGACAGCTAGCGTAGAGGATGTAGTTATACTGATCACATTACCATTAAGGGACCAGACATAGCTTTCTGCTGTGGCCGTATTTGAGTTTGTACTACTGGCAATTGCATAAAGGGTTGTCTGACTTCCAGTACAAATTGTCCCTCCATTACTATACTGATTGAGCAAACTACTTCTGTCATTTACAGATGCATAGGTTAAATCTCCAATTGCCAGAGCACTGCTTTGCCCACTCTCAACATCTGGATTGGTGGCTATCACCTTGATTTTGTAATTAGTGCCGTAAGGGAAGGCTGAGGAGCCACTTGGCAAAGTAGCTGCAATAGGGCTAGTTGAACCCGTGCCTATACGCTGAGCATTCGTAAAATCACCAGCGGCATCGGAAATCCATACCTCGAACTGGTTGCCAGCTACAAAAGCGGGACCACTGGTGGTAAACGAAACCGAAAAGGTATTCCCTGCGCAAAGACTCATGTTTGATATACCCGTGAGCGTAATGCTGGGCAACGTATAGGGAATGGCGAAAATATCGGAGCTAAAAATGCCCCGACCGGTGGTTGCCGCTACGACCTTGCCATCGGAAGCCCGATACCGAAGCTGATTGACCCTGACATTAGCCATTCCTGCATTTGAAAACGACCAGTTCGGATTGCTGGCCGTAATGTCGTTACTCGACCATACGCCAACTTCGGTGCCTAACAAGACCTGCTTGTAGTTTTGCGGATTGACCATCACTGTATAAACAGGTATATCGGGCAGGCCGTAGCTGGCTTCGTCCTTACTGGTCCAGGTGGTCCCTCCGTCGTTGGTATACCAGACCGACTTAACACCATAGTTCGACAGAATAACAATTAGCTCATTGGCTGTAGCCCCAACCTCAATACCGGAGATAGTCGAATATTGGGGGAAAGCATTGTTGTCGATAGCTGTCAGCGTAGGAGTTGTCTGAGTAAGCCCCGTCATTTTATATAGCTTGCCAGAATAAGCTAACCCAATAAACAGAGTGCTCCGGTCTCTGCTTAGCTTGATGAATGAAGGCGAGTCGGTAACACCTGTAAGAGAAAGATACGTTGTTGTCGTTGATCCTGATCCAATACCTGCGACACGCCGGATGGCATTGGCATTATTGGCAACATCGGCTACATACAAGACGTTGGTTGGGCTATCGTAATCAGCTACGCCATAGTTGCCATTCGAATAGAAGAGATATTGTGGATAGGAATTATTGTCGTATAAATAATAATTACCCCATTGTGAGAAAAGCTGAACGTTAGGTGTTTCTTCATCAATAAAGGTTATCCCTGACTGGCTGCCTGATGCATAAATATAAGATGCAGGTGATAGATTCGCCTGCGTTAATTTGGCTAAGCCTAGTGTCGTCATCGTACCAATCAGGTACTGGCTTCCTGCACTACTTCTCATAGCTGCCGAGCTGGCTTCGCCTGCCCGATAGCCAGCATTGCGATCTAATAGAGTTGGCTGAGCTGTGGTCGTATTACCCCAATCAGCAGACCAGAAGGTTCCTTTATCATTATAGACTACAGCGCCTACACTGCTACCCGGTTGAAGAACCAGACCATGCTGATATGCATAATCTGTTGAGGACTGACTCCAGGTTGAGCCACCGTCAGTCGACCGAAACCAGAATGCTCCTCCTGCATAAATAATATTAGGATCTGTTGGATAAACAGTTAGGCTTAGAGCAGAATAACCATCGCCACCCGTAAAATGATAGATTGCTGAGTTACCGTATGTAGGAATGGTAATATCAGTCCAGGAGGTGCCACCGTTAGTGCTTTTCTTAAACCAGAGCGCATCCTGACCATAATTTGTCGAATTGTATTTTCGGGTTACCGCATATACCACCTGGCTAGTGCCGCTTGTCGAAGGAGCTAATGCCAGTTCGGTACGTTCACCCGTGGGAGAGCCAGCAGGAGTTATGTCTGTCCAGGTTGTGCCGTTTGTCGACTTGTAGAGTTTCGTTGGATTAAAAGCGGCATAGACCGTACCATCGGAGCCAATTTCCAGATCGGTCACCTTATCGTCATACGCATTTGTCGACGTGCCCGTTGCGCCTATATTTTGGGCCGGTGCCAGCGTATAGCTCCAGGTGGTACCGCCATCGGTAGATCGGGCTACACCATATTGTGTGGCAGCAAATACATGACCCGCGTTATTGACCGCGATTCGTTGTATGTAATAAAAAGCCGTACCGATAGATGGATATGAGCCGCCCGGAATGGTGCTTGTCAGGCGGTTCCAGGATTGACCGCCGTTGGTTGTTTTCCAGATGCCGCCACCGGAAGAATACTCATAAATATTGCCGGTACCTGCATACATGATTTGCGGATTCGATGGGTCGGCGGCCAAAGCGGTAATGACCAAATTAGCCCAGTCGTCGCCGACGGGCGTCCAGGATGGGTTGGTGGCCGTAATGTCGGGGCTAAACCACAAGCCGCCCGCAACGCTTCCTGCCCATACTTTTTTGTGGTTAGGGTCATTGGGGTCGAACAGTAGAGCGCGGGTGCGGCCACCGGCGTTGCTGGGGCCACGTTCCTGCCAGGTCACGTTAGGAATGCCGTTGGTTATGGCTCCCGGTGCTTTTTTTGTAGCCAATTGATCCTGAATGGGGCCTAGCCGCTCATAGGGAACGCGGCCCAGGGCCGGGTCCATAATGCGTTTTTGCTCAGCCTCCAGTTGAGCTTTCAGGGTGTCGAAGGGTGTAGCCTTAGAGGAATCAGAAGGGGAGGATGTTTGGGCAAAAACAGTGGAAGAAAATAAGAAACGTATGAGAAAAAACGAAAGGCCAAGAGCCTGACGAACAGCAGTAGAAGTGGGCATGTAAAATTAATGAATGGCGAGACGAATAAATTTGAGCCCACAATATAAAACATATTAGTTTTTTAGTTAGACAGAATGGTTATTTATGTATATAAAATATATTTTTTGGATGTTACTGCCTTAACCTTATGCTTACCTGAGTTTCGTCGTCTTCGCCATTGTTGTAGCCATTGCCGGGTGTCGAATCGGGGTCGGGCTGACTAACGCTCAGAATCTGGGCCATAACCGTAGCCGTGCTGCTTACCCGAACCGGAATGGTAACACTGTAAAAATTGCTGGCGGCAATTGTCCCGGCGTCGACCGTAACGTTCTGTCCACTGACGGTTAAGCCACTTGTACTGGCCACCTGCCATCCCGTTGGTAAAACCAGTTGAAGTTTGGTATTGGTAGCTGCTAACCCCCCCAGATTGTTAATCGTTGCCGTCAGTGTAACAGTGCCGTTCACGGGCGTTGTGAGGCTGCTGGCACTTATGAGTAGACTAAGATCAGCTTTAGCAGGGTCGGCTGGCGGCTGGTTCGACTCCACCGAGGGGAGCGGCACCTGGTCAGGATTTGGAGAAACGTAGAGCTGGCCGCTAGCGTCGGGTGTGCGAAGATCAACCGCAGCGGCATCGTCCTGACCGTCGCCCGTACCCGAATTAGGTTGGCTGTCGGGGTCAAAGCGGTCGCTGGCCATGATTTGTGCGGAAACCGAAAATGTACCCTGCTGATTGGGCTTAAGCCGTAAGACAAACGGAGCGTTCATATTACTGGCGAGCGCTCCTGCATGCATACTGACAATATTGTTGGCTACGCTGATGCCGTTGGTGCTGGCATCGACAAACTCCATACTCGTTGGTAATCGGCTTTGGATGGTCACATTGCTTGTCGATAATGGCCCTGAATTGGTCAGCACTACGGTCAGCGTAACGGGCTGGTTGGGGAGTGGCGTCCGATTGCTCAACTGCATGTCCAGTGATAGGTCGGCCCAGTTGCAGATCGCTAAAGGCGCACTGGGCGCACTCGCAACCGCCGGATTACTGGCCACCACCCGAATGCGATAGTTGTAGCCCGCTGGTAACGACGATGGAATGGTGGCATATACCGGACTGGTGCTGCTGGTACCAATTATCGTTTCGTTGGTAAATGAACCGCTGGCATCCGACAAGCGGGCACTAAAGGTATTCCCGGTATTTAGAGAGCCATCCGACACATCGATGTAAACGGTTGCGTAACTGTCCAGACAGGTAGGCGAGTTGGGTAAATCGCCCAGATTCAGAACGGGCGGGATGGACGAAACGGGCTCATTCTGGTACAGGATCGTGCGTATTCCCAAAAAATACAGATCGAACCACAAGCCCGGTCCCGTATCGCCCTGCCGTCGGATCGAGTATCGATACTGTCCTTTCGGCTCTACACCACCAACTCCGCCATAGGTAGGAGGGTAGTTACGGATATAGTTGAAATCGCCAAAATCGTCGTAGTCCGGTGCCTGCGAACTCGGCGGCATCAGATACCAATCCGAACTATCGAAACTACCGCCATCGATTCGCTGTATCCGAACCTCAACGGGGGCGGTGGTTTCGGCCATTGCATAAAAGCCATGCGAGCCCGGTTCGTATCGGTACGTAAATCGTTTGATAGCGGGATCGGCGGTGCCCCCCTGAATCGGCTGGTGATAGACAGGAAGAAGTTTTTGGGATGAAGCAGATTGCTGTACCGTAAAAGGTTCGCCCGGTGTGCCAACGATAGCCGGAGATGTAGAACGGGTTCGGAGCCGATATATATCATTCGCCAGTGTAGCCGGTAGTTTTAGCAGTATGGGGTTCTCGGTGCCGGGAGCCGATTCGTAAACAACGACACCATCGCTGGCCCGAACGAGCTGAGCAATGTATTGACTACCGGTCTGACGAGGATCACTACGTAGGGAGGCCACCGCAACCGTATCGCCCTGCCGACGGATCATTGGTAACGTATAACTCGTTGTGATCAGCGTTGCCGAATCGGTTGGCATAAAGGGGATAGCATTCTGAAAAAACTGACTGGAAAGAGACTGATCCCAGGCATTTGTAAACCGAATCAATCCTTCGCCTGTCATATGGATATTATCAGGACGGTTGGTTGGGCCAATAATACTATCGGTCGCCGGGCCCGGAAACGTATTGGGGAGATCGGCAATGAGTTGATTCTGGGCCGCAATTATAGCTGGACTTGTGAGGCCATTGTTGTAGCTCACTCGCGAGATCATCCAGGCCAGCGGGCTGGAATTAAGCTGCTGGCGGCTCTTCTGGATAACGTAGTTAAGATTGTTGTAGTAGGTTTGCTGATCGACACCATTGTAGGCATCGGTTTCTCCCTGATGCCAGAGTACGGCACGCGCTCCTGTTCTGACCACATAATGAAGCAATGCCTCGCCCAACTGACGATAAACTGATGACCGTTGTGTGGTGCCAATGTTTCCGGCTGCCGATTGCTGCCACTCAGTACTGCTGGTGCCGCCTAGCGCTGCTCCCAGAAACAGCACCGGAACATTTAACCGCTGCACGAGTTTATCGCCCAACGATCCCCACAGATGTGGAGGCTGGCTGGGACCAATGGAGGTTCCGTAATTGATATGGCTAAACTGAAGGGGTAGCAACTGGCTGCTGATACTATCCTGTCGTGAATCCAGACAAACGACCCGGTCTTCTGTTGCGCTCGACACTCGCTGCAAACCCCCGTACACATTCGATTGGCCTGCAACAACAAATACTTCGCCAACACCGACCCGGTCTACCTGATTTTCGGCAAGTACTGTCGTCCCATTTTTTGCCCGAACGCTTAAGCGATACCACCCGGCCGATACGGTAACGGTGCCGCGAAACGACGACGTGCCGGATAAAAAACTCATTGAACTCCATGCCGTTACGGCTCCCTGTCCAACGGCAAGCGGAACGAAGCGGGCTTCGACCAGCGTGGCTCCCGAAGGGGCTGTTCCCGTGATTGTAACGCGGGCCTGATTGCTCAGGTCGCGTTGGAATACCATTCGGGAGACCGGGCTGGTAACGGTAATCTGGGCTCGTAAGTGAGTTAGCTGAAAAAGTAATAGAAATAATAACGCTAAGCGTAGCGGAGGTGTCATTAGAGGCTGTTTTTAAGAATGGATAGATAACTAGCCTCTTGACAAATTGCATACCAAATGCGCGTATTTAGTCAACATTTTTGCTCTAATATTAACTTTAATACACGTTTGGGTAAATGCTGCTGTGCAGAAAGAATTTATGAAAAGAAAAGTTGCACTATTGAAAGTAAGATTTGGCTTATGGTTTTAACGAGTTGGTTTGTTGGTCGTTCAGTTCAGACACGGTTCGCCCTATTTATTGTCGACGAAAACGCTTTGGCAGGGCAGGGCGAAAAGCAATAATCAAGCCAATGGCGATTGATTTATAGCGTATTAATCTGAGAAGGCTCCGTGCCACGGTTTCGAAACCATGGCACGGAGCCTTCTCAGATTTAAGTCAATGGGTCGGCTCCTTATTTTGCTACGGTAGCAATTTTTAGCTCATCCAGTTGTGCCTGCGAAATGGTCGATGGCGAGTCGATCATCACATCGCGGCCCGAGTTGTTTTTCGGGAAAGCAATAAAGTCGCGGATGGTGTTATCGCCCCCGAAAATAGAACACAGTCGGTCGAAGCCGAATGCGATACCGCCGTGCGGAGGAGCGCCGTATTCGAATGCGTCCATCAGGAACCCAAATTGTGCTTTTGCTTCTTCGTCCGAGAATCCAAGAATGCTGAACATACGAGCCTGTAACTCCCGGTTGAAAATCCTTATCGATCCACCACCCACTTCGGTGCCATTGATAACCATATCGTAGGCATTGGCCCGGACAGCCCCCAGATCGGTATCCAGCAGCGAAATGTCTTCAGGTTTTGGCGAGGTGAACGGATGGTGCATGGCAAACCAGCGTTGCCGGGCTGGATTGCCATCTTCTTCACCGTATTCGAGCAGGGGGAAATCGAGCACCCACAGGCTACTGAACACATTTGGATCGCGCAGGCCCAACCGGCTTCCCATTTCCAGTCGAAGTTCACTTAACTGCTTACGGGCTTTAGCCGCATCACCCGAAATAATCAGCATCAGATCACCGGGTTTCGCACCGAAATGAGCCGCCCAGCCTTTCAGGTCCTCTTCCGAATAGAACTTATCGACGGATGATTTAAGGGTGCCATCTTCGTTGTATCGAACGTAAATAAGCCCTTTGGCTCCAATTTGTGGCCGTTTTACCCATTCGGTTAGTTCGTCGAGTTGTTTGCGGGTGTAGTGAGCGCAACCCGGTGCGTTGATACCGACCACCAGTTCGGCCGAATCAAAAACGCCAAAACCTTTTCCTGAGGTCATATCGACGGTATCGAACGTGCCCTTTAGTTCCACAAACTGCATCCCAAAACGGGTATCGGGTTTGTCGGAGCCGTAGAACCGCATCGCATCGGCATAGGTCATACGGGGCACTTCGTCCAGCTCGATACCTTTTACGGCTTTGAATAAGTGACGAATCAGCCCCTCAAACATATTCAGGATGTCTTCCTGCTCTACGAACGACATCTCGCAGTCGATCTGAGTAAACTCTGGCTGACGGTCGGCACGCAGGTCTTCATCGCGGAAACACTTCACAATCTGATAGTAGCGGTCGAAACCCGACACCATCAACAATTGCTTGAACGTTTGTGGCGACTGCGGCAGTGCGTAAAATTCACCCGGATTCATGCGGCTGGGTACCACAAAATCGCGGGCGCCTTCGGGCGTCGATTTGATCAGAACGGGTGTTTCGACCTCAATGAAGTTTTGCCCATCCATGTATAACCGGGTCTGCTGCGCCATCCGATGGCGTAGTTCCAGATTCCGACGAACGGGATTCCGGCGCAGGTCGAGGTAGCGGTATTTCATCCGAAGGTCATCGCCACCATCGGTATCATCTTCAATCAGGAAAGGAGGTAGTTTGGCCGGATTCAGCACTTCCAGCGCGGTCACCTTAATTTCAATATCGCCCGTAGGCAGGTTCGGGTTTTTCGACTTCCGTTCGATAACCGTTCCGGTAGCTTTCAGAACATACTCGCGACCCAGCGAGCGGGCAATGGCAAAGAGTTCGGGGGATGTCTGTCCATCTTCCAGCAGAAGTTGGGTAATTCCATAGCGGTCGCGGAGGTCGATCCATAACACGCCACCCTTATCGCGGATGGTTTGTACCCAGCCACTCAGTATTGCGGTTTTGTTGGTGTCAGTAAGGCGGAGTTCTCCGCATGTGTGCGTTCGAAGCATAGATATTGAGTGATTGAGCGAATGAGTGATTGAGTGAATGAGATCTAGCGCCAGCTATTCAATCATTCAATCACTTAATCATTCAATCATTAAGATTTTCCGCAAAGGTAGGGACTGTGGGCGCAATGGACAAGGTAATCGCTATTGCATAATGTCTAAACCCCTAAATCCCCTGAAGGGGACTTTGCTCATGCTCGGACAAAGTCCCCTTCAGGGGATTTAGTTAGGGGTATTTCTTTACTTTCTATAGTCCAATGCCGGTTTGCGGTCGCCGAGGAGGGCTTCGTATTTGAAATCGGCACCGCGCTTCTGGAGCCATTCGGCGTGTGCTTTCTCAATAAGAGCAGGAGATTTGTAGAGGTCGAGAGCCGTTAGGGCCAGGGTTTTGGCCGCTACCAGCATACCTTTCTGCCCGATACTCATGCCACTGGCGGCTGTCGATTGCCAGCTATGCGCCGATGAACCCGGCACCCAGGTCGCCGTCGAGAGGCCAACCGTCGGTACGGTCCAACTTACATCGCCCACATCGGTCGAGCCACCACTGACTGGGTTGTCCGATGCATCGCGGAAGTCTTTAATGGTAGCCGCTTCTTCGATGGGTACTTTCCTGTCGAAGGTTTCGCTGATCTTTCTGGCAAATTCTGTTTCTTCCGGGGTGTAGTGGACACCGCCCACGGTTTTCAGATTCTGGTGCATCACTTCGGCCAGGGTTACATTCGGTAGCAGGTTGAATACACCGCCCAGAATTTCCCATTCCACTTTGGTGCCGGTACCTTTAGCGGCTCCTTCAGCGGCATTTTCAATCCGTTTCCAGACACTTTGCAGAATATCCCGGTCTTTATGGCGGGCATAATAGTACACTTCGGCAAAGGCCGGAACCACGTTCGGGGCTTCGCCACCTTTTGTAATAACGTAATGAATACGGGTATCCGACGGGATGTGCTCCCGCATCAGGTTGACCATATAGTCCATCGCTTCGACACCATCCAGCGCCGACCGACCCCGTTCGGGAGCAGCCGCAGCGTGAGCCGCAATGCCCCGGAACCGGAACTTGGCATTTTTATTGGCCAGCGACGTACCCGCATCGGCTGAGTTGGTTGCGCCGGGATGCCAGTGCAATACCACATCGACATCGTTGAACAGCCCTTCGCGCACCATGTATACTTTACCCGAGCCACCTTCTTCGGCGGGGCAGCCATAAATCTTAATCGTTCCCGAATGCCCCGACTTTTTGAGCCAGTCTTTTATTTCGGTGGCAGCCGCTACCGAGGCTGTGCCGAACAGATTATGTCCGCAGCCATGCCCACCTTTCTGACCTGGGATGGGTGTAAACTCCGGCTTCGCTTCGGTAGCCAGACCGGGCAATGCATCATACTCGCCCAGGATACCAATGACGGGTTTACCCGAACCGTAGGTAGCGACAAAAGCCGTTGGAATACCGGCTACGCCCGTTTTTACATCGAAGCCTTCCTTGCGTAGTTGCTCTTCCAGAAGAGCCGAACTTTTTTCTTCCATATAACCCAGTTCGGCAAAATCCCAGATTTGTTTCGAAATACCTGCGTACTCGGGGAAGCGTTTGTCCAGATCGGCCAGGATGGTTTGTTTGTCGGCGTCTACAGCAGCGGTGGGTGTTTTCTTCGCTTTGGGTTGGGCTACGGCCAGTAACGGCACCAACAAAGCTGTTGTGAGAAATTGTGTTCTCATAGGTAAGACAATTAGAGCAGTTATATTTTGAGAAATAGGTTGTAAGCCGATAAAAATACGGGAAAAAGGTGGTCTGGGCAATCTTGATTGCAGCGAATGCGCTATTGTCAATATTCTTACTTTATTTGTCCAACTTATAGTAGCCAGCGAAAGAGCACACCTTTATGAGTTACAGGGCAATATTGTTTAGGCTCTGTGTAGCAGTCTATTAAACTGGGTAGCTTTTTGCAAGGTCTATTTATTAAGGCTGTATACCCGGTACTTGACGGTATATTTCTGCATATTTGAGAAATATTTGATGGCAAGAAGTTTATTTTTTCGGCGAATAATCCTACTTTCGCCAATACCACTACCGTTATGTCGCTCAAACTCCCTTTCATTGAGGCTGAAATCATTGATCAATATCTCTATGACGAGAACCCGCGTCCCTGGATTATTGGCTTCAGTGGTGGCAAAGATTCAACTATGCTCTTGCAGGTCGTATGGCGTGCTTTGATGAAGATTCCAGCAGACTTGCGTACTCGTAAAATATACATAGTCTGCAATGACACTCTGGTTGAGAATCCGAAAATTGTAGCGTTTATTGAGCGGACGCTGAAAGCCCTGAAAAAAGCGGCTACGCAGCAGGGGATGCCGATTGAGGTACACCGTACCACTCCCCGACTGGAAGATACATTCTGGGTAAATTTGATTGGCAAAGGCTATCCGGCTCCAACGAACTCATTCCGCTGGTGTACAGAACGGCTGAAAATTAACCCTACCACGCGCTTTATTCAGGAGAAAATCAGTGAAGCAGGTGAGGCTATTATCTTGTTGGGTACACGCTCTGATGAGAGTCAAACCCGTGCCCGGTCGATGAAACGGCATGAATTGAAAGGGCAACGGTTGCGCAAACACCTGTTGCCTAATGCGTTCGTCTACGCACCAATCTCCGACATCGACACCAATGAGTTGTGGCAGTACCTGATGCAGGTGTCGCCACCCTGGGGTGGTACGCATAAAGAGTTGGTAACGCTGTATCGGAATGCCAATTCCGGCGACTGTCCGCTAGTAATTGACGAGACAACACCGTCGTGTGGCAATAGCCGGTTTGGCTGCTGGGTTTGTACGGTAGTGAGCCGCGACAAAAGTATGGAAGGGCTCATCGGGAATGGCGACGACTGGATGGAACCGTTGGTGGAACTCCGCAATAAGATTCTTGTAGAACGGTCAAACCGTGACGCTCGTGAAATGCGCCGTCGTACGGATAGTCCTTACAAACCCGATGACCCGAATACGTGGGGGCCATATAAACCTGAATACCGAGCCGAATTTCTGACAATGCTATTACAGGCACAGAAAGAGATTCAAGAAACGCAGGGCGAAACAATGGAGCTAATCAGTCATCAGGAACTGGTTGCTATTCAGTTGACCTGGTTCCGCGACAGCATTTTTACGCCCAAAGTAGCTGATATTTATAACCGCATCTATGACACCGAAATTGATATGAGTAAACACGTTGAAAAATTACGCCGGGAAGAAGAACTGCTCCGCCAGGCCTGCTCCAATGAACCTGAACACGTCGAACTAATTCAGGAATTACTTACGCTTCAAAAAAATAAAGCGTTAAAAGTTAATAAACGTGGTTTACAGCAGGATATAGAAAAACGGCTGGAGAATTTTTTAGCGGATAAAATTCGTAGGGCTGGGTCTGAAACAAAATAAACCGTAAGATGCTCCGAGCGATACGCCGGGTTTTTATCTTGGTTTATTCTTATAATTCCGGCTGGACATAGCTAGGCAAGGAAGCACGTTTCAAGTGTAATTTTTGGATAAGGAAAAATAGATCTAAGTAGTCTAGCAGATTAATATTTGCTAGACTTTAGAGCAAAGCTCAGGTATAAAAGAGGAAAATACAGGAATGGTTATTAGTAAAATAGAACTCTATAATTTCAGAATTTACCAGGGGCTAAATGTAATCGAACTCACACCAGGTAAAGGGAAAAATATTTTCATAGTCAGCGGCAAGAACGGGTATGGAAAAACTACGTTTCTTATGTCGTTAGTTTGGTGCCTGTATGGTCGCCAAATGACAGATGTAGACGATATATACGAGAAAGAGATTAAAGAGCAAGGAACATACGGTAATTATATCAAGAATAGTATAAATCGTCAGGCACACGCTAAGGGTGATACTTCTTTTCATGTAGCTATAACAATTACGGGCACAGTCATTCCTGAACTACCTGCTAAAGAGATTGTTATCAAACGTTCGTTTAGTACCGTTAAGGGTATTGATACATTAGAGATATTAGTTGATGGCGAAGAGAAAGACTTAATAAAAGAAGAGTTGGGCGATAAGGATTTGACGGGTGAAGAAATGTTTATCCGCGAGTTTATTATGCCTATCGAAATTGCCAAATTCTTCTTATTCGATGCCGAGAAGATTGTTAATCTAGCTGAAAATACAAGCCCTGAACAAAGAAGGAAATTAAGCATTGCTTACTCTGAAATATTAGGAATTAAAAAATATGAAGATATAAAAAGAGAAGTTGAGACTTTACGGGATAGATTAAAACAATTATCAGCTAAAGCTGAGGACAAAAAACTTCTAAATACTCTACGAGCAGAGGTTGAAAATATTAATGTTGAAATAGAAAGTAACTATAAAGACATTAGTTCAGAAAAAGAAAAGCGTGATCGAATAGCGTATGAAGCCGAGCAACTTCGGGATAAGCTCATAAGGGCAGGAAATACAGTCACTGAAGCAGAATATCAAGCTCTTAAGCAGGAAGTACAAACTTGTCAAGATGCGCTAGAGGCACTTCAAAATGATTTTAAAGAGTCATTTGAAAAGATTCCGTTTGCCATAGCAGGAGGTCGTTTGCTGGAAGTCTCTCAGCAGGTCGAAGACGAAAATAACTATAAAAGTGCCTTACTGGGACAAGAGAAAGTAGATCAACGTACGGATCAGGTTTTGACCGACCTATGGTCGGAGGAACGTAATCTGAAAGAGGTTGTACCCGCATCAGTCCATCGATTCTATCATGATACGGTTAGAAATCTGATCAAAAAACATTTTTTCGCCGAAACCCCCGACTTACCTGCCGACTTTAAGCTACTACACGACTTTTCATCGTCGGAAACTCAACTATTGAACAGCTTCCTGGCTGACTTAAAACAGGACTTTCGGCTTTCATTCCGCAATCTTAATGAGCGACGTACCCAGCTACAAAATCAGTTGGCGAATGCTCGAAAGCGGCTAGCGGCTGCCGATTCCAATCAGGAAGACCCAATACTGGCGGCTGACCGGCTTAATCGTGATGCCTTAGTGTTACAGGTGATTAAAATTGATGAGCAAATCAGTGAGCATTACAAGACTATTGGAAAGTGTGAAGATCGAAGGGCTAACGCTGAAAAACAGATCAGTGAAATCACCAGGAAGATTAAGGTTGGCGAAGAACATCGGGGCAAATTTGAAGAAGCGGAAAAACTGATTGCAGAGCTACAGCAGTTTATTACCCAATTCAAAACCGACAAAAAGAAATCGCTGGAAGGCCAAATCTTACAGGGATTGACTCAGTTGATGCACAAGAAGGACTTCATTCAACGGGTCGATGTAAATATCTATGGAGAAGATATTGAGATAGAACTGTACAACAAAGCAGGTCTGAAAATTCGGAAGGATTCGCTATCGAAAGGCGAACAGCAGATGTATGCTACTGCGCTGTTGCGTGGACTGGTGGAAGAATCGCAGATTGAATTCCCGGTGTTTATCGACTCGCCAATGCAGAAATTTGATGAACAACATGCCGAAAACATTATTCGCTTCTTTTATCCAAACATTGCTGATCAGGTTATTCTGTTCCCGCTCATTAACAAGGAAATGACTCAGCGCGAGTATAAGCTATTGCTTCCCCGCGTCGCACAGGCATACCTGATTCACAACATAAACCCCGACAAATCGGAGTTCCGCGCCTGTGCGCCCAAAGCACTTATCGACACCTATACCGAATTGTACGCCGTCAATGCAGATTAACATTAAAACATCGGAAGCGAACCGCCAGCGCGTAACCGACTTAACGAACCGAATTGGCGGCTCTACTCGTATTGCTGAGAATGTCGTAGCTCGTATTGCGCTCACGTACTCACTGTCGAAGGGAAACCGACTTAGTCTGGATACTGATTTACAGGATAGTAAAGGTAAAGAATACCCCGACCAGATTTTGCTGGGGAAATATAGGTCGCTTTACATCGCGCTTGTTTGCCAGCATTACCTGATTCCTAATACCGATGGGAACCTTGCTAAGTACATCAAGATGCACCTCGATGATGGACTTGAAATGATGGACAAGCTGTTCCTGCAAAACAAGACCTACACGGGTCTCGATTTTCTGTTCGATGAAGTAGAACGTGGCATTGAAGCGCTCGAAGATGCCGATGTTCCCCTAACGTCTGTCTCCAATAATAACCAGTTGGTGAGGAAAGGCTATTATTCTGGACGGTTGGGAATTAATGTTGGATTCGATATTGAAACCGGCGAACAATTAACGGCGATTCTAAACGACATAAACCTGCACGCCAACGCACATATAGCCGTGGCTGGAGAGTCGGGTAGTGGCAAAACGCAGTTTGCGCTGAGTCTGTTACAACAGATTGTAGCGGCATCGAACGGGTCAATTAACTTTATCTATTTCGATTTCAAAGGAATGCAACCCGGCGACCTTCCCCGGCGGCAGGCATTCTTTGATGCTACACGAGCAACTTATCTCGATGTACCTCAAGCGCCGTTTCCGTTCAATCCGTTGTCGTTCATCGATAATGTGAACAACAAGAATAAGATTCAGGGCATCAACAAGTTTGTCGATATTGTGATGAAGTACGCGGCTCGCATGGGACCCGTGCAGCAGCAGCAACTCAAAGAAGCGACCCGCGCGGCTTTCGATAGCAAACGGAATGGGGAATACCCCTCACTGGCCGACGTAAACGAGCAACTACGCGAGGTTACGGGTGGCCGACCAGGTACGCTGACGCAAATTATGGACAGCCTGAGCGAACTGGATATGTTTGCTCAGGCCACCGACGCGAAAAACAGTTTCCTGAACCAGAACTATTACATCAGCTTAGGCTCCGGCCTGGACGATGCCGTGCGGTTTACGTCTACGTTCCTGATGATCAACTACATTCATAACACGTTCATGAACATGCCCGACGCGCCGGTGGAAGCAGACGAGTTCGGTAACATGCTGCAAGCCATCCGGTACGTGTTTCTGATTGACGAAGCCCACAACATCTTCAAAGAGCCAAAGTCCCGCGCTATTCTGGATACAATGCTCCGCGAAATCCGCTCTAAGGGTGTAATGGTCGTATTGGTCTCGCAACAAATCGACGAGTTTATCCAATCCGACATCGATTTCTCCGCCAACTGCGCCAACGTATTCCTGCTAAACATCAAGAACCGGAACCTCAAAATGATGACCCGTTTCCTCGGTTACAGTGAAAAAGAAGGTTTGTTACTGGCCCGCAACATGGAAAAAATCAACACCGGACAGGCCGCGACAAGTTTGAAAGAATTTAAGCGGGGTGAGTTGATAAAGTTAGAGAGATTTAATAAGTAAAAATTCAGGAAGAAGTTAAACTATGGGTACACTATATACTCCTGAGTTAACTAATGAGAAAATTTTGCAAATGGATCAGCACCGCTGGCGGACTTTTTGTGCTGATTGCCGTTTGTGGGAAGCTCCAACAAAACTGTTACACAGTCATCAGCTCAACTGGCATGAAGTTAAATTTGAGCGTTCAAATGCTGCAATACTTCCTGAATCTATGGGTGTGTATATGTTTGTATTGAGAGCTTCAAATGCCTTAATGACAAATGGCCAGCATAGCTATATTATGTATGTTGGCCAAGCAATCAATCTCAAAGAGCGCTTTACTGGGTATTTTAAGTATGTTAAGTCGAAAAAACCAAGTGACCAGTTAAAGCGAATAATGATTTTGCTTTGGCAAGAGCGACTCCAATTCCATTACTTTGAAACTCCTAATTTTACAAAAGAGGAATTAACTAATATTGAGTTTGATCTCATTGATATGACGATTCCTCCTATGAATAATTTATTTAGAGGTGAATTTGTAAACCAAAATGTAAAAGCATATGCCCCACGTTGAAATATATCTACCAGCACTAACAGGTCAATTTGGGCAATGGCGATACTATCAGATCTCTATTACAGTAGCTGATGTTGTGAAGAATTTTGGAACTATAAATGCTCCTAATTTTCGGATAAAAACAGTTGAAGAAGTAAATGAAATTTATTCCGAAAAAGGAGTTAGTAAATTGTTACAGCGTGCTTATGAAAAAAAACGGCTGATTCCAATAAAAAAATATTTGTTGATGCAGCCTGACAAATATATTAATAACCTGACTGTTGCAATATTTGGAGGGAGTCCTGATTGGTTGCCTTTGAATATTAGCCATACTGCAACTGGCTTTCCATTAAGTGAACATGATGAAGAATTTCTAGGGGATACTTTCGGGGTTATCAAGCTAACAGGAGCAGAAACATTATTTGTACTTGATGGGCAGCATCGATTGAAAGGTCTCAGAGCAGCCTATGAAGAAGATAGTTCTATTGGTGAAGAAATTATCAGTGTTACACTCATCGTACATGAAGATTCTAGCGAAGGCCGAGAGCGAACAAGGCGTCTTTTTTCTACTGTAAACCGACATGCAAAACCTGTTTCTCTTGGAGAAAATATTTTGCTTGATGAAGATGACGTTTCTGCAATTATTACACGTAAATTGATAGAGGATTATCCTTTATTACGAGATCGTGAAGCGGTCGCTTTAAATAAAACAGCTAATCTTTATGCAAATCAATATGAAGATAAATTTACTTCTGTAATTGCTTTATATCACATAAATGAATTATTGCTTGATAATCAGGCTATTTACAATAGTGTTTATGGAGATCTTGGAGAAGACTATGATAAAATAAAGATAAGGGTTCGCCCAGACAATCAGATAATTGAAGGCGCTACTGAGACAGTTTACGCATTTTGGAATACCTTTTTCGGTTTGTTTCCTGAGGCAGTTCGTTTTATAGAAGGTGATCGTAATATTGGCAGAGAACGAGACAATGGTGGACCTTTTTACCTTCGTCCTGTAGGACAAGAGGTGATAGCTATGCTTTATGTTCAATTGCAAAATGAACCAAATATCTTTGCTCGCATAAGTAATATTCCTGCGTCGATTACAGATCCTTTCTGGTTGTTTGTTATGTGGGATGGGACTAATGTAATTCAAGCAAAGAGCCATATTCGAGACTATCTGTTTTATCAATTTGGTTATCTTAACGATCCTAAAAAAATATCGACATTGAAAAGGAACTATCGGAAATACGCAAATGATGAAACTGTAGAATTGCCTATGGCCCAATTTTCGTCGACTTCAACATCAGTAAGTTGAGGCTGCGTATGTCTAAATAGCCATCTCGTTTAACGGCTTTTTCAATGTCGTCGGGATTGAGGTAATAGCCCAGTATACCAGGCCCAATAACCGACTTGACCGTACTCTTTCCTGAACCGTTAGGGCCAGCAAACATCCGCATTCGTTTAATCATGCTTTCAGTATGTGAAGGTATATGGTCTAATCACCCGCAAATTTCGTTATCTTGCTAATAATATAGATGCGTAAATAAGTTTGTAATATTTTTACTTACTCAGTCTACTGATTAACAGGACCTTGCAAGTGGACGGACATTACGAACTTACTCATGCATCAATAAAACAAAACACGTATGGAAGTGACGTTTGTAGTAAAGTCTGAGGAAGACAAGCGCGACTTTGCCGAACGACTGGCACAGTTTTTTGAAAAAAAGACTATTCGGGTGAAGGTAGAAGAGGTGAGTGATTCGGTTGCGGACCAGCAACACTTACTTCGTCGGATGGAAGCGCTACGTTTGATAACTGAACAGGTTCCGGTAATGCTATCACCAGATACCGACATTAATGACCTTATTGACGACATCAACGACAATCCGCTGTGATCTATTTTGACACCGACGTTCTCATTCACTATTTTGTTGCCTACGACCTAACTAAACATCAGCAGGCGCAAAGGTTAGTTAGTCAAGCTTTGAACGACAGTGTGTTTTATGTCTCGTTATTGTCAGTACAGGAAACGACTTACGTAATGGCTAAGTTAAAACAGACCAATCAATCAATTCAGGAGGCTGTTGACATTATGCTGGCAACTTCGCCTGTAAACTATGATATGTCCATGTTCAGGCGAGCATCCAATTTGGCCTTTGATCTTGGCTTTTTGAATATCAATGACTGTTTGCATACCGCTATAGCAGAAGCGCAAAACTGCACAGAATTGATAACCTATAACCGGAAGGACTTCTCCCGCATTCAGTCGTTAACCAGCCTCAAAATTACTATTCTAGCCAGTAAAGAGTAACTGGTTCCCGACCCGGTTCTTATCGAGGAAATACTACTTAAATACCTGCAAATTTTGTTATCCGGGGCCAGTAGCAACATTGAGGATTGTCATGTACACAGGATGTACGCGAAGGTTTTATCATGTACATAAAAGATGTATTTTCGTACATGATAGATTTCCAGCCTGCCCAGCCCTACAATCGCTTACCGCTACTGCCTCCCTCACGTGAATAAGTCGAAACAGTGGCTATTCTTCGGCAGAAAAGTCGGGTGGCACTTGAGCCACCTACACATCTATTTGACTTATTGAAGGAATAAATCATCCTACCAGCGCCCGTAGCTCCTCTACAACGCCTTTTACCCCATCAATAGCCTCCGTTATATCGTCCTCGGTCGTAAATCGCCCAAGGCTGAAGCGCAGGCACGAAAAGGCTTCGGTTTCATTCAGACCCATCGCCAGTAATACGTGCGATGGATCGATTGACGCGGCTGTACAGGCCGAGCCGTTCGATACGGCCATGCCTTCCAGCCCCATAATCAACGCATCGGAATCGCAATTCTCAAAATAGATGTTAGTGACGTTATAAAGCCTATGCTCTCGGTTTCCATTTACCCGCGTTCCCGGAATCGTCAGTAAAGCCGTTTCGAGCCGATTCTGTAGATTCGCAATACGTTGGGCCTCTTTCTGCATTTTCTGCCGTGTCAGTTCAGCCGCTTTTCCCATGCCTACAATGCCCGGCACATTCAGTGTACCACTGCGTAAGCCGCGTTCGTGTCCACCGCCGTGCAAAAGAGCTTCCAGTTTTACTTTGTTTGGTCGGCGCTGGCGAATAAATAGGCCACCAACGCCTTTCGGTCCGTAGAATTTATGGGCGGAGAAAGCCATCAAATCAATACCGAGTGTATCAACGTCAATGGGTAACTTGCCAACAGCCTGTGTTGCATCGGTCATGAATAAAGCACCCGCTTCGTGGGCTAACTGAGCGATTTCCTTGATGGGCTGGATAACGCCGGTTTCGTTGTTGACCAACATCACCGATACCATCATTGTATCGGGCCGGATGGCGGCTTTCACTACGTCTAAATCTAATAAACCGTCGGTTTGAACAGGTAGGTAAGTTACTTCGTAACGATGCCTTTTCAGGTACTCACACACATCCAGCACCGCTTTGTGCTCCGTTTGTACCGTAACAATGTGCTTCCCCCGATTCTGGTAGTTTTCTGCTACACCCTTTATTGCTAAGTTAATGGCTTCGGTCGCCCCTGACGTAAACACCAGTTCATGCGTTTCGCAACCCAGCAAATCGGCCACTTGCTGGCGGGCCGTTTTAACCGCTTCGTGGGCCGAAAGCCCAAACGGATGCGTGCTGGCTGCATTGGCGAACTGATCGGTCAGGAACGGCATCATCGCTTCCAGCACACGCGGATCGAGACGGGTTGTGGCATTGTTGTCGAGGTAAATCATACAGTAAAAATAGGCAGAAAGGCACAAACGTGTTTGTCTTGTTGATATGGATTGCAAACAAAAAAAGCGCCATTCGAGAAAATGGCGCACTAACTTACCCAGCTAATAGCGAGTTTAATAGCTATCAGCGCGGTAGGGGTATTTGTTAAAAATCAGATTGACGGCTTCCCGGATTTTTCCCTGCTGTCGGTCGAATCCATTGTCGGAAGTGAGCCCCGAAGCGAGGCCGGTCCAGATAGCCTGATCGGTTTTGGTATCGACCAAATTAATAAGAATCGTACCGGGTTGCACCTTAATATCCTGTTCGTCGCCCAGGGTTTGGATTTCGCCAGGTGTAAAGTAATCAGACCCCGCTCCGGTATATCCCTTTATGGTTGTGGGTTGATCGAATACGCGGAAATTAACGATCAGATCGGGATTCTGACGGTTGAATTTATAACCACGTCCATCCATCGAAAAAGCAACCGCATCGCGGATTTGTTTCTTCAGAACCAGATCGTTGAGAAAATAAAGACCCGGATCGAGTTTGCTATCTACCTGTGAAGCCCAGACGTAAGTTTTGTACTTACTAAAATCGGTGTTGGGCTTGGCCTCGCTATTGACTGTAACAGTTTGTGCCTGCGTCAGGCTACTGGCTAGTGCCAGTGCTGCGATAAAAAATAACCGTTTCATATGCGTTTACGTTGAGTTGATAATATGGAGCTTTGGTTGATCGGAGTATTGATAATTAGGTAAATGAGTATTACTGAAACTTTCGGCAAACAGAAAGAAACGTTGGTTTACCCACTTACCTAATTGGTTACCCTTTCAATTTAAACCCTTATATGAATAACTAACGAAAAGCTAGTCGGTTATTAAAAGCTAGTTAAAGATAACCGTATGGTCCTGATTTATAAGCTTACTAACTTTTCTATGCAGGGCTTTTTCATAAAACAGTATCACCCCGGAGTGCTGGCATCTTAGTAGCTATTTATGGACCGCTAAACGAGCAATGATGTCGTCGGTTATGGCCAGTTCGCCAATGCGGGGGAAAATGTAGGTCAGGCTGTTTGCGTGGGCAGCGGCTACTGTATCGGTCATGGCATCAGTGGCAAACGTAAGGTTATAGCCGCGTTCATTGGCTGAGCGGGCAGTGCCTTCTACACCAATGCTGGTGGAGATGCCTGCCAGCACAATACCCGTCACACCCCGCTGCTGTAGTTGCTCATGCAAGGGTGTATTATAAAAAGCATTCCAGGTTTCTTTCGTAATCAGCAAGTCATCGGCTTCGGGCATTATGGAGTCTACAATCTCGAAGAAGCCATTCGACCGCATCTTTGCCAGTGCCTGCTGCTGCCCATCTTTATCCTTTGGGAAATTGCTTTTCTCCGACCGGACCAATGACGCTGGCGCACCAATTGGTTCAACGTGAACCACAACTACCGGAAGGCCTGCCTGCCGAAATGCGGCTTTTAATCGGGCTGCATTCTGGATAATATCAGCTACCGGGTGCGCTTTTTCGCCAGTAACAATACCTTTTTGTAAATCGATTAAGACTAGAGCCGTTTGTTTGTCAAGAGTCGTAAGCATAGGCGTTGAGAGCCAGCGGCCATTTGCTGGCTGTTAGGATTATACAAAAATCAACTGGATTTGGGCGGGAGTGGTTTTGCCCGCATAGGAAACGGCTATGCTTTTGTTGGGAGAGAATCGGGGTCGTTACCTTTAGAGTGGCCTAACGTCTCACTCTGGTAAATAACATATACAAAAATGAGGAAGACACTTTGGGCTACGGCTATATTACTGGCCATTCATATTTCCGTAAACGCACAATCTCAAAATTTTCGTCCGTTTAAAGTGGATTTCTTACTGGGTTATGCTACCCCTAATGGCAATTTGAGTAATCTGCACGGAAAAGGCGGAGTTGCTATTTCGCTCGAACCAAAATATAATATCTCGGATAATCTGGCCATTGGCTTAAAAGGAGAAGTTGCCGCACTGGAAGTGGTTAGTAATTCAACAAGTACTTCTGATGAATATTCGGCCCGAACCGTAGGGTCGGTTATCGTAACGGGTGAGTATAGTTTTGGAAATGTAGTAAGACCGTTTCTTGGGGCCGGGCTAGGCATTTACAATTTTGGCAGTGTCGATGTTGTGACCAATAGCAGTAATAACTCAACGCAACGGGTGAACGGTGGATCGAATTTTGGATTTGCGCCCCGCATTGGTTTGCAGATTGGACACTTTCGGTTAGCAATTGAAGATAATATCGTGAAAGACAATAATTATCTTTCCTTTAAAGCGGGGGTTACGTTTGGGGGCGGTAGACGGTAAGAGAACGCCGTTTTTTTTGCTTAATAATCATAAACATGTTCCACCCGTATGGTTTCTCCGCTGAGAAATCGGATGGTTTTGCCGAACTCGCCAACGGGGGTTACCAGTGCAACTCGTTTTAGCCCTGGTTTAGTGAGAATCGGCTGCGTGAAAACCAGACGAAAAGCTGGCGAAACAGGTTGCCAGCTTTCGGGGGCTAGTACGGTTATCAAAATGGCCGAGTTATTTCCAGCAATTTCACGGAATGTTGCGCCATGTTGCGCCAACGTTGTTGCGGCAGGATGGAACGCTTCATATCGGGGCAAAAGCAATAGGGCCGAGCCATCGGGATACGTTTGTAAATGGTCGACCGAAGGCCCTGACCCGAAGCCCGGAGGGAACTGGTCGACTATGACGGCTGTAGTGGGCAGCGCTTCGTCATAAGAGGCTTTGGTACCCAGTTTAATTAGATAGCCATAGCCCGCTTTTATGAGCAATTCGGTCAGCAGCATGTACTTACGGTCGATTTTTCGCAGAAAATGAGGGCCGAAGAACGATGTGTTGGTAAATAAAGCCGGAATACGGGACTTGAAATCGAATTCATACCAGGGGCGAACGCGAATAAAATCGACATAGTCCTGAGTAAACTTCGCATTGAATGTGTCTTCATCCGTTACAACGCCCCCATGGGTCGGATTGGTCAAGCGCCCCACCACCGTTTCGTAGAGGGCTTTCATGGCATATTCAACTGTAGTGCTGACTCCAATTACCCAAATCATGATGTGGTAGCCGGTGTTGAATGGAAAAGCGTCTTTGATCTGGTCATAAACGACACCATAACTCTGCCATAGCTGTTTCACATGACTCATATACGGAAAAGTGGTGGTGGTATGCCCCTGAGCATAATCGGCAATTTCGGCGGGGCTATGGACCAGAAACCATTCGGGATAGGTCAGAAAAGTTTGGTCGGCGGGCCGAATGTGTTCGGCTGGTGTAACCGGATGAGGATTACTGACGAGCCAGTCTTTCGGAACAACACAGCCTTTGCCGGCTGGAATCGTTAACTGATTTCGCTTATGTCGGACAAACAGAATGATGGCCAGCAGCACCATTAGCATTGTCAGAATGGGTAGCCTGAGCATGAGTGGGTAGTTGGTTTAGCTCATTGATTTTTTGTGAACAATACCAGCGTATTGTCCGAGGGATCGTTTGCCTGTAAGAGTCGTTTGCCTGCATCCGTAAACCCCGCTTCGGTAACAATCCGGCTCCATTCATCGATGGGTTTAAATGCCTTGTAATCCTGCTGATCCGTTTCCCAACTGATGTTCAGACCAAGGTTGAAAACGGTATGTACCAGCGACACAAACGTGGCCATATCGGGGTTTTTGACGTCGTGATCGCGCAGGATAAACCAGCCCCCCGGCCGTAAAATGCGATGAATGGAACCAATAAACCCAGTTAATTTTTCGGGCCGGGCATGGTGTAATCCAATGAAGCAGGTTACCAGATCGACACTGGCATCAGAAATGGCGCTGGAATCGATTGGGGCATAGTCGTTCAGGTCGATAAAGGTACCAAGCTTACTCAACTGGCCACGCTCCATAATGTCGGCCGGACTGTTCGACGGAGCCACGTCGTTAATTAGATAAACAGGCCTGTTGATAGACATATGTTTCCGCAAATCGCTGATGTAGCGGCCAGGCGAACCAATTTCCACATAGCCGTTAATGATTGTGTTTTGGGGGAGTAGTTCCAGCGTTTGGCGGGTCATCTCCCGTTTCTGCACCTTTAGAGCCGGTAGCGAATAGGTCAGTTCTGACAGGAAGGGTTTAATGCTGGGTAAACGATTCTGGATAGTTTTGTAAATACGTTCATCCGATGTTTCAGTTTTTGTTACCTCGCCAATCAGATGGTGAAACTTGTCTTCAGGGTAGAGATGGAAAACGACCTGAAGAAATCGGTAAAAGGCATCGCGCGGTTTGGTCTGATCAAATACCGCATGGAATTCTGATGGAGCCTGAGTCATATTCATTCGTAGTTCGTAGTGTGTTGTGGTAAAGAGCGAGGCTCTGTAACAGTTGGATGATAATAGGTATCCCAGAAAACATTGCGAAACCGAAACGCAGGGTCCAGTTCTTGCTTGAGCGCGAACAAGGTTTGGGCGTTTGGATAGGCCCGATGGAACTGGTCGGGTGTAGCATGGACCTGGTAGGGGAGGTAATAGGTTCCGCCAACGGACAGAACGGCGTCGATTAGCTCGCGGGTCCAGATAGCTACCTTATTTTTCTCAACGGCGTGCGTTCGCTGTTTATAATACACCACAAAGGCAAATACTTCTTCGCGAGCCCAGGCCAGTAAAGAACCCGAATCGGGAAGGGCATGACGAACCGAAACATTGATGACGTTTACCTGATAGCGGTTAAAAATCTCGCTCATCTGCTCCGAAAAGGATTCGAAATGCCAGATGGGTACGAAGTATTCCTGAAGAACATACGTCCGTTTTTTGCGCGATCGGGGTTCTAGTTCGGCCACATCATAACCGGCTTCGTAGTTACGCCAGTGAATTGGATGGGCCAGGTACAAAAGCGGGTCTACTATATGCTCGCGACGCCATTTGCCAAAAGCCGTTTCGGTAAAAGCCCACAGAAAATAACGTTCCAGCGGATAGGACTCGCGGAGGGGCATCAGGCGTTTTTTTACGGTTGGCTTCTGCGTTGTTTTAACCCACGTAACGGCGCGCATATTCGTAAAGGAAGGTGGATACATATCTCCATTATGAAAAACGGCATCCGGGTTGTCGCGGATGGATTCGACAAAAAATGGCCGATAAGTCAGTCGGTCAAGTTTCTGGTGTTCGCGCCGTACGGCCACGTTATCTTCCAGGTCTAGTTCGGCCGTAACCATAATGCCCAGACCGTTATAACCACCAATAGCTCCGTAGAAAAGAGCCGGATTTTCGGTGCGACTGGCCCGAACGAGCGTTCCATTCGCCAACACCACTTCAATAGCCCGCACCGACAGAATAAGCGGACCGTGGCCCATGTAGCGCCCATGACAGTTGACACTCAATGCCCCACCAACCGTAAAGTTGGCGTATGTCTGCATAATTTTGATGCTGAGGTCATGTGGGTCGATGAAGCGTTGAATGTCGCACCAGCGAATGCCGGTTTGTACGGTAATGAGCCGGTTTTCTTTCGAAAAGCTGATAATTTGATTCAATTCCCGCATATCGATGTGCAGGCTCTGCTGACTAGCCGTCTGCCCTCCCATGCTAAAGCGCCCACCACCTACAGATATCGGGCCGGTAGTGGTGCGAAGGCGTTCCTGCAAATGCGCGATGGAGGTTGGCCGGAAAACCTTGGCAACAACTACCGGATTCAGTTGGGTTACGTCGTTAATGATCCGTTCTGCGGTGGGGCGGTGCGGAATCGACTGACCCCGATCGTTTTTTAAATAATCGGCGGCTTCGTTCGGAACGGTTCCGAATCCGTTTTGCTGCGGAGTGCCTTTCCGAAAGCCTAATTGATAGATGAGCCAGAGCGGGCCAAGAACCGGAACCAAAACAACCAGCAGCCAATAGCCCGATCGGTTGGTGTCGTGCAGCCGTTTGGTGGCAGTGGCTACCAATGAACCAAGCAGGAGCGGATATAAACAATAGGTTGCACCTTCGCCCACGAAGTCGCGGAGCAATGTGTGGAGTACGTAAAATGTACTCCAGATAAAGGCCGACACCAGCCAGTAGGCAGAGCGGTTAATCCGGCCCCGAGTTGTAAATAAAAGGTAGCTAAGGGGGAGTTTATCTTTTAGACGCATACAGCAGCAAATGTATGATAAGGCTTCGTATGTGTCTGATTTACAGAAGTACTTCTTAGGGAAAGGTAACGCTACGAAAACCGACACCCCGAAAGCCTGAAACTTTCGGGGTGTCGATGAAATAGCTTTTCAGAACAGAGTCGGTTATTTGCCTCCGCCAACTTTGCTGGCCTGGTTGGGTTTTCCCGTTTCGGTCGGATTTTTGACGTATTTGTCGAGCCAGCCGTTCATTTCGGAGAGCATATGCAGCAGTGATTCTTTGGAATCGTAATGATGGCTTTCATAGGGTAGGAACACTAACCGTGTTGTGGCTCCAAACCCTTTCAGCGCATTGTAGTAACGCTCCGACTGAATCGGGAACGTACCGGTGTTGTTGTCGGCTTCGCCATGAATGAGCAGCAATGGTGTTTTCATTTTATCGGCATTCATAAACGGCGACATCCGGTTATAAACATCCGGGGCCTGCCAGTAGGACCGTTGTTCGTTCTGAAAACCAAACGGAGTCAGTGTACGGTTATAGGCACCACTACGGGCAATACCTGCCTTGAAAAGTTTGCTGTGCGTCAAAAGGTTTGCCGTCATGAAGGCCCCATAGGAGTGTCCACCCACGCCCACCCGGCTCGAATCGACAACTCCCAGCCGAACGCCTTCGTCGATGGCCGCCTTGGCACTGGCTACCAACTGTTCTACGTATGTATCGTTTGGCTCTTTATCACCTTCGCCAACAATAGGAATACTGGCGTTGTCCAGAATAGCATAGCCCATCGTAACGAAAGCCGCTGCACCCCAGTAGCTGATTCGATTAAACTGATAGGGCGATCCTGATACCTGACCAGCCGCTTCCTTGCTTTTAAATTCGGCCGGATAGGCCCACAGAAAGGTAGGCAGTGTTCCCTGTTCTTTCTTGTAGCCAGCAGGCAGATACAGGGTTGCTGTCAGATCAACGCCGTCCGAGCGTTTGTAGCGAAGCTGTTGTTTCTGAATACCTTTCAGTTGCGGATATGGATGTGGGAAGAACGTTACCTGAACGGGAGCAATACGGGCTTTCAGATTACGAACGAAGTAGTTTGGGTTTTCTTCGGGTGCTTCGCGAGTAGTCAGAATCACCTGCCTCGTTGCATCCAGCACGGCCACTGGTCGCTCAAAATATGGTGCGGCCGATCGCCAAAGTTCTTTGCTTTGCTTGGTTTTCAGGTTCAGCAGGCTAACGAACGGGCGGTCGCCTTCGGGCGAAGAGCCCTGCGCATTGATCATGAAAATTTCGCCGGTAGGCAGTAAATTCAGCACTTCACGTCCATATTGGTTGTGTTTGGTGTCGGGCTGTCCAGGATTCGAATAACGATCTTCGTAGGAGCGATCAAACAATGCCGATGTTTGCCAGTTGGTCGGATTAACGATTTTGGTGATCGTTTTACGGGTCTGCCACCAGCGTTCGCTGGCCAGCGCCGTTGATTCATTACCCCAGTCGAAACCCGCAAACCGGAACTGAGCCGCATAAATTTCCTTCGGCTGTGCCGTAAACGGAGCGTCGAGCAGGAATACCTTATCCCGAATTGCTGCTTTTACTTTTGGGTCGCCGTTATCCTGGGCTACGGTATAATAAATTGAGGCTGGCGCGTCGGCCCGCCATGAAAAATTGCGCGGCCCTGTTGGGGCACCATCGCGGCTATAGGGAACACTTTCCTGAAGTGGAGAATCGTTGAGGCTTTTTGCCAGCGAACCCGTAATGGTATAAATATCGGTTTTAAGCGGAAAACGGTACACCGGAACCAGGTAGGAGAACGGTGTGTGAACTGTTTCGATCATCACAAACTGGCCATTGGGCGATGGTTCGGCCGTTAGAATGATTCCGGGCTGACCAATAGGCGTTGTTGAGCCATCGAGTCCCAGCCGAACAACCTGAGCTGTTGTATAATAGGCAAACTGCTTTTCGTCGGATGGATTTTTGAGCAGATCCTGATAAGTGGGTGCCTGACCGCGTTTGCCTCCTACGTTTTCCTGTGTGGTAGGGCCAGCAGGAACCCGGCTCATTTCGGGTGCGGGACCACGGCCAGCCGGCACGGTTTTAACGATTAGCCCTTTGCTGTCGGAGAGCCAGTAATACGGCATTCCTAATGTGGCATTGAGCGCAACCGAGCCTACTTTCTGGGCGGATGCTGTAGCTACATCGGCCACATACAGATCGATTCGGGTGTCGGTTGACACAGCAAAGGCAATTTTACTGTCATCGGGCGACCACTGAACAAAACTGATGAGCGGTTCGGCCGGGAGCCCGGTAATGGCTCTTGGCTCTTTTTCGGTTAGCCCTTTTAGTTTCAGACCCGTAATGTAATGCGTTCGGCTTGGGCCTGTGTTGGCTGGGTTTAACCGCAGACCTGCTATTTTTAGTTCGGGCTGCGCCAGCTCGGCAATGCCGGGTGCTCCGGCCTGTTCGAGCAGGAGCATAACATCGCCTTTGGCCGACATACTTACGTTGGGCGTAGGCGGCATCGTTACCAGATCGGCCAGCACCTTAGGTGGGGTCTGGTAGGTTTGCGCATCCTGTGCGTGGCCAATGAGCGGCAGACTCACCGCTAGTACCAGAAGCGTTTGGCAGCGTTTTCGAAGAGTAGTTAGGTTGTGAAGCATAAGAAGAGCGTTTTTGGGAAAGCAATAAAGATACGTTTAAAATAAATGATAAAGTAAGCATATCGGACTAATGTAGCTGAAATCCAATTTATTATTGTAAAGCGTAAACGATTGGCAATAGCGTTGTCGGCATGAGGTAGGGTTTGGCTATATGCTGAGAGGGATACAGGTTAGCTTTTGAGGTTGGCTAAAGCATGGTTTTGTTATTATTTAAAAATAAAATTTTACTATTTTAATGAATGTAAAAATATAGTTGCGTATAGAGTCGCTATGCTTTACTTTTCAATAAGCCTGGTCTATAGATAAAAACTAGTTCCTGGTATTTGTTTATTGCCTGTGTTTGCAGAATGGCCATATCGACTTAAGGATACGATGTTTACTTACCGCACGTTGTTCAACGGCCTGATTTTCTGGCTGCTGTTATCGTCATCAGCAACTACTTTGCTGGCCCAAACAGCGGCTTCGGCCCGGTTTCGTTTCGAGGTTTCCTTTCCCGCTGCTGTTAGTTCGAGTCCACTAACCGGGCGAATGTTTCTGATTATTGCCCGAAAAGACAGCCTGGAGCCACGTTTGCAGGTTGGCCGTTATGGTACTCAGTTCTTTGGCGTTGATTTTGAGAAACTGGCTCCGGCAAAATCCGTAACCATCGACGGGGCAACACTAGGTTACCCAATCAATGACCTGAAGGAGTTACCTGTGGGTGACTATTACATTCAGGCAGTACTCAGCAAATACACCGAGTTTAAACGCTCCGATGGGCACACGGTCTGGATGCATATGGATCAGTGGGAAGGGCAGGACTGGCGACGATCGCCGGGAAATGTCTATAGTGCTGTTCAGAAAATTAGAATTGACCCGGCAAAACAGCAGACGGTAAACGTGCAGGTTACGACCATCATTCCGCCAATTTCAGTACCACCGGATACTAAATGGGTGAAACACATTAAGATCCGTAGCGAAAAACTGACAAAATTCTGGGGACAACCAATTTACATTGGAGCGACAATTTTACTGCCCAAAGGCTACGATGATGAGCCGAACCGGCTTTATCCAACCGTTTATCAGCAGGGGCACTTTTCATTGGCAGCTCCGTTTCGCTTCGAAGAAAATGAAGCGAACGAGTTTTATCGGGAGTGGGTTTCTGACAGTTCGCCCCGCTTTATTGCCGTTACGCTGCAACACCCATCACCCTATTTCGACGACTCGTATGCCGTAAATTCTGTCAATAACGGCCCCTATGGCGATGCCATTCATGAAGAACTGATTCCCGAAATTGAGAAGAATTTTCGCTGCATTCGCGAAGGATATGCCCGATTGCTCACGGGTGGATCAACGGGAGGCTGGGAGTCGTTTGCGTTGCAGGTCTGGTATCCCGATTTCTATGGCGGAACCTGGTCGTTTGCGCCCGATCCGCTCGATTTCTGGAATGTTGAAGGCATCGATATCTACAGGGATAAAAATGCTTTCTACAAAGAGCATGAGTGGTATCGGGTACCAACGCCCAATACGCGCGTTCCGGCCACGGGCGAAACCCGACTGACATCGCAGCAGCGGAATACGATGGAACTCGTTAATGGGACTAAAGGGCGTTCGGGAGGGCAGCTCGACGTCTGGAGTTCGGTATTTGGGCCCGTAGGCGACGATGGCTATTTTAAACCCTTGTTCGATAAGAAAACCGGCATTATCGACCCAACCGTAGCCCAGTACTGGAAAGAACACTATGACCTTCGATACTATCTCGAAAAAAACTGGTCGACGGTGGGGCCTAAGCTAGTTGGCAAACTTCATGTAATTTGCGGCCGGATGGATGATTTCTTCCTCAATTTTGGCGTTTATAAAGTGGATGATTTTCTGACTAAGGCTCAGAACCCGGCCTATGGTGGTTCATTTACGTATGGTGAGCGGGGCGGACATAGCTGGCGACCGTATTCCAATGCCGAACTCCTGCGTATGATGGATGCACACCTGAAAAAACGGATGCCCACAAAAACAACGCCTAACTAACGTAGCAACCAATTACTAGTTTATTAGCAACCAATCTCCCATGCATTTTTTTACGCATCAACAAACCCGTCGAAAATCACTTCATCTAACGCTGGGCGTTCTTCTTTGTCTGTTTCTGGCGCTGACTACACACCGGGTAGCCGCTCAGGGGCCAGGCGTCAATAAAGAAGACTCGATTTACGTCCGCGAAAATTATACGAAAATTGAGCGGATGATTCCCATGCGCGACGGCGTGAAGCTGTTTACGGCGATTTACATGCCCAGGAGTACATCGCAAAAGTACCCCATTATGCTCGACCGGACGCCCTATAGCGTAGCGCCCTATGGCGAAGATAAATACAAGACGTCACTAGGACCGTCGATGCTATTTGCCAGGGATGGTTATATAATTGTTTATCAGGATGTTCGGGGACGATACATGTCAGAAGGGGATTTTGTAGCCGTAAAACCCTATATGCCCAACAAGAAGAAAACAGATGTCGACGAAAGTACCGATACCTACGATACCATCGACTGGCTGATCAAAAACATTCCCAACAACAACGGACGGGTTGGCACCTGGGGTATTTCGGCGCCTGGTTTTTATACAACAATGACCACGCTCGATGCGCATCCGGCCCTAAAAGCGGCTTCGCCACAGGCCCCCGTAACCGACTGGTATATGGGCGACGATCGGCATCATAATGGTGCTTTCTTTCTGATGGGTACGTTTGCCTTTCTGTCGTCTTATGGCGCTCCTCGCCCTGAGCCAAGCCCTAAAGGATCTCCCCCTTTTATGGCCTATGGCACACCAAACGCCTATGAGTTCTACCTGAATCTGGGGCCGATTAAAAATGCCAATGAGCAGATTTTCAAAGGCAAAAACGCCATCTGGAACGAGATGATGGAGCATGGCAATTACGACGATTTCTGGCAGGCGCGTACGCCCGTTCCGCATCTGAAAAACATTAAGCCTGCCGTGATGACGGTAGGCGGCTGGTTCGATCAGGAAGATTTGTATGGCCCCCTGAAAACCTATGCTGGTATTGAACGAAACAACCCGAAATCGCCTAATTTGCTGGTGATGGGTCCCTGGATTCACGGTGGCTGGGCCCGGTCGACGGGTGAAGCATTGGGGAATATTCGTTTCGATGCTAAAACAGCTCCTTTTTTCCGCGAAACTATTGAGTTTCCATTTTTTAACCATTACCTGAAAGATAAACCTGATCCGCAACTTCCGAAAGCCTACATTTTCGAAACAGGCTCAAATCAGTGGAAAAAATATGACCAATGGCCACCTAAGGCAGCCGAAGAGAAAAAACTGTATTTCCACCCAAATGGAAAGCTGTCGTTTGATAAGCCATCTGCTGCTTCGACTGCTTTCAGCGAGTATTTGAGCGACCCCAACAAACCCGTTCCGTTTACCAGCGAAATTCGGATTACGCGAGGAAGTGATTTTATGTACGAAGATCAGCGTTTTGCGGCTACCCGCCCCGATGTGCTGGTGTTTGAGTCGGATACATTGACCGAAGATGTGACCATTTCGGGCAATGTGATGGCCGATCTGTTTGTGTCTACAACCGGTACCGATGCCGATTTTGTGGTGAAACTAATTGATGTGTATCCCGATAATGCGCCCAACAACAGCCCAATTGCCGGTACAAAAATGGGCGGGTTTCAGTTAATGGTTCGGGGCGAGGTAATGCGTGCCAAATACCGCAATAGCTTCTCGAAACCGGAAGCCATGAAACCAGGTGAGGTGACAGAAGTGAAGTTTGATATGCAGGATGCGGCTCATACTTTTAAAAAAGGGCATAAACTAATGGTTCAGGTGCAAAGCTCCTGGTTTCCGCTCGTTGACCGCAATCCGCAGAAATTTGTAAACATCTATCAGGCTACTGAAGCCGATTTTCAGAAGGCAACTCATCGGGTTTATTTTTCTCCTCAGCAGGCATCGAACGTAACGGTCCGGGTTGTGAAATAGCCATGTAAAGAAACCGTATCTGCTTACTTCTTAAACAATTACCTGGCTTTTTGAGTTACACAATGCCTGCATGAGTGTAGTTGAAAAGTGAAAAACGGGCCTGTTAATCAGTATTTGATCAATTGTTTCAGCCTTAAACGAAACTTTGTTTTATTTACATAAAGCGATACCAATTTTACTTTTTTGTGGAATTGGTATCGTAGGGTTTTACCTGCCGGTATAGCTTAACGGCCCTTTTCTTTTGCTAATCGACGTTATTGACCAATGCTATTTCATCAGCCCGACACCCTGGCGTTGTCGCAACTTCTCGATGCCTTACCGGATGCCGTTGTTTGGATGAGGGCTGTTCGTAACGAAACGAATGAGATCGTAAATTTTCAGATCGAGTATTCAAATCAGGAAGCCCAGGAGCGAACCCAGGGCCAATACCAGGTTAGTGTCGGTACGCTGGTGCTAGGCAATAATGAGCATGATAAACCATACATGGAACAGGCTTTTCAGACCATGTGTGGTATTATGGAAACCGGACAAGCGCAGGAACACAGTTTCTTTAACTCAAGCCTGAATGGATGGTACCAGAACCGGCGCTCGAAACTGGACGATGGCATTCTGAGCATCACCCGCGATATTTCGCGCTGGAAAGCCGTCGATGACGAACGGCAGACACAAAATGAACTGCTACAGGCCATTCTGGATTCGTCGATCAATAACATATTTGTTTACGAAGCCATTCGGGATCTAGCGGGTCAGATTTGTGATTTTCGGGTGCGACTGGTAAATCCTGTTGGTCGGCAGGACGTAATGCATCGATACGGTAAAGACCCGCTTGTAAATACATTGCTCCAATTCAGGCCCGATTCGCGCGTGAGCGGCCAGTTTAATCTGTTTTGTCAAGTCGTTGAAACCGGGCAGCCTATTTGGGCGCAACACTACTTCGCTGATATACAGGCGTGGTACGATACTTCAATTACGAAACTGGGCGATGGATGCGTGGTTACCGGTATCGATGTTACGCAGCAGAAACTGGATCTGCTGAATTATAAACACCAGTCCGATTTAATCCACAATGTGCTGAACGGCATCTCGAATGGCATTATGGCCTTTGAAGCCATTCGGAATACCGACGGTCAGATTGAAGATTTACGGATTTCGACAGCCAATCAGATTGGCGCCAACGTAGCTGGTAAGCCTATTGACCAATTGGTTGGGCGACGGGCGCTGATCGATTTTCCGGGCATTAAACCAGCCGGACTTTTTGACTTGTTCGTCGAAACCATAGAAACGGGAGCCGAACTGCAAAAAGAGCTTTTTTATAAGGCCGATAATCTGGACGTTCGGGTGCATGTTAGTACCAGTAAACTGGGCGATGGGCTGGTTGTGACCTATAATGACATAACAGAAAGTCGACGAATTCAACAAGAAATCGTTGAAACGGCCGATCTACTTCAGACTGTTATCAATAATTCGCCTGCTGCGCTGGTGCTGTATGAACCCATGCTGGATAACGAAAACGAAATAATCGACTTTCGGTATAAACTGGTAAATCCAATAGCCGCCGAGGCAACCGGTCGAGCGCTGGACTATATGCAGGACAATACCTTGTTTAGCATGTTTCCGATGGCTGCGCAGCAAGGGTTCTTCGATCGGTTGATTCATGTGTTACAAACAGGCGAGCCTTTGCAGTATGAGCAGCATTTTTCTGGTGATGACGTTGATTTGTGGGCCGATATTACGATGGTAAAACAGGGCGACGATGTGCTGACTGTTTTTCAGTATATAACGGAACTGAAGCGAACCCAGCAGGAACTGGAGCGTTCAAGAGCTGAATTGCAGACAGTTATCGACCGTTCGCAAACCGGTATTTTTTTATTTAGTCCGGTGCGGAACGAAGCTGGCGAGATAATCGATTTCCGGTTTCGGGTGGCAAACCGGCAGGCTGTGGGGCTGGCAGGTGGAGACGTAGATACATTTATTGGCAGCTTAGGTAGCTCTGTATTTCCCGAGTACAAAAACAATGGGTTGTTCGATACCTATTATAGAGTTCATCAAACGGCTGAGAGTTGTCGATTTGAGTTCAATGCCAATTTGCGCGGAACAGAGCTCTGGCTCGATATTATGGCCACCAAAATGGGCGATGAGGTATTGGTGACGTTTAGTGACTTCACTGCCCTGAAGCAGCTTCAGCAACAACTGGAGGCTTCTGTAATTGAGCTTCAGCGATCGAACCGGAACCTGGAACAGTTTGCTTACATTGCCAGTCATGATTTGCAGGAACCGCTCCGCAAAATTCAGGCCTTTGGCGACATTATTCAGGTTCAATATGCTTCGGTAGTTGGCGAATCGGGTGCCGACATGATTCGGCGTATGCAGGTAGCAGCCGCCCGAATGCAGGTGCTGATTAAAGATGTGCTGGCTTATTCGCGGGTGTCGGCAAAACGCGAAGCGCACAAGACTGTCGATTTGAATATCATAGTGACCGAAGTATTGGTTGATCTGGAAACAAGTATTAACGATGCTCAGGCCATTATACAGATTGACCGGTTGCCGATTATTGCAGGCGACGCGCTCCAGATGCAACAGCTTTTTCAGAATTTAATCAGTAATTCCTTAAAGTTTTCGCATCCCGATCGTACTCTTGGCATTTCTATTAAAACCCGATTGGTGCGGGCAAACGAAATCGAAATGGCCGTTATGCCTTCCGACGCACAGCGGGACTTTCATCTTATTGAGTTTGCTGATAACGGAATCGGCTTTGAACCTCATCATGCCGACCGAATTTTCCAGGTATTTCAGCGACTTCACGGGCGGAGCGAATATCAGGGCACGGGCATTGGGCTGGCCATTGTTCAAAAGGTCGTTGAGAACCATCAGGGCTATATTATGGCCACTGGAAAGCCTGAACTGGGGGCTACTTTTCGTATACTATTACCCGTTCGGTAGGCTACCGATTATAGCGAATGGAAACGCCCCCGTTCTGGTACTTCTAACTGAAAACGTAGCGAAACAGAAATACCTTTTTCATTACTTTGAGTGATCGGTCAATAGTTTGTCGGGATAAGACGAATCATTTTCGTCCTGCATTTCGTTACTTTGACGACCGAATCAACCTGAAATTATTCATGCGCATACTCATCGTTGTACTTGGCTCACTGACAGTATTGTCGTGTAATCTGGGAGTTTCTCCCGATGGAGCCAAGTTTAGTAGCACGCCAACCGTAACGCCGGTTCAGCCCGGACTGATCGATGAAGCCTCGGGGCTGGCCGATAGCCGGTCGATGCCCGGTAATGTCTGGATTGAACAAGACAGTGGTAATCCGCCAGATATAACCTTGTTGGGATACGATGGAAGCGTAAAAGGTAAGATAACAGTGCCAAACGCCACCAATGTCGATTGGGAGGATATGGCCATTGGCCCCGGCCCGCAGGATGGGAAAAATTATATTTATATGGCCGATATTGGCGATAACAACGCTCAGCGGGCCAACTGCGTAATTTACCGGTTTGTGGAGCCTGCCAGTTTACAGGAATCAATTGGGCAGGTTGAGCGAATCAACTACAAATATCCTGATGGTGCCCGCGACGCCGAAGCCATTATTGTTGATCCGCAAACGCGCGATACCTGGATTATATCGAAACGGGAAGATAAAGTGCACTTATACCGGCTGCCCTATCCACAGGATGTAAATCAGGTAACCACGCTGGAAGCCTATGGTGAGCTGCCGTTTACGTATGTGACCAGTGCTGCTATTTCGCCCGATGGCTCCGAAATTCTACTACGAACCTATCTACAGGTTTATTACTGGAAACGGGAAACGGGCCAAACCGTAGCCGATGCCATGCAGAAAGGAACCGCTCAGCAACTGATCGTTAAGGCAGAACCACAGGGTGAGGCTATTGGCTTCGATAAAGAGTCGAAAGGGTTCTTTACAATTAGTGAGCGGGCCAGCGCATCGTCGGTGAATCTCTATTACTACGCCCGAAAATAGAGCCTGCCTTTGGCCGTACGGGGGATGGCCGTTCTGTAAACATTGTTTGTTCAGCGCCACCAATGCATAAGAAAGCAGTTGTTATTGGTGCAGGCATTGCCGGTATTGCTGCTGCCATTCGGTTGGCAGTCAAAGGCTATGCGGTTGATGTGTTTGAAGCCAATGCGTATCCGGGCGGCAAATTATCGACTTTCCAATCGATGGCGCCCGATGGTGGGTTTTATCGGTTCGATGCTGGCCCGTCGCTCTTTACCATGCCTGAACTGGTAGACGAACTCTTTTGGCTGGCCGGACGAAATCCTGCCGACTATTTTTCGTATAGCCGCCTTGAGGAAGTCTGTCGGTATTTCTGGAATGATGACACCCAGCTAACAGCCTGGGCCGACCGGGCGAAGTTTGGCCACGAAATTGAACAAATGCTTGGCGAACCGGCCAGCCATCTATACCGCCATCTGAACGATAGTGCCCGTAAATATGCCCTTACCGAAAAGTTGTTTCTCCATCGTTCGCTCCATAAAGCGTCGACCTGGCTGCATCGTGATGCGCTGGCAGGTTATCTGAATCTGCATCAACTGGGTGTGTTTAGGACGATGAATAGGGCTAACCAGCGTAAATTTCGTAACCCCAAATTGGTGCAGTTGTTTAACCGTTATGCTACCTACAATGGCTCCGACCCCTATCAGACACCAGCCACGATGAACATTATTCCGCATCTGGAATATAATATTGGTGCTTTTTTTCCGGAAGGGGGCATGATTAGCATTACCAATAGTTTGGTGAAGCTGGCTGGGGAGATAGGAGTTCGTTTTCATTTTAATACCCGCGTTACGCAGATCATAACCCACCAGAACCGGGTAGTGGAGGTAACGCTGGCGTCGTTGATGGACAGAGTAGGTAACAGTTACGGTAGCGGCCCGGTCGATGTGATTGTCTCGAATATGGATATTGTCGGCACTTTTCGGAAACTCCTGCCAAACGCCCGGCAGCCCGAACGAATTCTACGTCAGCCAAAATCGAGTTCAGGGCTAATCTTTTACTGGGGAATCAGGCGGCAGTTTGCCGAACTCGGCTTGCATACTATTTTTTTTAGTGACGATTATCAGAAAGAATTCGATGCCATATTCCAGCAAAACACGATTCCGAACGATCCAACCATGTATCTGAACATTACCTCAAAACTACAGGCTAACGATGCGCCTGCCGGTCGGGAAAATTGGTTTGTGTTGCTGAATGTGCCGAACAATACGGGGCAGAACTGGGATGCTCTAATAGCAAATGCCCGGCAGCAGATTATCCAAAAACTCAGTCATAAACTGCATACGGATGTGAGTTCGCTGATCGAAACAGAAACAATTCTGGACCCCCGTAGTATCGAATCGAAAACCGCATCGACGCAGGGTGCTTTGTACGGTAACAGCAGCAACAATCGCTTTGCGGCTTTTTTGAGGCATCCTAACTTTTCTCGTCAATTTGCCAATTTATACTTTGTGGGAGGTAGTGTTCATCCTGGCGGAGGAATTCCCCTTTGCCTGTTATCGGCCAAAATTGCGGTCGACTTCATTGCTGGCAGTTGATAGTAATCCGTTTTTAGTTTGCCGTTTGCTGCTACTTTTGCCAATTCAAGCCTGACTGGTTTGTGCCTGCAACTGCTATCAGCTAACTGTTCACTGCACATGGATTCTTCGATTCTGATTATTGTTTTGAGTCTGTCCGTACTGATTTCCTATGCATTTGACCTGTTAAGCAGCCGGTTCAGAACGCCGTCTGTACTGTTGCTATTGCTGTTGGGAGGCCTAACCCGACAGGCAACCAACTATTTTGAGGTTCAGCTACCGTTTGTCAATACCATTCTGCCAACCCTCGGAACCCTCGGATTAATCCTGATTGTACTGGAAAACGGACTTGATCTGGAGTTGCACAACGAAAAGCTAAGCCTCATTCGCCGAACCCTGCTGGCTTCGCTTTTATCCGTTGCCGGTGTTACTCTGTTGTTGGCGAGCGTTTTATATTTATTGTTGAACGATTCATTTTACCACTGCCTGATTGCGGCATTGCCTTTTTCAATTATTAGCAGTGCCGTTGTAATGCCGAGTGTATCGAATCTGTCGGTTGGGCAAGGCGAATTTGTGGTCTATGAATCGGCTTTTGCCGGAATCATCGGTGTATTAGTGTTTAACTTTCTGCTGCTTAGCCGACACTCTATATTGGGAGCTGTTTGGTTTTTTGCCCGCGATGTGGTCATCATGGCTTTGCTATCGCTGGGCTGTTGTTTTTTGCTACTCTACCTAATTGGACGAATCAACCACCGAATCAAATTTCTGCCAATCATATCGGTGTTATTTCTGGTTTATGCCATTGCCGAAATAAATCATTTATCGTCGTTATTACTGATCCTGATTTTTGGCCTGTTTCTGAACAATACGGAGCTGTTGATTCGAGGTCGTTTAAGCCGGATTCTGAAGAACGATCTGTTCGAAAAAGAACTGGAGCAGCTCAAAAACCTGACGGCCGAAAGCGCCTTTGTGGTTCGTACGTTTTTCTTTCTTATCCTGGGCTTTTCTGCTGTGCCCAGCGAGTTGATCGATCGGGACGCGTTGATTGTCAGTGCTATTTTTGTGGCTGCCATTATTGCCTGGCGATGGGTTACCTTACGGATTACTTACCAGGGTAATGCAAAGCCATTGCTGTGGATAGCCCCCCGTGGCTTAATCACGATTTTGCTTTATCTGAACATTCCCGAAGATTTGCGGGTGATCGGTTTTCGTGATGGTATTCCAATTCTGGTTATCGTGTTTTCACTGATTGTGATGATGGCGGGCGGGCTTGGCCGAAAACCTACTCTGAATGAAGATTAAGAAATGATACGTGGTTTTTTTTAGAATCATTTATTATTTACCATGATATATTGCCAAAAAGCCCAGAAGGATCGTTTTTTTAAGTAGTTTAAATCGGCTTCATTGGAAAAGGCTTCGCGCTCGAAACTAATGTTTCGATAGGCTTCATAATGATTTCGATAGTGAAATCGTCTGAAAAGGTATTCAATCGAATACCAGAGATAAAAAGGTAAGATGCCTAGTTCGGCCTGCTGACGCAGGTGTATTCGTTCGTGATTTAGTAAGATAGGGCCCGGATTTGGCTTGCGTACTAAAATGAACGGAAACAGTGCCATGCCATCGGGGCCAAGCGACGAAACTCGAATAATGAACTTAGACATCAGCTACGGACTTGTAAATACAGGAAATGTATTTGCCACGGGCAAAGCGTTCCCTTTTAATAGAACAGTTAGTGCCATCCTGAAATTCCCATTATGACGTTAACACTTATCCTCCTCTTTGTTGTTGGTTATGCACTCATTACACTCGAACATCCAATCAAAATTAACAAAACAGCAACGGCCCTGATTACGGGGGTCATTTGCTGGGCGGTTTATGCCTTACTGTCTCCCGAGGCCGAAACCGTTGTTGAGCACCTGAGTGAACACCTCTCCAGTATTGCCGAAATACTGTTTTTTCTGATGGGTGCAATGACGGTGGTTGAGTTAATTGATGCCCACGATGGGTTTACGGTAATAACCGATCGTGTTGCCAGCCGCAATACCCGCGTTTTGTTCTGGCTGATTAGCTTGCTTACCTTCTTTATGTCGGCCATTCTGGACAACCTTACTTCGGCTATTGTAATGGTATCTGTCTCCCGCAAATTAATTCGGAATAATGAGCAACGCCAAATTATGGCCGGGATGATTATCGTTGCTGCTAACTCCGGAGGGGCCTGGTCGCCCATTGGTGACGTTACTACTACCATGCTCTGGATTGGCGGACAGATCACGACTGTTAAAATAATGACGTCGCTGCTGCTGCCAAGTCTGGTTTCATTACTGGTGCCGCTCCTTATTTTAACATTACGATTTAAACCAGAAGAGCAAGCTACTATACCAACCGCAACCCAGGGAATCAGTCGACCCTATGTAACGCAGGAAGCCCGGCGCGACCGCCGGATTATGCTGGCCGTTGGGCTTGGTGGAATGTTGTATGTGCCTATTTTTAAGACTATTACACATTTGCCTCCCTACATGGGAACCATGCTCGTGCTGGGTGTAATCTGGGTAGTTTCTGAAATTTTACACAGTGATAAAGACGACGCCGAACGGCAGAAATTTACCCCTGCCTATGCGCTGAGTCGGATCGATACGCCGAGCATTCTGTTTTTCCTGGGCATTTTGCTGGCCGTTGGCGCCCTGGAAACAACGGGTATCTTGCGTCAGCTAGCCGAGTCGTTGAGTCGGTCGGTTGGTAATCTGGACATCATTGTGATGTTGATTGGACTAGCGTCGGCTATAGTCGATAACGTTCCAATTGTGGCAGCGGCTATGGGTATGTACGACATGCAGACGTTTCCGGCCGATAGTAAGCTCTGGGAGTTTCTGGCCTATTGTGCCGGTACGGGTGGTAGTATATTGGTTATTGGCTCGGCTGCCGGAGTGGCCGTTATGGGGCTGGAAAAACTGGAGTTTGGCTGGTATCTGCGTAAAATTAGCTGGCTGGCACTAATTGGCTATGTGGCCGGTGCGCTGGTATACCTGGCCGAGTTTTTACTGATGGAGTAAGTAAATGGGCGAAAGGATGATTGTGCGAATAAAATGCTGGTTAATAGTTTAATAAGCTTCAGGGTGGTCTAAGCAGATTCCGTACAACTACTTGATTTAGTATTCGCAGAAGGCACAGAGATTACTTTTTCATCTCTGTGCCTTCTGCAACTCTGTGGACAATCTGGTTTATGAATTGATCACCGTGCCACCGTTTACGTGCATCACCTGCCCGGTTATGTACGAAGCGTCTTCGGAAGCCAGAAAAACATAGGCTGGGGCTACTTCGGCCGGTTGCCCGGCGCGTTCCATCGGTGTATCCTTGCCGAAGTTTTCCACTTTTTCCGGATCGAACGATGCCACAATGAGCGGAGTCCAGATGGGTCCCGGTGCTACAGCATTGACCCGAATGGTACGCTCGACCAAGTGCTGCGACAGCGATCGAGTGAAGGCCGTTATAGCTCCCTTGGTTGACGAATAATCCAGCAAACTTTCGCTACCACGATACGACGTAATCGATGTTGTATTGATGATGCTATCGTATGCACCCATATGTGGTAACACTTCTTTGGTTAGCCTGAACATCGACAGAATGTTGGTCTCGAAGGTAGCTACCATATCATCATCGCGGATGTCGGTAAGTTCTTTCTGCGGATATTGCACTGCTGCATTGTTCACCAGAATATTCACCCGGTTAAACGTGCTGATCACCTGGCCAACGGCTTCTCGGATAAATGATAGTTTTCGCAGATCGCCTGCAATAAGCAGACAGCGTTGTTCTTCGGTTTCGATTAACCTTTTCGTTTTCTGAGCATCTTCTTCCTCTCGGGGATGATAGATAATAGCTACGTCGGCTCCTTCGCGGGCAAAATGAACGGCTACTGCCCGTCCAATACCGCTATCGCCCCCGGTAATGAGCGCTATTTTCTCATTTAATTTGCCCGACCCCTGATAATCGTCGCGGATGTAGATTGGCTGTGGGGTCATATCGGCTTCGATGCCCGGCTGAACATCCTGTTGCTGCGCCGGGGTTTCCATTTCCATTTGTACCATAGGAATTATTAATTGCTAGGCGTTTATGATTGTGCCACCATTGGGGTGAATAACCTGACCTGTTACGTAGGAAGCGTCGTCGGATGCCAGATAGACGTAAGCTGGGGCTACTTCGCTGGGTTGACCGGGGCGTTTCATGGGAACATCCTTGCCAAAACTGGCTACTTCTTTGGCCGAAACCGATGCCGGATTAAGCGGAGTCCAGATGGGTCCCGGTGCTACACCATTAACACGGATTTTTTTTCTGGCCAGATTGGTCGATAAAGCCCGCGTGAAGGCCATAATAGCACCTTTGGTCGACGAGTATTCGGGCAAATCGGCACGTCCCTGATAGGCCGTAACCGAGGTTGTATTGATAATGCTGTCGCCTTCGTGCAGATGTGGCAGAGCAGCTTTTGTTACCCGAAAGAACGAATAGATGTTTGTCTCGAAGGTACTGACCAGATCTTCGTCCTGCATTTCTTCGAAAACTTTATGCTGAAGCTGAAGTCCGGCGTTGTTGACTACTATGTTGAGTTTCCCGAACGTCTCCACCGTTTTTGCGACCACCTGCTCGCAGAATTCCGGTTTTTTCAGATCGCCGGAGAGTAGCAGAATCTGTCGGCCTTCGGCTTCTACAAGCTCCTTTGTTTTTTGAGCATCAACTTCTTCGCGCTCGGTATACACGATAGCCACATTGGCCCCTTCGCGGGCAAAATGAACAGCTACGGCCTGCCCAATGCCACTGTCGCCCCCTGTAATAAGCGCTACTTTACCGTTCAGTTTGTTACTGCCCCGATAGTTGTATCGGATTATTTTCGGTTGCGGAGTCAGTTCGGCCTGAATGCCTGGCTGCACATCCTGGTGTTGAGGAGGGATTTTCGATTCCATAACGTTGTTTTGGTTGTACTTTCTTGTGTTAAGCCCAAAGCAACGCTGGTTGTTTGAAGAAATCTATTAAAACGGTGGGATATTGAGTGGTTTTTGGGGTATGGGCGAATTGTTATTAATATCGCAATTCTAAAATGGCTTATTAAATGAACATCACTGGTGATGCCAAAGCGGCCCAAACCTACGACGCAATTGTGATTGGGTCGGGTATTAGCGGAGGTTGGGCAGCTAAAGAGTTGTGTGAAAAAGGACTGAAAACGCTTGTTCTGGAACGCGGGCGCGACGTACGTCACATTACCGATTACCCAACGGCTACGCTGAACCCCTGGGAGTTTCAGCACCGCAACCGAATGCCCGAAGCATTTGACCACGAAAACCCGATTGCTACCAAATGCTACGCGCTCGACGAAGCCACGCAACAGTTTTTCGTGAAAGATGCCGAACATCCGTATGTGCAGGAAAAACCGTTTGATTGGATCAGGGGCTACCAGGTGGGTGGCAAATCGCTCATCTGGGCACGGCAGACGCAGCGGTGGAGCCGGTTCGATTTTGAAGCCAACGCCCG